>NZ_JAAVXC010000001.1:0-220532 GCF_013416725.1 Pseudomonas sp. SbOxS1
CGAACGCCAGGGGCAAGAGCCCTTGGTTACTTGGGGCTTTTCCAAGTGACTCGCTGTAAAAGCGAAACCATAGGTGGCCGTTACCGCAGGAATGGATATGTACACCGGAAAGATAATCCACGCGAACCATACGGTGCCCATTTCCCCAAAAATGGATATATACGCCAAAAGCGCTGAACTGCACGCTCCCCCATCAGTCGCATACATAGGCAACCCGGATTCAGAGGAGTGAACGTGAGCAGTGACTCTAATCGGCAGGCAGCAGGATCAGTGCCGTTGAACAGCCCCACGGTCATCCATCGATTGCGCGTGCTGACGGTCAACACCCACAAAGGCTTTACCGCCCTCAACCGGCGCTTCATCCTCCCGGAATTGCGCGAAGCGGTGCGCAGCACATCAGCCGACCTGGTGTTCCTGCAGGAAGTCGTCGGTGAACATGAGCGCCATTCCTCGCGTTACAACGATTGGCCGCAAACCTCGCAATACGAGTTTCTCGCCGACAGCATGTGGAGCGACTTCGCCTACGGGCGCAATGCGGTCTACCCCGATGGTCACCATGGCAATGCACTGCTGTCCAAATACCCGATCCGCGAGTACCGCAACCTCGACGTCTCCATCACCGGCCCCGAGCGCCGGGGGCTTTTGCATTGCGTGCTGGACGTACCGGGCCACGCCGAGGTGCATGCGATCTGCGTGCACCTGAGCTTGCTGGAGAGTCATCGCCAGTTGCAGTTGCGCCTGCTTTGCCAGCTGCTCGAATCCTTGCCCGATGACGCCCCCGTGATCATTGCCGGCGACTTCAACGACTGGCAACTGCAGGGTAACGCCGCCCTCTCGCGCCGCGACTACTTGCACGAAGCCTTCGAACGCCATCATGGCCGGCCGGCGAAAACCTACCCGGCGCGCTTCCCGTTGCTGCGCCTGGATCGAATCTATCTGCGCAATGCCAGTAGCCACGATCCGAAAATCCTCGGCCACAAGCCCTGGACGCACCTGTCAGATCATTTGCCGTTGGCGGTGGAAGTACACCTGTAATGTGTAAAATCCGCTCCCTACCTGTCATTTGTGACAGTAGATACAATCAAAAACACTTGCTACGGTGCTCCCGTCCGTTCGATTGATTCGTGCGGACCTGCCCGTAGCTGCCGTTGCCCGAAGGGTTATTTGCTTTCCTGATGATGTCTCGCGACTCGCGCTGCCGATGCACTTGATGCCTTGCCCTACTTGCAAGACATCTTGTGTCGAATCTTGAGCGGAGACGCACATGGACCTTTGCAAAGCACTGCCCAGCTGCCGTTACAGCGCCTGTGCCCTTTCAATCTGCCTGTACCTGGGCGTGTCCCTGCCCAGCCAGGCGGCTTGCACCCTTGTATCCTCCGCTGGCAACGACAACTTCGTGTGCTACAGCGGCAACAGCGGGCCGCTGACCGACCTGGCGGGAAGCAACACCCTGACCCTTCCCGCCAATGGCACCGGCACGGTCACAGGCAATGTGACGTTCGGCGCCGGCAACGACACGGTTGGCATAAACTCCGGCGTCATTACCGGGAACGTCAATCAGGGGGACGGTGACGACACTTTCAGCATCAGCGCCGGTCAGGTCACGGGGGCTGTTAACCAAGGCAATGGCGTCGATAGATTTCTCATGAATGGCGGGACCATCCAGTCCCTCGCCCAGGGCGACAGCCGCGACTTTTTCAAAATGACCGCAGGTACGATCATTGGCGCCTTCGAGGACGGCGACACCGCCGAGATGAGCGGCGGCACCATCGGCCGGGTCGACATGAAGCTCGATAACAATCTGTTCCATCTGTCTGGCGGGCAGATCCTCGGCAACCTGGTCACCGGCTTTGGCACTGACACCATCATCGTTGACGGTGGCAGCATCGGCGGCAACATCAGTGTCAGCGGTGGCGACGACCTGATCACCGTGACCGGCGGCACAATCGCCGGCGAGATCCGTGCCAGCGCGGGCAATGACACCTTGATCCGGGATGGCGGCGGGACCATCCTTTCGGCGATCCTGATGGGCGATGGCGATGACCGGGCGACCCTGCGCAATCTCAATGAAAGCACCCTGAACCAGACCCCAGCCCTCGATGGAGGCAACGGCAACGATCTGCTGACCTTCGATAACACTACAGCCAGCGGAGCCGCTCGTTACGTCAACTGGGAAACCGTCAACCTGGACAATGCCTCGCAATTTGACTTCGACGGCAATTTTGTCCTGGGTGACAACACCAGCGGCAGCGGCGTGTTCAACATCGACGGCAGCAGTGTCGTGACCTCGACCCAAGGCAGCCTCACCCCCTTCACCCCGGGCCAGCGTGCGACGCTGAACAACGCCGGGATCATCGACCTTGGCAGTGGCAACAGCCGCACCAGCGACACCCTGACGGTACAGGGCAACTATGCGGGCAACGGCGGCCAGCTATGGGTGCAAAGCATCCTGGGCGATGACAGCTCCCCCAGCGACAAACTGGTGGTCAAGGACGGCACCTTGACCGGCACCACGTCCATTACCGTCAACAACCTGGGCGGCACGGGCGCTGCCACCCTGCAAAACGGCATTCAGGTGGTCCAGGCCCAAGGCACGGCCATCAGCGACAGTGGTGCCTTTACGCTCAAAGCCCCATTGTCGGTCGGCGCTTTCGATTATTACCTGTTCAAGGGTGGCGTCACCGCCGGAAGCGAAAACAGCTGGTACCTGCGTTCGGCCGTCGTCGCGCCGCCGTTGGTTGCAGCGGCGGCGCCCAATCCGGATCCGACTCCAAATCCAGTTCCAACCCCCACGCCCGAACCAGCCGTGCCGCCCGTCCTGGTGCCGTTGGTGGCGGCACCGGTGGCGGCTGTCGGCACACCGCCCTTGCCGGCGCCCGTTGCCGGTGCGGCGCCGATTCCCCTGTACCGTCAGGAAGTCCCGGTCTGGTCGGTGTTGCCACCGGCGGCCGCACAGCTGGCCATGACGGCGCTCGGCACTTTCCATGATCGCCAGGGAGATCAACGTCTGCTAAACGAAACCGGAGCCTTTGGCGCGGGCTGGGGCCGGATCTACGGGAAAAACTTCGAGCAGACCTGGGCCGGCACCGTCACGCCACGGCTCGACGGATCGCTCAACGGCTTTCAGGTGGGCAACGATCTGTTCGGCTCGCAAACCACCGGCGGGCAAACCCAGCGCACCGGTTTCTTCGTCGGCCATAGCCGCTTGAAGGGTGATGTCGACGGTTTCAACCAGGGCTTCCAGGACAAGCGCGCCGGCAAGGTCGAGCTGCAAGGCGATAGCCTGGGGCTCTACTGGACCCTGATCGATCCCAAGGGCTGGTACGTCGATACCGTGGCGATGTACACCTGGCTGAACGGCGACAGCCACTCCGACCGCGGCCTGAAAATCGACAACGATGGTCATGCCGTTACCCTCTCGGCTGAGGGCGGCTACCCCATTTCAGTGGCAGACAAATGGGTCGTCGAACCCCAGGTACAAATCATCCATCAAAAGGTTGACCTGAAAAGTCAGGACGACGGCATTTCCAAGGTATCTTTCGATTCGGACCCAGCCTGGACCGGCCGCCTCGGCGCCCGGCTCAAGGGAAGCTACGAAGTCGCTGGCCTGCCGTTGGAACCCTACCTGCGCGTCAACCTGTGGCACACAGTATCGGGTACCGACACGGTGACATTCGACGACAGCACCGAGATCAACACCGAACAACGCACCTCTTCGGCGGATCTCGGCATCGGCGCGATCCTCACGCTTGCACCTGCTGTCAGCGTCTACGCCAACGCAGATTACAGCAGCAATATCGACAGCAACCCACTGCGTGGAATGAGCGGCAACCTGGGAATCAGGGTGAGCTGGTAGGACTGAGCAAAGGCTCTAGCTCGCGAGTTTTTTGACGTTTTATCCAATAAACAAGCACTTAGGTATGCGTCGTAAATCAGTCACTTATATGATCTGAAATACCCCTACCATTTATCGGCCATTTTCTTGACGCAATGGCAGGGGTCCTCTTGACTTCACGTTACTACCCCGGAACCACCATCAGGACCAACCGTTAACCACCCGTAGAAACGGGCAGGAGTCGGCTTGCCCTAATTCATTCGGTCGCCCCTCACTCGGGGTAGGAGAGACGCCACAGCGAGATACCGCATGCGATTGCAAGGTAGACCTCCATGAAAACTTCATTCACCCCTCAAGAGATCCGGATTAGCGTTTGCACCGTTTCAAGTACATTGCTGTTGTGTTCATCCATGGAAGTGCAGGCTTCCCCCGCCGAGGAAGAAACCACCCCCTGGTACCGCCAGGACATCCCGACGCTCACCCTGTCTGCACCCACCACCCCTTATCCCGGCCACTTCAGCCCGATTGCCGATATACGCAGTTCAAGCCTGACCGTCGCAGAGGCTGCTCCCGGGGCCTGGGATCAACTGTATGGCCAGGCCTCGCGCCAGGCGCAAACCGACGCCCTCGCCCAGGGTTTCTCCATTCCCGGCTCCGGCGAACTGAAAAGCCCGGCGCTCCTGACCCTGCAAAGCAATAACGGTCACACCCAGCGGGTCGGCCTGATTGGCGGCACCGCCGAGTTCCATGGCACCGGCAACGGCTTGCTGACCAATCGCGCGCAATCGGACCCACGCAACGACACCCTCAACCTGCAAGGGCAGAGCCTCGGCGCCTACTGGAGCCTGACCGGGCCCCAAGGCTGGCACGTCGATCTGTCGGCCAGCGGGGGTCGCGTCAATGGGTTCAGTCGCAATGAGCAAGGCGCCCGCCAAGCCACCGAAGGCAGCGCGGTGACCCTCTCGGTCGAAGGCGGCTTCCCGATTGGCATCAGTGAAAACTGGGTGGTCGAACCCCAGGCGCAATTGATCAATCAGCGGATCACCCTGGATACGCCCTATGCGGGTTCGGGCAATGCCTCCTCCAGTGAACTCAGCTCCTGGAGCGGCCGGGTCGGTGCCAAGTTGAAGGGTAGCTACGACATCAACGGCCTGCCCGTCGAACCCTATGTGCGAACCAACTTGTGGCACACGGTGTACACCGGCAATACCGTGACCCTCGACCAGGTCGACAAGATCAGCAGCAGCCGTTACTCCTCGACGGTCGAACTGGGCTTGGGTTTGGTGGCAAGGGTGACGCCGACCGTGAGCCTGTACGTCAGCGCCGACTACAGCAGCGATGTGGATGACAACGATTTGAATGGCTTGATCGGCAGCCTGGGTGTACGAATGCGTTGGTGAAAGAACCGGCCGGGACCTGGTTGCAGGTCCCGATCTTCGCGGGCAAATGCGATCGCCGTACGATCCGGCTTGCCCGCGAAAGCGGCCCTGGGTCAGCCCGCCGGCCGCAGCATCAACACCGCCAACGGCGGCAGGTTCAGCACCAGCGACAACGCCTGGCCATGGCTCGGCGTTTCCTCGGCGGTCGCCCCGCCACTGTTGCCATAGTTGGAACCGGCATAGATCGACGAATCGCTGTTGAACACCTCGCTCCACTGCCCGGCAAACGGCACGCCGACCCGATAAGCCTCACGTGGCACCGGGGTGAAGTTGGCGACCACCAGTATCGGCTGGCCGTCCTTGCTCCAGCGCATCCAGGCATAAACACTGTTGATCGCATCATCGCCGATCAGCCACTGGAAGCCTTGCGGCACGTCGTCCTGTTCGTGCAGTGCCGGCACGTCGCGATACAGGCGATTGAGGTCGCTCACCAACTTCTGCACGCCTTTGTGCTCGGAGTACTGCAACAGGTACCAATCAAGCTGCTGGTCGTGGTTCCACTCGCGCCATTGGCCAAATTCGCAGCCCATGAACAACAGTTTCTTGCCCGGATGGGTCCACATGAAGCTCAGGTAGGCCCGCAGGTTGGCGAATTTCTGCCAGCGGTCGCCGGGCATCTTGTCGATCAGCGAGTGCTTGCCGTGCACCACTTCATCGTGGGAAATCGGCAGGATGAAACGTTCCGACCAGGCGTACACCAGGCCGAAACTGAGTTCGTTGTGGTGATGGGCACGGTACACCGGGTCTTGCTGGATGTAGTGCAGCGAATCGTGCATCCAGCCCATGTTCCACTTATAGGCGAAACCCAGGCCGCCCTGTTGCGTGCCCTGGCTGACGCCGGGCCAGGCGGTGGACTCTTCGGCGATCACCAGCGCTCCAGGGGCTTCCAGCGCCACGACGTCATTGAGGTGACGCAGGAAGTCGATGGCCTCGAGGTTCTCCCGGCCGCCATGGCGGTTGGGCACCCACTCGCCGGCCTTGCGCGAGTAATCGCGGTACAGCATCGAGGCCACCGCATCGACCCGCAGGCCATCGACGTGGAAATGCTTGAGCCAGTGCAGCGCCGACGCCAGCATGTAGCCGTGCACTTCGGTGCGGCCGAGGTTGTAGATCAGGGTGTCCCAGTCCTGGTGGAAACCTTCCTGCGGGTTGCCGTATTCGTACAGCGCGGTGCCGTCGAACTGGGCCAGGCCATGGACGTCGGTGGGAAAATGCGCCGGCACCCAGTCGAGGATCACGCCGATACCCGCCAGGTGGCAGTCATTCACGAAGGCGGCGAACTCGTCGCCCGTCCCGTAGCGGGCGCTGGTGGCGAATTGCGAAAGCAATTGATAGCCCCAGGAGCCACCGAACGGGTGCTCCATGATCGGCATCAGCTCGATGTGGGTGAACCCCAGGTCCTTCACATACGGAATCAGCCGCTCGGCCAGTTCCGGCCAGGTGTATTGCCGGGCCACTTCGCCCAGGTCGTCCAGCTCGCACTGCCAGGAACCGGCGTGCAGTTCGTAGATCGACAAGGGCGCCGTCGGGCGATGGCGTTCGCCCCGCGATTGCATCCAGTCCTGATCCTGCCAGTCGATCTTCAGAGGCGAGGCGACTTTCGAGGCGGTGTCCGGTGGCAGGCTGGTGGCCAGCGCCATGGGGTCGGCCTTGAGTGGCAGGATCCCGTCCTTGCCGAGGATTTCGTATTTGTAGGCCTCCCCCGCCTGCAGGCGTGGGATGAACACTTCCCAGACACCGGTGGGGTGGCGCAGGCGCATCGGATGGCGTCGACCGTCCCAGACGTTGAAATCCCCCACCACCGACACCCGCCGGGCATTCGGTGCCCACACGGCGAATCGCACGCCATCGACACCGTCCACGGTCTTCAACTGGGCACCCAGGGCGCTGCTCAGGTCGCGGTGATTGCCTTCGGCGAACAGGTACAAATCCATGTCACCGAGCAACGGGCCAAAACTGTAGGGGTCTTCGGCTAACTGCTCGCCACCGGCCCAGCGGGTGCGCAACAGATAAGGCTGCGCCCGTTGGAAATGCCCGACGAACAGCCCGGGGGTCTGGGTCGTTTCAAGGTTGCCCAGCTCCTCCCCGGTTTCCCTGGCCACCACCTGAACGCTCAAGGCGCCCGGCAGGTAAGCGCGGATGAATTGTCCGCCGACACCGTCGCCGTGGGGGCCGAGAATGGCAAAGGGATCGCGATGCTCGGCCCGCACCAGCGCATCGATATCCCGCGCCCTGGGTAGCAGCGCTTCACTGTGATGATGACCCTGTTCCTTGTTCGAGAAACTCATGACTACTCTCCACCAAGATCGGAAAAGGGTTTAAGCCCACTCAATAATCCATATAAACCGTGCAACGGCACGGGCAGCCAGCCGGGGCGATTTTCCGCCTCGTAGGCCACTTCATACGCCGCCTTCTCCAGGCCGAACAATGCCAACGCGGCATCTTCGCCATCCGGATCTTGCCACGCATGGCCAAGCGTAGCTGCCGCCAGCCGATAAGCGTGGATAAATGCCTGTCTTGCCTCACTTAAATAGCGATCGCCGACCCGTTTGCGAGCTTCCTGGGCATTCGCTGTGTTATCAACGTTATGCACGTTGATGGTCATCGCCGCCGCATAGTCGAAAGAACGCAGCACGCCACTGACATCCTTGTACGGGCTGTGCTTGCCCCGACGTTCGGGCAGTGGTCGCGCCGGTTCGCCTTCGAAGTCGATCAGGTACGCATCGCCCTTGATCACCAGCACCTGGCCGAGGTGCAAGTCACCGTGTACGCGGATGCGCAATCCACCCGCGGTCTTTTTGGCCAGCTCCTGGACATGCCCAAGAATCGCCTTTTTGTTCTCCAGTAAACGGCTGACCAGGGTTTTGTCCGCCGGGTTCAGTTCATCTTGATGCTGCTTGAGCAACTTCAATGCATGCTCGATTTGTGCCACGACATCCTTGCCCGTCGCCGATGCATCCTTTTGCGTGGTGATGTGCGGATCAAAGTCAGGGTTTTCGCTGGCAGCCGCCAGCACCTGATGCATTTCACCCAGGCGCTGGCCGAGCATGGCGGCGAAGTCCTTCAACTCGCCCAGCGCGTTGTAGTGCTGTTCCTGTTCGGACATGGCGTCCGCAAGCTCGTCGCGCAACGCCCGCTCCAGGTTGTTCTGGGTCCACTCCCAGGCATCGCCCTGATTACTCAAGTAGCCCTGGGCGATCATCAGCAGGTTGTCTTCGCCCTCCGCATCGCGACGTACCACCGCCCCCAGCAGCGGCGAGATATTGCCGAAGCCGGCAGTGGTCAGGTAGGCGCTCATTTCCAGTTCCGGGTGCACGCCCGACGCGACCTTGCGGATCAGTTTCAACACCAGGCTGTTGCCGACCACCACCGAACTGTTGGATTGCTCGGCCGACAGGTAACGCACCGCCGACTCCGCCGTCAGGCCCAGCTTGGCTAGCTCGGCCGTGGGTTCGAAACGGATCTCGCCGCCATCGGAAGGCAACACCGTGTGGTCGTGCATGCCTTGCATCACCGCGCGGATAAAGTTTTCCAGGCTGAAGGCATCCGTGATCAAGCCGACCTGCGGGCCACGGCGCACCCGCGACAGGGCCAATTGCTGGGGCAATGCGGTGCCGACCTGGTCTTCGGCGATGAAGCCGAACGGCAGTTGGTAGCGGCTGGTCTGGCCGCCGCCGGTGACTTCGATTTCACTCAGCAACACCGGATGCTGCGCATCGCCAAATCGCACACCGTAGGCCAGGTTGACCTGTTCGATGGCCGCGTCCTTGCCGGCGAACCAGCGGCGGTTCTGCAGCCAGTTCGGCAGGATGCCCTGCTCCAACATGGTGCGCGAAGGCGCTTCGAGCAGTTCTTCCATGCGCTTTTTCAGTACAAGCGTGGTGAAGTCCGGCAGGCTTTGCGCCGGCTCCACGTGCCAGCTGGGCATCTGGTTCTCCGCTGCGAGGCCGAACCAGTAGAACCCGTAGGGCGCCAGGGTCAGGAGGAAACTCAATTGGCCAATGGGTGGAAACGCGTTACCGCCGAGCATCTCCACGGGCACCATGCCAACGTACGCCGACAAGTCCAGCTCCACGGCCTGGGCGCTGCGCGAAACGTTGGCCACGCACAGAATGATTTCGTGCTTGCCGTCAGGGCCGGTGTATTCGCGGGTATAGGCCAGCACCCGGCGATTGGTCGGCGAGAGCATTTTCAAGGTGCCGCGCCCGAACGCCTTGGACTGCTTGCGCACCGCCAACATGCGTCGGGTCCAGTTCAACAGCGAATGCGGATCGCCGGCCTGGGTTTCGACATTTACCGACAGGTAGCCGTATTGCGGGTCCATGATCGGCGGCAGCACGAGGCTGGCCGGGTCAGCGCGGGAAAACCCGCCGTTGCGGTCGATCGACCACTGCATCGGCGTGCGCACACCGTCGCGATCGCCGAGGTAGATATTGTCGCCCATGCCGATCTCGTCACCGTAGTACAAGGTCGGCGTGCCGGGCATCGACAGCAACAGGCTGTTGAGCAGCTCCACGCGCCGGCGATCACGCTCCATCAGCGGCGCCAGGCGGCGGCGAATCCCCAGGTTGATCCGCGCCCGTCGGTCGGCCGCATAGTAATTCCACAGGTAGTCACGTTCCTTGTCGGTGACCATCTCCAGGGTCAGTTCATCGTGGTTGCGCAGGAAGATCGCCCACTGGCAATTGGCCGGGATCTCCGGCGTCTGGCGCAAGATGTCGGTGATTGGAAACCGGTCTTCCTGGGCCAGCGCCATGTACATGCGCGGCATCAACGGGAAGTGAAACGCCATGTGGCATTCGTCGCCGTTCAGGCCCTTTTTATCGGTGTCGCCGAAATACAGCTGGGTGTCTTCCGGCCATTGGTTGGCCTCGGCCAGCAGCATGCGGTCCGGGTAATGGGCGTCGATTTCGGCGCGGATCTGCTTGAGGACATCGTGGGTCTCCGGCAGGTTCTCGTTGTTGGTGCCGTCGCGCTCGATCAGGTACGGGATGGCGTCGAGGCGCAAACCGTCGATGCCCATGTCGAGCCAGTAGCGCATGACCGACAGCACCGCTTTCATCACCTGCGGGTTGTCGAAATTCAGATCCGGCTGGTGCGAGTAGAAGCGGTGCCAGAAGTACTGGCCGGCCACCGGGTCCCAGGTCCAGTTGGATTTTTCGGTGTCGAGAAAGATGATGCGGGTGCCGTCGTATTTTTGATCGTCATCGGACCACACGTAGAAATCCCGCGCGGCGGAACCCTTCTTGGCCTTGCGTGCGCGCTGGAACCAGGCGTGCTGGTCCGAGGTGTGGTTGATGACCAGTTCGGTGATCACCCGCAAACCGCGTTTGTGCGCCTCGGCGATGAAGCGCTTGGCGTCGGCCATGGTCCCGTAGTCGCTGTGCACGCCACGGTATTCGGCGATGTCATAACCATCGTCGCGACGTGGCGAGGGGTAGAACGGCAACAGCCAGATGGTATTGACGCCCAGGTCGGCAATGTAGTCGAGCTTGGCGATCAGGCCAGGAAAGTCGCCGATTCCGTCGTTATTGGAGTCGAAATAGGATTTGACGTGAACTTGATAGATGACCGCGTCCTTGTACCAGAGCGGGTCCTTGATGAAGGTGGCTGCCTTGGGTTTCTTCGCCATTTGAAACTCCTGTTGAATACGAAAGAACGCCCTGACGCGGATCGTTCCCACGCTCTGCGTGGGAATGTCTCAAGGGACGCTCTGCGTCCAGTGACACGGAGCGTCACGGGCTGCATTCCCACGCGGAGCATGGGAACGATCATGTGTCAGGGGGTAATCCGCCAGATCCCGAACGGCTGATACGCCGGATCGATGCGCATGAACTGGTGCTTGCCATGCCAGGTCCAGCGATGGCCGTTCATCAAGTCTTCACCCTGGGTGCTGGCATCGTCCGGCAAGCCCATTTCCCACAGCGGCAACTCGAAATTCGCCTCCTGGACGTTGTGCGGATCAAGGTTGACCGCCACCAGAATGAAATTGCTGCCGTCGGGGCTGCGCTTGCCGAAGTACAGGATGTTGTCATTCCAGGCGTTATAGACCTTGAGGCCCAGATGCGAGTGCAATGCCGGGTTTTGCCGGCGGATGCGGTTGAGCTGGGCGATCTCGGCAATGATGTTGCCGGGGGCATTGAAGTCCCTGGGCCGGATCTCGTACTTCTCGGAGTCGAGGTATTCCTCCTTGCCCGGGATCGGCGCGGACTCGCACAGCTCAAAGCCGGAGTACATGCCCCACAAACCGGAGCCCATAGTTGCCAGCGCCGCGCGAATGAGAAAACCGGGGCGACCGGATTCATGCAGGAACGCCGGGTTGATGTCAGGTGTATTGACGAAGAAGTTCGGCCGGTAGCATTCGCGCCATGGCGATTCATTGAGTTCGGTGAAATAGGTCGCCAACTCCGCCTTGGTGTTGCGCCAAGTGAAGTAGGTGTAGCTCTGCGAGTACCCGACCTTGCCCAGCCGCGCCATCATTGCCGGGGTGGTAAAGGCTTCGGCGAGGAAAATCACCTCCGGATAAAGTGCACGAACGTCGGCGATCAGCCATTGCCAGAACGGCAGCGGCTTGGTGTGCGGGTTGTCGACGCGAAAAATCTTCACGCCCTCCTGCACCCAGCCGACCACGATGTCGCGCAGTTCGAGCCATAGGCTGGGGATTGACTCCACGGCATAGAAGTCGACATTGACGATGTCCTGGTATTTTTTCGGCGGGTTCTCCGCGTATTTGATCGTGCCGTCCGGTCGCCAGTTGAACCACCCGGGGTGCTGCTTGAGCCATGGGTGGTCCTGGGAACACTGGATGGCAAAGTCGAGGGCGATCTCCAGGCCGTAATCCGCGGCCGCCGCCACCAGGCGACGGAAGTCTTCGCGGGTGCCCAACTGCGAGTGAATCGCCTCGTGCCCACCCTCTTCGCTGCCGATGGCATAGGGGCTGCCCGGGTCGTCGGGGCCGGCGGTCAGGGAATTGTTCGGGCCTTTGCGATAACTGCGGCCGATCGGGTGGATTGGCGGGAAGTACAGCACGTCGAAGCCCATGTCCTGGATCATCGCCAGCCGGGAATGCACATCGTTGAATGTACCGTGGCGCGCCGGATCGTCGGTGATCGAGCGTGGAAACAGTTCATACCAACTGGCGAACTGCGCCAGTTCTCGCTCGACATCGACCGGGTATTCCGGGCTCAGGCTCAGGTAGGGACGATGATCGGCCAGGGCCATCAACTCGGCACTGCGCGGGTGCAGAAACAGTGCAACCTGCTCGGTTTCGAGCAGGCCCGCCAGTTGGTGGTGCAACGCGGCCAATTGCTCGCTCAGCTGACCTTCGGCGCGTGCGGCGGCTTGCTGGACGTGCAGGCGGCCTTCCTGCAGCTCAAGACTGACCGGAACGGCGGCGAGGTGCTTTTTTTCAAGTTCGTAGCAAAAGCTGGCGAACTGATCGACCCAGGCTTCAATGCAGAACACATAGCGGCCCTGGTCCTGCACCCGAAACCGGCCCTGCCAACCGTTGTTGCCCAGATCGGCCATGACCTCGCTTTGCCAGACCTCATCGCCCTCGGCCTGCCAGCGCACACGTACCGCCAACTTGTCGTGACCGTCGGCGAACACCTTGCTGGTGACCACAACGTCCTGCCCGACCACGGCCTTGACCGCAAACTGACCGCCTTCAAGGGTTGGCAGGGTATTTTCAATCACGATTCGCGGCAGCAGCAACGCCTGGGAAAGTGGCATGTGCGGGTTGTAGCTCAGTTCAGTCGGTTTTTCAGCCGTCATCGAGCATCACTCCTTTACGCCCCATGGACGCTCTTGTGTCTGATTGTCATCGCACGGGCGATTACCCCCTGCAATGAACTCACTTAGGTTCCGAGCGCCGGCCGCCGGGAAAAGTTCAGCGGGATCTGCCGGGAGTCAAATCCTGCGCGCAGTGGTCAACCAACTTAAGCACGACTCACGCCATGTGCCACTGGAGGCATCAACGATGAACAATCCATTCCCTGCCGAAACCCCCGATCCGAACATCGATGACCCGGTGATACCACCCACCGATCCGCAGCCTGTGCCCGAGCAGGACCCACCGGGCACAAACCCGCCACCCCGGGAAGAGCCGCCGACGACGATGCCACCGGTGATTGTGACCCCTGAATGAAGACAGTTGATCGTTCCCCCTCTTCGCTGGGGGAACTTGTAGGAGCGAGCTTGCTCCGGGCGGCGCTCCGACGAAGGTCGTGAACGATGACGCTGGAAGCCAGACACCCCGAGGCGCTCTTGAGTTTTTCGCTGGCAAGCCAGCTCCTACAATTGGTCTTTGTCTTTCTCCAGCATCTTCACGATGCCGGGCATGACGCCGAGAATCAGCAACGCCAACAACGTACTCAACACAGCCGTCGCCTCCCTTCCCAACCCCGCGGACACCCCGATGGCGGCGGTCATCCATAACCCGGCGGCGGTGGTCAGGCCCTTGACGTGGCCTTCATCGCCTTCCTGGTTTTTCAGGATGGTGCCGGCACCGAGGAAGCCGATCCCGGCGATCACGCCTTGGACGACCCGGCTCATGGCGTCGGCCTGGGAGCCAGACATCTGCGGCACCAGCACGAACAGCGCCGCGCCAAGTGCCACCAGCATGTGGGTGCGCACCCCCGCTGCCTTGCCCTTGTGCTCGCGCTCGAAACCGAGAATGCCGCCCAATACCGCCGCTATCAGCAGGCGCACGGTGATTCGGGTCAATTGCGAGGCATCGCCGATGTCGGCGAATTCGGCTTGCAGGGTCACCCAGACTTCATGCCACCAGGCGTTCATGGCGCGCTCCCTCGTGAAGAGCCTTGCAAAGGGTCATGGAGGATTGACCGCGCCGACCATTAATCAGTTGCACAGAACGATGGCCGGTGCCGAGACCCTAATGCCTCATCAGTCCTGAAAAACAAGGATCACGACATGACCGTACGCATCGAGAACCAGACCTGCTTCTTTACCACCGAAAGCGGCGAGGAAATTCGCCTGTGTCCCGATGTGACCATCATCACCGATGAGGTCAAGGCCATGTCGGCAGTCGACCTCGAAGGACAGCGTATCTACATCACCGAAGCAGAAGCCGACGCATTGACCGTAGCAGGTGCGGTGGACGGTCGGCGGCATCTGAAGGCCACCGACAGTGATTCGGTGATTTGACTGAGCCGGATCAACAAAGCCCAAATACGTCAGGTATAGGCCTCCCGGCCCTGCCCCGACAGCTGCTTCAAGTTGTCGCAAGTGGGGCTTTCGTGCCCATCTGATCCGGTTTTTAAAGTAATACCTGAGTCTGTTATGCAAACAGATCGCCGCTCATAGTGCTCCTGCCTGATGGAGGCTGATGAGCGAAAGACCATGAGCGATAGAATCCCCGTCCGAACCCTGGAAAGCGCCCCCGTCGTCAAGACTTTCGAGCCTTCGCGTCCAAAGATGAAGGCCAAGTCCAGCGACAACCTGATCCACACCCGTAGCTTCACCGGCCTGTTCCGTTCCCTGCGCATCAGCGGCGCGGGTTTTCTGTTCCTGTTGTTCTTTGGCACCGTGTGGTTGAACTGGGGTGGTCGCCAGGCGGTGCTTTGGGATCTTTCCGAGAGCAAATTCCACATTTTTGGCGCGACGTTCTGGCCGCAGGATTTCATCCTGCTCTCGGCGCTGCTGATCATCGCCGCGTTCGGCCTGTTCGCGATCACCGTGTTCGCCGGCCGGGTCTGGTGCGGCTACACCTGCCCGCAGAGCTCTTGGACCTGGATCTTCATGTGGTGCGAGAAGATCACCGAAGGCGAACGAAACCAGCGGATCAAACTGCAAGCGGCGCCCTGGGGGCTGAACAAACTGCTGCGCCGTTCGGCCAAACACACTTTATGGCTGGCCATCAGCCTGCTGACCGGCCTGACCTTCGTCGGCTATTTCACGCCAATCCGCCCACTGGCAGAAGCGCTGCTGACCTGGCAAATGGGCGGTGTCAGCCTGTTCTGGGTGCTGTTCTTCACCGGTGCCACCTACATCAATGCGGGCTGGTTGCGTGAAGCGGTGTGCATGCACATGTGCCCCTATGCGCGATTCCAGAGCGTGATGTTCGACAAGGACACCCTGACCATTTCCTACGACGTGGCCCGTGGCGAGCACCGAGGCCCGCGCAAACGCGAGGTCAAGCCCGCCGAGGTCGGCCTGGGTGACTGCATCGATTGCCAGCTCTGCGTGCAGGTCTGCCCAACCGGCATCGACATTCGCGACGGCTTGCAGATGGAATGCATCGGTTGCGCGGCGTGTATCGACGCCTGTGATTCGATCATGGACAAGATGGGCTACGAGCGCGGGCTGATCAGCTATACCTCGGAGCACCAGTTGCAAGGCGGCAAGACCCACCTGTTGCGGCCACGACTGATCGGTTACACCGCCGTGCTGCTGGTGATGATCGCTGCGCTGGTGGTCGCGTTGATGGAGCGGCCGATGGTGTCGCTGGACGTGAGCAAGGACCGCGGTCTGTTCCGCGAGAACAATCTGGGGCAGATCGAAAACATCTACAGCCTCAAGGTCATCAACAAGACCCAGCAACGCCAGGACTACCGCCTGACGCTGGTGGATGTCGATGGGTTCCAGCTGCAGGGCAAGACCGAACTGAGCCTGGCGCCGGGGGAGATTGTCGATGTGCCGGTATCGGTGGCGATGACCACGGAGCGGCCTGCCAGCAGCTCGCAGAGCATCAGTTTCAAGATCGTCGACAGCGATGAGCCGGGCATCTTCAGCGTGGCCAAGAGCCGGTTTGTTGCACCAATGAATCGTTGAGCCTCTAGAATGCCTTCGCTGGCAAGCCAGCTCCTACAGGTAGGCGTGATTCTGTGGGAGCTGGCTTGCCAGCGATGAAATCTCCACCGATTTCCCAGACTGACTGCACCGGGACTTAGATGAAACGCTACGAAAAATTCGCCGATGACATCGCTGAACTGATCCGCACCGGCGTCCTCGGGCCCGGCCAGCGCGTGCCGTCGGTGCGCTACGCCAGCCAGACCCATGGAGTCAGCCCGTCAACGGTGTTCCAGGCCTATTACCTGCTCGAGCGTCGCGGCCTGATTCGCGCCCGACCGCGCTCCGGCTACTTCGTCAACGCCCATGCACCCCGGCCGTTTTCCGAGCCGGTGATCAGTAGCCAGGTCAATGAATCCACCGAAGTCGACGTCAGCGAACTGGTGTTCTCGGTCCTCGAATCGATCAAGGACCCGAACACCGTCGCCTTCGGCTCGGCATTCCCCAGCCCGACCCTGTTTCCGCTGCAACGCCTGTCGCGCTCCCTGGCCAGCGCTGCCCGGGACATGGACCCGCGCATGGTGGTCACCGACATGTCGCCGGGCAACCCGCAACTGCGCCGGCAAATTGCCCTGCGCTACATGGTCGGCGGCTTGATGCTGCCCATGGAAGAGCTGCTGATCACCAACGGTGCGCTGGAAGCGCTGAACCTGTGCCTGCAAGCCGTGACTCAACCCGGCGACCTCGTGGCCATCGAGGCCCCGGCGTTCTACGCCTGCCTGCAAGTGCTGGAACGCTTGAAACTCAAAGCCGTGGAAATCCCCGTGCATCCGCGCGACGGCATTGACCTCGGCGTGCTCGCGCAAACCCTGGAACGCCACCCGATCAAGGCCTGCTGGTGCATGACCAGTTTCCAGAATCCCATGGGCGCGACCATGCCCGAGGCGAAAAAACGCGAACTGGTGGAGTTGCTGCGCGTCCATCAAGTGCCGTTGATCGAAGATGACGTCTACGCCGAACTCTATTACGGCCAACAGGCGCCGAAACCGGCGAAAGCGTTCGATACCGAAGGGTTGGTGATGCACTGTGGTTCTTTCGCCAAGAGCCTGGCCCCGGGTTACCGCATTGGCTGGGTCGCCGCCGGGCGCTATGCGCAGAAGATCGAGCGACTCAAACTCATGACCTCCCTTTGCGCATCGATGCCGGCCCAGGCAGCCATTGCCGACTACCTGCAGCACGGCGGTTACGATCGGCATTTGCGCAGGTTGCGTTACGCCCTGGAGGAACAGCAAAGCGCCATGCTGTCGGCGATTGCCCGCTATTTCCCGGCGCAGACCCGCGTCAGCCAACCGGCTGGCGGCTACTTCCTCTGGCTGGAATTACCCGAACAGATGGATTCGTTGAAGTTGTTCCAGATGGCGTTGGCACAAGGCATCAGCATCGCCCCGGGGCCGATTTTTTCGCCGACGCAGCGTTTCAGGAATTGTATTCGGCTGAATTATGGAAGCCCGTGGGATGAGGCTTCGGAGAAGGCGATGGAGACGTTGGGGCGAATTGTGCGGTCGTTCTGAGGTTTTTTATTGCTTGAAAGATCGCCTTCGCGAGCAGGCTCGCTCCCACAGGGTTATGCGGTCACCTGTGGGAGCGAGCCTGCTCGCGAAGGGGTCAGATTCAGCGATGAAAATCTGAAGCGCTAACGCCCGCCGCCTAGATCGACAAAGGTCCCCGTCGCATAAGACGCCTTGTCCGACAACAACCACACAATCGCCTCCGCCACCTCATCCGGCCGCCCGCCCCGGGCCATCGGAATCGCCGATTCGAGCTTGCTGACTCGATCCGGATCGCCGCTCAGGGCGTGGAAATCGGTGTAGATGTAGCCCGGACGCACGGCGTTCACCCGGATCCCCTCACCCGCCACTTCCTTGGACAGGCCGATGGTGAAGGTGTCGAGCGCCCCCTTGGAGGCTGCGTAATCGACGTACTCGTTAGGCGAGCCCAAACGCGCGGCGACCGAGGAGACGTTGACTATGCTGCCGCCCTGCCCGCCGTGCCTGGGCGACATGCGCAAGATGGCGTGCTTGGCGCAGAGGACTGGCGCCAACACGTTGGTCTTGAGAATCTTGAGGATGCGAAATTCAGACATTTCTTCGACCCGGGATTTTTGCCCCACGGTGCCGGCGTTGTTCACCAGCGCCGTGACCCGACCCAGCTCGCTGTCCACCCGGTTGAACAAGGCGATGACTTCGTCTTCGATACTGACGTCGGCGCGCACGGCGATGGCTTGGGCGCCCAAGGCGCGGACCTGGTCCAGCACCGTTTGCGCCGCCTGCTCATCGGACTGGTAGTTGATGCAGATCCGATAGCCTTGTTTGGCGGCCAACAGCGCAGTAGCGGCACCGATACCGCGACTTCCGCCGGTGATGACGATGACTTTGTCCATGCAAACTTCCCCCCTTTCAAGCCTATGCAGTCGGGGGGAAGAATAACCGCCATTTACGGATTTTGCATGGCACCCTCATCGGTCCCGCCAGATCAGGCCAGTTCCAATTGCTCGCTGCGGTGGATTTCCTTCATGAAGCGTTCGGCCGGCAGCGGGTGCCCCAGCAGGTAGCCTTGCAGCGAATCGCAACCGAGTTGGGTCAGGAAGTCCTGCTGCGAGCCCGTTTCCACGCCTTCGGCGACGATCCGCAAGCCCAGTGCCTGGCCGAGGGCAACAATGGCTGAAACGATGGCAGCGTCGTCGCTGTCACGCTCCAGGTCGCGGACGAAACCGCGGTCGATTTTCAACTCGTTGGCCGGCAGGCGCTTGAGGTACATCAAGCTCGAGTAGCCGGTACCAAAGTCGTCGATGGACAGGTCAACACCCATGTCCGACAGCTCCTGCAGCACCGTCATGCTGGCATCGGCATCGCTCATGGCGGTGGTCTCGGTGATTTCCAGGGTCAGGCTGTTGGCCGGCAAATGGTGGGTGGCCAATGCCTTGGCGACGCTCTGCACCAGGCCCACGTGGCAGAACTGCAAGGCCGAGAGGTTAACCGCGATGCGCCAGTCGGTGTAGCCGAGCACATACCATTCGCGCATCTGGCGGCAGGCTTCGTTGAGAACCCATTCGCCGATGGGAATGATCAGCCCGGTCTTCTCCGCCAGTTCAATGAACTTGTCCGGCAACAGCATGCCTTGGGTCGGATGCTCCCAGCGCAACAACGCTTCGGCCCCCACCGGTCGGCCGTTGTGGGCATCGAATTTGGGCTGGTAGTGCAGGCTGAACTCGTTCTGGTCCACGGCATTGCGCAGGTCCTGCAGCAATTGCAGCTGCTTGCGCGCATTGCTGTTCATCGAGGCATCGAAAAAGCTGTAGCCGTTCTTGCCCGTGCCCTTGGCGTGATACATCGCCGCATCGGCGTTCATCAACAATTCGTGAGCGGTCTGGCCATTGCCCGGATACAGGGCGATGCCGACGCTGGCGGAGATCTGCAGATCATGCTCGGCCACCCGGAATGATCGGGCGATCAGGCTCACCTGGCGGGCTGCGAGGTTCATCGCGTCGTCCGCCTCGCTCAATTGCACCAGCAGCACGAACTCATCGCCACCGATGCGCGCCAGGGTGTCCTGGCCGCGCAGGTCTTCACGCAGGCGCAGGCTGACCTCGCGCAGCAACTGGTCACCCATATGGTGGCCGAAGGCGTCATTGACCGGCTTGAAGCCATCAAGATCGATGAACATCAACGCAAGGCAACCGCCTTCGTTGTCGACCCTGGAGATGCCCTGATCGATGCGGTCGGCCAGCAACACCCGATTCGGCAGGCCGGTCAGGGTGTCGTGCAAGGCCAGTTGGGTCAGTTCGCGGTTGGCTTCGGTCAGCGACTGGGCAAGGCTGGCGGTTCGGGCTTCCAGGCGTGCGTCGAGGATCGAGGTCAGCAAGGCGATGCTCAATACCGCCAGGGTGGTGATCAGCACCAGGTTGTCGAGGCCGTTACCGCTCAGGCCATTGCCCGCGGCGCCGCAAAAACTGCCTTCGGGGAACTGCGCGGCGGCCATTCCGGTGTAGTGCATGCCGACGATGGCAATGCCCATGATCACCGCCGCGCCACCGCGGATCAGGCGTACATAAGGCGTGTGCTGGCGCAGGCGGAACGCAATCCACAGTGCAGCGCCGGAGGCACCGACCGCGATCAGCAACGAGGCGCTGAACAGCGTCGGGTCATAGTCGATTCCCGGCTGCATGCGCATGGCCGCCATGCCGGTGTAATGCATGGCACTGATGCCGGCGCCCATGACCAGCGCACCGAACGCCAGCTGCCAGGCCGGTAACTGTGCCTGGCTGACCAGCCACAGGGCGAAGCCGCATGACAGGATGCCGATCAACAGCGACAGCAAGGTGATGGAGAGGTCGTACCCCAGGTCGATGGGCAGCTTGAAGGCGAGCATGCCGATGAAATGCATCGACCATACGCCGATACCCATGGCAAACGCGCCGCCCGCCGTCCAGCAATGCACGGCCCGGCCCTTGGCCGTGGCTATGCGTCCGGTCAGGTCCAGTGCAGTGTATGACGCGAGAATTGCCACACAGAGCGAAATGATGACCAGCGTTGGGGAATAACTACCGATGAGCATGGAAGTGTCTCGCAATCACCCCCGTACTGCTTCCATTCTCGGAGGTGTAAATCCGGCCGATTGTACTGATTCCAAATGAGAACGCACTCACAAAATGAGCAAAATGCCAGTAAGGCGATGAAACGCTTGTTTTAAGGTTTTACATTAACTCTATCGAAGCGAATCTGAACCTGTTGATACCGGTCCTGTAGGAGCTGGCTTGCCAGCGAAAGCGGTGGGTCAGCCAACAAATTCGTTTGCTGGAAGATTGCCTTCGCTGGCAAGCCAGCTCCTACAGTGGATGTCGGTGGTCAGGGGTTATCAGTCACCTGAAGCTGCCCGTCCCAGCCGCCACCCAGCGCCGCAATCAACTGCACACTGGCGATCAGGCGGCTCTGCAATAGGTCCAGGGTACTGCGTTCGTTGTTCAATGCCGCCGCCTGGACCACCACCACATCGAGGTAGGCGATCACCCCCGCCTTGTACTGGTTCTCCGTCAGGCGCAACGACTCACGGGCCGCGTCCAACGCCTGTTGGCGCACCACGGCTTCGTCCTGCAGCACCTTGAGCTGGACCAGGAAGTTCTCCACCTCCCGGAAACCGTCGAGTACGGTCTGGCGGTATTTGGCCACGGTTTCGTCGTAGGCCGCTTCGCTGCGGTCCACTTCCGCCGAACGCTGGCCGCCGTCGAACAGGGTCATGCCCAGTTGCGGGCCGACCGACCAGAACCGGTTCGGCAGGCTGAACAAGTCTTTCGACGTGCTGCTGCTGTAGCCACCGTTCAGGCTCAGGGTCAGGTCCGGGTAATAAGCGGCCTTGGCCACGCCGATGTTGGCGTTGGCGGCGATGACCGAGCGTTCTGCCGAGGCAATGTCAGGGCGGCGTTCCAGCAGTTGCGAAGGCAGGCTCAGTGGCACCTCGGGCAAGGCCGGGATGCTCTGGGTTTCCGCCAGGCTGAACTCGGCCGGCGGCAAGCCGATCAGCACGGCGATGGCGTTTTCCAGCTGGGCACGCTGCCAGATCAGATCGACCATGTCCGCCTCGGTGCCCTTGAGTTGCGTCTGGGCCTGGGCCACCGCGTCCTTGCCGGAAACCCCGGCGCGGTACTGGTTTTCGGTCATTTTCAGCGAACGCTGGTAGGCCGCGACGGTCGCTTCCAGCAAGCGTTTCTGCTCGTCCATCACCCGCAGTTGCAGGTAGTTCTGCACCAGTTCCGACTGCTGGCTCAGGCGCATCGCCGCCAGGTCGGCAAAACTCGCCTGGGCGTTGGCGGTGTCGGCTTCCAGGCCGCGGCGCAATTTGCCCCAGACATCGACCTCCCAACTGACCCCGGCCTGGGCGGTGTAGGTGTCGCGAATACCGCTGGACGAACTGGTCAGGCTGGAACTGCTGCTGCCGGTGCCCTGGCTGGAGCGATTTTTCCCCAGGGTCAGGTCCACCGTCGGAAAAAACGCGCCCCGGGCACTGCGCACCAAGGCCTGGGCCTGGCGGTACTGCGCCTCGGACTGGGCCACGGTCTGGTTGGCGCTGTTGAGTTGCTCGATCAAGCCATTGAGTTGCCGGTCGCCGTACAGCTCCCACCACGCACCGCGGGCCAGGGAATCGCTCGGATTGGCCTGGGTCCAGCCGGCCGCTTCCTTGTACTGCGCAGGGTCTGCGGTTTGCGGGCGCTGGTAATCCGGCCCGATGGCGCAGGCACTGAGCATCGCCACGCACAGCGACAGGCTCAGCAACCGCGAGCCTCGGGCGGTGACCAGCGGTGTAGCCAGGTTGAACAGCGAACGGTCAGTCATAGCGGAGTTTCCAGAGCAGCATCGGTACGTACCCCACGCCAGTGATTGAAGCGATGGCGCAGTTTGTCGAGATAGAGGTAGACCACCGGGGTGGTGTAAAGGGTCAGCACCTGGCTGAAAATCAGCCCGCCGATGATGGTCAGGCCCAGCGGCTGGCGCATTTCCGCGCCTTCAGCACGGCTCAGCAACAGCGGCAAGGCGCCGAGGATTGCGGCCAGGGTGGTCATCAGGATCGGCCGCAAACGTTGCAGGCAGGCGTTGCGAATCGATTCCAGCGGCGCCATGCCCTGATGGCGTTCGAGCTGCAACGCCAGGTCAATCATCAGGATGGCGTTTTTCTTCACCACACCGATCAGCAGGAACAGGCCGAGCAACGAGATCAGGCTGAACTCACCGCCCAGGGCATAGATCGACAGCAGCGCGCCGACCCCCGCCGAAGGCAAGGTCGAGAGAATGGTCAGCGGATGAATGTAGCTCTCATACAGCACGCCCAGCACCAGGTACACCGCCACCAGCGCGCCAAGGATCATCCACGGCTGGCTTTTCTGGGTCGCGGCGAAGGCATCGGCGGTGCCGGCCATTTTCGCGATGACGTCTTCCGGCAGGCCCACGGAGGCAATCGCCCGCTCGATGGCGGCACTGCCCTGCTCCACGGTCACGCCTTCGGCCATGTCGAAGGCAATGCTTTCCGAGGCGAACTGGCCTTCATGGCTGACCCGATCGTCTGCCAGGCTGTTCTCGTAATGGGCGATGGTCGACAGCGGAATCCGCGCTCCCTCCGCGGTGATCACCTGCACCTGTTTGAGCGTGATCGGGTCCTGGGCGTATTTGGGATTGACCTCCATCACCACCTGATACTGGTTGAGGCTGTCGTAGATGGTCGAAATCTGCCGCTGGGCGTAGGCGTTGTTGAGCACCGCCGTGACCATGTCCATGTCCACGCCCAGCCGTTTGGCCTGGTCGCGGTCGACGATCAGCGTCACCTGCTGGGCGCCCCGGCCTTCGCGGGCATCGATCGCGGTCAGTTCCGGCAGCGCCTTGAGCGCGGTCACCACTTTCGGATACCACTCGCGCAGCGCGCCCAGGTCACCGCTTTGCAGGATGTAGGAATACTGCGACGAGGTCTGTTCGCGGCCACCGCCAAACTGCAGGTCCTGGTCGGCCATCAGCATCAGCTGCGCGCCAGCGACCTTGGGCATTTCCTTGCGCAGGCGTTCGATGACCTTTTGCGCTGAAAGGTTGCGCTCCTTGATCGGTTTGAGGCGCACCAGCATGAACGCGTTGTTGGTGCCGTTGCTGCCACCGATGAAACCGGCGACGCTTTCCACCGCGTCGTCCTTGAGCACCGCGCGGCGGAAGGTCTCCATTTTCGGTTGCATCACGCTGAACGACAAACCGTCATCGCCACGCACGAAACCGATCAGCTGCCCAGTGTCTTGCTGAGGAAGAAATATTTTAGGAACAACGACATACAGCGCAATGTTCACACCAATTGTCACGAAAAGACTGAGCAGCGTCAGGCGCCGGTGGCGCAGCACCCAATCGAGGCTGGTGGCGTATTTGCCGACCATCCATTCGTTGGCCCGCTGACTCCAGCGTTGCAGGCGGTTTTCCTGGCCTGGCGTGTGCGGCTTGAGCCAGCGGGCACAGAGCATCGGCGTCAAGGTCAGCGAGACCACCAGTGACACCACGATGGCCGCCGCCAGGGTGATGGAGAACTCGCGGAACAGGCTCTCGATGATCCCGCCCATGAACAGGATCGACAGGAACACCGCCACCAGCGACGCGTTCATCGACAGCAAGGTGAAGCCGACTTCCTGGGCGCCGAGGTATGCCGCCTTCATCGGCCGCACACCCGCGTCGATGTGCCGGGAGATGTTCTCCAGCACCACGATGGCATCGTCCACCACCAGCCCGGTGGCCAGGATCAAGGCCATCAGCGACAGGTTGTTCAGCGAGAAACCATACAGATACATCACGGCAAAGGTGCCGACCAGCGACACCGGCACCGCCAACGTCGGGATCAGCGACGCACGGAAGTTACCGAGGAACAGGAAAACCACCAGGATCACCAGCGCCACGGCGATCAGCAAGGTCATTTCCGCTTCGTGCAGCGTGGCCTTGATCACCGGCGAGCGGTCCATGGCCAGGTTCAGCTTGACGCTGGCCGGCAGCACGGCCTGCAACGCCGGCAACTGGGCCTTGATCTCGTTGACCGTCTCGATGATGTTGGCGCCGGCCTGGCGGTTGATCACCAGCAGTACCGCCGAATCGTTGTTGAAGAAACCGCTGTTGTAGCGGTCCTCGACGCCGTCACTGACCTTGGCCACATCCTTCAGGCGCAGGGCTGCGCCGTCCGCGTAGTGAATGATCAGCGACTCGTAGTCCTTGGCTTTTTCCAGTTGATCGTTGGCCTGTACCTGCCACAGGCGCTGATCGTCTTCGACCGAGCCCTTGGGCCGGCGCACGTTGGCATTGGCAATGGTGTTGCGCACATCGTCCAAGGCCACGCCGTACTGGTTGAGCGCCTGGGGTTCGAGTTCGATGCGCACCGCCGGCAGGGAGCTACCGCCGATCTGTACTTCGCCCACGCCCTGCACCTGCGACAGGCTCTGGGACAGGATGGTCGAGGCCAGGTCGTAGAGCTGGCCTTTTTCCAGCACGTCCGAGGTCAGCGACAGCACCATGATCGGCGCCTGGGACGGGTTGACCTTCTTGTAGGTCGGCATGCTGCGCATGCCGCTGGGCAGCAGGTTGCGCGAGGCATTGATCGCCGCCTGCACTTCCCGCGCCGCGCCGTTGATGTCACGGTCCAGGTCGAATTGCAGAATGACCCGGGTCGAACCCTGGCTGGAGCGGCTGCTCATGGTGTTGACCCCGGCGATGGCGCCGAAGGAACGCTCAAGCGGCGTGGCCACCGTCGAGGCCATGACCTCGGGGCTGGCGCCGGGCAGGCTGGCCTGCACCACGATCACCGGGAAATCCATTTGCGGCAGCGGTGACACCGGCAACAGGCCGAAACTGACCCCGCCGAGCAACATGATCGCCAGGCTCAGCAGCATGGTCGCGACCGGGCGCTTGATGAAAGGTCCCGACAGGTTCATTGCCCCACCCCTGTGGGAGCGAGCCTGCTCGCGAAGGGGCCTGCACATTCAACATCGATGCTCACCGACCCACCGCTTTCGCGAGCAGGCTCGCTCCCACAAGGGGAGTGGCTGGCAGGGACGGAATTTCCCTCGCGAGCATTCATACCGCCGCCTCTTGTGTGTCGGACTTGCCAAAGCGCCGACCGAGACGGTCGAAGTACAGGTAGATCACCGGCGTGGTAAACAGCGTCAGCACTTGGCTCAACAGCAGGCCACCAACCATCACCAGACCCAGCGGTTGGCGCAATTCTGCGCCGGAACCGGTGGCCAGCATCAACGGCACCGCGCCGAACAAGGCCGCCAGGGTGGTCATCAGGATCGGCCGGAAACGCAGCAGTGCCGCCTGATAGATCGCCGTTTCCGGGTCCACGCCTTGATTGCGTTCGGCGTCGAGGGCGAAGTCGATCATCATGATCGCGTTCTTCTTCACGATGCCGATCAGCAGGATGATGCCGATGATTGCGATCATCCCCAGGTCATTGCCACTGAGGATCAACGCCAGCAAGGCGCCGACCGCCGCCGAGGGCAAGGTCGACAGAATGGTGATCGGGTGGATGTAGCTCTCGTAGAGCACGCCCAGCACGATGTACATGGTCACCACCGCCGCCAGGATCAGCAGCAAGGTGCTCGACAGCGACGCCTGGAACGCTTCGGCCGCGCCCTGGAATTGGGTCTGCACGCCGATCGGCATGCCGATGTCCTGCTGCACCTGCTCGATGATCTCTACCGCATGCCCCAGCGCCACGCCGGGCGCCAGGTTGAACGACATCATCACCGCCGGGAACTGGCCGATGTGGGTGATCGCCAGTTGCGCCTGGCGCTCTTCGATATGCGCAAGGCTGGACAGGCGCACTTGCCCGCCATCGGTGGTCTTGACGTGGATCTGGTCCAGCGCCTGGGGGCCGATTTTCTCGCCGGACTGCGATTGCAGCACCACGCGGTACTGGCTGGCCTGGGTGTAGATGGTGGAAATCTGCCGCTGGCCGAAGGCGTCGTACAGCGCGTCGGTGATGTTCGACACCGACACCCCGACCCGCGACGCTGCGTCACGATCGATCACCAGATAGACCTGCAAGCCTTTGTCCTGCAGGTCGCTGGCGACATCGGTCAGTTCCGGCCGTTGGGCCAGCGCTTCGACCAGGCGCCCGCTCCACAGGCTGAGCAGCTCGGAATCCGGCGACGACATGCTGAACTGGTACTGCGTACGGCTGACACGATCCTCGATGGTCAGGTCCTGCACTGGCTGCATGAACAGGCGAATACCGATCAGTTTGTCCAGTTCCGGCTGCAAGCGCGCGATCACTTGCGTCGCGCTCAGGTCCCGGTCGTTGTGGGCTTTGAGGTTGATCAGCAAGCGGCCGCTGTTGAGCGTCGAGTTGTCACCGTCGACGCCGATGTAGGACGACAGGCTCTCGACCGCCGGATCCGCCAGGATCACCTTGGCCAATTCCTGCTGGCGCTCGCTCATCGCCGCGAAGGAAATCGATTGCGGTGCCTCGGAAATGCCCTGGATCACCCCGGTGTCCTGCACCGGGAAGAACCCCTTGGGCACCACCATGTACAGGAACACCGTCAACGCCAGGGTACCGATCGCCACCATCAGCGTCAGCGGTTGATGCTTGAGAACCCACTTTAACTTTCGCCCATAAGCTTCGATCATCCAATCAATTGCCGCGCCGCTAGCACGATAGAAACGGCCCTGCTCTTCTTCCTTGGGTTCACGCTTGAGCAGCCGCGCGCACATCATCGGCGTCAGGGTCAGGGACACCACCAAGGAAATCAGGATCGCCACCGCCAGGGTGATGGCGAATTCGCGGAACAACCGCCCCACCACATCGGCCATGAACAGCAGCGGGATCAGCACGGCAATCAGCGACAGGGTCAGGGAGATCAGGGTGAAGCCGATCTGCTTGGCGCCCTTGAGCGCCGCGTTCAACGGGCTGTCACCCTCTTCGATGAACCGGGAAATGTTCTCCAGCATCACGATCGCATCGTCCACCACGAAGCCGGTGGCGATGGTCAGGGCCATCAGGGTCAGGTTGTTGACCGAAAAGCCCGCCAGGTACATCACGCCGAAGGTGCCGATCAACGACAGCGGCACGGCCACCGACGGAATGATCGTGGCACTGGCCCGGCGCAGGAACAGGAAGGTAACCATCACCACCAGGGCAATGGCGATCAGCAATTCGTGCTGTACGTCGGTGACCGAGGCGCGGATGGTCTGGGTGCGGTCGGTCAGCACCGTGACGTCGAGACCGGCCGGCAGGTTGTCGGTGATGCTCGGCAGCAAGGCCTTGATCCGGTCCACCACTTCGATGACGTTGGCCCCGGGCTGACGCTGGATGTTCAGCAGCACCGCCTGGTTTTCGTTGGCCCAGGCCGCCAGGCGCTCGTTTTCGGCACCGTCGACGATCTCCGCCACGTCCTTGAGCCGCAAGGGCGCACCATTGGCGTAGGCCAGGATCAGGTTGGCGTAGTCCTTGGGCGAGGTCAGTTGATCGTTGGCATCGAGCATCGAGACCCGGGTCGGGCCGTCGAAGTTGCCCTTGGGCTGGTTGACGTTGGACGCGCCGATCAGGGTGCGCACGTCCGCCAGGTTCAGGCCATTGGCCGCCAGGGCTTCAGGGTTGACCTTGATCCGCACGGCCTGGCGCTGGCCACCGGCGATGCTGACCATGCCGACGCCGCTGATCTGGGCGATTTTCTGCGCCATGCGGGTGTCGACCAGGTCATTGAGCTTGGGCAACAGCATGGTCTTGGAGGTGATGGCTAGGGTCAGCACCGGGGTGTCGGCCGGGTTGACCTTGTTGTACACCGGCGGTGCCGGCAAATCCTTGGGCAACAGGTTGGTCGCGGCATTGATCGCCGCCTGTACCTGCTGCTCGGCGACGTCCATGTTGATGTCGAGGCTGAACCGCAGGGTCAGCACCGAGGCGCCGCCGGAGCTGGTGGACGCCATCTGGGTCAGGCCGGGCATCTGCCCGAACTGCCGCTCGAGCGGCGCGGTGACGGCGCTGGTCATGACGTCCGGGCTCGCGCCGGGGTACAGCGTCATGACGCGGATGGTCGGGTAATCGACCTGAGGCAAGGCCGACACCGGCAGCAAGCGATAGGCAATCACGCCGGCCAGGATAATGGCCAGCATGCTCAGGGTGGTCGCTACCGGACGAAGGATGAACAGCCGCGAGAGATTCATGCGCCGCCCTTTTTCGCCTTGTCGGTGGTCGCCGGCTCGTTGGCCGCCGATTTGCCCTGCAGGTGGCCCGCCGGGCTGGTCGGCACTTGCTGCGGGTCGTTGACCACTTCCACGTCGCTGCCGTCCTTCAAGCGGTCGGTGCCTTCGAGCACCACACGATCACCGGCGGAAAGACCTTCGGTGACCACCGTGTTATTACCGTCGCTGGCGCCGATTTTCAGTTGACGAATCTTGACCTTCTTGTCGCCGTCCAGGGCATAGACGAAGGTGCCGTTGGTGCCGAACTGGATCGCCGCTGATGGCGCAAGCACCACGCCCTTGAGGGTGTCCGCCAGCAGGCGCACATTGACAAACTGGTTGGGGAACAACGATTGATCGCGGTTCTCGTAACGCGCCTTGAATTTCAGGGTACCGGTGGTGACGTCGATCTGGTTGTCCAAGCTCTGCAGCACGCCGGTGGCTTGCAGCTTGGTATCACCGCGATCCCAGGCTTCGGCCGGCAGCTTGGCGCCGCTGCGATAGCGTGCCAGCACCACATCAAGGCTGTTTTCCGGCAAGGTGAAGGCGACGCTGATCGGTTGGGTCTGGGTGATGATCGCCAGCGCCGTGGTGTCGTTGGCTGCCACCAGGTTGCCGACGTCCAACTGACGCAGGCCGACGCGTCCGGCAATGGGGGCGCGGATCTTGGTGAATTCAAGATTGAGCTTGGCGTCGTTGACCGCCGCCTGGTTGGTCTTGACCGTGCCCTGGAACTGACCGACCAGCGCTACGGCGGTGTCGAGGGTCTGCTTGGCGATGCTGTCCTCGCGGTACAGGCCGGTATAACGATCGACATCCACCTGGGCATTCTTCAACTGCGCCTGGTTCTGCAGCAGGGTGCCTTCGGCCTGGAGCAAGGCGTTCTGGTACGGGCGCGGGTCAATTTCGGCCAGCAGATCGCCAGCCTTGACCATCTGCCCTTCCTCGAAATAGATCTTCATCAGTTCGCCGCCGACGCGGCTGCGCACGTTGATGGTGTTGAGCGCCGTCACCGTACCCAGCGCCTTGTAATACAACGGGAAATCCCCGGTGACTGCTGGCGCAACGCGCACCGGCACCGGCCCCGCCGCCCCGCCGAACCCTGGCCGCATCCCGCCGGACCTGCCGGTATGCCCGGCCACGGCTTTCGGCTGCGCGCCCTCTTTCGGCGCAGCGCTGCCGGGCCAGAATTTCCAGCACAGGGCAGCGATGACCAACAGGACAAGCAGGCCAAACAGCCAGCGACGGGGACTACGGGAAGCAGAGGATTGCATTGAGTGATCAACCATTGGGCGCGTGGGCTTGTTTTACATGAGGCTGAACGATAAGCACTGGCGGGTCTTAAGCAAAGCGCCTTTACCGGCAATTTACCTTCGGCTTACGTAACAGGAGATTTATCCAAGACACTGAAACACAAATGAAAACGGCCTGGACAGGGCCAGGCCGTTAACAATTGTAAAGCTTTACTTATTTCAGAACGGCAAGGGCCGCTTCGTAGTTCGGCTCGTCAGCGATTTCCTTGACCAGCTCGCTGTGCAGCACGTTGTCGTTCTCGTCCAGAACCACCACCGCACGGGCGGTCAGGCCCTTGAGCGGACCGTCGGCGATGGCAACGCCGTAGTTCTCGATGAACTCGGCACCGCGCAGGGTCGAAAGGTTCTGCACGTTTTCCAGGCCTTCGGCGCCGCAGAAGCGGGCTTGGGCGAACGGCAGGTCAGCGGAGATGCACAGCACCACGGTGTTGTCGACGCTGCTCGCCTTGGCGTTGAACTGGCGCACGGAGGTGGCGCAGGTCGGCGTATCGATGCTTGGGAAGATGTTCAGCACTTTGCGCTTGCCGGCAAAGTCTTTCAGGGTAACGTCGGACAGATTGCCGGCAACCAGGGAAAAGGCTGGCGCCTTGGAACCGGCTTGAGGCAGTTGGCCGTTGACTTGAACCGGATTGCCTTTAAGAGTGACTTGAGCCATGAACGGAGTCCTTCTGAACGTTGTGGTGGAGAATTTTGAAGAGGCAGAAGTTAACCACGAAATGCGCCGGTGACCTATGGGGTGGATACAAATTGTCATGTGTCGGTGCACAAAACCGGAACGGGTGCCTGCGTATACCGAACTCCAGAAATTTGTTGACCCACCGCTGTCGATTCAACCGCAGATCATTCGACTATAAGTGAAGCATCCACATCCAGCGGAGACCACACCATGCGTTTCATGATCATCATCAAGGCGAGCAAAGACTCCGAAGCCGGCATCATGCCCAGCACCGAACTGCTGACCGCCATGGGCAACTACAACGAAGAGCTGGCCAAGGCCGGCATCCTCCTCGCCGGCGAAGGCCTGCACCCGAGCAGTAAAGGTGCCCGAGTGCGCTTCGCAGGCGACAAGCGCACGGTGATCGATGGCCCCTTCGCCGAAACCAAGGAACTGATCGCCGGCTACTGGCTATGGCAGGTGAAGTCCAAAGAAGAAGCCATCGACTGGGTCAAGCGCTGCCCCAACCCGATGCCGGGCACCGAAGCCGAGATCGAGATTCGCCAGGTGTTCGAGCTGGAGGATTTCGGTGCGGAATTAACACCGGAGTTGCGCGCGCAGGAAGAGCGGGCGTTTGGGCTAGGGAAGAAATGAAATCCTGACTATTGATTCCTCTACATTGATAGCTGCGAATAGCGGGTGCTGGATCATCTTGATTGCCCTTAGCCACCACTACCGCCTCGCCACAAAAAAAAATGACCAGGCCCGCCATCATGTTCATATCGATGGCGAGCTCTGTTTTCCAATCCCTTGATTCGTATTAACTTTTTAGTACACAAAAACCCCAAAAAACTTGTACAAAAAACCAAAGAATTAATCCCTTGGACTGGCTAACCCTCATTTAGCTGCTAGGTTCAAAAGACGTGTCCTACAGGCTGATCAGAAAGAGACTACGTCGTAACGGCCGCCAAGTGCCGGGTTGTCCAAATGAGCCACCAAGGAATCGGGGAATCATGACAAACAAATTGGGGATGCACGCCTGTCTTCTGATGGCTTCGCTTGCGCCTGTTTTGTGCGCCCATGCGGACAACGCCGAGACCGCCAACAAAAGCAACAACCCGCTGAACTTCGCGCCAGGCATGAGCGCTCAGGACTACTACACCCCCAGGTACTACGACACCAATATCCATACCAATGACCTGCTGATACGCGGCACGCTGCCGATTGCGCCCAACGATTACATTGGCGTGCCGCAATTGATCCGCGCCACGGCGCCAATCAGTACTCACCCGGACCCGAACGGTGGCTACAGCACCGGTGAAGGTGACTTGAACCTGTTCGATATTTTCCTGGTGAAGACCGAAGGCGTGCAGTTGGGCATCGGCCCGATGCTCACCGCCCCCACGGCCGACCAGGACGAACTCGGCACGGGCAAATGGCAAGGCGGCCTGGCCGCGGTCGCTATCGACTCTTCACCCCGCGGGCTGCTGGGCGCGCTGGTGCAATACCAGAGTTCATTCGCCGGTGACAACGACCGGCCCCACGTCGAAAGCGCAACGATGCAGCCCTTCATCATCCATAACCTGGAAAAGGGCTGGTACCTGCGCTCCACAGGTATCTGGACGTTCGACCTGAAGAACGACACCCACTACATCCCACTCGGTTTGGGTGGCGGCAAAGTGTGGAAAGACGGGCCCAATATCCTAAACGCCTTCATCGAACCGCAATGGACCGTCGAGAAAAAAGGCGATGGCATGCCGCAGTTCACGCTGTTTGTCGGCCTCAACGCCACCTTCGGCAAATAAGGAATCTCTATGCACGGTGCGATTCGCGCAGCCGGTTTCAGCCTGATGACGATGTTTGTCAGTTGCGGGGTCGGTGCCCAGGAACCGGATACCCGGATCGACCAGATCGTCATGGAAGGTGAGCTTCCGGCCCATGAATCCATCGCCAAGCTCTATGCGGAACTGGATTTCCAGCAAGCCACCCAAAGTTACCTGTGGGCGTTGCCGCTGGTGTCCTACGCGCAATGGCAGGAGGAGTTTCGCGACAAACTGGGTGCCCGCAGTGGCGACCTGATGGTGCTCGACAGTTACGAAGACAAGCTCGGCGTCATCACCGCCAACGCCACCACGCCCTACATCCTGGGTTTCGTCGATCTCAATGAAACCGGCCCGCTGGTGATCGAGCTGCCCCCCGGGCCGACCGCAGGTGGTGTTGGCGATTTCTGGCAACGCGCGATCATCGACATGGGCCAGACCGGCCCGGACAAAGGCAAGGGCGGAAAATACCTGGTGTTGCCACCGGGCGCCGAGCCGCCGGCCGATGCTGGCAAGTATTACCTGGCCAAGTCGCAAACCATGAACGTGCTGGTGGGATTTCGCGTGCTCGATCCCGACCCGGCCAAGGGCAAGGCGTTGGTCGAACAATTCAGGATGTACCCCTACGCCAGGCGTGCCGAGCCAGGCCAGACCCGACTGCTCTCCCCCGGCGGCAAAGCCTGGTCCGGCACCCAGCCCAGAGGGATGGCGTACTGGGAACGCCTGCACCAGATCATTCAAAAAGAACCGGTCAACGAACGTGATCGTTTCTACATGGCCATGCTTGCCAGCCTGGGCATCGAGAAAGACAAGCCCTTCAACCCTGACGCCAATCAACGCAAGGCGCTGGAACAAGGTGCAAAGATCGGCGAGCTGATCGCCAAGGCCAATACCTTCGCCAAGCGTTTCCCCGGCGCCCAATACTGGCCGGACCGCCAGTGGGACAAGGTGTTGAACATCACCGACCCTTCCCAGCGCGTTGCCTACTACGACCAGTTGTGGGAACGCAGCGCCTGGTTCTACGAAGCGGTGACCAACACCAAAGGCATGGTGTCGAGAACCCCGGGGCTGGGCCAGACCTACCTTGGCGCCTATACCGACGGCAAGGGCAACTGGCTCGACGGCGCGAAAAACTATCGCTTGCACGTTGGCGCCAACCCGCCAGCCAAGCAATTCTGGTCGATGACCGTCTACGACATCGACAGCCGCTGCCTGATTGACAACCCGCAGCGCAAGGCCGACCTGTCGTCGCGCCAGGACCTGAAAATGAACGCCGACGGTTCGGTGGACCTGTACTTCGGGCCCACCGCACCAGAAGGTTTCGAAAACAACTGGGTGCAAACCCTGCCGGGCAAACACTGGTTCAGCTATTTCCGCCTGTATGCCCCAACCCTGCCCTATTTCGACAAGAGCTGGAAACTCGACGACATCACGGCCGTGGAATAACGCCGAGTGTCGACTTAAACAAAAAAGTAAATGGAGTCGTTGATGGTCAGGGCTTTTGTTGTACGTCCGTTGTTGGCCTTGTGCATGGTCGGTGCCAGCCCGTTGCTGCTGGCGGCTGAAGGTGGCGGCGGCCGGCCGATGACCGGCCTGCAGGTGTTTTCCAATGCCGGGATCGTGCCCCCGGAACCCGGCTGGGTGATGTCGTTGAGCAGTTTCTGGTACGACGGCGACCTCAAGGGCAATGCCCAGGTGCCCATCGTGGGCGCCTTGAGTACCGGCCTGGACCTGAAAATCTCCTACACCATGGCCAACTTCACCCACGTCTGGGATACCGGCAAGGGCAGCTGGAACTACGCCTCGGCCATCGGCGTGCCGGTGCAATACACCGACATCACCGCGAGCATCACCGGTCCGCGTGGCAGGACCCTGGGCACCGAAGATAAAGCCACGCAGTTCGCCGACATGCTGGTGACGCCCATCGCCGCCGGCTACCACTTCGACGAGGTCAACCACCTCTCGCTCTCGCTGCCGATCTACGTGCCGACCGGCGCCTACAACGACGATCGCCTGGCCAACGCCGGCCAGAACAATTACACCTTCATGCCCACCGTGGCCTTCACCCACCTCGACGGCAAGGGCGGCGAGTTCACCCTGTCCGGGGGGCTTGAGTTCTACACCGAAAACGACGCCACGGATTATCAGAACGGCGACATCTTCACCCTCGACGCACTCTGGACCCACGGTTTCGGCAACGGCTGGAACGCCGGTTTGGCGGCGGGTTACATCCAGCAGCTCACCGACGACACCGGGTCAGGCGCCGATAGCGGCTTCCGCGGGCGTTCGGTGGGTGCCGGTCCGACGTTTGGCTGGCAGGGCAAGTTCGCCGATGCCCAGGCCAATTTCAACGCGCGCTGGATCCCGGAGTTCGACACCAAGAACCGGCCCGAGGGCAATGGTTTTTCGGTCAACCTGACGTTGGCGTTTTTCTAGGAGCAAGCATGAGCGCACTCACCGACCTCAACGCCCTGCAAGCCAGTATCGCCGAAGCCGTGCTCGGCCAGGACCAGGTAATCCGACAGATCCTCGTCGGCCTGCTGGCCAATGGGCACCTGTTGCTGGAAAGCCTGCCGGGGCTGGCCAAGACCCGCACCGTCAAGGCGCTGGCCAAGCACCTGGACGCGAAGATGAGCCGCATCCAGTTCACCCCCGACCTGCTGCCGTCCGACATTACCGGTGCCGAGGTGCTGCACCAGGTCGAGGGTAAAAACGAAATCCGCTTCCAGCCGGGGCCACTGTTCGGCAACCTGATCCTGGCCGACGAAATCAACCGCGCCCCAGCCAAGGTCCAGGCCGCGCTGCTCGAAGCCATGGAAGAACGGCAGATCACCGTGGCCGGCAACAGCCATGCGCTGCCGGAGCTGTTCATCGTGGTTGCGACCCAGAACCCGATTGAACAGGAAGGCACCTACCCGCTGCCGGAAGCGCAAATGGACCGCTTCCTGATGAAGGTGCTGCTGGATTATCCGAGCGCGGAAAACGAGAGCCAGGTGCTGCGCCTGCTGCGCGAGGAAGAGCAGGCCCTCGGCGCCAAGACGGCAGCGGTACAAGGCTTCGCCCTGGCCCAGGACGTGATCTTCGCCGCACGCCGGGAAGTCAGTGCGGTGCACGTGTCCCCGGCCATCGACCGCTACCTGATCGACCTGATCAACGCCACGCGCCACCCCGTCGACTACGACGCTGACCTCGGACGCTGGATCGCCATCGGTGCCAGCCCCCGCGGCGGGATCGGCCTGGACCGTTGCGCCCGCGCCGATGCGTGGTTGCAGGGTCAGGACTTCGTCTCGCCGGACAACGTGCGCGCCGTGGTGCACCCGGTGCTGCGTCATCGCCTGCAATTGAGCTACGACGCGGTGGCCGACGGCGTGACGGCCGATCAGGTGCTCGACCGTTTACTCGACAAGGTGGCGATCCCGGCATGAACATCGATGGCCTGGTCTACGTCTCTCTGGCGCAATTGATGGCCCTGGAGTTCAAGGCCCGTGACCTGAGTTTTCTCGCGCGCCAGCCGCAGGGCAGCATCCTCGCCGGCAACCATGCCTCGCGCCTGCGCGGCCGTGGCTTGAACTTCGATGAACTGCGCCGCTATCAGCCGGGGGACGATTTGCGCCACCTCGACTGGCGCGCGTCGCTGCGCACCGGCAAACCGGTGGTGCGCACCTTCACCGAAGAGCGCGACCGTCCGGCGCTGATCCTGGTCGACCAGCGCATGAGCATGTTTTTCGGCTCGCAACGCAGCTTCAAATCCGCCATCGCCGCCGAACTCGGCGCCTTGGCGGCGTGGATGGTGTTCAACGCGGGGGATCGGGTTGGCGGGCTGGTGTTCAATGATCAGCGTATCGACGCGATTGCCCCGCTGCGCAGCCGCAAGCGGATCGAAGCCTTGTGCAGCCGTATCGCCCAGCAGAATCAGGAACTGAACGCGGCCAACCCGGACGCCGAAGGCGAAGACCAGCTCGACAAGGTCTTGCAGCAGTGTCTGGCATTAGCCGGACACGATCATTTGATCTGCATCGTCAGCGACTTTGCCGGTGCCGGCGAGCGCACGTTGCAGCTGATGCGCCAACTGGCGGCGCACAACGATGTGATCGCCATGCAGGTCTACGACCCCCTGGCGTTGAACCTGCCGAAAAATGGCCGACTGCTGATCACCCAAGGCCAGCTGCAGGTTGAACTGGCGGTGGAACGGCGTCAGGTGCACCAGCCCTTGGGCGACTTTCTCGGCGGCCGGCTCAAGGACGTGGCCACGTTGCTGCGGCGCAGCCAGGTGCCGCTGATGATGTTCAGCACCGCCACCGAAGCCCACGAACAACTGCGGGCCGAGTTGGGCAAGCAAGCAGGAGCGCGGCGATGAACCCGAACGTTCCGAGCATCGAGCAACTCAAGGAGATCGCACTGCCAGCACCGGTCAGCTACGCGCCGCAGACCTGGGGTTGGTGGGTGTTGATGGCGGTGTTTGTGGTGGCGGTGGTGCTGCTGGGCGCGCGGCGTTACCGGCAATGGCGGCGTGACCGTTATCGGCGGGAGGCTTTGCTGCGGTTGGCGCAGTTGCAAAAGCGCAGCGATGACCTGAATGCACTGCGTGAGCTTCCGGAGTTGCTCAAGCGCACCGCGATCTCCATGCCCTACACAGTCCCTGTAGGAGCGAGCTTGCTCGCGAAGGTGGCCTTACATTCAACATTGATGTCGAATGATCCGACGTCTTCGCGAGCAAGCTCGCTCCTACAAGGTCCTGCATCGCTGGGGAATGCGGATTGGCAGGCCTTTCTACAGCGCCACAGTAAACAGCCCCTCCCCGCCAACTTCAGCCACCAACTGTCGCAACTCGCCTACGCCCCTGATGCAGTGCTGCGCGCCATGCCCAACGAGCAACGCCAGCAGCTGTTTGACACCTGCAAACTTTGGGTGGAGCGTCATCATGTGGCAGCTTGATTATCCCTGGCTGTTGCTTCTGCTGCCGTTGCCGTGGTTCGGTTATCGCTACCTGCCCGATTACCGTGAAGCGCGCAGCGCCGTGCGCGTGCCGTTTTTCAGCGCCATGAGCCGCGCAGTCGGCCAGGTGCCGAGTGAGGCCGGTACGCGCACCAACCCCTGGCAATTGCTGCTGAACCTGTTGGTGTGGGTACTGTTGCTGCTGGCGGCGGCCCGGCCGGTGTACGTGGAAAAGCCCATCGAGCGCCAGCAACCGGTGCGCGACCTGATGCTGGCCATCGACATTTCCCAGTCCATGGAAACCCCCGACTTCACCGACGCCAGCGGCCAGAAGATCAATCGCCTGGCAGCGGTCAAGGAAGTCGTGCATGGCTTTATCGACAAGCGCAAAGAGGATCGCCTCGGCCTGATCGTGTTCGGCAGCGGCGCGTACCCCCAGGCGCCCTTGACCCTCGATCACGCCAGCCTGTCGCTGTTGCTGGACGACACCGGCATCGGCATGGCCGGCCCCAACACGGCGATTGGCGATGCCATCGGCCTGAGCCTGAAACTGCTGGACCAGGCCCATGAGCAGGAAAAAGTGGTGATCCTGCTCACCGACGGCAACGACACCAGCAGTGCGATCACCCCGGACCACGCGGCGCAAATGGCCGCGGCCAAAGGCGTGGTGATTCACACTATCGGCATTGGCGACCCTGACGCCTCCGGTGAGGCCAAGGTCAACTTGCAGGGCCTGCAGCAGATCGCCACGGCGACAGGCGGCAAGTTCTTCCGCGCCGAAGACCGCAACGCGCTGGATCAGGTCTACAGCACCCTCGACACACTCACCCCGCATCAAGTGAAAACCCTCAGCCACCAACCCAAGCGAGACCTGTTCTGGTGGCCGCTCGGGGCGGCGATCTCCCTGCTTGCCCTCTACCACCTGTGCGCGATGCTGCGGCCACGCCTGTCCATCGCTCGTCAGCGGCAGGAGGCTTGAGATGGAGATCAACCTCAGCGACTTCCACTTCCTGCGCCCACTTTGGCTGTTACTGCTGCCGTTTGCCGCCCTCCTGCCACTGCTATGGCGCCGCAGCCGTGACTTGCAGCGGCGTTTGCGCGGTAACATCGCCGAGCACCTGCTGCCGCACTTGCTGATTACCCCGCGGGACCAGCAATGGCTACGCCCGGTGCACCTGGTCTGCGCGCTGTTGATGCTGGGGGCGGTTGCCGCCGCCGGACCGACCTGGGAACAGGATCGCCCGGACTTCCTGGAAAACCGGGCGCCGCTGATCATCGCCATCGATCTGTCGCCATCGATGGATGCCAGCGACGTGCAACCGACTCGGCTGGAAGCGGCCAAGCACAAGCTGCATGACCTGATCCAGCGTCGTGCCGGCGCGCGCAATGCGCTGATCGCCTACGCTGGCAGCGCACATCTGGTATTGCCACCGACTGACGATCCGGCCCTGCTCGACAGCTTCATCCAGGCCCTGGGCACCGATCTGATTGGCAAACCGGGGAAAAATGTCGGGGCGGTGATCGACCAGGCCAAGCGCCTGCTGGCGGCGGAAAAATCCCCGGGTACCCTGTTATTGCTCACCGACGGTGCCGACACCTCGGCCCTGGCAGGCCTGGACAAACAACTGGCCGACAGCGCGCTGCAGGTGCTGATCCTCGCGGTCGGCAGCGAGGACGGCGGGATGATCCGCGACGCCAATGGCCAGCCACGCACCGACAGTAATGGTCGTCCGGCACTGGGCAGTTTCGATCAGGCCGCACTCAAGCAACTCGCGTCAGCCACAGATGCGCCGCTGGGCAGCCTGACGCTCAATGACGACGATCTGGATTGGGTGGAACTGCACGCCGAACAGCATTTCCAGAGCGCCAGTGACGAGCAGCATGAATTGCACTGGAAGGACGCCGGCTACTGGCTGTGCTGGCCGCTGTTGTTGATCGCGTTTTTCAGTGTGCGCAAGGGCTGGAGCCTGAACTGGATGGCCGGCTTGTTGTTGGCTGTCGGGCTTATCGTGCAGCCGGCCCCAGCGCAAGCCAATGCACTGACCGATGCCTTTTTCACCCCGGACCAGCAAGGTCGCTGGGCCTTCGAGCATGAACATTTCCCCCAGGCCGCCGCGCATTTCGTCGACCCGTACTGGAAAGGCATCGCCGCCTACAACGCCGCAGATTTCGACCTGGCCCTGGCCAGCTTCGCGCGGCTGCAAACTCCCCAGGCGTATTTCTACCTGGGCAACATTTACGTGCGCCGCTTCAAGTTCGACGATGCCATCGCGGCCTACACCCAGGCGCTGAAGTTGCAGCCGCAATTCCCTGAGGCCACGGCCAACCTCGCGCTGGCCATCGCCTTGCAGAAAGACACCGAAATCGCCGAACAGAATGCCCCCGAGGTCAAGCCGGACGAAATCAAGATGGACAAGGCACCGGGCAAGGGCCAGAGCAAAGCGCTGCACACCGAACAGGCAGCTTCGGATGCGCAGTGGTTGCAGAACCTGACGACATCGCCGGCGAAGTTCCTGAAGCAGAAGTTCAGTTTGCAGGATCAGGCTGGAGGGAAACCATGATCATTTTCCGAGACCGTGTCGCTCCCTTCGCGGGCAAGCCACGCTCCTACGGATCACCTTGCCCTGTAGGAGCGAGGCTTGCCCGCGAAGACGCCAGATCAGTCACCACAAACCTCATCGCCTTGTTACTTTGCCTGATCAGCACCAACATCCTCGCCGCCGAACCCGAACTGCGTGTCCAGGCCAGCCTGCAACCCGCCGACACCGCCATGGTCGGCAGCCTCATCGAACTACGCCTGGACGTGCTCACCGACACCTGGTTCACCAGCGCCCCCACCCTGCCCGACCTGAAATTGCCCGGCGCCCTGGTGCTGCCGTCCGATGGCCACGCCGAACACCTGAACCAGACGCTCGACGGCAAATCCTTCAACGGCATGCGCTACAGCTACCTGATCACGCCAAACGTGGCCCAGGCTTTCGATATTGCGCCGCTGACGGTACGGGCAACCCCAGGCCAGGCCACCCTCGAGCTCAGTGCGCAAAGCCAACCGCTGCACTTCACGGCGACACAACCGCCAGGGTTCAAGCCCGGCGAGCCGGTATTGGTCGCCCAGGGGCTGCGTTTCACCCAGGACATCATCAAGCCGGCCACTGCGTTGAAAGTCGGCGACAGCCTCACCCGCCAATTGACCCTGCAAGCCGACGGCGCCCTGGCCATGTCATTGCCGACGCCGGCGCTGGGGGAAGTCAGTGGCCTCAGTCGTTACCCGAAAAACCCGCAGGTCAGCAATCTGGACGACGGTCGCGGCAACTTCATCGGTGGCCAGCGCATCGACAGCGCCACTTACCGCATCGACACTCAAGGCCAGCACAGCCTGCCGGCCATCGAGCTGAAATGGTGGGACACCGGCAGCCAGCAGATCCGCACTGCCCAGGTGCCCGCGGTGAGCTTCGATGCCGCCGCCAACAGTGTCTACAAACCGGTGTTCTCGATCACCGAAGACCTGAAAAAACTCGGCCAGCAAAACCGCCTGCACCTCTCCGGATTCGCCTTAGGCCTGCTGGCGCTGCTAGTGGGAGTGGCGCTGTTGGTGTGGTTGGCGCGCCCATTCATTCATCGTGCTTACCTCGGCTGGCAGGCCCGGCGCAGTGCCCGTCACGCAGCCTGGCTGGAATCGTCCGAGTACGCCTGGCGCCAGATCCCGCCACAACTTGAAGGCCAACCCGCGCAGTTGAGCGCCTTGTACCTGTGGACCCGGCGCCGTCGCAAGGGCCTGAAACTCACCGCGTTCGGCCCGCGCCTGCAAGCGTTCCTGCGTGCGTGCTACGGCCGGCAGCCGACCAAAGATCAAGCACTGCTTCAACTCAGGCAATCCTTGACTACGCTGCATAGTCAGTCCGAACACAACGAAGAATCAGTCGCTAGCGCACTGCGACCACTCAACCCCGTTCACGAGAAGGATTTCCCATGACGAACCCGAAAGCGCACCGCCAGTTCCACGGGTTAAAACTGCTGCTGGCACTGGCCCTGAGCCTGCCATTGCTGGTGCAGGCCGCTGAACCACTGCCGTCGTGGAATGACGGTCCGTCGAAAAAGAACATCATCGAGTTCGTCCAGGCGGTGACCGATCAAAACAGCAAGGACTTCGTCAAACCCGAGGACCGTATCGCCGTGTTCGATAACGACGGCACCTTGTGGAGCGAGCAGCCGATGTACTTCGAATTGCTGTTCGCCCTGGAAGAGGTCAAGCGCACCGCGCCACAACACCCGGAATGGAAAACCACCCAGCCGTTCCAGGCCGTGCTGGAAAACGATCACAAGGCCCTGGCCGCCAGCGGCCTTGACGGCATGATGAAAATCTTCGGTGCGACCCACACCGGCATGACCACCGAAGCCTTCGACGATTACGCCAAGACCTGGCTGAGCCAGGCCCGTCACCCGAAAACCGGCAAGCCGTACACCGAAATGATCTTCCAGCCGATGCTGGAAATGCTCGACTACCTGCGCCGACAGGACTTCAAGACCTACATCGTTTCCGGTGGCGACACCGGCTTCATGCGCGCCTTCGCCGAAAAGGTCTACGGCATCCCGCCCGAGCAGGTGATCGGCACCACCTTCGTCACCACGTTTGAATACAAGGATGGCAAGGCGTCGATCCTGCGCACGCCGAAACTGGCCCACAACGACGACGGGCCGGGCAAGCCGGTGAGCATCGACGCCGTGATCGGGCGTCGACCGATCCTGGCGTTCGGCAACTCCGACGGCGACCTGCAAATGCTGCAGTGGACCGCGGCGGGCCCGGGCAAACGTTTCATGGGCCTGGTGCATCACACCGACGCCAAGCGTGAATGGGCCTATGACCGCCAGTCGCAGATCGGCCGTCTGGACAAGGCCCTGGACGAAGCAAAAAACCGTGGCTGGACCGTCGTGGACATGGCCGCCGAGTGGCGCCGGATCTACCCTTTCGATGCCGCCACACCTGAGCAAGTGCAATAAAAAAGCGTGACGCAGGACCGCAATGAACGTTTGTCGCACCCGAGCGACTCAAGCAAAAGGAGCAAGTCATATGACTGGCATACGCAAGTGGTTACCGAAGGCGGCCTTGCTGGCGGCTTCGGTGATGGCGTTCTCGGCGACAGCCGGGGCCGCGGATAAGCCCAACATTCTCGTGATCTTCGGCGACGACATCGGCCAGACCAATATCAGCGCCTACTCCATGGGTGTGGTCGGCTACAAGACGCCGAACATCGATCGCATTGCCAAGGAAGGCATGATGTTCACCGACTATTACGCGGAGAACAGTTGCACGGCCGGGCGCTCGACCTTCATTACCGGCCAGTCCGCACTGCGCACCGGCCTGTCCAAAGTGGGCATGCCGGGCGTGCCGGTGGGTTTGCAGGCCAGGGACGTGACCATTGCCCAGGCGCTCAAGGCCAAGGGCTACGCAACGGGTCAGTTCGGCAAGAACCATTTGGGGGACAAGGACGAGTACCTGCCCACCAACCATGGCTTTGACGAGTTCTTCGGCAACCTCTACCACCTCAATGCCGAAGAGGAGCCGGAACGCCCCTACTGGCCGAAGGACGATGCCGAGTTCGTCAAGGCAGCCTCTCCGCGCGGCGTGATCCACAGCTTCGCCGATGGCAAGATCGAAGACACCGGCGCGCTGACCAAAAAACGCATGGAAACCATCGACGACGAAACCACCGCCGCCGCCCAGGCGTTCATCGAGAAACAGGCCAAGGCGGACAAACCGTTCTTCGTCTGGATGAACACCACCCGCATGCATGCCTTCACTCACGTGCGCGAATCCATGCAAGGCCAGAGCGGCATGCCCGGTAACGAGTATGCCGACGGCATGCTCGAACACGATGGCGACGTCGGCAAATTGCTGAAGACGCTGGATGACCTGAAGATCACCGATAACACCATCGTGGTCTACACCACCGACAACGGCCCGAACCAATGGTCCTGGCCGGATGCGGCAACCACCCCGTTCCGCAACGAGAAAAACTCCAACTGGGAAGGTGCCTATCGGGTTCCGGCGATGATTCGCTGGCCGGGCCACGTCAAGCCTGGCGAAGTGTCGACCCAGATGTTCTCCGGACTGGACTGGTTCCCGACCTTGCTGGCGGCTGTCGGCGATACCGATATCAAGGACCGCCTGCTCAAGGGCGCCGACGTAGGCGGGAAGAACTTCAAGGTGCACCTGGACGGTTACAACCAGTTGGATTATCTGACCGGCAAGGCCGACAAGAGTGCGCGGAACGAGTTCTTCTACTTCAACGATGATGGCGTGCTGGTGAGCATGCGCTACAACGACTGGAAGTTCGTTTTCTGTGAGCAACGTGCGCCGGGGGGCTTCAAGGTCTGGAGCGAACCATTCACCTGCCTGCGCGTGCCGAAGATTTTCAACTTGCGCATGGACCCCTACGAGCGTGCCGATGTTGTATCTGACCAATACTATGACTGGCTTGCGAAGAACGACTATCTGATATTCCAGGGTATCTCGAAATCCGCAGCCTTCCTGCAAACCTTTATCGACTACCCGCCTAGCCAACGCCCGGCGAGCTTCAGTATCGACCAGGTACAAGAGGAAGTTGACAAGAAAATCGCAGAAAAAATGAAAGCGGGTGCCAAGTAAGGCCGCTTGACCACCGCTCGCCTTCATCGGCGAGCGGACTTATTTTTGTAATGCGAACACATTCTCTGTAGGAGCTGGCTTGCCAGCGAATGCGGTGGTTCAGACAACCACTTCGTCGACTGCAAGTCCGCCTTCGCTGGCAAGCCAGCTCCCACAGGGTTGGTGTTGAATTCGGGTTTTGTATAAGGCATCCGCAATGTCCTCACGTGTCGCCAGCAAGTCGTCGGCCATACCTGCCCCCCACGTCGCCTCCCCGGCGCTGTTGATCCCCGCCCTGCTGCTGTTCGTCTCCGGCGCCGCCGCGCTGGTGTATCAGGTGCTGTGGATCAAGCAGCTGTCGCTGGTGGTGGGCGTCGAGGTGTACGCCATCACCACCGGGATCAGCGCATTTTTCGCCGGCCTGGCCCTGGGTGGCCTGTTGTTCGGACGCTGGGCGGACCGCTTGCAGCAACCGGTCCTGTTGTACGCCGGGCTGGAAGTGCTGGTGGCGGTGCTGGGTGTGGGCGCGACCTTCGCCATGAGCCTGGCGGCCAGTCCGTTTGCCTGGCTGGAGCAGCAGGTGGGCCTGTTGGCCTGGGTGTTGCCGTTTGCGCTGGTGGGCATTCCTGCGTTGCTGATGGGCGGCACGCTGCCGGTGCTGGTGCGCTCCCTGGCCGCCGATCCGCAGCAATTGGGCAAGGCCGGTGGTCACCTGTACGCGGCCAACACTGCGGGCGCCATTGCCGGCACTCTGCTCGCCGCGTTTGTATTGATTGCCAGCCTCGGCGTGCGCGGCAGTGCCCTGGCCGCCGCGATGCTCAATCTGCTGGCCGCCGCCGGTGCCCTGTGGTTCCAGCGCCAGCGCGTCCTGGCCGTTGAACCCCCGGTCCATCACCCTGCCGAGAAAGCGCCGGATCGCCTGGCCCTGTGGTTGTATTCGATTGCCGGCGGCGTGGCCCTGGGCTACGAAGTGGTCTGGTCGCAGTCCATCGTGCAGTTCATGAGTACCCGCACCTATGCCTTTGCCGTGGTGTTGGCGACGTATCTTACCGGGCTGTTCCTCGGCAGTGCCCTGCTCGCCCGTCGGGTGGATCGCCTGCGCGATCCCTGGGGAGTGTTCGGCCTGCTGATCGCCGGCGCCGGCTTGATCGCATTGCTGGAAATTGCCCTGCTGGGGCGTTGGCTGGTGCTTGCGCAAAGCGCGGCCGAAGCCTGGGTGCTGTCATTGGGCGCCAGTGAATTGCTCGGCATGAGCACACGCTTCGCCGTGGCGGCGCTGAGCATCGTGTTCGTGCCGACGGTGCTGCTCGGTGCGGCGTTTCCCGTGGCCCTGCGCTTGAGCGTCGGGCGCGACCATGTAGGGCGCAATGTCGGTGAGGTGGTGGCGTTCAATACCCTGGGCGGTATCGTCGGGGTGATGCTCTGCGGCTTTGTGCTGATCCCGTTGCTGGGCCTGGTTCGAACCCTGGGACTGCTGGCGCTCATCGCCGCGGGGATTGGCTACTGTGCCGTGCGCAAGGGCCATGGCGTGAAGAAGGGACGGCGTCAGGGTGTGATCGCCGTCGGCCTGGTTTCGGTGGCGCTGGCGCTACTGACCCCGGTGGACAAACTGGCCAGCCTGCTGCCCGGCGCGCGCAACGGCACCTTGGCGTTCTATGAGGAAGGTCGCGGCGGCACCGTCGCCGTGGTCACCCAGGGCAAGGGCCAGAGGGCGTTCCAGCGCTTGTATATCCAGGGTGTCTCAAACACCGGCGACGCCATGCCTTCGCTGCGCTACATGCGCATCCAGGCGCTGCTGCCATTGTTGATCCACAACGGCGAACCCCGCTCGGCATTGGTGATCGGTTTCGGCACGGGCATCACCGCCGGCGCCCTGACGCGCTATCCGGGCCTGGAGCAGCGCGTTGTCGCTGAATTGCTGCCGTCCGTGGTCAAGGCCGCGCCACTGTTCAAGGGCAACTTCAATGCCGCCGCCGACCCGGGTGTCGACGTGCGCCTGCGCGACGGTCGCCAGGAACTGCTGCGCAACCCGCAGCGCTACGACCTGATCACCCTCGAACCACCACCGCCCTCCGCAGCCGGTGTGGTCAACCTGTATTCCCGGGACTTCTACCAGTTGGCCGCCAGCCGCTTGCACAAGCAGGGCCTGGTCGCGCAATGGCTGCCGCTGCCAACGCAGAACATCGACGACTCGCGCTCGCTGGTGCGCAGTTTCCTTGATGTCTTCCCCTACGCCACCCTGTGGACCAGCGAGTTCCACGAGATGCTGCTGGTGGGGTCGCTGGAGCCGATCGAACTGGATGCCGCAAAAATCACCCAACGTTTCCAGCAGGACAGTGTGCGCAGCACCTTGCAAGACGTCGGTATCGGCTCGGCTGCCGCCCTGCTCGCGACCTGGGTTACCGACCGCGCCGGCCTGGAACGCTTCGCCGCTGATGCACCGGCAGTGACGGATGATCAGCCGCGAATCGAATACGCGCCGTGGGTGCGCGCCAAGGAGATCAGCCGCGTGCTGCCGGCCCTGCTGGACTTGCACCAACCGCCGGTGCTGGTGAACGCCGATCAGGGGTTTACCGAGCGAATGAACACCCACCGGCAACGCCTGATGCAGTTCTACCGGGCGAGCCTGCACGCCTATGACGGTGACCGGGATGCCTGGGCCAGGGATGTGCGCGAGGTGATGCGCGGGGATGGGGGGAATCCGTATTTCCGGTGGTTTATCGGGGAGTGATGCGGTGCCTGTCAGGCCGCTATCGCGAGCAGGCTCGCTCCCACATGGAACGCGTTTTTCTGTAGGAGTGAGCCTGCTCGCGATGGGGCCATCAGCTTCACCACAACCATCATTTGACAGAAGCCGGCCATCCGGCAAAGCTGCATCGAGCATGAACGCGCGCCTGACGGCAAACGCACCTGGACTACGGAAGTCGTAATGCCGAAACATAAAAATAAAGCAGCAACCCCAAACCCTGATTCGCAACCGACCTTGATCCATCGATACCTGTTCCCCGTCACCATCGGCGCCTTGTTGCTGGCGGTCGCGGGCATCGGCTGGTTCCTGCTCAGCAGCCAACCGGCTCCGGTAAGCTACGCGCCGGTCAACACACCTGTCGCGCAACCCGCAAAAGTGCAACCGCAACCCGTCGCAGTGGCGCCGGCGACCATGGTCGACGAGCAGCAATGCCAGGGCTGCCACAGCGCACAGGTCAAGGACTGGCAAGGTTCCCATCACCAATTGGCGATGCAGGAAGCCAACGCGCAGACCCTGCTCGGCGACTTCAACAACGTCACCTTCAAGGGCGAAAACGAAACCACCCGGTTCTCGCGCAAGGACGACGGCTTCTGGGTCAACACCCCTGGCATCGACGGCAAGAACGCCGACTTCAAGGTCGCCTACACCTTTGGCATCGCTCCCTTGCAGCAATACCTGATCGAGGTCGGCGAAGGTCGCTTGCAAGCCCTCGGCATCGCCTGGGATACCGAGAAGCAGCGCTGGTTTCATCTCTATCCAGGCCAGGGGGTGACCTTCAAGGACCCGCTGCACTGGAGCAAACCGAGCCAGAACGCCAACTTCATGTGCGTCGAGTGCCATACCACCGGGTACAAGCGCAACTTCGATGCTGCGAGAAACACCTTCGACAGCCAGTGGAACAGCCTCGGCGTCGGTTGCCAGGCCTGCCACGGCCCGGCCTCCAATCATCTACAATGGACGGCGAAAAAAGGCGATCTGATCCACTCGGGTTTTGCCGTCGACCTCAAGGACAAGAACGCGACCGTCGAGATCGAAACCTGTGCCCGCTGTCACTCGCGTCGTGCGCCACTGGGCGACGGCTTCACCGTTGGCAAGCGCCTGATGGACGACTACCTGCCAAGCGCCCTGACCCGCGAGCTGTATGCGCTGGATGGCAAGATCAAGGATGAAGTGTTCGAACACGGTTCGTTCGCCCAGAGCAAAATGTTCGACAAGGGCGTGCGCTGCAGCAACTGCCACAACCCCCACAGCACCGAATTGAAGGCGCCGGGCAATGGTGTGTGCCTGCAATGCCACAACACGGCTGGCAAGACCTCCATCGAGGGCGTCGACGGCAAAGGCCTGCAAGCGAAGAACTACGATTCGATCGAACACACCCGCCACACCATGGGCCAGCCGGGGTCGCAGTGCATCGATTGCCATATGCCCGGCAAGTTCTACATGGGCAATGACTTTCGGCATGACCACAGTTTCAGCATCCCCAATCCCGAGCGGGCGAAAAAGCTCGGCACGCCGGACGCCTGCCTGACCTGTCACCAGGGCAAGGCCGGCGACAAGGTTACCGAGCAGTTCAAGCTCTGGAACACCTCCACCGCCGCCCAGGCCCCGCGTTACGACGAAAGCCTGTGGCTGATCCGCAACGGCCAGCCTGGCGCCGCGCAAGCCCTGTACGAGCAGCTGCAGCGCAGCAACCTGCCGGCGATTCAACGGGCGACCCTGCTTGCCGAGTTACCGCTGTACCCCAGCGAGCAGGCGCTGAAACTGGCCACCCGGGATTTGAGCAACCCGGCACCTCAAGTGCGTGAAAGTGCGGTGCAGGCGATCAGCGCTTTCCTGCCGCCATCGGAGCGTGCGCCGCTGTTGACGCCATTGCTCAGCGATCCGGTGAAGGCGGTACGCATTGCGGCGGCCCGGGATTTACTCAGCGTCGCGCGCAATGGCTTGGGCACGGCCCAAGGCAACTGGAACGCGGCCATCGCCGAGTACGAGACCGTGCAAAAGAGCCTGGCCGAACGCGCCGAAGCCAACCTCAACCTGGCCATGCTGTACCAGGCCAGCGGCCGCAGCGGCGAAGTCGAAGGTTTGTTGCGCACATCACTCCAACGCGACCCGGACTTCTACCCGGCGCTGGTGACCCTGGTGCAATGGCTGGAAGCCAACGGCCGCGTTCCGGAAGCTCAAGCGCTTCTGGCGCAAAGCCTGAAGGAGCACCCCGACGCCGCACTGCTGCAACACACCCAGGGTTTGTCGCTGGTGCGTGCCGGAAAATCCGATCAGGCCATGCCTTTCCTGCGTAAAGCTGCACAACTCGAACCGCAGACCGCGCAATACGGCTATGTGCTGGCCGTGGCCCTGCATGACAGCGGCAAGGTCGATGCCGCGTGCGAGGAGCTGGAAAGGCTGTTGAAAGTGCAGCCAGCCAACCGCAATGCGCGGCTGTCGCTGATCCAGTACTACCTGGACAGCGGCCAGGAACCGAAGGCGCAGGTGCTGTTGCAGGGCTGGAAGAAGCTCAACCCTGGAGATCCGGCCTTGAAGTAACAGTAGCCTCACAGGTTAAATTCTTTTATTGCCCGGGCGAAGGTGTGTCGAAACCAAGGTGTGAAGTGCTCCGGATCCCGGAGCATGCGTGCCTGTGTTTGCCTTTGGGATGCGTAGCAAAACGCCTGGGCTTCATGAGGGTTCAACACCGGCAACTGATCGCTGATCGCATAAAATACATGCCCGTATTCGTGTTCCACCAAGCCTTGGTTCACCACTAGCCTGTATTTGAGTTTAAAGCCCTTGTGTAACCTGCAGCTAAGGCCCATCTCCTCCTCCAGCCGCCTCTGTGCCGCTGCAAGCGTGTCCTCGCCAGGGTATGGGTGACCACAACAGGTATTACTCCATAGCCCGCCACAATGGTACTTATCGGCGGCGCGTTGCTGTAGTAACAGTTCATGCCGGGAGTTGAACACGTACACCGTGACCGCTCGGTGCAACAGACCCTTTTCATGGGCTTCAAGCTTTTCCATTTCGCCCACTGGCCGATCATCTTCATCGACCAGAATCACCTTGATCACCGTCATCAAACTTTCTCCAAGTGCAGCTGAACCATTCGCAAGGTACCGACCACATGCAGCGGATCGCTGCCGATGTAAGCCAGTTGCCCAATAATTGAATCTGCCTCTTGCACGGTACATAACCCCATCGAAATCAATGGCTGGTGGATCTGCGCAAATGAACGCCACAACAGGCTTTTCTGATAGCGGGTGGTCAGGATCGGTTGACTGAACGAGTAGTCCTTTACTCTGACACCCTCCAAGGCATGGACATAACCCCAGAGCGGATCGATGCAGTCAAAACGCAACCCCATCCTGGATGTCAGGGTTTGTCCCAGGATGTTGGCACGATCGAGCGCCTCATGGCGGGGATAACAAAAAAAAGGGAACCCCGGCTCCTCGATCAATAGCGAACCGCCAGGTTTACAGAGTGCCAGGGCGTTACTGAAGAATGTGTCCCACTCCCTCAAATGTAATAGGACATAGCGACAATAAACTGCATCCGCCTCTGGAATGCCCTGGGCAGGAGCCAGCACATCATGGCGAAGAAAGGTGACATTCGGCACATCTTGCGCCACCTGGTTTTGTTCGCATATTGCAAGTTGCTCATCAGAATGATCCAGCCCGAACACCCGGGCCTGGGAGAACTCTTTCGCCATCCAGCAGGTCATTTGACCGTGTCCACAACCCAGGTCGATCAACGTACTTACTGGAATCGCCAGTTGGCGTCTCAAGAAATCCTGGCTGCCTGGATTGTAGATATTGGCCAGGACTTCGAGGCGCTCGCGGTCGGCATCGCCCACATGCAATAGATAGGACGGGGTTTGACTGTCCATGTATGACTCCATTTCCAATGGTTTTATCAGCGTGGGATTAACGCCTGCTGAGTTTTACCGACACTTGAGAGGGGCAAAGTGTGAAGGCGTAGACTTCAATCGTTTCGCCGGCTTGTGCGTCCACAACCACGTTGAAATTCCTGGCCAAAGTGCTGATGGCCATGACGCATTCAAGTTTCGCCAGACGATGACCGGGGCAGTACCTTGGACCTGAACCAAAGGGCATGAAGGCTTTGCGGTTGTCGTCGGCGAAGCGGCCATCATCGAGCCAGCGCCCGGGGCACATCTGCCGGGCATCAGTAAAATTGGAAGCCTGCTGTCCCAGATGACCCGTCAACAAAAACAACGGGGTGCCCCGAACCACGGGTATATCGCCAATGACCACATCCTGATTGGGTTCCAGCGTCAGAAGCGGAAACACCGGTTTGAGGCGCATGCTTTCCTGTATGACAGCATTTATGTAGTGCAACTCATCAATTTGCTTGATATCGCTTACTCTGGAGCCGGTGCCAATTACCCTATCCACCTCACGCTGCATCTCACGCTGAATTTCAGGGTGACGGGACATGTAGTAAATCGTCCAGGCAATGGTATTGGCCGTGGTGTCTTCTCCGGCCAGCAGGAAAGTCAACACGTTGCCGACAATTTCCCCGTCGCTAAGGGCACTGGTGTCGTTCTTGTTTTGATAGGCGACCAATGCCTCAATCATGTTAATCGGATGCTCACAACGCTCGGAATCAGCAGTAATCCGGGCCCGCGCCCGAACAATCATGTCATTGACCGTTTGGTTGATCTGCGCCAGCGCCGCGTCAAACTTGTGGTCTGCTGCCGACTTTACATAGCGCCAGTAGGGGAATATCGCGGCCTGGCGTCGCGCCGCCGTTTGCAGGAACTGTGACAGGGAACCCTGTAGTGCGCTGTCTTCATCATTCAAAGTGTTTAGATCACTGCCAAAGGCAAACCCGGCAACGATGTCGACGGTGTAGCGCATTGAGTCCTGGCGAACATCAAACGGCTGCCGGTCGATAGCGCGCTTGCGCCAATGTTTTTCAAGACGCTCTGTGACCGCCCCGAGTCGACTCCAAAAACGCCTGACATGCTGAGTGTCAAATGTCGGAACAATAAGCTCCCGATGGCGCCGCCATTTATCCCCCTCGGCCACAAACACACCATCGGCACCGACTTCCAGGCCCAATTCTTCCATTTTGTTCCAGCGTCGGAACTTTTCCGGGCGGTTGCGCAACAACTCGCTGATCAGTGTCGCATCGCAGATCACTAAAATACGGCGCCTGCCGATCCTGAAGCTATAGATAGGACCATAACGGTCTGCCCACTCACATAGTTGCTGGTAGGCGAGCGATGGCTTGAGTTGCAAAGAGTTACCGATCAGTGGCAGCCCAACAGGTCCGGGCAACTGTTTAATCGTCTGCATCGTGGTTCTCCGCTTTGGCATTGCTGCGGCAGGTGAATCGCGAATACATATTTTTTAATGTCTGATAAAGATGCGTGTCCTGATGGGCGCGTCCGTTCGCTGTGCACTGACACAGTTCAGCGAGATATAGACTGTCTTCTTTGCCGTCCCAGTCTTTGCGGTACCGCCCCAAGCTGTATCCATTGAGTTGCCGAAATACATGCAACTCATATTTTTGTCGGTACCTTGAAAGTACGGCATCCCAGTCGCCCAGGCCCGAAAGGCACATTATGCGCTCCAGTAAGGGCAAGGCGATTACTCCAAAAATCGCCAGGCCCGTGAACCATTCCAACAACGGCAGAACGTCACAAGCCCTCAAATCCATTGCCTGCTTGTTGAACACGTAATGCTTCAATGCTGGATCCGATTGCCCGACCAGGGCTCGAGCCGACAGACTCAGGTCACCCTGGCTTTCACTGATGAGATGGGAGAGGAAGAAACTCAATATATCCATGAGTTCATACTGAAACTGAAGCATGTCAGGGGTCTGTGGAGTCCACCATTTCCAGCCATAGTGGTCCATGGCCTCGGCAGTTTCGACCACTACACCACGCAAGTAAGGATAGTGAGCCTGTGTCCAGTGCGGATCGACCAAACAATTAAGGCTGTTCTGCCATGAAACTAAAGGCAGAGCCTGTTCAAGCGATATTTTCTCCATCAAGTGCCCCCTCAACTTGTCCATCTATCCAAAGCTGAACACAGTCTCATTTTCGAATGGGGGGCAACTATCGGGCTTTTCGGGTTTACAGGTACGAAACTGCAATGCAGAACGACATCCTTTGATGACTAATCCCGCGTTTATTTAAACAAAGTTGCCTATCAGAACGGTGTGAGTATTCAACGGAAAAACATTCCAGACTGCGCAATAAATCCTGTACCAAGAAGCTTCTGGCGTCCGCTTAGCGCCGCCGAAACAAGGGCCGCGGCTCGATCACCGAACGTCCGTACAACACGCTCATCCCCACCAATCCCTTCAACGCATCCTCAACGGATTTGTCCTCGCGCACAGCGAAACTGTCGAAACCACACTGACGCATATGACTGAGTTGATCGCGCAACACATCACCCACCGCACGCAATTCCCCACGCCAGCCCAATCGAGTGCGCAGCAAATAGGCCTGGCTATAGGCCCGGCCATCGCGAAAACTCGGAAAATCCAGGGCGATCAACGGCAACTGGCCAAACCACTGTTCGAGCCCCTCCACCTCATCATCCGGCCCCAGCCACACAGCGTGTTCCCGTGGATTTTCCAGCCAGCGCGCCAACGGCAAGATCACCTTGCCCCTTGGCAATGGCGGCTCCGGATCGCGGACAAGCGTCCATGGATCATCCAGCGCAATCCGCGCCCCGCCCTCCTCCAGACGCAACAGATTGTTCATGCCGACACCTCTAGCACTTTCGGATAAACCGCCTCTTTGAACGGCTCCAGCCCGATGCGCTGCAAAGTGTCGACAAACAGTTCCTCGCTTTCGCGGTATCGCACGAAGGTGTCGACGATCTGCTCGATCACCCTTGGTACTTGCGCCGCGCTGAAGGATGGGCCGATGACCTTGCCCAACGCGCTGTGCTTGCCCTGGGCGCCACCGAGGGTGATCTGGTACCACTCGCTGCCGTTCTTATCGACCCCCAGGATGCCGATGTTGCCGATGTGGTGGTGACCGCAGGCGTTCATGCAGCCGGAGATGTTAAGGCTGATGTCGCCCAGGTCATGCAGGTAATCGAGGTCTTCGAAGCGCGCTTGAATGGCCTGGGCGATGGGGATCGACTTGGCGTTGGCCAGCGCACAAAAGTCACCACCGGGGCAGGCGATGATGTCGGTGAGCAAACCGGCGTTGGCGCTGCCGAGACCTTGATCGCAAGCCAGGCGCCAGAGCGTGAACAAGTCGGCTTTTGGCACGTCCGGCAGCACGATGTTTTGCTCGTGGGCGATGCGGATCTCGCCAAAGCCGAAACACTCGGACCACTGCGCCACCGCCTCCATTTGCATGGCGGTGACATCCCCCGGCGGCGCGCTGCTGCCCGGTTTGGTCGACAGCACCACGCTGGCATAGCCCGCTACCTTGTGGGCTTGTACATTGCGCTGCACCCAGCGGGCGAACGCCGGGTTCCGGGCCAGATGCGTGCCGAAATCAAGGCTGCTATCCGCCTGTTCGCGATATTGCGGCGCAACGAAGGCAGCGGCCACGCGCTCGAACTCCTCAAGGGTCAGTTGCGCCGGGCCATCCTTGATGTGCGTCCACTCCTCCTCGACCTCCCTGGCGAACGCCTCGATGCCCAGGGCTTTCACCAGGATCTTGATCCGCGCCTTGTACTTGTTGTCCCGCCGGCCATGACGGTTGTACACCCGCAACACCGCCTCGACGTAGGACAGCAGGTGCTGCCATGGCAAGCCCTGGCGAATCTGCAAGCCAAGGATCGGCGTACGCCCCAGGCCGCCGCCGACGATCACCCGCAGCAGCATTTGCCCGTCATCGCCCGGGTAAAGATAGAGGCCGATATCATGCATCATGATTGCCGCGCGGTCCTGCTCGGCCGAGCAGATGGCGATCTTGAACTTGCGCGGCAGGTAGAGGAATTCCGGGTTGATGGTCGACCACTGCCGCAGGATTTCCGCCAGCGGGCGCGGGTCGATCATTTCGTCGGCCGCCACCCCGGCAAAGGCTTCGGTGGTGATGTTGCGCACGCAGTTGCCGGAGGTCTGGATGGCGTGCATGTTGACCTGGGCCAGGCGTTCGAGGATGTCCGGCACCTCGGCCAGTTCGATCCAGTTGAACTGCATGTTCTGCCGAGTGGTGAAGTGGCCGTAGCCGCGATCGTAATCCCGGGCGATGCTCGCCAGCGTGCGCATCTGCCGGGAACTCAGGGTGCCGTAGGGAATGGCGACGCGCAGCATGTACGCGTGTTTTTGCATATACAGGCCGTTTTGCAGGCGCAACGGCAGGAACTCTTCCTCGCTCAGTTCGCCCGCCATGAAGCGTTCGACCTGATCGCGAAACTGTGCAACCCGCTCGAACACCAGTGCCCGGTCATAGTCGTCGTACTGATACATCCAAATACCTCAGGTTGAGCGCCCCCCTTGTAGGAGCGAGCCTGCTCGCGATAAACCTGAGTGCGCCACGGGGTGTCAGGCTTCTCGCGTTATCGTTCACGTCCATCGCGAGCAGGCTCGCTCCTACAGAGGGGCGGTTTGAAGTGGTGACTATGAACCGACGCTGATCTGCATTACAGATTCAGCTGGAGTTGAAAAACACGTATCAGAACTAATGCAGCTGGGCTTAGGCCGCTTTGAATCTGATCCGTATAAATCAATTTTTCCTGAGCCTGTTTTGTTTTTGCCACGGTTTCTACAGTGCACGCCATTGCAACCGTGGAAGCATTGATCATGAGCACAACAACTACCGGACAGGCCTATAACTACAAGGTCGTGCGCCAATTCATCGTGGCAACCGTGATCTGGGGCGTCGTGGGGATGGCGATGGGCGTGTGGATCGCCTCGCAGCTGGTGTGGCCGCAGTTGAACCTGGACCTGCCGTGGACCACGTTCGGGCGCTTGCGCCCGCTGCACACCAGCCTGGTGATTTTCGGATTCGCCGGCAGCGCGCAATTCGCCGCCAGCTACTATGCGGTACAGCGCACCTGCCAGGTGCGGCTGTTCTCGGACAAACTCGCCGCCTTCACCTTCTGGGGCTGGCAATCGGTCATCGTGGTGATGCTCATCACGTTGCCGCTGGGCTACACCACCACCAAGGAATACGCCGAGATCGAGTTCTCCGGCGCGGTGTGGATGACCCTTGTCTGGGTCGCCTACGCCATCGTGTTCTTCACCACCGTGGTGCAGCGCAAGACCCGGCACATCTATGTCGGCAACTGGTTCTTCGGTGCGTTCATCGTGGTGATCGCGATGTTGCACGTGGTCAATCACCTGGCGATCCCGGTGGACTGGTTCAAGTCCTATCCGGTGTATTCAGGGGCTACCGACGCCATGGTGCAGTGGTGGTACGGGCACAACGCCGTGGGCTTTTTCCTGACCACCGGGTTCCTCGGGATGATGTACTACTTCGTGCCCAAACAAGCGGGCCGGCCGGTGTATTCCTATCGTTTGTCGATCGTGCATTTCTGGGCGCTGATCACCCTGTACATCTGGGCCGGCCCCCACCACTTGCACTACACCGCCTTGCCGGACTGGGCGCAGTCGCTGGGCATGGCCATGTCGCTGATCCTGTTGGCGCCGAGCTGGGGCGGCATGATCAACGGCATGATGACGCTCTCGGGCGCCTGGCACAAATTGCGCACCGACCCGATCCTGCGTTTCCTGGTGCTGTCCCTGGCCTTCTACGGCATGTCGACCTTCGAAGGGCCGATGATGGCGATCAAGACAGTCAACGCCCTCTCCCACTACACAGACTGGACCATCGGCCACGTACACGCCGGTGCCCTCGGCTGGGTGGCGATGATCACCTTCGGCGCGTCCTATCACATGGTTCCGAAGGTCTTCGGTCGCGCGCAGATGCACAGCATCGGCCTGATGAACCTGCACTTCTGGCTCGCGACCATCGGTACCGTTCTGTACATCGCGTCGATGTGGGTCAACGGCATCACCCAGGGCCTGATGTGGCGCGCCATCAACGATGACGGCACGCTGACCTATTCCTTCGTCGAAGCCTTGCAGGCCAGCCATCCGGGGTTCGTGGTGCGCTTTGCCGGTGGCGTGCTGTTTCTCACTGGCATGCTGGTGATGGCCTACAACATGTGGCGTACGGTGCGGGTGTCCGACGTGGCGATGGCGGAATGCGAGGCGCAGATAGCCTGATGACTGAAGTCGTGTTGAATATCCTGGGGGTGGTGTTCCTGTGGTTCGCCATCGAATACTGCCTGCGCCATCAGACCGCCGAAAGCCTGGACGATGCCAGCCTGATGCCGTTTGCCGATGACCCTGAGGTCGCGCGGCGGGTGGAAGCCGCTACCGGCAAGCGCATAAATGCGGTCGTGCCAGAAGAGCTTGAAAAGGGTTGGGAGAGCCTCGAGATTTGAGGCGATGCTGAGGGCGCCTTCGCTGGCAAGCCAGCTCCCTGTAGGAGCTGGCTTGCCAGCGAAGGCGGTCTCAAATCAGCCACGTTCGCGCGGAATCAGACTCTGCAACTGCTGCGCCAGAAAATCCGCCTCGAAGACGAAGGTATCCGGGTCTTTAAGACCATTGGTCTTGCGCCATTGCCAGCCATTGGACGGCGGCATGCACACCAGCGAAACACTGCCATAGCGCGCCGCGGTAAAGCCCATCACCGCCAGGGAAATCTGCCCGCCGGCACCCATCACGTCAGGCACGAACTCCACCGGCTTGCCGGCGATCAGGATGCTCAGCTTTTCAGTCTTGAAGGTGGACGTCTCCACCGGAACACTTGGCCCGGACGCGACATACGCTTCGCGGCTCACCTCCAGCAGATTCGGCGCCAGGACCGGCTCCAGCCACTGCTGGATCTGATCAAACAACTCCCCGATGCGCCTGGCCCACTCGGCCGATTGCGTCTCGAACAGCTGTTTTTTGTGCGCTTCGCTTTCTGCGTAGTGACGAAGCATCTCGCCCAGTTGCCGTACGTCGTCCATTGCGGTGTTCCCTTGATTGAAGCGGTACTGCGGACATTGAGCATGGCAGATGCGCGCCGCCCGCGTACGACTAAAAGCGCGAGCGGTAGGGATCAATCGCTATTGGGCATGCGGCGCAAACGCGCCATGCTCAAGGTATCGACGTAGGCGCCATCACGCACCGCATAGTCGCGAAACAGCCCTTCGGTCTCGAAGCCGAACTTGCGGTACAGGCCGATGGCGGCTTCGTTGTCGGCATACACGCTCAGTTCGACCCGCCGCAGGTTCATCCAGTTGTCGGCGATGTCCAGCGCCGCTGCCAGCAATTTCGAGCCCACGCCCTTGCCCTGCCAGGCTGGCACCACGCCCATGCCAAAACTGCCGGCATGACTGCGTCGGATACGTGAGAACTGTTCAAGGCCAAGCTCGCCGACCACGACGCCCTGATGCAACGCGACCAGTTTGAGCGAGCGTTCGTTGTCCGCTTCCAGGCGTTTGCGCCAGACTTCGACGGACTGATATGGCATTTGCAGCACTTGACGGGTGACCGCAGGGTCGTTGTAGAGCGCGGTAACGCCGACGAGGTGGAATTCGTTGAAGCGTTCGAGGGTGATGGCAGCGTCGGTAACGGTCATGGGTGATTCATCCTTGATACAGACATGGCCGCCCACTCTACAACGCATCCATCATGGAAAAACACCCTGTAGGAGCGAGCCTGCTCGCGATGGTCGTCAACGATGACGTGGGATGCCTGACACCCCGCGGTGTTGTCTGGTTCTTCGCGAGCAGGCTCGCTCCTACAGGAACCACTCCCGCCGCTCTTCGAAGGTGCTGAGAATCAACTCGACAATCATCTGCACCTGCGCATCCCCCTGGGACTCGGCATTCACCGCCAGCCACACCTGGCGCTGCATCGGCGGCTGGAACAGCCCCGGCAAACCGATCAAGCCGCGGTCGAAGTGACTCATGTAGCCGGGCAACAGGCCGATGCAGGCACTGCAACGGATCATCTCCAGCATCAGTGGATAGGAATGCGACTGCACGACCCCGGCCGGGCGCTGGTCAACCAGGTCGTTCCAGGGTCGAAAACTGTCGATCTGCCGATCATGCTGCCATTGCACCAGCATGAAGTCGGCCAGGTCATCGAGGCTGTCGGGCCGCGAGGCGACCCGTGAATAGCGCTTGGCGATGTGCGGAACGTAGTCGAATCGCGCCAGGCATTGCGGCTCGCTGATGGCAAAACTCGGGCCCGGCAGCGGCAAGTCGGCACCCGCCAGCCACACCACGACATCGGCACTGACCGCCTGCAGGGACAATTCGCTGTCGAGGGTAATGATGTCCAGGCGCGCACCGGCATTGCGTCGCAGCAACGCCACCAGATCGCGGCCAAGGATGTCGTGCAGGATCGTCTCGGCGACAGCCAGGCGCACAATGGGTTGCTCGATCACCGGCAGGTCGCGTTCATGCGCCAGCGCGGTCAGCTGCTTGTGCAGTTGCAGGCCGTTTCGACTGAGCACCAGGCCGTTCTCCGAAGGACTGAACAGCGAGCACTGCAGCTGCTTTTCCAGCTGCGCCAATTGCTTGCGCAACAGGGTTGCCTTGATGTTGAGGCGCCGGGCTGCCTGCATGAAGCAGCCGCAACGGGCGATCACGCTGAAGCACTGCGCCAGCAGCGGATCGAGCTGCGCCGCGCGGGTGCGCCAGGACGTGGTTTTATCGAGGGTTGCGGGGTATTGCGCTACGGGCTGATCGCCCCGGGTTTCCATGAATGACATCGATGACTCCCTGTCGATCTTTCACTGGGAGTTCCATCCTGCGCAATCTGCATGAAAGACGTGTGACAGCCGCTCAGGCGCTGGGCGCCTGGCGAAAACTCACGGCCAGTCGATTCCAGCTGTTGATGGTGGTGACCGCGATGGTCAGGTCCACCAGCTCACCCTCGCTGAACTGCTCTCGGGCTTGCTCGTAGACGGCGTCCGGCACGTGGTCCTGAGAAAGCAGTGTCACCGCTTCGGTCCAGGCCAGGGCGGCGCGCTCGCGCGGGTCGAAGAAGTTGCTGTCGCGCCAGACCACGATGGAATAAAGGCGGCGGTCGGTCTCGCCCAGGCGCCGGGCGTCCACCGAGTGCATGTCGGTGCAGAACGCACAGCCGTTGAGCTGCGAAGCGCGGATCTTGATCAGGTGCAGCAGCGCCGGTTCGATGCTCAGGCTGCTGGTCAAGGCTTCCATGGCGATCATTGCTTTCATCGCCTTGGGCGAGGCGCTGTAGTAATCCAGGCGGGGGTTCATGGCGCGACCTCATAGGGCGATCATATGCCGCCAAGGTAGACGTTGTTAACGCCGCGTTACATATCCAATTTCGCGAATTATCCGTGGACCACTTGGCCCAGACCAATTGGCGATTTTTGCGCCACGCAACTACTGCATAAACGCCAGTTGAGGTTAATCTGGCACTGCACACGCGCCTCAATTGCCATGGAGCCTTGCCGGTATGGAACTACACGTCGTCATTAACGGACGCAAGGACCTGGCGGGCCAGTTGTATACGCAACTGCGCAGCGCTATAGAGTCGGGCCGCCTGGCCGCCGGGACGCAACTGCCACCCAGTCGCCTGCTGGCCGAGCAACTGGGCATTTCGCGCAAGACCATCTCCGATACCTATGCCCAACTGACCTACGAAAACTTCCTCACCGGGGTGATCGGCAAAGGCACCTACGTCAACGCCCGGGTCTCGAAAGTCGAGCGCAAACAAAGCCATTCGGAGCTCGCCGGATTCGAGGTAATCGAATCCTGGCGCAGCCTGCCGGTGTTTCTGCGTCATCCGACGCTGGAAGGCTCGCTGCGCTACGACTTCATTGGCGGCGCCACCAGCAAGGGCCAGTTTCCCCAGGACGACTGGCGGCGCTGTACGTCCCATGCCTTGCGCCAGATCGCCGGGTCCAAGGGCTTCTACAGCCTGCCCGAAGGCCTGCCGGCGCTGCGCAATGCCATCGCGCAGCACATCGCCTTTTCTCGCGGGGTCAATTGCCAGGATGAGGACGTGGTGGTGTGCAATGGCGCGCAACAGGCGCTGGATCTGATTGCCCGGGTGCTGATACGGGCGGGCAGCATCGTCGCCATGGAAGACCCCGGTTATCCGCCGGCGCGCCTGTTGTTCGGCACCCATGGCGCCACGGTGATTGGCGTGCCGGTGGACGCCGAAGGCATTGTGGTGGAGAAAATCCCCCTCGGAACGCGGCTGATCTATGTCACTCCGTCGCACCAGTTCCCGCTGGGCATGCCCATGAGCCAGGAGCGCCGCGCCGCGCTGCTGGCACGTGCCCATGAACTGGGGGCGATCATCATCGAGGACGACTACGACAGCGAGTTTCGCTACGAAGGCCGCCCCACGGACTCGCTGCAGAGCATGGACGAGCGCGGGATCGTCGCCTATGTCGGGACCTTCTCGAAAACCCTGCTGCCAGAGCTGCGCCTGGGGTACGCGATCCTGCCGCCGGCAATTCTCGAGGCGGTGGTGCGCGCCAAGCAACTCACCGACCTGCACACCTCCACCCTGCCCCAGTGGGCGCTGGCCAAATTCATCGCCGAAGGCTGCCTGCTCAAGCACATTCGCCGCTGCCATACGATCTACGCGGGCCGCCGTGAGCGGATCCTGGCGCGCATGGCCGGTGATCTCGCGCCCTGGCTTGAAGCGGTGCCGACCACCGCGGGTTTTCACATGGTGGTGTTGTGCAAGGTTGCGATCGACGTGCCACTGGTGATCGAGCTGGCAAAAAAAGTAGAAGTCGGGCTCTATGCCATCGACAGCTTTTTCTACCAGCAAGCGCCCCAGGCGGGGTTTTTCCTCGGTTTTGGCGCCATCGAGACCCTGGACATCGACATCGCCCTGGATCGTTTCCGGGACATTTTGCAGCAGGTTGCCTGACGGATTGGACTGCGCCTTTATCCGGCGATTGGCTATTGGTGGTCCGGGGGTGCGGGCCTATTCTGCATAGGCGTGATCCCTCAATGAGGAGTGTGAGCCAATGTCCTACAAAGTGATCAATACCGTACAGGTTCAGGCCGTCGCCGGCCGCTCGGAAGAGCTGGGCAAGCAATTGCAAAAGATTGTCGACACCCTGCGCGAACTACCCGGCTGTGAATCCTATATGGTCGACCGCTGCCCTGAGGACAGTAATCGCTGGACTGTCAGCGCCCACTGGCAATCGGAATCGGCGATGCAATCGCATTTCAACAGTCCCCAGGTGCAAGGCTTCATCGACCTGATCGATTGCCAACTGGCCAACGCCGTCGACTTCAACAGCTTTCCGATCAGATAAGACACGGTTAAAGATCGCAGTCCTTGGTCAGGCTTGCAGAGTATGGGTACCTCTGCAAACGTTTCCGGGGACTGCGATCTTTTTCATTCCAGCGCCTTCCAGCGCCGCACATTGGTCCCCTGGCCTTCGTGAGAATTGGCTGTTTGTTTATCCCCCCTGGCGCAATAGATTGGTCCCTGACAACCAACCACTGCAGGTGCTGAACCATGAAACTATTGCGCTTCTCTCTCGCTGCCCTTGCCTTGACCGTTTGCGCCTCGGCGTTTGCCCATGAAGCCGGTGATCCTTCAGAAAAGGTCACGGTGTTACAGGACCAGATGCTGAAAAACGCCCCCGGCAAAAAGGCTTTGATGATTGAGGTCGACTACAAGCCCGGCCAAGCGTCCATCGCCCACAAACATGACGGCACCGCCATGGCCTATGTGCTTTCGGGATCGATCACTTCTCAGGTGAAGGGCGAAAAAGAGGTCACTTACAAGGCCGGTGAGTATTGGTACGAACCCGCCGGCTCGGAACACCTGGTCTCGAAAAATGCGAGCAAAACGAAACCTGCGAAGCTGTTGGTCTTCATGGTGTTGTCGCCGGACGAGAAAGTGTTGGTCCCCTTGCAAAACTGATGGTTAAACCAGCAGCCATAAATAAAAACGCCCAAATGCCTGATTCGGGTGTTTTTATATCTTCAGGCAATTAACCACTCTTACTTAAACCGAACAAAACTATTGTCACCGGATAACTTCTCGGATTGGCTATTTCATTAATCAGCGCACGGTTTAGTCTGGAGTCACTGCCGACACCCTGCGGCAACTGTAACTTTCCGACCGAAGTTGTTTCACTGGAGAAACACCATGAAACTTGCGTTCGTCAGTACATTGACCATGAGCGTTCTAATCACCGGATGCTCGATTCCCACGGCACCTTCAGCGGTGACACCACTCGACGGTATCTTCACGCAACCGGTGGGTCGCAGCAGCGCAACCAGTATTCCCAACGGCAGCCAGGTAACGCTAGGCATCGTCTATAGCCGCAATACCCAGGCCAACCGCGCCTATATGCAGGACTACCAGGCCAATGCCGGCACCGGTTTCGGCCAGAGCCTGCTGGTGCAGTCGATCCACGACGCCTATGTGGCCACGTCAAAACCGGATCTGGCGGTGGACTGGGTCAGGGCCTCCCTGCAACGGCAATTTGGATCGGTCACGGTGTACCCGGACATGCAAAGCCTGCAGGCGGCAAAACCGGATGTGGTCGCCGTCGTCGACAGCCGCAGCCAATTGATCACCTCGCGCAGTTCGGACGTCGAGGCGAATGTTAACGTGGACTTCTACGATAAGAACCTGAGTTACATTGGCACTGCAAAAGGGCATGACGCGAAGGCGTTAAGTCCGGTGTGGGCGGACTTTAAACGCAGCGAAGAGATTGTTGCCGACATTAACGAGCAACAGAATGTGCAAGTAAGGGCATTGCAGAAGTTTGACCAGTCGCTCAGTAATTTGTTGTCCAGGCCGACAGATAAAGTGTCGATGTTGGATAATGACGAAGGGCGGAAATTGTATTGATTGAGAGGGCCTCTTCGCGGGCAAGCCCGCTCCCACAGTGGATCGCGTTTTTTTGAACGTACTCGGTCACCTGTGGGAGCGGGCTTGCCCGCGAAGAGGCCCGAGCAGACGCTACAAAAACATCCGGCGAAAAAAAGCCCCGCATCTCTCAATGCGGGGCTTTTTCATTCAACGTCTGATCAGGCCGCCGGTTCCAGCTCGGCGCTGACAGATGCAGTGGCAGGCACTACCGCTTGCCCGCTCAACGCCAGGTCCAGCAACTCGCGGTTGGCTACCGCGTACATGGCGTAGTCCGTACCGCTGGCGGCACGAATTTCCACCAGCATGGCGCGCCAGCGTTCGATCATGCTTTCGTGCTGTGCCATCCACGACGCCAGGCGTGTTTCCACGTCCTGGGTGCCGTTGCCCTCTTGCAGGACCGAGATGGTGATCGCACGTTGCTGCCAGTCGACATCATCGCGGAACGCTTCACGGGCCAGGGCCTGCCAGTTGTTTTCCACCGGCAAGGCACTGATCTGTTGCAGGTACCAGGTGATGTCCAGCGCGCTGCCCACGGCGAAGTAGGCCTTGGCCACGTCCGCAGGGTCCTGGCCGGTCACGTCGGAGGCCTCGATGATCGGCAGCAGGGTGTACAGGTGCGTGGTGCCAGCCACCATGCGCGCCAGCAACTCCGGCACACCGGCTGCGACGTACGCCTGGTAACGGGTCTGCCAGGTTTCGCGGATCTCGCCACTGAGCAGTTCGTCGAGCTTGAGGCCCAACGCCGCCAGGTGCGGACCGAAATGCGCGACGTCACGGGCAGCGTTCTGCTCGTTGCGACGGGCACGCAGGAACCAGCGCGTGGCGCGACGACCTAAACGCATCAGCTCGTCCATCAGCTCCAGTTGCACGTCGGCGGAAACCTTGTAGTCCAGGTTTTCGATCTGGCGGAACCAGTGCGGGAGATGGAAAATGTCACGCACGATCACGTAGGCGCCGGCCACGTTCGCCGGGCTCATGCCGGTGGACTCCTTGAGTCGCTGAACGAAGGTGATGCCCATGTGGTTGACCAGGTCGTTGGCGATCTGGGTGCTGACGATTTCGCGCTTCAGGCGGTGACGGCGCATGGCTTCGGAGAACTTGTTCACCAGGGTCGGCGGGAAAGCGGTTTCCATGTCGCGGGTCAGGTAGTCGTCGTCCGGCACCAGGGAGCCCAGCAGCTGCTCCTTGAGGTCGATCTTGCTGTAGGAGATCAGCACCGACAGCTCGGCACGGGTCAGGCCATGGCCCGCCGCGACGCGCTCGTTGATCGCTTCTTCAGCCGGCAGGAACTCGATGGCGCGATCCAGCTTGCCGCGACCTTCCAGATCGTTCATCAGGCGCTTGTATTCGGCAATCCGCGGCAAGGCACGACGGGCTGCCAGGGACAGTGCCTGGGTCTGCTTGTAGTTGTTGCCCAACACCAGGCCACCGACTTCGTCGGTCATGCTCGCCAGCAACTGGTTGCGCTGCTTGTCGGTCATGTCGCCGGCCTGAACCACTTCGTTCAGCAGGATCTTGATGTTCACTTCGTGGTCGGAGCAGTCCACACCGCCAGCGTTGTCGATGAAGTCGGTGTTGGAACCGCCGCCATTGAGGCCGAACTCTACGCGACCCAGCTGGGTCATGCCGAGGTTACCGCCCTCGCCCACCACTTTGCAGCGCAGTTCGTTGCCGTTCACGCGCAGTGCATCGTTGGCCTTGTCGCCGACATCGGCGTGGCTTTCGCTGCTTGCCTTGACGTAAGTACCGATACCGCCGTTCCACAGCAGGTCCACCGGTGCCTTGAGCAAGGCGTTCAGCAGTTCGGTCGGGGTCAGCTTGTCGGCCTGGATGTCGAAGCGTTCCTGCATCTGCGGGGAAATCGCGATGCTCTTGGCGCTACGGGAGAAGATACCGCCGCCTTCGGACATGATGCTGGTGTCGTAGTCCGACCAGGCCGAACGTGGCAGGTCGAACAGGCGCTGACGCTCGGCGAAGCTGGTCGCCGGGTTCGGGTTCGGGTCGATGAAGATGTGCAGGTGGTTGAACGCGGCGACCAGTTGCAGCTTGTCGGACATCAGCAAGCCGTTACCGAACACGTCACCGGCCATGTCGCCGACGCCGACCACGGTGATGCTGTCTTCCTGGACATTGATGCCACGCTCGCGGAAGTGGCGTTGCACGCCGACCCACGCGCCTTTGGCGGTGATGCCCATTTTCTTGTGGTCGTAACCGGCCGAGCCACCGGACGCAAACGCGTCACCCAGCCAGAAGCCGTAGTCGATGGCGATGCCGTTGGCGATGTCGGAGAAGGTCGCGGTGCCCTTGTCCGCTGCAACCACCAGGTACGGGTCATCGTCGTCATGACGCACGACGTTGGCCGGTGGCACCAGGGCGCCGTCTTTCAGGTTGTCGGTAATGTCCAACAGGCCGGAAATGAAGATGCGGTAGCAGGCGATGCCCTCGGCCGCGATCTCGTCCCGGCTGCCACCCAGTGGCAGGCGACGCGGCAGGAAGCCGCCCTTGGCGCCCACCGGCACAATCACCGAGTTCTTCACTTGCTGGGCTTTTACCAGGCCCAGGACTTCGGTACGGAAGTCTTCTTCACGGTCCGACCAGCGCAGGCCACCACGGGCAACGTTGCCGAAGCGCAGGTGCACGCCTTCGACGCGCGGCGAGTAGACGAAGATTTCGAACTTCGGCACAGGTTTCGGCAGCTCGGGAATCAAGTGCGGGTTGAACTTGAAGCTGAAGTACGACTTGTTATGGCCGTTGGCGTCGGTCTGGTAGAAGTTGGTGCGCAGGGTCGCCTTGATCAGATCCAGGTAGCGACGCAGGATGCGGTCTTCGTTCAGTACCTGGACGTCGTCCAATGCAGTCAGGATCGCATGTTCCAGACGCTGCTCCAGATCATCACTGCTCAGCTTGCGCGCCAGGTAGAAACGGGTCTTGAACAACCGGGTCAATTCCCGGGCAATGTCGGTGTGGTTGTTCAGGGTGCTGGCGATGTAGCCCAGGTCGAAGCCCAGGCGAATCTGCTTGAGGTAACGGGCGTAGGCACGCAGCAGCGCCACGTCGCGCCACGGCAGGCCAGCGGTCAGCACCAGGCGGTTGAACGCATCGTTCTCGGCATCGCCGCGCACGATGTGGACGAACGCATCCTGCAGGGTGTCGTTGAGTTGCTGGATGTCCAGGTCCAGGCCTTCGGCCGCGGTGAAGGCGAAGTCGTGAATCCAGAACTCGCGGCCACTGTTGTGGCGCAGGCGGTACGGGAACTCACCGAGCACGCGCAGGCCAAGGTTTTCTAGAATCGGCAGGACGTCGGACAGCGCCAACGGGGTATCGGCGTGGTACAGCTTGCAATGCAGCTCACGCTGACCGACCTGGCCCAGCGGTTGGTAGAAGCTCATCACCAGCGGATTTTTTTCGTTGAGGTTCAGCAGGTGCTGCATGTCGACCACCGCCGAATGCGCTGCGAAACGCTCGCGGTAACCGGCCGGGAAGCCTTTCGGGAAGTCGGCCAGCACGTTGGTGCCATGGGCTTCGCCGAAAGTTTCGACGGTCAGGGCCGAGTAATCGTCCTGCCAGCTGCGGCACGCCTGGATCACTTCGTTTTCCAGTTGCTGCGGGTCGATGTCGATGCGGTTTTTCGGGTCAACTCGCAAAATCAGTTGCACGCGGGCCAACACGGACTCGGAGAAGAAGGTCCAGAACTCGCAATCCGAAGCCTTCAGGCGATCCATCAGCACTTGCTGGATCTTCTGCCGTACTTCGGTGGAGTAGATATCACGCGGCACGTAGGCCAGGCAGTAGCAGAAACGGCCGTACGGGTCCTTGCGCAGGAACACGCGGATCTTGTTGCGTTCCTGGATCTGCACGATCGACATCACGGTGCTGAACAGCTCGTCCACCGGGGTCTGGAACAGATCGTCGCGTGGCAGCACTTCGAGCACCTGCGCCAGTTCCTTGCCCAGGTGAGCCTTGGCCTGGAAGCCCGAACGGCGTTCGATTTCCGCGACCTTGCGGCGGATGTACGGGATCACCCGCACGCTCTCGCCGTACACCGAGGAGGTGTACAGGCCCATGAAGCGGCATTCCTTGATGACCTTGCCGTCGGCATCGATTTCACGGATCGACACGTAGTCCGGGTAAGCCGGACGGTGTACACGGCTTGGGTGCGCGGCCTTGGCGAACGACAGCAGGGTCGGTTCGCGCAGGTAGTTCACGGCGTAGTCTTCGATGCGCAGGTCATCGTAGCTCAGGCCGGCGCGCAGCAGTTTGGTCAGGCCGAGGAAGGAGTCCTTGTCATAGACGATGTGGCCGCCATCGGCTTCATCGCTGACCACGAACTCTTCATAGCCGAGGAAGGTGAAGTGGTTGCCCACCAGCCATTCGAGGAAACCCTTGATTTCACTCTTTTCGTCGGCATCGATGGCGAACCGGCTGCTGTCCAGATTGGTGAGGATTTCCTGGACCTTGGCTTTCATCGGTTCGAAGTCGCTCACCGCGACGCGCACTTCACCCAGTACCTGCTCCAGTTCCCGGGTCAGCACATTCAGTTCGGCGGTGTTGGCGCAACGGTCGATTTCCAGGTACATCAACGACTCTTGCAGCACATCGTCGCCCTGGGTGCCCTTGGGCAGGATTTCCAGCAACTCGCCCTTGCTGTCGCGACGCACGCTCAGCACGGTGGTTTGCAGGGTGTGGATGCTGTAGCCGCGGCGGTTCAGTTCGGTACGCACCGAGTCCACCAGGAACGGCAGGTCGTGGTGCAGCACTTCGACAGCGGTGTGGGTCGACTGCCAGCCGTGGCGTTCGTAATCGGGGTTGTAGACGCGCACTTGCGGTTGCGCGTGATCGAAGCGCTCAAGCAGGCGCCACGCAGAAAGGGTACAGCCAGCGAGGTCAGACAACCGACGTTGGGTCAGTTCATCCAGGGAAATGATGCCGAAGAATTGTTCAGCGAACAGCGCCACTTGTGGCAGTGCCTGTTCACTGATGTGCTGCGCCAGTGCCGCTTGCAGTTGGTGCTGGAAGTCGGCTTTGCTGGCTGCGGTGAAGAACGCCATCTGTGGTACTCCGCTTGGGCTTGTTATTGATGGAAGCGTCTCTTGCAAAACCCCTGTTCGGGGCTACCCGTCACCCTGTTCCTGATTCTCGGGCAGAGGAAACAGGGTGACAGGTGGGTGAAGCTAAACGAGACACTCGGGTCACATTCACCTTCCGTGAATGGGCATCTGCAAAAGCGACTGGGCTGCGGGCAACACAATGCCTTTACGGGTGCTCATCCGTTGCGCAGCTTAACGAGTGCGGCAAGGCCCATGCTTGCGGTGCTGCGACATATTCGGTCAACGGTACGCTGCTCGGCAGGCGCACACTGAACAACACTAGCAGCCGGAGTCGATTTCGGGGCTGAGTGCACGTTTTTTGCAGGACATTCGTGCCAGAGCGACCGCCCGGCACCCGTGCGCCACGCTCCAACCAAAAATTGACAACATCCATGATCGCCGAACAGACCATGGACGCTATTTGGCGCACTGAAGAAACCTCGACCATTTCAGTCGATCACGTCTTCGATCGCCTGAAATTTGCTCACTGTCGCGCAGTCGTAACAGAGCATTTGAATCGTCATCCTGTCCATGCTGGCATCGACGTTGCTCGAATCACACTCGCGGCAGAACAGCTGCAGATGCCCGGCCAGGTCCGCCCCACAGGCATCGCCGGAGAAAAACCGTGGCACCAGTTCATCACGCCAGTAGAGGCCGGGAGACTTGGAAAAACCGGCGCCGCTGTCCTTCAGCACCACGTCGTACAGGATTCGGTGCAAGGACGACTGCGGCACTCGCGAATCGCGATAGGCGGTTTTGCGCCAGTTTCGCGCCTTCGCATCCTGCGCCGTGCCCAACATATTGCCTGGGATAGTGTTGCAAGCGTGGTTACGGCCCTTGGAGTTGCCGGTGGCATAGAAATGCGCGGCATTCTTCACCGCCAATCGCGCAAAGTAGTAGACATGGCTCACCGAGAAGTCCTGCAGAAGCTGGCCGACAACGGTTGCGGCACGCCCTTGGGCACTGAACACGAAGCTCACTTCACTGGCCAATACCTGGATGTACTGAATTGATTCGTCGCGGGCCAGGCTCAACATCAAGGCATACAGCTCGCTTTTCCAGGAGGATTGAACACTGCCGGACAGTTCTTGATACAACGCCCGGTACAGTGCGTCGCGAGTGCTGCGTACGCCGGTTTCCAGCGCGACATTGGATAGCCAGCGCACGCAGGAAAAGTCTTTGATCTGGTAGCCGGACGCTCGATCGAAAGCTTTGATATCGCCATCCGGATCGACGTTCAGCACGCCGGCCTCGTACAGGTTCCTCACCAGCGCTTCACTGGCCTCATCAGTGGGCGCCAACGGTTCGCTGCGCAACCCGGTGACGAGCGAGTCAATACACTCGGCGCCAGCGACATGGCCATCGTCCAGCAAGGCGAGCAATGTCAGTTTCTGGACGAAACCCAGCGATGCATAAGGCACCGACGGGCGTGACGTGGCGTAGCGTTTCTCCAGCTCGAGACGATCGCGCTGCGCCTGGGCGGCGATTTCCTGCTGGCGCAGCTTGTAGCATTCATTGCAGGTACAGGGCTTGTTTCGCCCATAGTGGCCGGGCTCATGGTGATAGTGCTCGCAACGTACGCACTTGAAACGGTTTCGAATTGAGACAGGGGTACCCTTGGCGTGCCGACGCACCCACATGGGCAGGTCGCAGTAGGGGCAGGTCAGGTCCTTGCTGATAATCGGCGGCAATATTTTCAACAGACTGCGGACTTCAGGCGCAATGTTGAACTCGATTTTCAGATCGGCACTTTTTTCACCGTTCAGATAGCGCTGGTACAGTTGCTCGATTTGTTCCTCGGACAGGTGCTTGATCTCATCCGCCCATTCGAAATACTGACTCATCGAAAGAGGTCCTTTTTTCATGATTGACTGCGCAATCCTTTGCGTCTGGGCGATCACGCTAAGGGATTGAATGACGCCAATACAAGTAAAAAACCGGCGGGCGGGGCGTTATTTTTAGCTCTTGCAAACGTCCTGCGACAGGCTCGGAAATTTCCTAGGGCAAGTTAGGAAAATTCTGTGAGAAGTACCTTTCACCATTCACAAAGTCGAATTTTAGAGGCTTCGAGATATATCAGACTGATAATGGAAATCGGTTTTTTCCCGCCGTTCCAGCACCTGAGGCAGCAGAAATTCCCACAGGCTGGCAGAATTGCTTTTTTGTCACGTTCATCACGCTCACCGAGCCAGGAATTCCCCATGCAAATGACCACCGCCCTCTTGATCGTCAACCCGTGCGACGACGAGGAAGACAACATGGCCATGCTCTGCTGCCACAGCGACAAGGGCGAAATGTTCCTGATGAGCCGTTACCCGGATGAAGACGAGCTGGAAATCACCCTCGACGGCGAGCCTTCGACCCTGGACGGTGTGAAAGTCACCCTCAACCCTACCCTGCTGAAGATCGAAATCGCTGCCGCGGATGCCGATGCGTTGAATGGGGATGATGTGCTCGAGATCACCTTCAACCCGGACATGGTGGATCTGGCTGAGGTTGAGGAAACCCTGAAGAACATCCTTGACGGTACCGGCACCTTTATCAGCCAGATTTGAGGTGCTTGATCGGCCCTCATCGCGAGCAGGCTCACTCCTACAATTGAGCGGCGTACACCGTCACTGTAGGAGTGAGCCTGCTCGCGATGGGGCCGGCACAGCCACCCAATCACTCCCCGCCAGCCAAATCCCACAATTTCCCCAATCATTTCCCCCACTTTGCACAAAATGCCGTTAGTCGCCGCCCCCCGCGATGGATTAAAGTAACGCCCCCAGCCCTGGCGTTATATGAACGTCTTCGGTCACCCTTTCCAGGAACAGTCATCGATGGAACATCGTGAAGCGCTGCTCGCGCTGCGAACCTTTCTTTCAACGCAGATTCTCGGCCAGGAAAAACTCATCGAGCGCTTGCTCATCGCCCTGCTTGCCGACGGCCACATGCTGGTCGAGGGCGCCCCTGGCCTGGCCAAGACCAAGGCCATCAAGGAATTGGCGGAAGGCATCGAAGCGCAGTTCCATCGCATCCAGTTCACCCCCGACCTGTTGCCCGCCGACATCACCGGTACCGAGATCTATCGTCCGGAAACCGGCAGCTTCGTGTTCCAGCAAGGTCCGATCTTCCATAATCTGGTGCTGGCGGACGAAATCAACCGCGCCCCGGCCAAGGTTCAATCAGCCTTGCTCGAAGCCATGGGTGAGCGTCAGGTCAGTGTCGGACGCAGCACCTATGAGCTGTCGCCATTGTTCCTGGTGATGGCCACGCAAAACCCGATCGAGCAGGAAGGCACCTACCCGCTGCCCGAAGCGCAGCTGGACCGATTCCTGATGCACGTGAAAATCGGTTTTCCGGACGCGGCCGTCGAGCGCCGCATCCTGCAACAGGCCCGTGGCGAAGCCTTGAACGGCGAAACCAAGCCCGAACGCCGGGTCAGCCAGCAGGCGATCTTCGCCGCACGCAAAGAGATTCTCGGGCTGTACATGGCCGATGCCGTGGAGGAATACCTGGTGCAACTGGTCATGGCCACGCGCAACCCGGCCAAGTTCGATCCGGAAATGGCCGAATGGATCGCCTACGGCGCCAGCCCCCGTGGTTCGATTGCCCTGGATCGTTGTGCCCGCGCCCACGCCTGGCTGGCCGGTCGCGACTTCGTCAGCCCGGAAGACATCCAGGCGGTACTGTTCGATGTGTTGCGCCACCGCATCATCCTGTCCTTTGAAGCCGAAGCCGCCGGTATCGATCAGGACCGGGTGGTCCAGCGGATTCTTGACGTCGTAGCTGTCGCTTGAGTCCGATGAACGCCCTCCTGCCGCCCCAACCAGGCATCCGCGTCACGCTCGCCGAGCTGATCGAGATGCGCCACCGTGTGCGCGAAGTGCAGCTGTTTTCCACGCCGAGCCAGCGCAGCCCGCTGATCGGCCTGCACCATTCCAAGCTGCGGGGCCGTGGGGTGGATTTCGATCAGGTGCGGGTCTACCAGGCCGGGGACGACGTGCGCAGCATCGACTGGCGCGTCACCGCCCGGACCCAGGAGCCCCACACCAAACTGTTCCACGAAGAACGCGAGCGACCGATCTTCATCATGGTCGAGCAAAGCCGTCGCCTGTTTTTCGGCTCGGGACTGATGTTCAAATCAGTGCTGGCCGCCCAGGCCGCGAGCCTGATTGGCTGGGCCGCGCTGGGGCATAACGACCGGGTCGGCGGCCTGGTGTTCGGCGACAACGAGCATTACGAAATCAAGCCAAGGCGCAGCAAGCAGAGCCTGCTGCAATTGCTCAACCGCCTGGTGCGGGTCAACCAGTCGCTGCACACCGAAAGCGAGCCCGCTGGCGATGCTTTCGGCATTGCCTTGCGCCGCGCGCGCGAAGTGTTGCGCCCTGGCAGCCTGGTGATCGTGATCTGCGATGAGCGCGCCTTGTCCGGCAACGCCGAACAACAGCTGAGCCTGTTGTCGCGCCATTGCGACCTGTTGCTGCTGCCGGTGTCCGATCCGCTGGACCATGCCCTGCCCGCCGCCGGACTGTTGCGCTTCGCCGAGCGTGGCGCACAACTGGAACTGGACACGCTCAACTTCGACCTGCGCCAGACCTATCGCGCCCAGGCCGAAGACCGCATCGCCCGCTGGGAGTTGCTGGCGCAGAAGCTGCGGGTGTTGCTGATGCCGTTGAGCACGCAAAGTGAAATGGTCGAGCAACTGCGTGAGTACCTCAACCCACAGAAGCCGGGAAAAGGTCGATGAACGGTCTCGAGCAACTGCAACCACTGATTTCCCCGCCCCCCGTGGCTTTCTGGCCGCCGGCACCGGGCTGGTGGTTGCTGCTGCTGTTGCTGCCAGCCATCGGCTTCGGCCTGTGGAAACTGCGCCACCTGTTGCCTGGCAAGCCGCCGGTCGCGCCCGTCGAACAGCCGCTGGACCCGGTGCGCGTGGCCGCATTGGCGGAACTGGCACGTATGCCCAAACCGTACGATGGTGCGCCCGCCGGTGCCTGGCTGCAGCAGCTCAATGGCCTGCTCAAGCGTCTGTGCCGTAACCATTACCCCTACAGCCAGAGCCATACCCTCAATGGCCGCAAATGGCTGGCGTTTCTCGACAACCGCTGCCCCGCTGCCGGCCTGACCCGCTGGATGGTGCTGGTCGAAGGCGCCTACAAGCCCGAATGCAAGCTCGACGACAAGGCCATCGCCGGCTTGACCCAGGCCGTCGACACCTGGATTCGCAAACATGTTTGAGTTCGCCTGGCCGTGGATCTTCGCCCTGCTGCCGCTGCCCTGGTTGATGCGTGTGCTGTTGCCGGTGGCCGACAGTGGCGAACCGGCGCTCAAGGTCAGTTTCCTCAGTGATCTCGAAGGCCTGGCCCGGCGCCGCGCCCGCGCCAACCTGCCCGCCTGGCGCCAACAGGCGCCGTTCCTGCTGCTGTGGTTGCTGCTGCTGAGTGCGGCCGCACGCCCGCAATGGCTCGGCGAACCGCTGCCGATTGCCGCCAGTGGGCGCGATCTGCTGGTGGCGGTGGATGTGTCAGGCTCCATGGACTTTCCCGATATGCAGTGGCAGGACGAAGAGGTCAGCCGCCTCACGCTGGTCCAGCATTTGCTGGGCGACTTCCTCGAAAGTCGCGACGGCGACCGGGTTGGCCTGATCCTGTTCGGCAGCCGGGCGTACGTGCAGGCGCCCCTGACGTTTGACCGGCATACCGTGCGCGTCTGGCTCGACGAAGCGCGCATCGGCATCGCCGGCAAGAACACCGCCATCGGCGACGCCATCGGCCTGGCCGTCAAGCGCCTGCGGCAACGTCCGGCGCAAAGTCGCGTGCTGATCCTGGTCACCGATGGCGCCAACAACGGTGGCGAAATCGATCCGCTCACCGCCGCGCGCCTGGCAGCCAGGGAGGGGGTGAAAATCTACCCGATCGGCATCGGCGCCGACCCGGAACAAAGCGGCACACCGGGTTTCCTGGGGATCAATCCGAGCCTGGACCTTGACGAGCCCACCTTGAAAGACATCGCCGACGCCACCGGGGGCCAGTACTTTCGCGCTCAAGACGGCAAGCAACTGCAAGCGATCAAGTCCACCCTCGACCAACTGGAGCCTGTGACCCAGCAGCCGACCCAGGCCCGTCCGGCCCAGGCGTTGTATCACTGGCCGCTGGCGCTGGCGTTGTTGCTGAGCATGCTGCTGGTGGTGCGCGTGCTGTGGCCGGATAACCCGCTGCATCGACTGTTCAACAAGGACCTGTTCTTGCAAACGCAATTGCCTGACTGGCGCCAGCGCCTCAAACGCCTGCGCCTGCGGAGGCGCCGATGAGCGATCTCTGGCCGTACTGGTTCCGCCCGTGGTGGCTGCTGTTGCTGCCGCTGCTTGGCTGGCTGCTCTGGCAACTGTGGCATCGGCAGAAACGCGCCGGGCGCTGGCAGATGATCCTGCCACCGGCGTTCCATTCGGTGTTGCTCAGTGGCGGCAGCGGGCGCGAAAGCAAACTGCCGTGGGTTGCCTTGGGCGTAGCATGGATGATCGCCGTCGTCGCATTGCTCGGGCCGAGCTTCTCCCGCGTCGAGCAGATGAGCCAGAAACCCGCGGATCCGCTGGTGGTGATCCTTGAGTTGACCCCGGAAATGCTCGCCACCGACGTCCAGCCAAACCGCCTGGAGCAGGCCCGGCGCAAACTCTTCGACCTGCTGCAAAGCCGCAACGATGCACAGACTGCGATCGTCGTCTTCGCCGGCAGCGCGCACACCCTGGTACCGCTGTCGGACGACCTGTCCACCAGCCGCAACCTGCTCGATGCGCTCAAGCCGTCGTTGATGCCTGAAGCCGGCCATCGTGCCGACCTGGCAGTGCTCAAGGCCCTGGCACTGCTGGAACAGGCCGCACTGGGCGACGGCCGGATCCTGTTGATCGGCACCACCCTGAGCGAGCAGGAGCGCCTGGGCATTCGCCAGGCCTTGAGCGGTAAATCGACACAATTGCTGATGCTCGGCATCGGCACCGCCGAAGGCGCACCCATTACCCAGGAAGACGGCAGTTTCCTCAAGGATGAACAGGGGGCGATTCTCGTGTCGCGCCTGGACGAGCCCAGCTTGAAATCCTTCGTCAATGACCTGGACGGACGCTATCGCCATGCACGCCTGAGCGATGCCGACCTGCGCGCCCTCGGCCTGTTCGACAGTCCGCGCAACCTGCGCGACAACGGCCAGACCCTGCGCCTCGACTCCTGGGCCGACCAGGGTTACTGGCTGTTGCTGCCGTTGCTGTTGCTGGCCGCGTGTGCCGGTCGGCGCGGCTGGTTGCTCTGCCTGCCACTGTTGCTGGCGCTGCCGCAGCCCGGTTATGCCTTCGACTTCCAGGACCTGTGGCTGCGCCCCGACCAGCAGGGCGTGCTCTTGCTCAAGCAGAAACGCCCGGCCGAGGCAGCGCGGCACTTCGAAGATCACCAGTGGCAAGGCGTTGCCCTCTACGAAGCCGGCGACTACAGTGGCGCCGCCCAGCGGTTCGCCGAAGGCGACGACGCCCATGCCCACTACAATCGAGGCAACGCCCTGGCCAGGAGTGGCGAGCTGGAGGCGGCACTGGATGCTTACGAACAGGCCCTCGAACGCCAACCGGATTTGCGCCCGGCGCTGACCAACAAAGCCTTGGTGGAAAGCCTGCTCAAGCAGAAGGCCGCAACGCCACCCCCTGACAAAGCCGCCGATGAGGCGGCCAGCGATGCCGAGCAGCAAGCGCCACCCAGTGACGCTGCGCAACCGTCGCAAAGCGGTGAACCCGAAACGGCTGGCGAACAGACCCAGGCAAGCACCGAGCCTTCCGCCACCACGCCCCCGCGCCCAGGCTCCAATGAAGTCCCCGGCAGCGAACTGGGAGACGAACAGCACACCGTTGCGCCCATGCGCCCGGCCAGCGACAGTATCGAGGGCGAGCAGCAACAGGCACTGGAGCAATGGCTGAGGCAGATCCCGGATGACCCGGGGGAATTGCTCCGGCGCAAATTCTGGTACGAACAGCAACAACATCAGGATCAGGGAAAAACTCGATGACCCGCTTCACCGCCTTCACGCTTGCCCCGCTGCCCGCCTTGCTGCTCTGCGTCATGCAGGCCCAGGCAGCCGAGCTGGTCGCCAGTGTCGACCGGGCTCGCCTGAACTCCGGCGAGACGATCGAACTGACCCTGGAATCCAATGACGTGACCCAGTTCGGCAAGCCCGACCTGACGCCGCTGGAGCCACTGTTCGAAGTGCGTGGCACCCGCCAGGTCAACCAGTTGAACACGCTCAACGGCGACAACCAGGCCACCACCCGCTGGATCATCACCCTGCTGCCCTTGCAAAATGGCACCGTGGTGATTCCCGCGCTCAAGCTGGGCGAGGCCCAGAGCCAACCAATCACCGTGCAAGTGGTCGAGAGCGACCCCCAGGCGACCCCGGACAAACAGGCACCGGTCTTCATCGACGCCAGCCTCGATCAAACCAGTGTGTACGTGCAGGCCCAGGCGGTCCTGACCTTGCGCATCTACCATTCGGTGTCGCTGTACGACGACAGCAGCCTGCCGCCCTTGCAGATTCCTGACGCCCGCATCGAACAGCTGGGCGAGTCGCGCACCTACGAGAAAGACATCAACGGCCTACGCCACGGCGTCATCGAGATGCGCTATGCGATCTACCCGCAACACAGCGGTGAGCTGATCATTCCGGCGCAGATATTCAATGCCGCGCTGGTGGACGCGCAACCCGTCCCGGACGCCAGCGCCCAGATGCCGAAATCCGGCAAATTGATGCGCGTCAGCTCCGGCCAACTACTGTTGACGGTCAAGGCCAAACCCGCCACCTACCCCGCCGACCTGCCCTGGCTGCCGGCTCGCAGCCTGACGCTCAGCGAAAGCTGGAACCCGGAACCGGAACACGTTCAGGTCGGCGATTCGCTCACCCGCAGCCTGACGGTCAAGGCCGAAGGCCTGGCCAGCTCGCAACTGCCGCCACTGCCCGGTACCGAGGCCGGTGGCCTGCGCCGCTATCCCGATCAACCGGTGCTGGGTAACCAGAACAGCGAGCGAGGCCTGATCGGCAGCCGCGAAGACCGCGAAGCGCTGGTGCCTTCGCGCAGCGGCGCCATAGAGTTGCCTTCGGTCGAGGTGGTCTGGTGGAACACCTTCGAAGACCATCTGGAGCACAGCAGCCTGCCCGCCCGGACCCTGCAGGTGGCCGCCAACCCCAGCCTGATGGTCGACACCCCGGCCGGTACCTCGGCGCTCGACAACAGCGCCAGCAGCGAAACCCTCTGGCGCTGGAAACTCAGCAGCCTGATCCTGGCCTGCACCACCCTGCTGGGGTTCGGCCTCTGGTGGCGAGCGCGTTCGCAACCGGCGATCCAGCGCGCGGCACAAACCGGCCCGAGCCCACGCACCGTGCTCGACGACCTCAAGCGCGCCTGCCAGGCCAACGATACCCACGCCACCCGCCAGGCGCTGGACGCCTGGGCCCGCCAGCAACCGGAAACCCTGGCCGACATGGCGGCCCGCTTCGTACCGCTATCCGACGCCCTCGACGGCCTGAACGGCGCGCTCTACAGCGAAACCGGCCAGCACTGGCAAGGGGAAGATTTGTGGCGGGCGATTCGTACGATTCCGATGGCTGAACGGGTTCAGGACCCGGTTGGGGACAGTGGGTTGCCGCCGTTGTATCCGAAATAACCTTCCCCTGTAGGATCGAGCATGCTCCTACAGGTCTGCGCGCAGTGTCTGGCGTTTGCCAGTAAACTCCCTCTCCTTTAGCCACCATCCAATTCTCACGTGGCCATCACCTTTTTTCCTACGGAGTTCGCCTTGCGTCTGTTCCACACCTCCGACTGGCACCTCGGGCAGAACCTGCACGGCCAGGATCGCGATTTCGAGCACGGCTGTTTTCTCGACTGGCTGCTGCGCCAGCTCAAGCTGGATCAGCCGGATGTACTGCTGATCGCCGGCGACATCTTCGACACGGTCAATCCGCCGGTCAAAGCCCAGGAACGTCTTTACGATTTCATCGTCAGCGCCCATGAGCAGCAACCGTTGCTGACCATCGTGATGATCGCTGGTAACCACGATTCCGGTTCGCGGATCGAACTGCCCGCGCCCCTGATGCGCCGTTTGCGCACCCATGCGTTGGGCCGGGTGTTGTGGCTGGATGATGGGCAACTGGACGCCGAACGCCTGTTGCTGCCACTGCCCGATGCCCGGGGTGAAATTGCCGCCTGGTGCCTGGCGCTGCCGTTCCTGCGCCCGGCCGAAGTGACGGGTGCGCATTTGGGCGACGACTACCTGCGCGGCATTGGTCAGGTTCACGAATGGCTGATCGCAGCGGCCAATGTCAAGCGCCAGCCCGGCCAGGCGCTGATCGCCATCAGCCATGCGCACATGGCCGGCGGTTCGGTGTCGGAGGATTCCGAACGCAGCCTGATCATCGGCAATGCCGAGGCCCTGCCCGCCAGCCTGTTCGGGCCGACCATCAGCTACGTCGCCCTAGGGCATTTGCACAAGCCACAGAAGGTCAACGGCGAGGCGCGCATTCGCTACAGCGGCTCGCCGATCCCCTTGTCGTTCTCGGAGATCGGTTACCAGCACCAGATTCTCGACATCACGCTCGACGGCGAAACCCTGGTCAGCGTCGAACCGAAACTGATCCCCCGCGCCGTCAACCTGCAACGTATCGGCCCTGCACCCCTGGCGGACATCCTGGTGCAACTGGCCGACCTGCCCATTATCGACCTGTTGGCCGACTACCAGCGCCAGCCCTGGCTGGAAGTGCGGGTGCGCCTGGACGAACCGCAACCGGATTTGCGCCATCAAGTGGAAAGCGCCCTGTTGGGCAAAGCTGTGCGTCTGGTGCGCATTGCCGCCGAATACGCGGGCAACGGCAGCCGGGACGGTGCCGATGATGGCGCCGGGTTGATCGAGCTGGACCAGCTCACGCCCCAGGAACTGTTCAGCCGCGCCTGGCAGGACAACTACGGCAGCGAGGTCGATGAGCAAACCCTCAAGGACTTTGCCGAACTGCTGCAAGACGTGCAGATGGAGGACGAACAGCCATGAAGATCCTCGCCATCCGCCTGAAGAACCTCGCCTCCCTGGCCGGTCCGTTTGAAATCGACTTCACTGCCGAACCCCTGGCCAGTGCCGGACTGTTCGCCATCACCGGCCCTACCGGCGCGGGCAAGAGCACCCTGCTGGACGCGTTGTGCCTGGCCCTGTTCGGCGCCGTGCCGCGCCTGAACAACACCGGGCGCGACGCCAAGGTGCCAGACGCCGATGGCGAAATCGGCACCGGCGACCCACGTACCCTGCTGCGTCGCGGCACCGGCGAAGGCTATGCCGAAGTGGATTTTGTCGGCGTCGACGGCCGACGTTATCGCGCGCGCTGGGAAGCCAATCGCGCCCGGGAAAAGGCTGGCGGCAAGCTGCAAGCCAGTCGCCAGAGCCTGCGCGACCTTGATCAGGATCAACTGCTGGCCAGCCAGAAAGGTGAATACAAGACCCAGCTCGAGGCCGCACTGGGCCTGAATTTCGAGCAGTTCACCCGGGCCGTGCTGCTGGCGCAGAGCGAGTTCAGCGCCTTCCTCAAGGCCGATGACAATGACCGCAGCGAACTGCTGGAAAAACTCACCGACACGGCGCTCTACACCCGCCTGGGCCGTCGGGCCTTCGAAAAGACTCGCGAAACCCGCGAAGCGCACAAACTGCTGCAGGATCAGGCCAGCGGTGTCACGCCGCTGGCACCTGAGGCGCGCGCCGAGCTCGACGAGCGCTTCAACGCCGCACAACAGCAACTGAAATTGCAGCAGGCGCAGCTCAAGCAGCTTGAGCTTCAGGACGCCTGGCTCAAAGAACTGCGCCGTTTGCATGACGCGCAACTGGCCGCGGTCGAACAACTGCACAGTGCCCAGCACACTTGGGAAAGCCTGGCCGGCGAGCGTTTGCAGCTGACGCGTCTCGAACAGCTCGCGCCGCAACGGCATCAGTTCGCCCGCAAGGCCGAGGTCGATTCGCTACTCACGCCTTTGGCAGCGCAGATTGCCGAGCATACCCGGCAACAGGGCGAACTCAGCGAGCGTCAGGCGTTACTGGAACAGCAACTGGGCGCTACCCGGATCGCCCTGGGCGAAGCACAGCAACGGCAAACCGACTGTGCGCCGCTGTTGCGCCAGGCTTTCGAGGAGCAAAGCACCCTCGCCCGCCTGGCCAAGGACGCGACCCTCAGCGCCGAAGCCCGGCAGAGCGCCGAGCAGGCCTGCACCCAGGGCCAGAACGCGATTCAAACCTTGCACGAACAACAGGCACGGGCTGCCGAACACTTGCAACGCATGGCCGCCGAGCTTGCACAAAGCGCTGATCTGGCGCCGTTGAGCGATGCCTGGAATGCCTACCGTGATCGCCTGCAACAGCTAATGTTGATTGGTAATCGCCTGAACAAGGGGCAGGCGGAACTGGCGAATCTCGAACAGAACGCCATGCTCGCCGCGCAAGCCTTTACTGCGCAGAAACAGCAACTGGAGGTGCTGTTCAAGGAGGCCGGTGCCGAGCCGGATGCCGTCGCCGAGCAGATCGGCATCCTCGGCAGCCTGTTGCAGGACAACCGCAAGCAACTTCGCGCCATCGAAGACCTGAGCCGACTGTGGGACAGCCAACAGGACCTGGACCGACGCGGCGCCGAGTTGCAACAACGGCAGGTCGCTGCGCAACAGGAACGCGAGCGCCTGACCCAGGACGGGGTAAAGGCCAAGGCTGAACTCGCCGTCGCCGAGCAGACCCTGACCGTCACCCGCGAACTGCTGGAACGCCAGCGCCTGGCCCGCAGCGCCAGCGTCGAGGAATTGCGCGCGCAGTTGCTCGATGACCAACCCTGCCCGGTCTGCGGCAGTCATGAACATCCTTATCATCAGCCCGAGGCCCTGTTGCAAAGCCTGGGTCGCTTCGATGAAAGCGAACAGGCAACGGCACAAAAAGCCGTCGATCAGCTCAAGGAAAAACTCACCGAACTGCGTGCGGAAGTCGGCGGACTGATCGCCCAGCAAAAGGAACTGCTGCAACAGCAGGAACAACTGGCAACTGCCCAGCAAGCCCTGGCGCCTAGCCTTCAAGCGCATCCGCTGGCCACCGCGCTGTTCAATCAGGACGCCGATAAACGTAGCGCCTGGCTCAGCCAGCAAAACAGTCAGCTGAATCAAAGCATCACCCAGGACGAACAACGGCAAACCGCCCTGCTCACCCTGCAACAGGACGCTGCACGCCTGACCCAGCAATTGCGCCACGCCGAAACCGCGCATCAGAGCGCGGCCCAGCACCTGGACAATCAACAGCGTGAACTGGGTAATGACCGTCAGCGCCTGGACGAAGAACTCAGCGCCTTCGCCAACCTGCTACCAGCCGACACCCTGGAAGCACTGCGTACTGAGCCCGCCGCGACCTTCATGTTGCTTGACCGGCAGATCGCCGAGCGCCTGGCGCAACTCGATCAGCAAAAGGAAGAACTGGCCGAACAGCAACAGCGCCAGCAAAACCTGGAGAAGGAACAGGATCGACAGCAGACCCGCGTGCAGCAATTGCAGACCGCCGAACAGCAGTTCACTGCACTGGCCAGCCAACAACAGGCGAGCCAGCAAGCGCTCGGTCAATTGCTCGGCTCGCACGGCAGCGCCGAGCAGTGGCAGCAACAGCTGGAGCTGGATGTGGAACAGGCGCGTCAAGCCGAAGCCAGCACGGCCACGGAACTGCAAAATGTGCTGACTCAGCTCGTGCGAATCGCTGCCGAACTCAAGGCGCAGCAAGAGCGTTTGCACACGCTGGAAAGCGAACATCGCGAACTCGCCGGCAAAATCGCCGAATGGCGCGCCCGTCATCCGGAGCTGGATGACGGTGGCCTTGAACACCTGCTGCGGGTCGACGACACCCATGTGAGCGAACTTCGCCAACGCCTGCAGCACAGCGAAAAAGCCATCGAACAGGCCAAAGTCCTGGTTCAGGAACGCGACAAGCGCTTGCTCGATCACCAGTCACAACACAACGGCAACCTGGATGACGAGCAACTCGCCAGCGCGCTCACCGAGCTGCAAAACCAGTCCGCCGTCAGCGAGCAACGCTGCGCCGAGCTGCGGGCCGAACAGGCTGAGGATCAGCGCCGGCAGAACGCCAATCAGGCCCTGGCGCAACAGATCGCCGACGCCTACATCGAGTACCAGCGCTGGGCTCGCTTGAACGCGCTGATCGGTTCCGCCACCGGCGACACCTTCCGCAAGATCGCCCAGGCCTACAACCTCGACCTGCTGGTGCACCACGCCAACGTGCAATTGCGCCAACTGGTGCGGCGCTACCGCCTCAAGCGCGGTGGCAGCATGCTGGGCTTGCTGGTGATGGACACCGAGATGGGCGACGAACTGCGCTCGGTGCATTCGTTGTCCGGCGGCGAGACCTTCCTGGTGTCGCTGGCCTTGGCGCTGGGCCTGGCATCGATGGCCTCGAGCACGCTGAAGATCGAATCGCTGTTCATCGACGAAGGTTTCGGCAGCCTCGATCCGGAGTCCCTGCAATTGGCCATGGACGCCCTCGACGGCCTGCAGGCCCAGGGGCGCAAGGTCGCGGTGATTTCCCATGTGCAGGAGATGCATGAGCGGATTCCGGTGCAGATCCAGGTCCGTCGCCAAGGCAACGGCTTGAGCACCCTGGAGGTGAAATGATCACGCTCTATTCGTTCCGCCGCTGCCCGTACGCCATGCGGGCACGCATGGCGCTGCGCTACAGCGAAGTGGCCGTGGACATTGTCGAGGTCAGCCTCAAGGCCAAACCCGCCGAGATGCTCGCACTGTCGAGCAAAGGCACGGTGCCGGTGTTGAACGTCGACGGACGGGTCATCGATGAAAGCTTGGAGATCATGCGCTGGGCGCTGGCTTGCAATGACCCGCAGGACTGGTTGCTCAAGGATGATCCGCAAGGGCAGCTCGCCATCGCGGCGTTGATCGAGGAGAACGATCAGGTCTTCAAGGTGCATCTGAACCGCTACAAGTACGCCGAACGCTATCCGGAACAGCCGATGGCGTTCTACCGCGCCGAGGGCGAGGTGTTCCTGGGTAAGCTTGAGGCGTTGCTGGACGGTCGCGATTATTTGCTGTCCGACCACCCCACCCTGGCCGACGTGGCGCTGATGCCGTTCATACGGCAATTCGCCCATGTCGATCGCGAGTGGTTTGCGCAGACGCCCTATCGACGTCTGCAAGACTGGTTGCAGCGATTTCTGACGTCGCAGTTGTTTACATCGGTGATGGCGAAATAAAACAGATCCCTGTAGGAGCCCGGCTTGCCGGCGAAGGCGATCTCGACGACGCCCTCGCCAGCAAGCCGGGCTCCTACAAGGGTCGGGGTCAGGCCAGTACCTCACACATGCCTATTGCCGAGCAATCAACGTGAAACGGTCCGAAAAAACCTTCATCGGGCGTGATCGGCGGGTTGCCGGCCAGCATCCCCATGGCCTTGGCTGTCTCGATGTTGCGCGCGATGTTGTGGTTGGCCTCGATGGCCCGTGCCACCCCGCCGATTGACCCGTGCCCGATCCCCAGCAGGGAAAAGCCATTGGTTATGAACGCCAGGAAGGCGATAACCAGAAGTTTGCAACGGTTCATGCTCCGCCCACTCCTGCGAGTTCAGCCGGATCGACCATCGCCTGTTGCGCGCGATGTTCAAACTGGATGCCAGGGTGCGCGACATGGATCGGCGGTTCGACGGCCTGCTGCGACTGCGGCGAAAGGCTGATAACCAGCACCATGACCAGGTAAAGACCGATTGCCACATAGGCGCCGTGTTTGGCAGAGGTGATGATCGTGCTGGCCATGATGAACTCCGTGGACATGTTTCAGAGTCCACAGAATCAATCAAAAAAGCACCGGTAACCAACGAGTCTGATGCATAGCAAATATCAACTTCGTTGATCATTAACCCGGTCTATCTCAGTCTTCAATAAAACTGATCATGCGCTCGCGGGCAGCGTCGGGTTCACCGGGAATGGGCCCGGCGGACAGGATCGGGGTCGAATAGAGGAACAGCAGCACCACGGCAAGACGCATCGTCATTTTGGCAATCCTTTTCTTCAGAAGGAGGAGTCAAAAAATCAGCGTCAAATTTAGAGATATGGCCACCTGATATCAAGCATCGGCGGCTAAGGTGTCGCAAACGCGTTATGCAGGAGCGACATCACTTCAACGCCTTTCGCGGCCAGGGCTTCGATCGGCAAGTGACTTCGCTCCTGCATAAAGGCTGCAGGGCTTGAATTTCAGTGTTGGGCTTTGTGATCCAGGGCGGCGTAGAAGTTGGCGCTCTGTTGCAGGTATTTCTGGGTGTAGCTTTGGGTGTGGGTTTTCTTGTCGCTGATTTCAACGTTGGCGCTGGCTGGAAGGGCCACGGTGGCGGAAATGGCAGAAGCGGCGATTACGGAGAAGAGATTGAAGTTCATGCTGTATTCCTCGGAGTCAGTTGGCTTGCTTGCCCGGTGGGGCCGTGAAGCAAACTTAACCCTCGAGGGTTAGCGGCTTGAAATGCTTTGTGACACTTCCAGATATCACCCTCATTGATAGAAGGATGCAGGCCCCATCAACTGGGGCCTGCGGCCTATTGACTCACCAGGAATTTCAGGTCGCTGGGTGCATCCATCGGCAGTTTTTGCACGGTTTTGCCCAGCAAGCCGGTCTTGGCATCGCGCTCGACGACGACAATCTGGTTGCTTTTCTGGTTGGCGATCAGCAGGAACTTGCCGCTCGGATCGAGGCTGAATTCCCGTGGATGATCGCCCTCTACCGTGCGACGTTGCAGTTCCTTGAGATGGCCCGTCGCCGGGTCGATGGCGAACACCAGCAACTGGTTGGCGGTGCCACGGTTGCTGACATAGAGGAACTTGCCGTCGGTTGATGCATGCAGTGCAGCGGCGGCCTTGTCGGAAACGGGCTGACCGGCAGCCAGGTCGACGCTCTGGGTTTGCTCAAGCTTGCCGTCGCGGTAATCGAACACCGCCACCTGCGCGCTCATTTCCATGGTCAGCCAGGCGTGCTTGCCATCGGCACTGAACAGCAGATGGCGCGGCCCGCTACCGGCTGGCAGTTGAACGAACGAGGGTGTGGCCGGGGTCAACGGCAAATCAGGATTGGCCTTGGGGTCGAAGCGGTAGACAAAAACCCTGTCCGCCCCCAGGTCGTTGGAAAACACGTATTTGCCATCAGGCGAGGCGATCGTCGAATGCACATGCGCCGACATCTGCCGCTCGGGATTGACCCGGCTGGCCGGATGGCTGCTCATCTGCACCACCGGTTTGAGCGTGCCATCGGCTGCCACCGGCAACACCGCCAGGGTGCCGCCCGGGTCTTCAGCCACTGAGTAGTTGCTGACGAACAAATGGCTGGCTTCCAGGCTCAGGCTCGAATGCGTTGGCTCGTTACCGAGGCTTTGCACCTGATTGATCAGGGTGAGTTCATGAGTCTTGGGGTCGATGGCATAGCTGCTGACCCGCCCGACCGGATCGGGCTGGCCCGGGCCATTTTCGTTGACCACGAACAGACGCTGCCGGTCCTTGGACAAAGTCAGCCAGGACGGGTTTTCACTCTTGACCACTTGCAGCGGCCTGGCGTCGATCTGTCCGGTTGCACTGTCGAAGTTCAGGCGATAAATACCTTGGCTTTGGCCGCCAGTGTACGACCCCACGAGTACTTGGTAGTCGTCGGCGGATGCCACCTGAACGCCCATTGCGCCGATGCTGCCGGCGATCAACAACGGCCAGAGGTTACGCATCCTGTTGATCGTCGTCTTCGTTGTCGCCGCTGATGACGTCGCCCAGGCACACCAGGCGGTGTTCGCCGTCGTTATCGTTGATCAGCCAGCTTTGCAGGGTGGTGTCGAAGGTAGCGGCCTGGACCTGTGCCGGGGTGAATTCCCAGTGCTTGGCCGCTCGACCGTCCATGCATTCGATGTGCAGGTTGTCGTCGACATCAAGGGCGAATTCGAAGGCGTGCAGCCCGTCGATTTCCACCATCCCGCAATGTTCGAGGGCGTTGAGCAAGGTGTCTGTTACGGCAGTCATGGCAGTCAATCTTTGAGTGGGAAAAACGCAATGATAGCTCATTGCGCCTCATACCAATGTGGGAGCGAGCCTGCTCGCGAATGCGCAGTGTCAGTCGACATATTCCTTGACTGTTGCGCCGTCTTCGCGAGCAGGCTCGCTCCCACAGGGATGATGTGCGTGACCGTTAGAGGGGGGCGCGCGACGGCTTGCCATCCACCAGGCGCTGGATACCCAGCGGATTCCCATTCTTCAGCGCATCCGGCAGCAGGCTGTCCGGGTAACTCTGGAAGCACACCGGGCGCAGGAAGCGGTCGATGGCCAGGGTGCCAACCGACGTGCCACGCGCATCCGACGTCGCGGGATATGGCCCGCCATGGACCATCGAATCACAGACCTCCACGCCGGTTGGATAGCCATTGAGCAGGATTCGCCCGACCTTCTGCTCCAGCAACCCCGTCAGCTCGCTGAACTGCTCGAAGTCCGCCGGCTCGCCGATGATCGTCGCGGTCAATTGACCGTGAAGACCGTTCAGAGCCGCGCTCAGCTGGGCCTGATCCGCCACTTCCACCACCACGGTGGTCGGGCCGAACACTTCCGCTTGCAGCACTTCATCCCCCTCGATCAGCAAGCTGGCATCGGCCTTGAACAGTTGCGGTTGCGCCTGATGCCCTTGTTGCGCGCTACCCGCCAAGTGTTCGATACCGGGATGATCAAGGAGCTTTTGCAAGCCTTTTGCGTAGCTAGCCAGGGTCCCGGCATTGAGCATGGTCTGCGCCGGTTGATCGGCCATCATGTCGGCCAGCAGCTGGAGGAATGCAGTGAACTGCGGCGAACGGATGCCGATCACCAGGCCAGGGTTGGTGCAGAACTGCCCGCAGCCTTGCACCACCGAAGCCGACAGGCCGCGGGCGATGGTGTCCGTGCGCTCCTGCAACGCCTGGGGCAATACGATCACCGGGTTGATGCTCGACATTTCGGCGAACACCGGGATCGGTTGTGGGCGCGCCGCCGCCATGTCGCACAGCGCTCGACCACCGGTGAGCGAACCGGTAAAGCCCACCGCCTGGATAGCCGGGTGCTTGACCAGCGCTTCACCGACTCCGCCGCCGTAGATCATGTTGAACACGCCGGCTGGCATCGCGGTTTTTTCCGCCGCGCGGATGATCGCATCGGCCACCTGCTCGGCCGTCGCCATGTGGCCGCTATGGGCCTTGAATACAACCGGGCAGCCGGCGGCCAATGCCGACGCGGTGTCGCCGCCAGCGGTGGAAAACGCCAAGGGGAAATTGCTGGCCCCGAACACCGCCACCGGGCCGAGCCCGATACGGTATTGGCGCAGGTCGGGACGCGGCAAGGGCTGACGCTCAGGCAGCGCCTGGTCGATACGCGCGCCGTAGAAATCGCCGCGCCGTAGCACATTGGCGAACAGGCGCATCTGCCCGCTGGTGCGACCCCGCTCACCGATGATCCGTGCGGCAGGCAATGCGGTTTCGCGGCACACCAGGCTGACGAAGTCATCGCCCAGCGCATCCAGTTCATCGGCGATGGCATCGAGAAATTCTGCGCGACGCTCGGCACTCAAGGTGCGATAAGCCGGGTACGCTGTAGCGCCAGCCCGGGCGGCGGCATCGACTTCCTCGGGCGTGGCCTGAATGAAATCATGGGGCAATGCCTCACCGGTTTCCGCGTCGACGCTGTGCAATGTCACGTAGCCCTTCGCACTGCGCTGGCCGCCGATGTAGTTGTGACCAAGAATTCGGGTCATGCATGATTCCTCAAAGTGTGCCGACAGTGCCGGGTTCGAAAGCCGCATCGACCGTAGCGATGCCATTGATCAACGGCGCGCCGAATTCGCCCTGGCTGATCTCGAACACATCGCCCGGTTGCGTGCGAATGCCGTCGGCGAAGGACAGGGTCGCGGTCCCGAAGAAGTGAATGTGCACGTCACCCGGACGCAGGAACTGGCTGTATTTGAAATGGTGGTATTCAAGGTTCGCCAGGCTGTGGCACATGTTGGCCTCACCACTGAGGAACTCGTTCTGCCACAGCACCTGGCCGTCGCGCAGGATGCGGCTGGTACCGGCCAGGTGTTGCGGCAGCTCGCCGACCCGCAGCTCCGGGCCATAGCTGCAACTGCGCAGCTTCGAGTGGGCCAGGTACAGGTAGTTCTTGCGCTCCATGACGTGATCGGAAAACTCGTTGCCCACTGCAAACCCGAGGCGATACGGCTTGCCGTCGTGGCCGATGACATACAGGCCGCTGAGTTCAGGCTCTTCACCAGCGTCTTCGGCAAACGGTGGCAAGGGGAACGGCTGGCCGGGGCGAACGACGATACTGCCGTCGCCCTTGTAGAACCATTCCGGCTGTACCCCCGCTTGACCGGCTGAGGGCTTGCCGCCCTCCACGCCCCACTTGAAGATGCGCATGGTATCGGTCATCGCGGCTTCGTCACCGGCCTGCTGGTGCATCTTGTCCCGGGCCGAGGCGCTGCCCAGGTGAGTCAGGCCGGTGCCACTGACCAGCAGGTGCGCCGGGTCCGGGTGATCCAGCGGTGGCAGGATGCGCCGTTGTGCCAGCAGTTCGGCGTAGTCGTGGCCGATGCCTAATCCCAGGCTCTGCACCTGTTGCTCCAGATTGACACCCGCTTCGATCGCCGCCAGCGCCAGGTCGCGAACCGTGCGCGCCTCACGAACTTCCAGGACTTGCGCCCCCTCGACCACGCCGACACGGCGTTCGCCGTTACTCAATTCAAATTGAACCAAACGCATGAATTTTTCCTTTTATTTGAAAACACCGCAAACCCTGTAGGAGCTGGCTTGCCAGCGAAGGCGACCTGACAGTCAATACCGATGTCTGCTGTCAGGGCCTCTTCGCTGGCAAGCCAGCTCCTACACGTCCGTATCAAGCCTGTGTCAGGTACGGGTAGCCCCACGCGCACTCGCGGCAAATTCATCCGCCGGCAACACATGCTTGCGCTCCAACTGGCGATACACCACGCCGGTCAATACCAGGCCGAACAGCATCACGCAGGACAGGAAATACAGCCCCGATGCCAGGTTGCCGGTGTATTCCTTGAGCGCGCCAATCACGAACGGACCGATGTAGCCGCCGAGGTTGCCCACCGAGTTGATCAGGGCAATCCCCGCCGCCGCACTCGCGCCGGCAAAGAAGCGACCGGGCAAGGTCCAGAAAATCGCCGTGCAGGAAAACAGGGCGAACGCCACCAGGCACAGCGCCATCAATTGCAATACCGGAAAGATCAGCCAGGCACTGAGGAACAGGCCAATCGCGCCCAGTACATAAAGCACCGCCAAGTGGCCGTAACGATCATTCAAACGGTCGGAGCTGCGCGGGATGATCAGCAGCCCGATGATCCCGAAGACATAGGGCACCGATGACACGAACCCGGTCACCAGGTCGCTGCCGCCAAACTGCTTGATCAGGGTCGGCAGCCACAGGCCCAGGCCATAGATGCTCAGGGTCACCGGCAGGTAGAACAGCGCCAGCAGCAGCACGCGCCTGTCCTTGAGCGCATGCAGCGGGTTGCCATGACGGGTCTGGCCGTAGGCCTGCAGGTCTTTTTGCAGCTCGCCGGACAGCCAGTCCTTCTCGGCCTGGTCCATCCATTTCACCTGTTGCGGACCATCCGGCAACCAGCGCAGTACCGGCCAGGTCAGCAGGATCGCCGGGGTGCCGATGACGATGAACAGCCACTGCCAGCCGTGCAGGCCAAGAACGCCGTCCATGCCCAGCAGGCCGCCGGACACGGGCCCGGTGATCATCATCGCGATGGGTTGGGACAGGATGAACAGCCCCAGGATCTTGCCGCGGTGGCGCACCGGGAACCACTGGGTGATGTAGTAGAGAACGCCCGGAAAGAAGCCGGCTTCCGCCGCACCGAGCAGAAAGCGCATCAGGTAGAAGCTGTTCGGCCCCTGCACGAAGGCCATGCCGATGGTAATGGCACCCCAGGTGACCATGATCCGTGCGAACCAGCGCCGCGCGCCAAACCGGTCAAGCATCAGGTTGCTGGGGATCTCCAGGAGGAAATAGCCAATGAAGAACAGTCCTGCGCCCAGACCGTACGCCGCATCACCGAGACCGATGTCGGCGCCCATGTGCAGTTTGGCGAAGCCCACGGCGGAGCGATCCACGTAGGCGATCAGGTACAGCAGGATCAGGAAGGGAATCAGTTTCAGCGTGATGCGACGTATCAGCCGCAGTTCCTGGCTCATGGGATCGGTCTCCGATTGTTGTTTTTATAGAACCTCGGGGGACGCCTCTCACGGCTGACCGTCAGGGCCATCCCTCCGCTGAAAACGACTATATAGTAATACTATTTAATCAACAACACTTCCAAACTGGCGAATTTGCGCTTATGTTACGCCTCAGCTCGAACAATATAGTCATACAATAAGAGAATCGATCATGTCTGATAAGAAACCCACCCTGCGCTCCGCCCAATGGTTTGGCACCGCCGACAAGAACGGCTTCATGTACCGCAGCTGGATGAAGAATCAGGGCATCGCCGACCACCAGTTCCATGGCAAGCCGATCATCGGCATCTGCAACACCTGGTCGGAACTGACCCCGTGCAACGCGCACTTCCGCCAGATCGCGGAACACGTCAAGCGCGGCGTGATCGAGGCCGGAGGCTTCCCGGTGGAATTCCCGGTGTTCTCCAACGGCGAATCCAACCTGCGCCCGACCGCCATGCTGACCCGCAACCTGGCGAGCATGGACGTGGAAGAAGCCATTCGCGGCAACCCGATCGACGGCGTGGTGCTGCTGACCGGTTGTGACAAGACCACCCCGGCGTTGCTGATGGGCGCGGCCAGTTGCGACGTGCCAGCGATCGTCGTCACCGGCGGGCCGATGCTCAACGGCAAGCACAAGGGCAAGGACATCGGCTCGGGCACCGTGGTCTGGCAACTGAGCGAACAGGTCAAGGCCGGCACCATCACCATCGATGACTTCCTTGCGGCCGAGGGCGGCATGTCCCGCTCGGCCGGCACCTGCAACACCATGGGCACCGCCTCGACCATGGCCTGCATGGCCGAAGCGCTGGGCACGTCCCTGCCCCACAACGCGGCGATTCCCGCCGTCGACGCGCGCCGTTATGTGTTGGCGCACATGTCCGGCATGCGTGCCGTGGAGATGGTGCGCGAGGATTTGAAGCTATCGAAGATCCTGACCAAGGAAGCCTTCGAAAATGCGATCCGGGTCAACGCCGCTATCGGCGGTTCGACCAACGCCGTGATTCACCTCAAGGCCATCGCCGGCCGCATCGGCGTGGAGCTGGACCTGGACGACTGGACCCGCATCGGTCGCGGCATGCCAACCATCGTCGACCTGCAACCGTCCGGACGCTTCCTGATGGAAGAGTTCTACTACGCCGGTGGCCTGCCAGCGGTATTACGCCGCCTCGGTGAAGCCAACCTGATCCCGAATCCGAACGCCTTGACCGTCAACGGCAAATCCATCGGCGAGAACACCAAGGATGCGCCAATTTATGGCGAAGACCAGGTGATCCGCACCCTCGACAACCCGATCCGCGCCGACGGCGGGATCTGCGTATTGCGCGGAAACCTGGCGCCACTGGGCGCGGTGCTCAAGCCTTCCGCCGCCACCCCCGAATTGATGCAGCATCGCGGGCGGGCCGTGGTGTTCGAGAACTTCGACATGTACAAGGCGCGGATCAACGATCCGGAACTGGACGTGGATGCCAACTCGATCCTGGTCATGAAAAACTGCGGGCCCAAGGGTTACCCGGGCATGGCCGAAGTCGGCAACATGGGCTTGCCGGCCAAGCTGCTTGCCCAGGGCGTGACCGACATGGTGCGCATTTCCGACGCGCGCATGAGCGGTACCGCGTATGGCACCGTGGTCTTGCATGTCGCCCCGGAAGCGGCGGCTGGCGGACCTTTGGCAGCGGTGAAGGAAGGTGACTGGATCGAACTCGACTGCGCCAGCGGCCGCCTGCACCTGGACATCCCTGATGCCGAGCTGGCGGCGCGCATGGCCGACCTGCAACCGCCACAAAAGTTACTGGTGGGCGGTTATCGCCAGCTGTACATCGACCATGTCTTGCAGGCGGATCAGGGCTGCGACTTCGACTTCCTGGTTGGCTGCCGAGGCGCCGAAGTACCGCGCCACTCTCACTAACACCACCGCCCCCTGTAGGAGCTGGCTTGCCAGCGAAGAGGCCCTGACAGCAAATACTAGTGTTGACTGTCAGGCCGCCTTCGCTGGCAAGCCAGCTCCTACAGTTTTCCTGCACCAGTCAAACCCGGCGCTAGCGACCGTCACTCCCCGTGCCTGTTATCATGCCCGGTATCCCCCCGCACAGGACCGCGCCGTTCCCCATGGATTATCGCAAACCCTCCGACCGCAAAAGCATGCACTCGCGCATCGTCCAGGAATTGGGCATGCAGATCGTCTCGGGACGTTTCCTGCCGGACGACAAACTGCCCGCCGAAGCCCTGCTCTGTGAGGAATATGCCGTCAGCCGGCCGGTGTTGCGCGAAGCCACCCGGGTCCTGGTCGCCAAGGGCCTGGTGTACTGCCGTCCGCGGGTCGGCACGGTGGTCAAGCCGCGCAAGGAATGGCACATGCTCGACCCGGACGTTTTGCATTGGCTGATGCAAAGCAGCCCGCAGAACCAGTTCTTCGACCTGCTGACCAGCGTGCGCAGCATCATCGAACCGGCCGCCGCCGCCCTCGCCGCGCAGTTTGCCACCGATGCAGACATCGCCTCTATTGGTGAGGCCTACCAACGCATGGAGGCCGCGCCGACACCCGAAGCCTTGCTGCAACCGGACCTGGACTTCCACAGCCGTATTGCCGACGCCACCCACAACGACTTGCTGGCCAACCTGTGCAACATGCTCTCGGTGGCGATCGCCGAAGCGTTGAAACACTCGAACCAGCGGCCGAACCTGCATGAACTGGCGCTGCCTCGGCACAAGGCGATTCTCACGGCGATTGAAAACCGTGATGCGCTGGGTGCGCGGCATGCGACGCTGGTGCAGCTGGATGATGCGCGCAGCGCATTGAATGTCGTGCTCGGCACCGATCCCTCGTAAACAACGCAATCCCCTGTAGGAGCTGGCTTGCCAGCGAAGAGGTCCTCATTGGCGATGCAAGACGCAAGGACGCCTTCGCTGGCAAGCCAGCTCCTACAGGGGGTTGGTGCGAATTTGAGATATAAAAAAGCCGCAACCAAGGTTGCGGCTTTTCTATTTCAGCCAAAGATCAGTGAGCAAACAGCGAATTGCCCTTCTGCCCCGCCAGCTTCTCCGGCTTGATCAGGAACCGCGCCAGTGCCGGCAGCAGCCACAGCGCACCGAACATGTTCCACAGCAACATGAAGGTCAGCATCAGGCCCATGTCGGCCTGGAACTTGATGGCCGAGAAGATCCAGGTGCACACGCCGATCGCCAGGCACAGGCCGGTGAACAGCACGGCCTTGCCGGTGGATTTCAGCGTCTGGTAGTACGCCTCTTGCAACGGCAGGCCGGCACGCAGGAAGCTTTCCAGGCGGCTGTAGATGTAGATGCCGTAGTCCACGCCAATCCCCACGCCCAGCGCCACCACCGGCAGGGTCGCGACTTTCACGCCGATGCCCATGAAGGCCATCAGGGCATTACCCAGCACCGACGTCAGCACCAGCGGCAACACGATGCACAAGGTCGCCGCCCAGGAACGGAAGGTGATCATGCACATGACCGCGACGCAGATGTACACCAGGATCAGGATGGTCAGCTCGGACTTCTTGATCACCTCGTTGGTAGCCGCCTCGATCCCTGCGTTACCGGCAGCCAGGATGAATTCCAGGTTCTCGGTGTTGTGTTCCTTGGCGAACTCCTGCACCGCATGCACGGCACGATCCAGGGTCTCGGCCTTGTGATCGTTGAGGAACACCAGCACCGGTGCCAGGGAACAGCTGTTGTTGTACAGGCCGTCGGCACGGGCGATGGAGTTGTTCAACACGTCCGGGTTACGCGACAGGGTTTCCCATTTCAGGTTGCCCTCGTTCATGCCCTTGATCATCTGCTTGGACACGGTCACCAGCGAGATCGCCGACTGCACGCCCTCGGTGTTCTGCATCTTCCACATCAGCTCGTCGATCGGCGCCATGGCTTCGTAGCGCGAGCAGCCTTCGGACTTGGTCTTGACCATCACCACCAACACGTCGGAACTGGTGGAGTAGTTGCTGATGATGAAGTTGTTGTCCTTGTTGTAGCGAGAGTCCGGACGCAGTTCCGGCGCACCCTGGTCGAGGTCACCGATCTTCAGGTTCTGGCTGTACCACAGGCCACCGCCAAAGGCGACCAGCGCCAGGAGGATGGAAACCGGTGCAACCTTCGCGCTGGCGAAGTTCGACAGCAGGCGCCAGAACGGGTGCTCGCGGGTCGCATCCTTCTTGCTGCGAGCCACGGCACGCTTGCTGATGCCGACGTAGGAAATCGCCACCGGCAACAGGATCAGGTTGGTGAACACAATCACTGCCACACCGATGGAAGCACCGATGGCCAGCTCACGGATCACACCGATATCGATGATCAGCAGCGTGATGAAGCCCACCGCATCGGCGAGGATCGCGATCATCCCCGGCAAGAACAGCTGCCGGAAGGTGCGCCGAGCCGCCGTCAGGGCGTTTTCCGCCTCGCTGGACTGCAGGGCAATGCCGTTGATCTTCTGCACGCCGTGAGAAATGCCGATGGCGAAGATCAGGAACGGCACCAGCATCGAGTACGGATCAAGCCCGAAGCCGAAGAAGTGCATCAACCCCAGTTGCCAGACCACCGCCACCAGCGTGGTACTCAATACCGCCACCGTGCTGCGCAGGCAGTTGGTGAACCACAACAGCAGGATCAGGGTGATGACGAAGGCGATTCCGAAGAACATCACCACCATCACCAGGCCGTCGATCAGGTCGCCGACTTTCTTGGCGAAACCGACGATGTGGATCTTCACGTTGGGGTTCTGTTGCTCGAACTTGTCGCGGATCTTCTCTTCGAGCTCGTGGGAGAACTTGCGATAGTCCAGCGCCAGCAACTTTCCCTGGTCCTGTGGGTCCGGGTAGGACTCCAGCAGCGGGATGTCGACGATGCTCGACTTGAAGTCGTTGGCCACCAGGCGCCCGACCTGCCCGGACTTGAGCACGTTGTTGCGCAACAAATCGAGGCTTTGCTGGGAGCCGTTGTAGCTCTGCGGGATCACTTCACCGCCGGCAAAGCCCTCTTCCGTCACTTCGGTCCAGCGTACGCTCGGGCTCCACAGCGACTTGAGGCCGGAGCGGTCAACGCCGGAGATGTAGAACACCTCGTCGTTGATCTGCCGCAACGTCTCCATGTATTCCTTGGAGAAGATGTCGCCGTCGGTGGCTTCCACGGAAATGCGGACGGTGTTGCCCAGGTTCGCCAGATCGTTGCGGTGCTCCATCATCTTCTGAATGAACGGATGCTCGAGCGGGATCATTTTTTCGAAGCTGGTGGACGGGCGAATCAGCGTCGCCTGCCAGAACAGGAAAACACTGACCAGCAGGCAGATGAAGATCACTGCCGGGCGGTTGTTGAAGATCAGGCGCTCAAGAAACGTCGCCTTGTCCTGATGATGGGTGCTTAAGGATGTCATAGCTACGCCTTCTTATTATTAACCCGGCTCATTTGCCCAGCTCAGCGCCATTTGGCGAAGTGGCGCGAACGCCGCCCTGTCCAGCCAGAATCAGATTGCCGTTCCCCGCGGCGACGACCGATGAGAGCGAGATCCGATCCCGACGGTTGAAGACGCTGAAGGTTTCACCGTTGTCGCTGCTGCTGATCACCGAGCCGCCGTTGCCGACGATCACAATGGAGCCATCGTCGAGCAAAGTACCGCCGGACAAACCGAATTCCAGGTCACCGCGTTCAGCCTTGAGCTCGACCTGCTCCCAGGTGCTGCCGAAATCCGTGGAGCGGTAAAGATTGCCGCGCAGGCCATAGGCCAACAGCGTGTTGGATTGCGCGGTGCCGATCACACCGAACAGCGAACCCTCGTACGGACCTTCGAGTTTTTCCCAGGTCTGGCCCCAATCGACCGAGCGGAACATGCTGCCCTGCTCGCCGACAATGAACAGGCCAGCATCCTTTACCGCCGTGATGGCGTTGAGGTGGAACTGGTCTTCGTTGTCCAGGCGATCGCTGACGTCTTCCCAGTTTTTCCCGCCGTCGGTGGTGGCCATCAATGCACCGTAGGCGCCCACGGCAAAGCCGCTGTTGGCGTCCTGGAACCAGACGTCGAGCAGCGGCGATTCGCGTTTGAGATCTTCGAATTGCTTGGTCCAGGTGATACCGCCATCGTCGCTGGCGAGAATCTGCGCGTCATGACCCACGGCCCAGCCACGCTTGTCATCGACAAAGAACACCGAGGTCAGCAGCTGTCGGGTTGGCACCTTGGCCTGGGTCCAGGTCGAACCCTGGTCATCGGAATACAGAATGTGCCCGCGATCCCCGACGGCCACCAGGCGCTTGCCGGCATGCACCACATCGAGCACCAGGCTTTTGCTGGCCTTGGCCGATTCAACGGAATAAACCACGTCGGATGCCGGCGCGTCAGCGGCCAGCACCGGTGCCGACCACACGGCACAGCCCAACAGCGAGAGCGCTGTAGCCAGCAACGCGAATTTGCGCAATGCCGGCGGGCGGCAGATACCCACACCCATGACAGGCTCACTCATAGACCTTCCCCCTTTATTATTGTTAGGTCGTTCAACCTTTCAGGGCGCCGTAAGGGTTGTTCGCGGGATGACCCTTTTCAAAGCATAGCCTTGAAACCCGCAATCCAGAGCCCCTTCGGAAGCAGGCTTATCCTATCGGTGTTTTTCGACGGCTGACAATCGACGGCACGTTATGTTTTGTTAACCGGAGGGGGATGGGGGGGTTGCTGAATGATTGGGTATTGGGAGGGGTGATTGTGGTTTTGGTGTTGGTGTTGGGGGGGGGGGTTGGTGTACATATCCGTTTCTGCGGTAACGGCCACCTATGGTTTCGCTCTTACAGCGAGTCACTTGGAAGAGCCCCAAGTAACCAAGGGCTCTTGCCCCTGGCGTTCGGTGCCTCGCTAAGGCTCGGCATACCCTCGCTCCGGTCCTGCTCCGTGGGTCGCCGCGATGGGGCAAGAAAATCAAAAGCCAGATCAAGATCAACAGCCAAAACGAGGCGTCCTTAAAGCCGACCTGATTGGGAGCCGTACGCGTTTTCTTTGTAGGAGCCAGGCTTGCCGGCGAAGAACGATAACGCGGTACAACAGACAAACCGCAGCGCCTGGTTCGCCGGCAAGCCTGGCTCCTACAGTAGGGAGATGCTACCTCGCCAAAACAGGTCGAGTGTCAGCTCGCCTCGCTTGCTTTTGATTTTGATCCACCCGCCCCTTCGGGAGGCTGAGCGGAGGTGTTCATCCGGGGAGTGGCGCGCAGCGCCGTTCGACGCAGTCGAACACGCTGCATGTAGGTGCAGCGAAGCCAACCGGAGGGCAGTGTCCCCGGATGGATACCGGAGCGAAGGAACCCCGAGCCCCAGCGAGGGGCCGGACGCTCGGGGCGAGCCTTTTTTTGCTTACTTTTTTTTGGCGTTTGAAAAAAAAGTGAGTCGCCGTAAGGGCGAAACCGCCAGCCGCCGTTACCGCAGGAATGGATATGTACTCAGCCCCCATGAACCTGGTCGGCCCGAAGGCCGCCAAGTTCAAGCCAGACTCAAGCCAGGCTCTTGCTGACCACCTCAAACACATCACTCGACAATTGCCCCGAACCCCGAATCCGCTCCAACTCCCCTTTCATCAACGCCTGACGCGCATCATCATACTTGCGCCAGCGCGTCAAAGGCGCCAACTGCCGGGAAGCAATCTGCGGATTGAAGCCGTTCAACTCGATCACCAGATCCGCCAGGAAGCGATACCCGGAGCCATCCGCCGCATGGAAGTTGATCAGGTTCTGCCCGGCGAACGCGCCGATCAGCGCCCGCACCTTGTTCGGGTTCTTGATGTTGAACGCCGGGTGCTGCATCAATGCCTTGACCCGATCAAGGCCACCCGGCAGCACACTGCCGGCCTGGACGCTGAACCACTGGTCCATGACCAACGGGTTGTCCTTGAAGTGCTCGGCGAAGCTGGCCAGTGCCTTGGCTTTCTGCTGTTCGAACGGTGAGTTGACCAACACGGCGAGCGCGGTCAGGCGTTCGGTCATGTTGTCGCAGGCGTCGAACTGTTCCAGCGTCGCCGCCAGCACTTCGGGCTTGCCGCTGAGCATCAGGTACGACAGCGCGATGTTCTGCAAGGCGCGACGGGCGAAATGCTCGGCTTCGGCCACGTACGGGGTCTGCTTCGACAGGTCGCGGTTGGCCTGGTAACGCAGCCACAAGCCCTCGAACAACGCATCGGCCAATTGCTTGCGGGCAAACTCGCGGGCGATGTGAATCGCCTCGACATCGGCCACTTCGCTGATTTCCGTCAGGTACGCTTCGCTTGGCAGCGACAGCATTTCGGCGACCATCGCCTGGTCCAGCGTCTCGTCGGACAGCACGGTACGCAAGGCCGAAACCAGACGCTGATCCAGCACCAGCGCTTCACCCTTCTGCTGCTGGGCAATCAGTTCCTGCAGCACCTGCACCGACAGTTGCTGACCGGCATCCCAACGATTGAAGCCGTCGCTGTCGTGCTGCATCAGGAACATCAGTTGGTCGCGGTTGTACGGGAAGCTCAGTTTCACTGGGGCCGAGAAACCGCGCAGCAACGAAGGCAGCGGCTGTTCGGCGATGTCGACGAAGGTGAACGTCTGCTCGGCCTCGGTCACCGAGATAACCCGGGAAGTCCCTTGTGCCGACGCTTCACCGGCAAGACGCAGGGCAAGTTCACCGCCCTGGTTATCGAGCAGGCCGAGTTCGACCGGAATCACGAACGGCAGCTTTTCAACCTTGTCCGGGGTGGGCGGACAGCTCTGGCGGAAGGTCAGGCTGTAGGTTTTCGCGGCGTCATACGACTCGCTCACCGCCAAACGAGGTGTGCCGGCCTGGCTGTACCAGCGCTTGAACTGGGTCAGGTCGACGCCATTGGCATCTTCCATGGCCTTGATGAAGTCATCGCAGGTCACGGCCTGGCCGTCATGGCGTTCGAAATACAGGTCGCTGCCCTTACGGAAGCCTTCGGCGCCAAGCAGGGTGTGGATCATGCCGACCACTTCCGAACCCTTTTCGTACACGGTCAGGGTGTAGAAGTTGGAGATCTCGATGAAGCTGTCCGGCCGTACCGCGTGAGCCATGGGACCGGCGTCTTCGGCAAACTGATGGGTACGCAGGTAGGCCACGTCCTGGATGCGCTTGACCGTCGCCGAGTTCATGTCGGCGGAGAAGCCGGAATCGCGGAACACCGTGAAGCCTTCCTTGAGCGACAACTGGAACCAGTCGCGGCAGGTCACGCGGTTGCCCGACCAGTTGTGGAAGTATTCGTGGGCCACGATGGCCTCGACCCGCTGGTGCGCGGCGTCGGTGGCGGTCTCGGCCTTCGCCAGCACGGCGCTGGAGTTGAAGATGTTGAGCCCCTTGTTCTCCATGGCGCCCATGTTGAAGTCGTTCACGGCAACGATCATGAAGATGTCCAGGTCGTACTCGCGACCGTAGACCTCTTCATCCCAGCGCATGGATTTCTTCAGGCTGTTCATGGCGTGCTGGCACTTGTCGATGTTTTCCGGCTCGACATAAATGCGCAGCGCTACGTTACGCTCGGTCATGGTGGTGAAGCTGTCTTCGACGCACCACAAATCACCGGCCACCAGCGCGAACAGGTACGCCGGTTTCTTGAACGGGTCTTCCCAGGTCGCCCAGTGCCGGCCGTCTTCGCCAGGACCGCTGGCGATCGGGTTGCCGTTGGACAGCAGCACCGGGTAGCTGTGCTGTTCGGCGACCACCGTGGTGGTGAACGTGCTCATCACGTCCGGACGGTCGAGGTAATAGGTGATCTTGCGGAAGCCTTCGGCCTCGCACTGGGTGCAGAACATCGTGCCGGACTTGTACAGGCCTTCCAGCGCGGTGTTGGTTTCCGGGTGAATCCGGACGCTGGTGTCGACCGTGAAGGTGGTGCTGGTCGGCTGCAGGGTCAGGTGATTCTCGGTCAATTGGTAGTCAGCAATGCCCAGCTCGCGGTCGGCCAGGGTCACCGACAGCAATTCCAGCTGCTGGCCATCGAGCACCAGCGGCGGCAGGCCCGGGCCGCGCTCGGGGTTGCGGCGCATCACCAGTTGCGCATGGACCAGGCTGTGGTCCTCGAACAACTCGAAGGTCAGGTGCGTTTCGTCGATCAGGTACTCGGGCGCCTGATAGTCCTTGAGGTAGATCATCTTCGGTTGTTCGGTGCGCATGCTGGAGTCCTTAACTATGCACGGCGAGCTGATAAGCCGTGTATTTACGAATGTTGATCACGCCGGTGTCGAAAATCAGGTATTGGCCCTTGATCCCCATCAGCGTGCCTTCGGCAATCGGGTTCTTGTCCAGGTTGAAGCTGACGATTTTCGCCGGATACTGCTCCACCGGAAAGCGGATTTCGAGCGGTTCGACGTCGGAAATAGCCTGGATCGCCTGTAGGCCGAATCGCTCCTGCAAGCCTTGCAGGCCCTCGGCGCAGCTGTCGAACAACTGGTCACGGATCTGCGGCAGGTCCACCGATACCGCATCGCCCTTGAGCAAGGCACGCCAATTGGTCTTGTCCGCCACCTGGCTACGAAACAGGTCTTCGACGAAGCCCGATTGCTGGCGGGTCGCCACGCGCATGATCGGCAGCGCCTGGCTGGCGCCCTGGTCGATCCAGCGGGTCGGCAACTGGGTGGCGCGGGTGATCCCGACTTTCACTCCGGAGGAATTCGACAGGTAAACGATGTGATCGGTCATGCAGAACGTCTGGCCCCACTCCGGCTCCCGGCAGGTACCGGCGTCGAAATGGCAGCGTTCCGGGCTCATGATGCACACGTCACACTGGGCCAGCTTGGTCATGCACGGATAGCAGTAACCCTGGCTGAAACTGGTTTTGGTCTTGCGTCCGCAATGGGTGCAGTGGATCGCCCCCAGGTATTCCAGGCGCACCGTGGTGCCGATCAACGGATTGACCGGAACCTCGACGTCGCCCAGGCGAAAGGCATATTGCACGTTCGGCCCGTCCAGGCGCGCCGACATTTTACTGATTGCACCGCGGCCAATCTCAATCAATGGATGGCATCCGACTTGAACAGGATATTGGGTACTTGAATCGATTTGGAGCTGCATTCCTGCGGGCCCATGTAGCCAGTACGCTCTTCTTCAGGCAGGTTCTTGATTTCCCAGGCGATCATCGCTTGCAGCGACAGTTCGCGCTGTTCGGCGGTGAGCTTGCCACCGTCGGACCATTTACCGATTTCCACCGCCAGTTTCAGGCTCTGGTAGATATCCGGGGTGATGTTCTTGATCATTTCGTTAAAAGAGGACATTGGGTCTCCGCGCTCTTTGAATCACATAACAGTTTTAGGCGGCCAGTTTACGGCGGTTGTACAAACCACCCAACAAACCGGTCAAGCATCCGACGAGCAGCCCGCCGACGTGGGCCGCGTTGGCAATTTCGCCGAAGCCGATCATCGAGACCAGCCCGGACAGGCACAGCAGCAGCCATATCAGCATCATCGCCAACACCCCACGGGGCAGGCGATAGGCGCTGTTGGGCGACAATATCTGAAAAATCCAGCAGTGCCCGAGCAGGCCGTACAGCACCCCGGACAACCCGCCAAACAGGGTCGGGCCGCTGAACACGAACTGGGCATAATTGGACACGAGGCTGAACAACAAGGTCAGGCCGATGAGGTTGATACTGCCCTGGCGCGATTCGATACGTCGCCCCAGCTCCCAATACCACATGCCGTTCATGGCCAGGTGCAGGAAGCCGAAGTGAATCAGCATCGGTGTCACCAGGCGCCACCACTGCCCCGCCGCCAGGCTGTCGGCCAATGGCACGAAATGGATGTACTCGCCGACCACGCGAAAATCGAGAAACGTCAGCCAGCGCAGGGTGCTCAGGTTATCGCCCAGCAGCGTCAGCGCGCCGACGACCAGGGTCAGAAGCAGCACAGCCGCAGTGGCTTTGCCATGGCGAACCTGATCGGCGAAGTTCGGCCGGCGCGTCGACTGCGCGATCGGAATGTCGAGTTTGTGCTCTGGATCGCCCTCGGGATAGCGTTCGTACAATACGCGCACGTCGTCGCTGATGTTGGCCGGCACCCAGAGCACCTGCTCGCCCGCTTCTTCGCTGACCCGATGCGGCACCTGCATGCGTTGCAGCAACTTGACGAACCCGCTCAGATCCACCGCCAGCGGCAGGCGCAAGACTGCGACCCGGCTCATTGCAACACCTCCGGTCGCTCGACATCGACCCAGACGAACTTGTGCGGATCCAGCCGGGTTTCCTGGTCCAGTCGATAGGCCACCAGTTTTCCGTAGAGCACCGCACTGTAGTCCAGGCACGCCAGGTTCGGACGAATCGGCGCCGGTTTTCCGCTGCGCCAATAATGGCCGACGAACAGCAAGGGCTCATCGGCGCCGTAGCGCAGCAAGTTGTTTTTTTCGGTTGACGACAGTGGCGTTCGGGCCACCGGGTCGGGCAAGGCGTCGGGCTGGAACACGATGTCTCCGTAGGTTTGCGGGTCGTCTTCCCAGAATTTGGTACGGAAGAACGAGCGTGTCAGACCGTCGCCGCTGGTCATGGTCAGGCCATGGGGCAGGCGCATGTCGGTGCCGCGCAACAGGCGGTCGAACACCGTGCAGGCGAAACTGTCGGGCACGGCCGAGGCCTGCAGGAAGTGCTCATCGACGCAACCATCGGGGAACAACGCCCGCAGCGGTTCGATCAACCCGGCATCCCAGCAGGCATGTACTACCCGGAAGCGTCCGGCATCGATAAACAGCGGCAGTTCATAGAACCACTGCTGGAAGTCATGCCAGTCCGCCGGATGGTGTTCGAATTGGGTCAGGGTCTCATGCAGCAGGCGCGCATGGCGCGGGGTGTGCTCGCGCACGTACTGCTTGCCGCTGCCGGGCAATGCCGGGGTCACCCAGCCCAGGGCGTTGAACTCATGGTTACCCATGATGCACAGCGCCTGGCCAGCCTCGACCATGTCGTGGACGATGTGCAGCGCCTCGCGAATCCGTGGACCGCGGTCGATGATGTCGCCGACGAACACCGCCATGCGCGAGGCATGCCGCCAGACGCCGCCTTGCTTGTGATAACCGAGCCGGTCGAGCAAGTGCTCAAGGGTCAGAGCGCAACCGTGCACGTCACCGATCAGGTCGTAGCTACGCGCGGGATCGAGCATCAGTCGCCTCCACCACCCAACCTGCTGCCCCAGCCGAGCTTGGTCCGGCACACTTCATAGTAGTTGTGGTCGAGCGGGTGGATCAGCCGCAACTTCTGGGCTTTCTTGCTGATGGTGATGGTGTCGCCGGGCGCACAGGTAAAATGGTTCTGCCCGTCACACGAGACTTGCGGGTAAATCTGCATATCCTTGGACACGACGATTTTCAGCTCACTGTTGCCATCGACCACAATCGGCCGGCCTGACAAGGTATGGGGGTACATCGGCACAATCACAATAGCATCGAGCTTGGGATGCATGATCGGGCCACCGGCGGAGAGCGCATAGGCCGTGGAGCCGGTGGGCGTGGCGACGATCAGGCCGTCGGCTTTCTGGCTGCAGACGAACTGGCCGTCGATGTACAGTTCGAACTCGATCATGCGCGTCGACTTGCCGGGGTGCAGCACCACATCGTTCAGCGCATCGCCCTGGCCAATGGCTTCGGCGTGACGACGAACTTCCGCTTGCAGCAGGAAGCGGTTCTCCACCAGATAGTGGCCATCGAGCACTTCGGCGACCTTGATTTCCAGCTCGTCGGGGCGGATGTCGGTGAGAAACCCCAGGCTGCCCCGGTTGATGCCGAGCACCGGGATATTATGCTTGGCCAGCGCACGGGCGGCGCCAAGCAGACTGCCATCACCGCCGACCACAATCACCATGTCACAGACTTCGCCGAGCATCTTGCGCGATGAGGTTTGCAAACCGTGGCCCGGCAGGACTTCGGCAATGGTGTCTTCGAGGATCACGTGCAGGTGACGATCGAGCAGAAAGCGTTTCAGTCGGCGGACGGTATCCAGCACCTGGGAACTGCCCAGGCGTCCGATGATGCCGATATTACGAAATTGCTCCATGGGGCCCCTAAGCTCAGCGACGGCGAAAAGCACGATTATGGGTGAAAGCGCAGGATAGACAAAATCCTTTCAGCCTCAAGGTGTTCTCACGATTCGGGCTATGCTCGCAAGATGATCCTATTTCCAGATTTGCTGCAGTTACCCCACCAGTTGCGCCACCCCGAAGTGCGCGACCTGGCGTGGGTCATCCTCGCCCCGCCGATGCTCAGCGCCACGCCCTGGCCGCAACGACATCCGCTGGCCGGCAGCGACTGGGTGCAGGCCCCGGAACACCTGGAAACCTGGCTGCGCAAACTCGACCGGGACAGCTACGGCTTGCTGCACTGGCTGGCCCAGGCCCGAACCCGACGCCTGGGCCTGTATTATGAACGGCTTTGGCAGTTTGCCGTGCAGCATGCGCCCGGTATCGAGCTGATTGCCGCCAACATGCCGATCCGCCGCGAAGGTCACACCCTGGGTGAGCTGGACATGCTGCTGCGCGATCGCGACGGCGTGCATCACCTGGAGCTGGCGATCAAGCTTTACCTCGGCCCGCAGAACGGCGACGGGCACGACACCGCGCAGTGGCTCGGCCCGGGTTGCCACGATCGGCTGGACCGCAAACTGGCACACCTGAGCCAGCACCAATTGCCGATCTCCGCGCGCCCGGAGAGTCGCGAAGTCCTGGCGGCGCTGGATATCCGGCAGTTCAGCGCGCATTTGTGGCTGGGTGGTTATTTGCTCTATCCGTGGCCGGGGCAGGCCGCAATGCCCAATGGCGCACATTCACAGCACTTGCGCGGGCGCTGGCTGCATCAGAAGGACTGGACGAAATTCTTCGCGCAGAGTCCGCCCGGCCGCTGGCAACCCCTGCCCCGCCATGCCTGGCTTGCCCCGGCGCACTACCCCAAGGAGCAGACCTGGGACGCTGAACAGTTGCAGGCTTGGCTGAGCGATCTGGAGCCGCTGGCACCGGCGCAGTTGCTGGTGCGCCTGACGGAAAATGCCCACGGCGATTGGGAGGAAGCGGAACGGTTGTTTCTAGTGTCGGATCTTTGGCCGAATGTGCCGGGGCAGGCTTGAGTGTTTTGCTGCCTGAACCGCCCCCCCTGTAGGAGCTGGCTTGCCGGCGAAGGCGCCAGGCCTGACCCACCGCACAGGCACATTCGCCGGCAAGCCTGGCTCCTACAGAACCAACCCCTTAGCGAGCTTGCTCGCGAAGGGGCCAATCCGGTCACAACCGAATCACATGCCCCTCCACCGGCGCGACCTGTCCATGAAACAGGCGAGAAATAACAGTCTGCGCCGCTTCGTAGCCCTGACTTTCCATCACCTTCAGCAACGGCGGTTCATTGGCCGTGACCTTCCGGAAAAACTGCCGCAGGCCCTCGCCGATGTGCTGACTGACCCCTTCCGGACCCCAATCGGCATTGCGCTTGCGGATCTGGATCGGCGCAAAAAAGAACACTGGTTGCGGGCCCTCGATGGCTGTCAATCGGGCCTCGTCGGTGCTTTGTGCCGAGCCGGCAAAGCAACTGTAGAGCAACTGCCCGGCAAAATGCCGGTGCACCTGGTCACGCAATTCAAGGTCGCCGGAAAAATCCACATACAGTGTTGGACGATCATTGGGCAGGCTAGCCAAATCCGCGTAAGACACCGTTTGCTCGTAACAGCCCAGGGTCTCGACAAAGGCCTTGTTGCCGGCTGAGGTCAGCGCAACGCGTTCCAGGCCGGGATGATTGCCCAGGCAGACCGCGGTACCGTAGGCGGTTTTGCTCGAAGCGCTGGAGAACACCAGTCGCATTGCGCCAAAGAACTGCTTGTCCTGCAAGAAGTCCGCAAGCATTGAGGAGGTCAGGAACAGCGGCTTGAGCAAAATCTGCAGGTTTTCGGTGTCCGGGCTGTAGTACGAATCCCAACTGCAACGGGTGTATTGGTTGTAGGCCGAGGTTAACCCTTGTCGATGCTCGGCACCATCGTAGAAGCCCCGTTCGGTGACCCGCTCCGGGCGCATCCACAGATGGCTGGCAATCGGGAAATACCCGTAGAAGCGCTCGCCGACGTTGATACCAGCCACGTCCGAGGCCACGACATCGGCAAAGCCCCAGGCAGGGACGTGCCCCCAGTCCGCCAAACCTGTAGGAAAGAACCCCCAGTAGTTCATCGAATTGCCATAGGCGGCGTAGGTAATGTTATTGGTCGTCAGCGCGCAGCGGTCAATCTTCAAGATCACCTCGCCCGCCGCCGGCACCAGGCTTCGCTGCGCCTGTTCGATCCGGCTTTGGTCCAGGGCGTTTTTACGGGTTATCAGCCGTGTTACCGTAAATGAACTTTGCATCCTTCAGTCTCCTGCTGCGCAAGTGTGGCGGGTAGCACCAGAGTAATGGCAGCCGATGAAGAGCGGGTTCGGAAACACCAAGGGCAGCATCAATCCCCGGGCAAAACCGCTGAAACGGCCGAGTCAGGCCCGGGCGATTTTCACCGTGGAGGCGATTTACCAGGCATTTGTTCGGATTTGGCGAAGGGACGGCTGGTTCGGCTTGACCACCCGGGAAGTGGCGCTCGAAGCAGGCGTTGCGATTGGCACGCTGTACGACTATTTCCCGAGCAAGGAGGCCCTGCTGTCCGGTTACATCCGACATCGCCTGGATGCCTTGTTACGGCACATGGATGAAGCGGTTGTGCAGGCCAATGACCTGGACTGGCCGACCCGGATCAAGCGCCTCATACGCCTGACCTGCAACCCCGACGACGAGCAACAGCCCTTGTTCAACCATGCCGTGCTGCTCATCGAACACCAGATCGCCGAGCCGAAGCATCATCAAAGGGTGTTCGAGGAACTGTCGCAGAAATGGCGCGAAGCGTTCGCCGCCTGCAGTGACTTGCCAGTAGCCCCCTCTGCGGCAACCGTCGATGCCTGGGTCATCATGGCGTGGGGCGGACGGCGTTATTGCGTCACCGCGCAACCTGCGGCGGCACAAACCGCCGCCTGGTTGTCGGAAATGGAAACCATGATCTGTAGCCGACTGGCCAACGGCTAGTCATCCAAAGCATCAAAGCTTTTTGTGCTGTTCAACCCACTTGCCGTAGGCATCGATGAATTTCTGCAGGAACGGCCTGACGGACTCGGACAGGTTGCCCGCCTCGTCGAACGCGGAACCGGCGCCACTGAGGTAGGCCTCCGGTTGCTGCATCATCGGCACATCGAGAAACACCATGGACTGGCGCAAGTGGTGGTTCGCACCAAATCCACCGACCGCCCCCGGCGAAACACTGATCACCGCACCCGGCTTGCCACTCCAGGCACTCTTGCCATAGGGGCGCGAACCCACGTCGATGGCGTTTTTCATCGGGGCAGGCACCGATCGGTTGTATTCCGGAGTGACGAAGAGCACTGCGTCGGATGAACTGACTTGTTGTCGGAAAGTACTGTAGGCTGCCGGCGGTGAAGCACCATCGATGTCTTCGTTGTAGAGCGGCAAATCGCCGATTTCGACGATACTGAGCTTGAGGTTGGCCGGCGCCAGGTCCGCCAGCGCGAGGGCAACCTTGCGGTTGATCGATGCTTTGCGCAGGCTGCCGACCACTACGGCGATGGTATAGACATTACTCATGGAAGACGCTCGATTGTCCGTGGGAGAAGCCAGTAGTTATAGATGATCAGGCGCCGGTTCAGCCAATGAACACCGGTATATTCGCGTCCTGAACTATTTTTTTTACGTAGGAAAACTTACCGTACTCGGTGGCGGTCTATCCAACCGCACATTGAGTGATTTATCTCCAGAGGTTCTAAGCAGATGGCAGCAGTACTCGTCGGTCAGTTCCATGCAAGAGACGCGGAAGGCCGCATTTATTCCGTACATGAGTTCCAGGAATCCACGCCATCGGCAGACGGTTTCGCAGGCGGGACGCCCGTCACCACCTACAAGCTGGCCATTGGCGATCGCGTGAACAAGCTCGATGAAAACGAATTCATGCTGGTGCAATCGGGCGTGACCATCATCCGTGAACCGGTCATGAACGTCGTTTCATAACCTGTCGTTATGAGCAGAAGTCATAGGCGCAGACTTGGGTTAGGATTCAGTCACTGACTCCTTCACCTGCTGAACATGGACTTCACGCATGCGCTTACGCCATATCGAAGTGATCCAGGCGCTCCTGCAGACCGGTCACCTGGGTACCGCCGCCGAATGGCTGCAGTTGCCAGTGGCCGAAGTCGAACGCATTTTGCGCGACGCCGAGGATCAGTTGGGTTTCATGCTGTTCGCAAGCGTTCGCGGACGCTTGCAGGCCACGCGTGAGGCGCGGGCGTTGCAGGTCGAAATCAATCGTGTCTACGATGCGCTCGAACCAGTGCAACGCCTGGCCAGTAGCCTCAGGCAATACCTGGCCCCGCCGTTACGCCTCATCTGCACCCCACCCCTGGCCCAGCAATTGTTGCCGCAAAGCATCGCAGCGCTACGCCGCCGCCTGCCCGACGCGCCTTGTACGCTCCTGAGCCAGCCCACCCGCGAGATCGTCCGCAGCCTGCTGCTGCGCGAAAGCGATCTGGGCCTGAGCCTGCATGATCCCGATCACGCCGATATTCATTGCCAGCCGATCGCCCAAGGCAAGCTGCAACTGCTCGCCCCCCACGGCTGGCTGCAACCCAAGCAGAAGTACATCTCGCTGCAGGACCTGGCTGGCCAGGCGATGGTCGGCCTTGAAGGCCATGATCCGCTCAGCCCGGCGCTGGAAAACAAACTGCATGGGCTGCGGCCGGCGCCGGTCATACAGACCCGGGTGCAAACTCACCAGATGATGCGCAGCATGGTCGAGGCCGGTGAAGGCCTGGCCATTGTCGACCCCTTCACCGCCCTGGGCGCCAAGTCGGCCGGGCTCGATGCCTGCCCGCTGGCACCCGCCGTGCCGGTCACCCTCTACGCCCTGACCCTGAAGAACGGCGAGCCCTCGCCTGCCCTCCAGGCGTTGCTGGCGATCATCACGGAACAAGCCGCGGTGATGTTGGCGAACTGATCGGATTTTCCAGCGGGTTGTCGAACAATCGGTACCAGAACAGCGCCACTTCGGCGGTGTTGGGGTCAATACCCCGATAACGCAGATGGTCGATACCACCGATCACGTAGCCGCAACGTTCGTACAGCCGGCAGGCGCCCAGGTTGTTGTTCTGGGTTTCGAGCATGACGCCGGGCAGTTTCTTCTTGCGACTCCAGAACTGCGCCACATCCAGCAACGCCTTGGCCACACCGTGCCGCCTGGCCGGAGCATGCACCGCCAACTCATCGATATGGGCAAAACCGTTCCAGTTGGTGCTAATCACCAGGTGGCCAACGGGTTCGTCATCCAGGTACGCCATGAAAATCGCACTGTCGGCGGCATCGCGAAAGCTGCTGAACTCTTCCGGATCGATGCCATAACACTTGCGATAAGGGGTGATGGGCGTGACTTGCCACTGTTCCACCGGCTGCCCAATTTCGGGAGCACCGTAGGCTGCGACTTCAAAACTGAAATCACTGCCCCATATGTAAGCGGCAAAGCCTTCGTCGGCGACACGCACCGACAGCCCTGGGTAATTCGGATTCATGACCGGTTGCATACTGGGAAAGGTCCTCATTCCTTGATGCAATCGACGGTGTAGTGCCGCCCATTGCCCTCGTCTTCGTGTTGCAATCCGTGTACATCAGCGACGAAACCCGGGAAGCTGCTGTCGAACGTGCGAGCAAACGCCAGGTAGTCGATGATCGAGCGGGTCGCCTCGGTAAAGCGCTCTCCGGGCATGATCAACGGAATGCCCGGCGGGTATGGCACCAGCATGACGGCAGCGATGCGCCCCTCCAGGGCATCGATCGACACGGCTTCGACTTCGCCACGTACCAGATGATCATAGGCGTCAGCCGGCTTCATGGCGATTTGCGGCAGCACCGTGTACATCCGCTTGAGATGTTTGGCCGTGGCATTGCTGCGATAACAGGCGTGCAACTGGTCGCACAGGTCGCGCAATCCCATGCCCTGATAGCGCGCGCCATGTTGTTGGGCCACGCAAGGCAGGCAGCTGGCCAGGCTGACATTGGCGTCGTAGCTGCGCTTGAACTCCAGCAGCTCAGTCAGCAACGTGCTCCACTTGCCCTTGGTGATGCCCATCGAGAACAGCACCAGGAACGAATACAGCCCGGTCTTTTCCACCACCAGCCCGCGCTCCCAGAGAAACTTGCTGACCACGGCCGCCGGAATTCCGCGATCGCTGAGCGCACCGCCTGCGGTCAGGCCCGGCATCACCAGGCTGACCTTGATCGGATCAAGCAAGACATAATCGTCGCTGACTTCGCCAAAACCGTGCCAGTCATCTGCAGGTTGCAACAGCCAGTCCTCGGTCACCACCCGATTAATGCCTTCCACCGACGGCGGCTGCCAAATGGAAAACCACCAATCGTCGGCGGCGATGTGCTGGCGCAGATTAGCCAGCGCCCGTCGAAAGCTCAGGGCTTCGTCGAACATTTCCTGCAACAGCGAGCGCCCGGCCCCACCCTCCATCATCGCCGACGCCACATCCAGTGAAGCGATAATGCCGTATTGCGGTGACGTGGAGATGTGCATCATGAAGGCTTCGTTGAAACGGTCACGGTCCAGCTGCCGGGCGCCACCGTCCTGCACGTGAATCATCGACGCCTGGCTGAACGCCGCCAGCAACTTGTGCGTGGAATGGGTGGTGAACACCAGCGGGCTGTCTTCACTGCGGGATGTACCCATGCCGTAGCGCCCGGCGAAAAACTCATGGAATGCCGCATAGGCGTACCAGGCCTCGTCAAAGTGCAAGACCTCGACGCTATTGCCCAACTGCTGCTTGATCAGCTCGGCGTTGTAGCAGAGGCCGTCGTAGGTCGAATTGGTCACCACCGCCAGCTTGACCTTCGGCGACCGGCCCTTGGTCAACGGGCTGGCATCGATCTTGGCCTGGATCGATTCGCGGCTGAACTCACTCAGCGGAATCGGCCCGATGATCCCCAGTTCATTGCGTTCCGGGCACAGGTACAACGGGATGGCACCGGTCATGATGATCGAGTGCAACACCGACTTGTGGCAATTGCGGTCCACCAGCACCAGGTCGTCGCGAGCGACCATGGAGTGCCAGACAATCTTGTTCGCCGTCGAGGTGCCGTTGATCACGAAGAAGGTGTGATCAGCGCCGAAGTTTCGCGCCGCCCGCGCTTCCGCCTCTGCCAGGGGCCCGGTGTGGTCCAGCAGCGAACCCAGTTCCGGCACCGAGACCGACAGATCCGAACGCAGGGTGTTTTCCCCGAAAAACTGGTGGAACGCCTGCCCCACCGGACTTTTGTGATACGCCACCCCGCCACCGTGACCGGGGGTGTGCCAGGAATAGTTGGAGTCGGCGGTGTGCTGCACCAAGGCCTTGAAGAACGGCGGCAACAGGCCATCCAGGTACTTGCGCGCGGCCCGCGCCACTTGGCGTGCGAGGAAAGGCACGGTGTCTTCGAACAGATAGAGAATGCCGCGCAACTGGTTGAGCTCAGCCATGGCGTCGGCGGGCGCGTTTTCCAAGGTCACTTGCTCGCCCAGGGCGAAGATGGGCAGATCCGGCGCACGCACGCGCGCCAGTCCGATCAGCTCGGCCATATTCTGTAACAAATGCGAGTGGGCGCTGGCGTCTTCCGCCGCAATCAGCATGCACGAGAGGCCGTGATGGGTCGAAGCGACCAGCCGGCCTTCGGTGTAATCCATCGCCGAGACGATACTGAAACCTTCCTGCTCCAGTTCCCGGGCGATACCCCGCACGCGATCGCCAGCGACGGTGTCGGCCTTGATGTCGCGATGGACGATCAGGACCGGGAATTTCAGATCTTTATACATGGGGCTCAGTGTCCTGAGGCGGCAGGCCAGAGCCTGTCAATCACCTCAGGGTAGAGGGTTGCAGCGGATGTGGCGAGTGCGATGCACTGAAATGGGTCAGCTGTGTAGGAGCTGTCGAGTGAAACGAGGCTGCGATCTTGTTAACGAACCTACGCCGAAACCTCGGCCTTGGCCTCGGCCTCAGCCAATTGCAACCACAGCGCCGGCCCACCGGCGGATTTGCTGATGATTTCCAGGCGCGCCATGTGCTGGGCCAGTTCGTCTTCAGTGGCGCGAATGATACGCGCCGGCTGGCGGTCGGCCGGCAGGCGGCGGATTTCAGTGGCGGAGTTGTCCGCGCCCTCGCCGGAGCCATTGCCATCCGACGCGTTACCCGCCAGGGACAGGCTGGTCTGGCCGCCGGTCATGGTCAGGTAGACGTCGGCCAGGATCTCGGAGTCGAGCAAGGCGCCGTGCAGCTCACGGCCGGAGTTGTCGACACCATAGCGCTTGCACAAGGCGTCGAGGCTGTTGCGCTGACCCGGGTGGCGTTCCCGGGCCATCATCAAGGTGTCGAGGATCGAGCAGTGCTGGGTGATGTCCGCACGATCGTGCTGGCCCATCAGGGCAAATTCGTTGTTGATGAAGCCAACGTCGAACGCCGCGTTGTGGATGATCAGCTGCGCGCCCTTGATGAACTCGAAGAACTCTTCGGCCACCTCGGCGAAACGCGGCTTGCCCACCAGGAATTCATTGGTGATGCCGTGGACGCCGATGGCGCCTTCGTCACTTTCGCGATCCGGCTGCAGGTAAACGTGAAAATGCCGGCCGGTCAGGCGCCGACCGATCAACTCGACACAACCGATTTCGATAATCCGGTGGCCGTCGGTCACCGGCATGCCGGTGGTTTCGGTATCGAGTACAACGGATCTGGTGGCCATCGGGTGCTCAGCTCTCAATCGGTCAATCGGGCAAAAGCGGCAATGTTAACACGCTTGCCGGGAACTTCAGATACACCGAGTCGCGGCCATCGCGAGCAGGCTCGCTCCCACACTGGATCGTAGGTGAACGCAGGATTTGCGCTCTATGAGATCAAATGTGGGAGCGAGCCTGCTCGCGAAGGCTGCGACTCGGTACACCGGTTGAATTCGATTCAGGCCTGCTTGAACCCGCGCACTTCATCCACGCCACGGTTGGCCAGTTGGTCGGCCCGTTCGTTGCCGTGATGGCCAATGTGCCCGCGCACCCATTTCCAGGTGACGTTGTGGCGATTGACCTGCTCGTCGAGCAGTTTCCACAGGTCGGCGTTTTTAACCGGTTCTTTCGCTGCGGTTTTCCAGCCGCGTTTTTTCCAGTTGGCCATCCACTCGTTGATGCCTTTCATCACGTACTGGGAGTCGGTCACCAGCAACACATCGCACGAACGCTTGAGCTCTTCCAGGCCGCGAATCGCGCCCATCAGTTCCATGCGGTTGTTGGTGGTGTTGGCTTCGCCACCCCAAAGTTCTTTCTCCACGCCCTTGCACACCAGCAATGCGCCCCAGCCGCCAGGGCCAGGGTTGCCCTTGCAGGCGCCATCGGTGAAGAGTTCTACGCTATCGCTCATGCCAATCTATCCAGAAAATGCAGAGGCCCGCCAATCACTGATCGACGACGCCCGGGACCGGGGCAACCCCGGTCGAAAAAAGGAAATATCACGGTTCGATGTTGCGACGATTGACCTTGGCCATCGGCAACGGGATCAGCTTGCCCATCGGCTCGCGACGTTCCTGACGGACCGGCCGCAGACCGACCACGATCTTGCGCGCCACCAGTAGATAGAAGCCACCACCGGACAATTGCCAGTCACCGGCCTTGCGCTCCCAACCGGCCAGACGGGTCTGCCAGGTGGGTGAAGCCAGCGGCGGACGATAGCACCCGAAGCGGCGTTTCTCCAGCGCGAAGCCCAGCAGGTTCAGCCAGTCAGCCACCCGCGACGGGGAAATGCAACGCGCCTTGCGCAAGCCGTCATGGGCAAACACATGACGCAGCCCCCAAGTGCTCCAAGGGTTGATGCCAATGATCAGCAAATGCCCGCCGGGCCTCACACTGCTCGCTGCTTCGCGCAGCAAGCCGTGAGGCGACAGGCAGAAATCCAGCCCATGCTGCAGCACCACCACATCGGCGGCATGTTCGCTCAGCGGCCAGGCCTGTTCCTCGCAGACGATCTCGACCCCAGGCAACGGCGCACCCAGGCGTACGTTGCGCTGCACCTGCGGCGCCGACGGCGGTGTCTGGGCCGACGGCCCGTAATGCACCAGGTAGCCACCAAAGAAACGCCCCAGCTCGTCTTCGAGCATGCGCCGCTCTTCATCCAGCAGGAATTGCCCGAGGGGGCCGGACAGCCAGTCACGTGCTGCGCTGATCAATGCCAGCCAGTCAGGATCAGCCTGAGCGAACGCTTTATCGGTCATTGCATTCTCCAACGCGCCAGGAAGTTCTAAGATGCGCCATTGTTTTCCGCTTGGCGAATCCGACGATGATACAGATCACTGCCCTGCCCGCCTTCACCGACAACTACATCTGGTTGTTACAAGACCCCGACACCCGGCGCTGTGCGGTGGTCGATCCGGGCGATGCCGCGCCGGTAAATGCCTGGCTCACGGCCAATCCGGGCTGGGTCTTGAGTGATATTCTGATCACTCACCATCACCATGACCATGTCGGCGGCGTCGAGCAGCTCAAGAAAGCGACGGACGCAACCGTCTACGGTCCTGCCAGCGAAAGCATCCCCAAGCGGGACATCGCGCTCAAGGATAACGATCGCATCCATGTGCTGGGCCATGACTTCGAGATCATTGCCGTGCCCGGGCATACCCTGGGCCACATTGCCTATTATCACACCGGCTTGCTGTTCTGTGGCGACACCCTCTTTGCGGCGGGTTGCGGGCGCCTGTTCGAAGGCACGCCCAAGCAAATGCACACCTCGCTGTCGCGCCTCGCCGCGCTTCCCGAAGACACCCGGGTGTACTGCACCCATGAGTACACCCTGAGCAACCTGCGCTTCGCTGCCGCGGTCGAACCCGGCAACGCCGATACCCTCGAACGCCTGGCCAGCGTGACCCGTCAGCGAGAAGCCGGGGCCATCACCCTGCCATCGACGGTGGCCCTGGAAAAACGTACGAATCCGTTTTTACGTACCGGCGAAACATCCGTTAAAGAAAAAGCGGATGAACGGACCGGCACCGATAACTCCGCGCCCGATATGGTTTTTGCTGCGCTGAGAGCGTGGAAAGATACGTTTTGAGCACTTTGCACCATGGTCCAAAAACTCTGAAAGGTTGACCGCAGAGGGCGTGCTTTCTAGAATCGCCCGACATTTTTGCCCGGAACTTACTTCCAGCCAATGTCGTCATCTATACGCAAAGCCATCAATTCGGACGCACTGACCCGCCTGGCGCAAGCCATAGCGGTGGCTGTGTCCGCGACATTGGCGGGCTGTTCCAGTCATGTGCCGCAGACCGATGCGGCACACGCACCGAATATTGCCGCGCGCGCCAAACAGAAACCCGTCTTCCTCACCGAAAAGCCCAGCCCGCAGATCCCGCAGGATGTCTGGGAGCGCATGCGCCAGGGCTTCCAGCTGCAGGACGGCCTGGGTGTCAACCCGCGCATCGAGCAACAACGACTGTGGTTCGCCAGCAATCCATCCTTCCTCGAAAACGCCGGCGACCGTGGCAGCCTGTACATCCACTACATCGTCGAGCGCCTTGAAGAACGCAACATGCCGCTGGAACTGGCACTGCTGCCAGTGATTGAAAGCGCCTACAACCCGATGGCCTATTCCCGCGCCAACGCGGTGGGCTTGTGGCAATTCATTCCCTCCACCGGGCGTTACTTCAACCTGCGCCAGACCCGTTTCTATGATGGCCGTCGCGACATCACCGCCTCGACCACGGCGGCCATGGACTACCTGACCCGCCTGCACGACATGTTCAACGGTGACTGGCTGCTGGCCCTGGCCGCCTACAACGCCGGTGAAGGCACGGTCAGCCGCGCCATCGAACGCAACGAGCGACTCGGCCTGCCAACCGACTACTGGAACCTGCCGCTGCCCGCCGAGACCCAGGCCTACGTGCCGAAGTTGCTGGCACTCTCGCAAGTGGTGATGGCGCCGGATGCTTATGGCGTGAACCTCAACCCGATCGCCAACGAACCGTATTTCCAGGTCGTCGAGATCAACCAGCGCATGGACCTGTCCAAGGTCGCCGCGGTGGCCAATATCGACGAAGACGAGCTGTTCCAGCTCAACCCCGCCTTCAAGCAACGCACCACCATCGACGGCCCGCAGCACTTGCTGGTGCCGACGTCCAAGGCCCAACTGCTGACCACCAGCCTGCAGACCATGCGTCCGGAAGAGTTGATCAGCAAGAAGCAGCTCAAACCGGTTTTCGAAGGGTCTGACGATACACAGCTGGCGGGCGTCAAGCGTAGCTATCGGGTCAAGCGCGGCGACAACCTGGGCTCCATTGCCAAGGCCAACAATGTCGACGTCAAGGACCTGCAACGCTGGAACAAGTTGAGCGGCAGGAATCTCAAGGCCGGCCAGACCCTGGTCATGCAAGACACCGGCAAACGTAACTCGGGGCGCATCAACACCGTGGTCGCGGCCAAGTCCAGGACCAACGCCGAGAAGTCGCAATCCAAGTACAAGGTGCAACGGGGCGATTCGCTATACATGGTAGCCAAGCGCTTCAATGTTGAAATGCAACACCTCAAGCGCTGGAATCCTCGTGTCGGCCAGGCACTCAAGCCGGGGCAGATGCTGACGGTCTCCAATCCGCATTAAAAAAGAGCCCCTGATTCCAGGGGCTTTTTTATGCCGCATTGTAGGAGCTGAGCTTGCTCGCGATAGCGGTGTATCGGGCAACATCCATGTTGAATATGACGCCGCCATCGCGAGCAAACTCGGCTCCTAAAAACCGTTCTTTTTCCTGTCCATACAAGCTGTTACTGTACGATCCACAAAGCCCAAGCCGCCTGGATCGGATCTCTGACTTGAAGCGTCCCCTCCTCCTGCTCCTGATCAGCCTGGCCTTGAGCTCCACCGCAAGCGCGACGATCAGCGAAAGCCATGGTTATGCGCAGTTCGGCACGCTCAAGTACCCGGCCAGATTTACCCACTTCGACTGGGTCAACCCGCAAGCGCCCAAGGGCGGTACGTTGCGGGTCATGGCATTTGGCACCTTCGATACGCTCAACCCGTACACCTTCAAGGGCACAAGCCCCGTTGCCACCCCCAATTTCCTGCAGTACGGCATCAACGAGCTCAACGAGCCGCTGATGGTCGGCACCGGCCAATACGCGCCGCTCGGTGACGAGCCGACCTCCAGTTACGGCCTGATCGCCCAATCGGTGGAATACAGCGAGGACCGCAGCTGGGTCGTCTTCAACTTGCGCCCGCAAGCTCGCTTCCACGACGGCACGCCGATCACCGCCTATGACGTAGCATTCTCCTACCGTTTGCTGCTCAAGGAAGGCCATCCGCAATACCGCACCAACCTGCAGGAAGTGTCGCGGGTCGACATCCTCAACCCGCAGCGCATTCGATTCGTGTTCAAGCGTGCTGGCAATCCCCTGTTGATCCTGCGTCTGGGGGAGTTGCCGGTGCTGCCGCAGCATTACTGGAAAGGTCGCGATTTCAAGGCGACCACCTTCGAGCCGCCACTGGGCAGCGGACCGTATCGCATCACTTCGGTTACGCCGGGGCGGCAGATCGTGTTCGAGCGAGTCAAGGACTATTGGGGCAAGGACCTGCCGGTCAATCGCGGCAAGTACAATTTCGACCGCATGGAAGTCGAGTTCTACCGTGACAGTGACGTGGCGTTCGAAGCGTTCAAGGCTGGCGAATTCGACATCTATATCGAGCACCAGGCGAAGAACTGGGTCACCGGCTACAACTTCCCGGCGATCCGGCGCGGCGAGGTGATCAAGGCGCAGATCCCGCACCAGATCCCGACCCAGACCCAGGGCCTGTTCATGAACAGCCGCCGCCCGACGTTCGCCGAGTCAAAGGTTCGTGAAGCACTAGGATTGATGTTCGACTTCGAGTGGACCAACCGCACGTTGTTCAGCGGCGCCTACCAACGCGCCATGAGTTACTACCCCAACAGCGAGTTCTCCGCCAGCGGGCTGCCGGTAGGCCATGAATGGCTGTTGCTCAAGCCGTATCGCGAGCAATTGCCAGCCAGGCTGTTCACCGAGCCTTTCAGCCTGCCACAGACCCAGGGCCGCGGAATCCCCCGGGACACAATGCGCAAGGCCCTGACCCTGCTGGCCGAGGCCGGCTGGAAGCTCAACGGCCAGCGTTTGCAGAACGCGGCCGGGCAACCGCTGCGCCTGGAGATACTGCTGGTCAACCCGAACCTGGAGCGCATCCTGCAACCCTACGTCGAGAACCTGGCCAGCATCGGCATCGACGCCAGGCTGCGCACGGTCGATCGCGCGCAGTACAAGCAGCGCCTCGATCAGTTCGATTTCGACATGATCCTGATGACCCTCAACCAGACCCTCAGCCCGGGCCTCGAGCAATGGCAGTACTTTCATTCCAGCCAGGCCACGGTCAAGGGCAGCAAGAATTACGCAGGCATTGCCAACCCGGTGGTGGACCACCTGCTCGAACAATTGCTCGCCGCCAAGACCCGCGATGAACAAATCGCCGCCGGCAAGGCACTGGACCGCACGTTGCTGTGGCAGCACTACATCATTCCCAACTGGTACCTTAATTATCACCGCCTGGCCTACCGCAACCGGTTCGCCTTCGTCACGACGCCGCCCTACACCCTGGGCCTGAGCGCGTGGTGGCTGAAATCTTCGGAGAAAGATCGATGAAATCTGCAAGTGGCCTGCTCGCCCTGTTGTTCGCAGGATGGGCCTTCGCCGCCCCGCAACATGCCCTGACCCTGTACAACGAACCGCCGAAATACCCGGCCGACTTCAAGCATTTCGATTACGTCGACCCGGACGCCCCCAAGGGCGGAAAATTCCGCCAGGCCGGCTTCGGCGGTTTTGACAGCCTCAACCCGTTCATCAGCAAGGGCGTCGCGGCCAACGACATCGACCTGATCTACGACACCCTGGCGCGACAGAGCCTCGATGAGCCTTTCACGGAATATGGCCTGATCGCCGGCAAGATCGAAAAAGCCCCGAACAACGACTGGGTGCGTTTCTACTTGCGACCCGAAGCGCGATTCCATGATGGTCATCCGGTGCGCGCCGAAGACGTGGTGTTCAGCTTCCAGACCCTGGTCAAGGATGGCGCACCGATGTTTCGTGGTTACTACAGCGACGTCGAAGACGTGGTCGCCGAAGATCCGCTGACCGTGCTGTTCAAGTTCAAGCACAGCAACAACCGCGAATTGCCGTTGATCCTCGGCCAGTTGCCGGTGCTGCCCAAGCACTGGTGGGCGAGCCGCGACTTCAACAAGGGCAACCTGGAAGTCCCGCTGGGCAGCGGCCCGTACAAGGTCACCGAAGTGAAGGCCGGGCGCTCGGTGCGCTATGAACGGGTCAAGGATTACTGGGGCAAGGACCTGCCGATCAACCGCGGCTTCTACAACTTCGACGTGATGACCACCGATTACTACCGCGACAACACGGTGGCGCTGGAAGGCCTGAAGGCCGGGCAGTTCGATTACTGGCTGGAGATGACCGCAAAGAACTGGGCCAACGCCTACAATATCCCGGCGGTGACCGAAGGCCGGCTGATCAAGGAACAGATCCCCAACGGCAACCCCACCGGCATGCAAGGCTTCGTGTTCAATCTGCGCCGCCCGCTGTTCCAGGACGTGCGTGTGCGCCAGGCCCTGACCCTGCTGCTGGACTTCGAATGGACCAACAAGCAGTTGTTCAACGGCGCCTACGCAAGGACCCGCAGCTATTTCGAGAACTCGGAAATGGCCGCCACCGGTTTACCGGACGCCGATCAGCTGGCGATCCTCGATCCGTTCCGCGGCAAGCTTCCCGAGCAGGTGTTCAGCGAGGCGTTCCAGAATCCCGTGACCGATGCCAGCGGCATGATCCGCACCCAGCAACGCAAGGCCTACCAACTGCTGCAAGAGGCCGGCTGGCGCATCGTCGACGACAAGATGGTCGACGCCACCGGAAAACCGGTGAGCATCGAATTCCTGCTGGCCCAGACCGAATTCGAACGGGTGCTGCTGCCGTTCAAGCGTAACCTGAGCGACCTCGGGATCGAACTGGTGATCCGCCGGGTCGACGTTTCGCAATACGTCAACCGCGTGCGCTCGCGGGACTTCGACATGATCGTCGGCAGCTTCCCGCAGTCCAACTCGCCGGGCAACGAACAGCGCGAATTCTGGATGACCGCGGCCGCCGACAAACCCGGCAGCCGCAATTCCATGGGCCTGAAAGACCCGGTGGTGGACCAGTTGGTCGAACAACTGATCAACGCCGATTCACGCAAAAGCCTGGTGGCCCACGCCCGCGCACTGGACCGCGTGCTGCAATGGGGTTATTACGTGATCCCCAACTGGCACATCAAGACCTGGCGCGTGGCGTACTGGAACCACATCGGCCACCCCAAGGTCTCGCCTAAATACGACATCGGTATCAACACCTGGTGGATCAAGCCCGATGCGAAACCGGCCATAGAGATCGAAACCAAATTGCAAGCCGACCCTGCGGGCACGGAGTAATCAGATGCTGGCGTATATTTTTCGGCGACTGCTGCTGATCATCCCGACACTGTTCGGCATCCTGCTGATCAACTTCGTGATCATCCAGGCGGCCCCCGGTGGCCCCGTGGAACAGATGATCGCCAAGCTCGAGGGCTTCGAAGGGGCCACCAGCCGCATCGCCGGCGGCGGTGCCGAGGTGTCGGTGGCAGGCTCGGCCTATCGCGGCGCACAGGGCCTGGACCCGGCCTTGATCAAGGAAATCGAGCACATGTACGGCTTCGACAAATCGGCGCCGGAACGCTTGTGGATCATGGTCAAGAACTATGCCTCCCTGGATTTCGGCGACAGTTTCTTCCGCGATGCCAAGGTCATCGACCTGATCAAGGAAAAGATGCCGGTGTCGATCTCCCTCGGGCTGTGGAGCACCCTGATCATGTACCTGGTGTCGATCCCGCTGGGGATCGCCAAGGCCACGCGGCACGGCAGCCACTTCGACGTCTGGACCAGTTCGGCGATCATCGTCGGCTATGCGATCCCGGCGTTCCTGTTCGCCATCCTGCTGATCGTGGTGTTTGCCGGCGGCAGTTACCTGGACTGGTTCCCGTTGCGTGGGCTGACCTCGAACAACTTCGACGAACTGAGCATGGGCGGCAAGATCCTCGACTACTTCTGGCACCTGGCACTTCCGGTGACCGCACTGGTGATCGGCAACTTCGCGACCATGACCCTGCTGACCAAGAACAGCTTCCTCGATGAAATCAACAAGCAGTACGTGGTTACCGCCAAGGCCAAGGGCCTGACCAATCACAAGGTTCTGTACGGCCATGTGTTTCGCAACGCCATGCTGCTGGTGATCGCCGGCTTCCCTTCGGCGTTCATCGGCATCTTCTTCACCGGCTCGTTGCTGGTGGAGGTGATCTTCTCCCTCGACGGCCTGGGCCTGATGAGTTTCGAAGCGGCGATCAACCGCGACTACCCGGTGGTCTTCGGCACCCTGTTCATCTTCACCCTGCTGGGGCTGGTGGTGAAGCTGATCGGCGACCTCACCTACACCTTCGTCGATCCGCGCATCGACTTCGAAAGCCGGGAGCATTGAGATGAACCTGTCCCCTCTCAATCGACGACGTTTCGAACTGTTCAAGGCCAACAAACGCGGCTGGTGGTCGATGTGGCTGTTCCTGATCCTGTTCGGCGCCAGTCTCGGCGCCGAGTTGATCGCCAACGACAAGCCGCTGGTGGTGCACTACGACAACGGCTGGTACTTCCCGGCCCTCAAGCGCTACCCGGAAACCACCTTCGGCGGGGAATTCCCGCTGGAAGCCAACTACAAGAGCCCATACATCCGCGAACTGCTCAAGGCCAAGGACGCCTGGGTGTTGTGGGCGCCGATTCCCTACAGCTACCAGAGCATCAACTACGACCTGAAGGTCCCGGCCCCCGCGCCTCCGTCGACCGATAACCTGCTGGGCACCGATGACCAGGGCCGCGATGTGCTGGCGCGGGTGATCTACGGCTTCCGCATTTCCGTGTTGTTTGCCCTGACGCTGACGTTGCTCAGCTCGCTCATCGGTGTGATCGCCGGTGCGCTGCAGGGTTTCTATGGCGGCTGGGTGGACTTGGCCGGGCAACGTTTCCTGGAGATCTGGTCCGGGTTGCCGGTGCTGTATCTGCTGATCATCCTCGCCAGCTTCGTCCAGCCGAACTTCTGGTGGCTGCTGGGGATCATGCTGCTGTTTTCCTGGATGAGCCTGGTGGACGTGGTGCGCGCCGAGTTCCTGCGTGGGCGCAACCTTGAATACGTGCGTGCAGCGCGGGCATTGGGCATGCAGAATGGCGCGATCATGTTCCGTCATATCCTGCCCAACGCCATGGTCTCGACCATGACCTTCATGCCGTTCATCCTGACCGGCGCCATCGGCACCCTGACCGCCCTGGACTTCCTCGGCTTCGGCTTGCCGGCCGGCAGTCCGTCACTGGGTGAGCTGGTAGCCCAGGGCAAATCCAACCTGCAAGCGCCCTGGCTGGGCATGAGCGCGTTTGCCGTGCTGGCGTTGATGTTGAGTTTGCTGGTGTTCATCGGCGAGTCCGCTCGCGATGCCTTCGACCCGAGGAAGTGAAATGAATCAGCACAATCTGATCGAAGTGCGCGACCTGGCCGTCGAATTTGTCGTTGGCGAGCGCTGCCAACGGGTGGTCGAAGGTGTCAGCTTCGACATCAAGCGCGGCGAAACCCTGGCGCTGGTGGGTGAAAGCGGCTCCGGCAAATCGGTGACGGCGCATTCGATCCTGCGCCTGCTGCCCTACCCGCTCGCCCGGCACCCGTCGGGGACCATCGTGTATTCCGGGCAGAACCTGCTGGACCTGAAAGAGAAAACCATCCGCCACATCCGCGGCAACCGGATCGCGATGATCTTCCAGGAACCGATGACCTCGCTCAACCCGCTGCACTCGATTGAGAAACAAATCAACGAGGTGTTGCGCACCCACAAGGGCCTGATCGGCAAAGTCGCGACCAAACGCACCCTGGAACTGCTGGAAATGGTCGGCATCCCGGAGCCGGAAAAACGCCTCAAGGCTCTGCCCCACGAATTGTCCGGCGGCCAGCGCCAGCGCGTGATGATCGCCATGGCCCTGGCGAACGAGCCGGAACTGTTGATTGCCGACGAGCCAACCACCGCCCTGGACGTGACCGTACAACTGAAAATCCTCGAATTGCTCAAGCAATTGCAGGCCCGATTGGGCATGGCGCTGCTACTGATCAGTCACGATTTGAACCTTGTGCGAAGAATTGCGCATCGCGTATGTGTCATGCAGCGCGGTTGCATCGTCGAACAGGCATCGTGCGAAGAATTGTTCCGCGCGCCGCAGCATCCGTACACTCGGGAACTGCTGGCAGCGGAGCCCAGCGGAAAGCCTGCGACCAATGTTATCGGCCCGCCATTGCTTGCGGTCGAGGACCTGAAAGTCTGGTTCCCGATCAAGAAAGGCCTGCTGAAAAAGACCGTGGATTACGTCAAGGCGGTCGATGGCATCAATTTCAGCCTGCCCCAGGGCCAGACCCTGGGGATCGTGGGTGAAAGCGGTTCCGGCAAGTCGACACTGGGCCTGGCAATCCTGCGCTTGATCGGCAGTAAAGGCGGCATCCGTTTTGAAGGCAAGCAGCTCGACAGCCTGACGCAGCAACAGGTGCGGCCGCTGCGGCGGGAGATGCAGGTGGTGTTCCAGGACCCCTTCGGCAGCCTGAGCCCGCGTATGTGCGTGAGCCAGATCGTCGGCGAAGGCCTGCGGATCCACAAGATGGGCAGCGAGGCCGAACAGGAACAAGCGATCATTGCGGCACTCAAGGAGGTAGGTCTGGACCCGGAAACCCGGCACCGCTACCCCCACGAATTTTCCGGCGGGCAACGGCAGAGAATCGCCATTGCCCGGGCTTTAGTGCTAAAACCGGCGTTGATTCTGCTGGACGAGCCGACTTCGGCCCTCGACCGCACCGTGCAACGCCAAGTGGTCGAGCTTTTACGATCATTGCAAAGCAAGTACAACCTGACGTATCTGTTCATCAGCCATGACCTGGCTGTCGTCAAGGCGCTGAGCCACCAGCTGATGGTGGTCAAGCAGGGCCAAGTGGTCGAACAGGGAGACGCGCAAAGCATTTTTGCCGCCCCCCAACATCCGTATACACAGCAGTTGCTGGAAGCCGCCTTTTTGGCACCAGCCACTGCGCAATAACCTGAAAAGAGGAGCAACACATGGGTTTTCTCGCCGGTAAGCGCGTACTGATCGTCGGTGTCGCCAGCAAGCTGTCCATCGCATCCGGCATCGCTGCCGCCATGCATCGCGAGGGCGCTGAGCTTGCCTTCACTTATCAGAACGACAAACTCAAGGGTCGTGTCGAAGAGTTCGCACAAGGCTGGGGTTCGAGCCCTGAGCTGTGCTTCCCGTGCGACGTGGCCAGCGATGCCGAAATCGCCAAGGTCTTCGAAGAACTGAGCAAGAAGTGGGACGGCCTGGACTGCATCGTGCACTCCGTGGGCTTCGCCCCGGGCGACCAACTGGACGGCGACTTCACCGAAGCCACCACCCGTGAAGGTTTCCGCATCGCTCACGACATCAGCGCCTACAGCTTCGTGGCCCTGGCCAAGGCCGGCCGCGAAATGATGAAAGGCCGCAACGGCAGCCTGCTGACCCTGTCGTACCTGGGCGCCGAGCGCACCATGCCTAACTACAACGTAATGGGTATGGCCAAGGCTTCCCTGGAAGCTGGCGTACGTTACCTGGCCGGCTCCCTGGGCCCGGACGGTACCCGCGTGAACTGCGTATCGGCAGGCCCGATCCGCACTCTCGCCGCTTCCGGCATCAAGAACTTCCGCAAGATGCTGGCCGCCAACGAAGCGCAAACCCCGCTGCGTCGCAACGTCACCATCGAAGAAGTCGGCAACGCCGGCGCCTTCCTGTGCTCGGACCTGGCGTCGGGCATCAGCGGTGAAATCATGTACGTGGACGGTGGTTTCAACACCACGGCCATGGGCAACATCGAAGAGTGATCTTCGGTTAGCCATTAAAAAACCCGCCTTTTCAGGCGGGTTTTTTACATCATTTTCCTCACTGCCATAGCTTTAGCAACCGGTCTCGTGCTCATTCCAATGGCGCCTACACCCAATAAGCCAAATTGAGTGGCGACTTGATCAACAGTCCTATTAGATTGCACTAAAGCACGGCCCGGCCGCGGAGCGGATTGTGCTCTAGCCGGTGCAGGGGGGGGGAATGGATGCGACTTCGGCAGCACTTACTGATCTGGGCGGCAGATACTCTGTAAGTATGAGATTGTCAAACTGCGTATTCGGGATACGATGGGTCGCTCCGGATTGCGCAATTGTTCGCAAGTCTGCATCGGGACGAAGACCCAGGCCATATTCAAGCACTTGAGGGCTACCGGTATGGTGGACGCCGAAAATTTGTGCATCGGGGCCGGCACGTCTCAAGAAAGCGTCTGCGACCTCAACATTTAACGTTGTATAGAGACCTGGCCCTAATAGCTCTCCGCCAGCATGCATAGCTGCCCCTGAAAGCGTACCGCCATTATTGAGCTCGAGAAGCGGCGCTCTTTTCCCGACAAAATACCCAAAGAAGTTGCTGGGCAAATTTGAAGGTAACATTTCCAGCGCTTTGCTTGCCACGATAACCAAGTGCCCACTCGGATCCGTCCGCATCACTGGATTCCCCTGACAATACGCATACGCATTCATCCCCCCCTTGCCAAAGGGACTCCAACTGTCCGGACTGTTAAACCGCATCAACACCGGATTAAACGCCCGATAGCCATTACCCAGTAAATAATGCCCGGTCACCGGGTCCGGGCGCTCACCGTTGAATCCCAGCAGACTGGTCAAGCCATTTTCATTTCGGCGGTGGCCGTAAGGTGAATAAGTCACTGGCTGTTGCGAGGCGCTGCTTTTGAATACATGCAGCACCGAACGTTGTTGATCGGTGGTCAGCAGAGCGACATCCAATCCATCGCCATTTCGATGTTGCTCCGCAAGCAACAGACCACCCTGCTGAATGATGGAACAACGGGCCGCTCCCTGTATCTCGGTCGCCAAGCGACTTTTGCAGTAAAAGCGCTGGTGCACAGGGGCATTTGGCTGGTCGTGACTGGTCACGCGATCCAGTGGGTCGTAGCGATAATGGCTGAGCAGGATTGGCAGTGACGAATCCATGGGAGCTCCTGTTTTACAAGTGCTGGGAGCCTGAGTGTTGACTGCAATGCCAAGAAGGACAACTATCAGAACTGATAGGTAGGGACCCATAACGCGATCGAAAAATCTTGTACGCGCACAGTGGCTTCAACACCATTGCCATGGGCAATCTCGTAGAGCAATCCCATAAAAACCCGCCAGCTGGCGGGTTTTTATGGAATTGCTCAACCTTGAAAACACCAAATGCTTGAGTGTCGTTCAAGTCCAATCGTAAGCGTCTCCATAATCGAGAAGGAGTTCATCCCCCTTCTTGATGTCTTGCCAGGCCACAAAAAACGTCATGTATCTTCCAACGCTAATGGATGCCACGTTTTCAGCGCCCAACGATGGCCTGCCTGGCGCGTTAGGACTATTGACCAAACTTAAAATATTACCGCTGCCATGAGCGCTGATCGTTCCGTCATTTGAAAACGAGCTAAAGGCGTAACTGTTCACAGGTTTATGGCCTTTTTCTGCAATCTCCTCCAGCAGGGTTTTACTTCCAAAATGCAACTTCCCGGAATAGGGGCCCAGCACTTCGAATCTTTTAATGTCACGCTTCGCAACGACCGATCGACCACGCGCGGGCCCATTCGTCAGCACTTTAGTTTCCATGAGCTGATCAAACCTTGGTGCGAGGTTATTATCGTTTCGAATCCAGTCTTGAACGTCCCGGGTGATTTTTTCGTGCAATTTCGACTTTGTGGCCGCGGGCGTCACGTTATCGAGTAGCTGATTCCAGTAGGTCACCACAATTTCATCAGCCGTTGCTGGGCGCCCTTTTAGTCCACCAGGCCCTTCAGCTCTTAGTGTGAGGCTCTCTTTAACATTGTTCGGGTCCTGCAGAATCGGCAACGAATTGTCTATGTCATGACCCAGGTGAGGCCCATCCTCAAGATCTGGTCGGGGGCGCTTGCTACTTGCGGGCGCACTCTCTTCTGCCGGACGTTTAGTGCCCCGACTTTTGCGTGCGAAGGGTGGCCTGGGCGTGGGCTCACCAAAGATAAGGAGCTCTTTTCCAGATTTTGTAAGATCACCTGTTTCGCCCACGTAAGTTTCCCAACGCATTGGATTCAGATTGTTTTGCTCAGCAAAATCAACGGCAGTCAGCTTATTGTCTCGTGACTTATATAGCGCCTGCCAAGCGTCCAGATGTTCATAGGTGATATTGGTAAACTCCTCACCCTTAGCGTGTTTCACCAGCACCTTTCCAGCGGCTTTAAGCTTGCCATATTGGTCGATGTGTTCCATGAATGATGCAAGATTGAGGTTGTGTCGGTTGGCAAAACCCTCTTGTGTCAATCGATCACGTCCCCGTTGAGATTGAGCTTGCCAGTGCCTCAAATGCTTTTCAGTCACTGCGGTCTGAACGTTCCTTGCCCTTTGGAGCATTTGTTGCCCTTCACTGGTGAGTCCAAGACTCAACTGCGCATACTGTCTGAATTCCTGGGGATCGAGTCGGTATCTTGAGGCGAATTCGCGCACGGCCGACTCTTCGAGCGAATTATTCAACTTCTGCCATTTCACCAGGTGGTTGTGGGTGATCAAGTCATAGTCATCAGGCGCTCCTCCACTCAACCCGATCTTCTGCCACTGACCAGCGTCCGCTGACCCTACCCGCAACTCTGTTTGCCGGTTGGTTTTGTAATTGACGATATTGACAGAGACCACATCGGCATTGAGATCGAAATCATTGCGGATTTGATAGACCGCGATATTTCCGCCTTCATCTATGTTGCAGATGTAGTGCCGCTGAGCATCGACGCTTCGGTAAATCCCTTTGGCATTAGGCGTGAGCCCCGCTATGCATACTGCTGGCGCCGCATAATGACGGTGGACCAGGTTGCTGATGGCTGTTCTCGGCGCCCGGTAGCTCGGTCCGAAAATGTGTTGGGTGGATGGATCGATCAGGCGGAAATCGTCGGACGCCGGGCTGCCGGTGTTGCGCATCGGGACATTATCGATACCGTCAACTTTGCTCAGCAGGTCACCCGTACGCAGCGGTTTCCAGGTTGCTGGATTCACCGAGATCAGATGATGAACGCCGGGGGAAATGATGTTCATCGATAATTTGCTGAGTTGAGTGATGCCTCTATTGATTTGCCTCGCGCCTGCACCCGCTAATTTGAGCGAGACGGTACCTCCCAGCTTGAGCAATGTCAGCGGGCCGGCCAGCGGATTGAGTTCCTTTAGTGTCGAGATCGCCAATTGTTTGGTCAGTACAGTGAATCGAGGCAGGGCAACACGAATACCGACTTTCCCGCCCTGGACCGCCAGCCGAGCTAAACCGGAGACGTATCTTCCGACTGGCGCACCGAACGATACGATATCGGTAAACAGGGCCAGGCCACCTCGTTCAATGCCCTGTGGATCGCCCGATGACAGGTCGTCTATCGCCCCCCAGACAGGCACCACCATTTTCCCCCAGAAAGAGCCCTCCTCCAGCAACGTTTGCACGAGGTCCGATTCTCGAGTGTCTTTTCTGGTTTGCTCCAGGAGTGCCTGTTCGTCACAGAAGAACAGCCCCCTCGTGACCATTTCTGCCAGGTCCTCACTGCGCCGGGAATTGAGCAGGTTGGCGTCAAAGGATTCTTCGCGAGGAGCGGCTACGATGGGGGATAGCGTTCGGCCGACCTGCTCGGCGATCAATAAGCGACCCTCTGAGGGTTTGCTTCCTTCCTTATAGGCCGACCAGTCGAACCCCAGTTCGGTACCGAGCCTGAACGTTGCTCTGCCAGGGCGGGAACTGCTGCCGGTTGACCGCACCTCTGACAAGCCACCAATGAGCAAGTCACGGATGTCTTCGCGAGCACGGGCCACGCCAGCCCTGGGAAACACTTCCATGTAGTATTTGTGGTTGCGGAAAACAGTCTCGATGATGAACCCTGCCCGCCCCCGGACCGCATCTGTGTTGCTTTTGGTTTCGTGTTGAATTTGCGTTTGGGGAAGAGGTTCTCTCAAGGAGTACACCCTGACTTCACCATTGGCGATGCTGTGTCGATAGAATGACGGAAGTTGCGTGAGAAGCCCATTGATCAGGGTTCTGTAGGCAGCCTTCGGCGCATCGAGGGACAAGTGGAACGCCTCTGCAAACGCCTCATCCGAAGCGAAACGCCAACGGCTGGGCAGGTTCAGGACCAAGTCCTGGACCGCCTCGGTCATTTCGCGCTCATGCTCTTCCAGAACCGTTACGGCTCGCTCGATTTCATCGACCGAGTAACCTTCATGCTTTATCGCCAGCACCCCATTGCTGACGGCCCATTGCACTGCCGGAGCCAGTCTGGATGTAGCAACCAGCGATTGGTGTTCAGGTGAAGCGGCACGATGATGTTCGGCTGGCAGGTTGAGCAACTGCTCAAAAGTCATGTGTTTTGACGAACCGCAAGCCATCGCCTCCGCCAGCAGAAACCCGCTCCTGAAATTGACCCACGCGCTGGAGCCGGTATAGATCAAATCATCCGGAATATCACGGACCCAAAGCTCGGAAGAGGTATTCGCTTCGATGACGCGCATCACCAGACGCGCGACAGGCTCGAAAGTGTCCAGGCGACTCATCAAGTCCTTTACGATGTCATTGCGTATGAAAGAATAGTTAACCCCCTGGCCGGTGAACTGCTCGATATCATAGTGTGAATATAAACATTCCGGCCGAGTCGGTGGTGCCGCGATGCTCAACCAAAGTGCACGCCACACCAGTTTCGCCAATACCGGTTGCGGGCAGGTTTCTCCTTCTTTGCTGCCATGCCAGTCCAGTGCCTTGACGAGCCTGCGGCCCAGGGCAAGGCTGTTTTCCGAATTCACCAATTGTTCAAGAACAACCGTCGGTGTATGGGTAACTTGTTGCTCCAACTCGACTGTAAAAAAATGCTGGGCCAAGTGATTGATCAGCGACGTTGCATGCTCCGCTCGAACTTGATAAACAACCTCGAGTATGCACTTATCGTCGTATTCATCCATGACCGGATCAAGATCACTGAATTGACCGTCGTGCCCCAGTATGAAGGCGGCGCGAAGCTCCTTCAGACGATCCAGCGCGGCCGTCCATTGAACGGCCGTCTGCGGCGACGATGGGGTAATCAAGTAATATTTCAAGACAAGTTCGAGCCGAATCGTACCGTCGCTTCGGATGCCATCGCCAATGATGCGATGGACGTCCAGGAGAACTGCAATATCGTGCTGCCAATAAACAGGAATATCATCAAGCAGTAACTTTACGTTACCAATGGAAAGTACCAGAGCCGGCAAAGGCGTCTCTACCTTGGGACTACTCAACAAAGGTACGATCACATGATGCCAGAACCAATCCGTTTCGCTGGGGCGGATAATTCCGTTTTTCTTGTCTTGCAAGTACTGTTGAAATTCTTCGTCTGCGTCAAGTTTTTTCAGAACCGCAAACGCCTCGGCGCAGACATTGCCCAGTGCAGAATGGGTGGGCGGAGGGTAAAATAAATGTGTTGCCGCCGATGAAGAATAACCATGGACACGCAAAGTACCGTTTATGAGTTGCTCCATGTAACCAATTAAATGATCAATATCCTGCAGGCGCTTTTCTGGTCGTTTGAAATAGAAGTCGGAAATAGCATTATTCAAAATACAACCCTCATGAAATTCAATTCTGCTTTAGTATTTTTTATATTTAGCAGACATGAGCGCACAACTCACCTTGCAATAAGTGACAATTCATTCAACGCCAAAAACAGGACGTGGACGGTACTCGCGTGAAGTGCATATCGGCAGGCCCTTCGCACCCTCGCCGCTTTCGTCTTCAAGAACTTGCGTAAGATGCTGGCCACCAACGAAGCGCAAACCCCGCTGCATCGCAACGTCACCCTCGAAGAAGTCGGCACGCCGGCGCCTTTCTGTGGTGATCTTCGGTTCCATTGAAAAACCGCCTTTTTTGGCGGTTTTTTCATGCCTGCAATTTCGCGTACGTTGCTGATCCCTGCTTGCTCGCGACAGCGGTGTATCAATCGACATCCATTGTGAATTTTGGCCCGTTATCGCGGGCAAGCCCGCTCCCGCAGGTTTTTTGTTTAGTAAGCAAATGGGGTCAGACACTCGCCCGCCGAATATCTTTCAATCGGAAAGTACAGGTCTACACTGGGCATCATCTCACGCAAATCGAGGCACGCCAGATGCAGCTCTCCCCTTTTCACTTGGCCATTCCGGTGTATGACCTGGCTGCTGCGCGGCACTTCTATGGCAGCGTGTTCGGCCTTGAAGAAGGCCGCTCCAGCGACCATTGGGTCGATTTCAATTTCTTCGGCCATCAACTGGTGATCCACCTCGCGCCAAAAAACGCCTCGCAGGAAGCCGTCCACACCAACGCCGTCGACGGCCACGACGTGCCGGTGCCGCATTTCGGTGTGGTGCTGGGGATGGCGGAGTGGGAGGCATTGGCCGAGCGGCTGAAGGCATTGGAGACGCGTTTTGTGATTGAACCGGGGATTCGTTTTCAGGGATTGGTGGGTGAACAGGCGACGATGTTTTTGTTCGATCCGTGTGGAAATGCGCTGGAGTTCAAGGCGTTCAAGGATATTGGGCAGTTGTTTGCCAAATGAGGGAAGGCGTTGCCTTCAAGGCCGCCTTCGCGAGCAAGCCCGCTCCCACATTTGACCGAGTTGAAATGCTATCAATTGTGGGAGCGAGCCTGCTCGCGAAGAGGCCCGTAAAAACAACGCTGAACTAACGGCCCAACGCTTTTTCAGCCTCAACCAGCAGCTCTTCAACCGAACCATGAACCGCCGGGTCATGCTCGATCTGCCCGATACTGAAACGAATCTCATACCCGCGATGCGCCGTGGCCTTGCGCTCATCGAGCATTTCTTCAAGCCGCGCCTTGATCGCCGCGATATCCACGCCTGCAGAGCCGGTGAGCAAGGCCACGAACGTGGAACCCTCCAGCCGCCCGATCACGTCGCTCTCACGAAAACCGATGCGCAGTACATCGGCAAAGATTTTCAGCGCCTTGTCACCTTCGGTGCGACCAAACAGGTAGTTGATGCGCTTGAACTCGTCGAGGTTGAAGAACAGCAGCGTCGCCGGCCGGCCCAGTTGCTGGCAGGCGTCCAGGCCCGATTGAGCCAGGGCGAGGAAACCGTGCCGGTTGGGCAGCAGCGTCAACTCATCCATGCTCGCCATCTGCACCCCGATCAGCTCTTGCTCAGCCTTGCGGGCCAGATCGCGCAGTAGCTCACGCTCCTGCTGTGGCGTCCCTGCACGTTCACAAGATTTGTGCGGTTTGCCTGAGATCAGCATCACATACTCCATGGGTGGGTATGTTGTTTAGAGTCCTCAATATCGGGTTTGACTCCATGTCGACTCGCCGTTGGTCAGCTACCCACTACCGGACACGGCCCGCCGGCGTCCGCCCAGCGCTTGAACTGCGTGACAAAAATATCGTGCGGCACCGGCACTGGCGCACGATCACCGCCAGGATTCCAGCCCCAAAGCACCAGTTTGTCTTCGTTGACGTGCTTGATCAGCGCCGCGAAATCGCGGTCACCGTTGCTCGCGCGGTCCTTGATCATGCTGCACAGCTGGTCGGGCGGCAGGCCGATCCAGGCCATTTTGTGCGCCGCTGGCGGCAAGCTCCAATGCGGTGCACCGGGTGGCGCATTCGGACCGTAACTGGCCGGAGGATTGGCTTCGGCATGGCAACTGGCGCAAGGCAAACCCGCCGCGCCCTTGCCGTCCATGCCGCGCACGACGTTCATCGCATGGGGCGTTCCCGCGTCGAACTGCAAGGGCGAATCGCCAGGAATGTGGCAGTTCTGGCAACGGGGGCTCTGGAACACCTGGCGAACCGTGTCGAAGGCCTTCACGGCCTCCTTGTCATCGGCGAACAGCTCCGTTGCATAGATAAACAGGCAAATCAGCAGCACCGAGCCGAGCAACCAATGGTGTCTTTTCATCTCACACCCCCGACAGTTGCAACGGCAGCTCACGCAAGCGTTGCCCGGTCAGGGCGTACACCGCGTTGGCCACTGCCGGCGCCGTGGGCGGCACACCCGCCTCGCCGATGCCACCGGGTTTTTCCGTGCTGGGCAGGATATGCACTTCGACCACCGGCATCTCGTTGAGCCGCAGCACCTGGTAATCGTGGTAGTTGGACTGCACCACCCTGCCGTCCTTGATCGTCAGTTTGCTGTGCAAGGTGAAGCCCAGGCCGAAGGCGATGCACGACTCCATTTGCGCCGCGATGCTCTTCGGATTGACCGCAATCCCGCAGTCCACCGCACACACCACCCGGTGCACACGAATCGCCAGGTTGTCCTGGGAGACTTCGGCGACCTGGGCCACGTAGCTGCCAAATGACTCATGCACCGCCACGCCCAAGGCATGGCCGTCGGGCAGCGGCGCCTTCCAGTTGGCTTTCTCCACCGCCAGGTTCAATACGCCGAGATGCCGTGGATGCGCCTTGAGCAAGGCCCGTCGATACTCCACCGGGTCCTTGCTGGTCGCGGCGGCCAGTTCATCGATAAGCGATTCCATGACGAAGGCGGTGTGGGTATGCCCCACCGAACGCAGCCACAGTACGCTGATGCCGGTTTTTGGCGAATGCAGGTCAACCTGATGATTGGCCAGCCCCTGCAGATAAGGACTGTCCGCCACGCCCTCCACCGACGTCTTGTCGATGCCGTTCTTGACCATGGCGGCTTCGAGCGAGGTGCCGGCCATGATCGACTGTCCGACCAGCACATGCTTCCAGGCCAGCGGCAGGCCATCCGCGCCCAGGCCGACGCGCGCCTGATGCAGGAACGCCGAGCGATAATAGCCGCCACGGATATCATCCTCCCGCGCCCACACGGTTTTCACCGGCCCGCCCGCGGCCTTGGCGACCTGGACCGCTTCGGCGACAAAGTCCGAGGTCGGGTTGGCGCGCCGGCCAAATCCGCCGCCAAGGAACTCGGTATGGATCACTACCTGCTCAGGCTTGAGCCCGGTGATTTTGCCGGCGATCATCTGGTCCAGGGTCTGGAATTGCGTACCGGTCCAGATCTCGCATTTGTCCTGGGTGATGCTCACGGTGCAGTTGAGTGGCTCCATGGGCGCGTGGGCCAGGTAGGGCACGCTGTATTCAACGTCCACCGTCTTGGTCGCTTTGGCCAACGCTGCCTGGGTATCGCCAGCCTGGCTGGCGGGCAGCCCGGGCGTGGCCGCGAGCTTGCGAAAATCCTCGAGCAATTGCTCACTGTCGAGCCCTGCGTTCGGCCCCAGGTCCCACTCGACGTGCAGTGCATCACGCCCCAGTTTCGCCGCCCAGTAGTGATCGGCGATCACCGCCACGCCGGTTGGCACCTGCACCACTTTGTGCACACCGGGTATCGCCAGCGCGTCGGCGCCTTCAAAGGATTTGACGCTGCCACCGAACACCGGCGAACGCGCGACCATCGCGGTCATCAGGCCGTCGAACTGCACGTCCATGCCGAATTTGGCGCGCCCGGTGATTTTCTCCGGCGTATCCAGGCGCTTGGTCGGTTTGCCGATGATTTTCCAGTCCTTGGCCTCCTTGAGCTTGATGGTCGCGGGGTCCGGCACCGGCAGCTTGCCGGCGTCATCGGCCAGTTCACCGTAAGTGGCGTGCTGGTCGCCGGCGATCACCACGCCTGACTCGGTGCGAATCCCGGAGGGCGCGACGTTGAAGCGCTTGGCCGCGGCCTCGACCAGCAGCAGCCGCGCCGCCGCACCGGCCTGGCGGTAACGGTCGAATTCCATCCAGGTCGAGGTCGAGCCGCCGGTGATCTGCATGCCGCCGAACCCGGCCAGACCGTAATCGGCGGCCGAAGCCGGAGCGTGCTCGACGCGGATTTTCGACCAGTCGGCGTCCAGCTCTTCGGCGATCAGCATGGTCAACCCGGTCCAGATGCCCTGGCCCATTTCCGAATGGCCGAGCAACACCGTGACACTGTTGTCGTTGCCGATGCGCAGGAAGGCATTGGGTGCGAACACGTTGCCCTGGTTTTCCGCGCCCTGGGCAAAACGATGAGCCCCGGGGATGACGAATGCCACCACCAGCCCGCCACCCAGTACGGCACTGCCCTTCAGAAAACCACGACGTGACAGCGGATCGATGCTGTTCATGGCCATCAACCCAAACCCAACTGGGCGGCGCGTTTGACCGCGGCGCGAATTCTTGGGTAGGTACCACAACGACAGATATTGCCCGACAACGCCTGGTCGATGTCGCTGTCGGTCGGTTGCGGGATTTTTGCCAGCAAGGCCGCCGCCGACATGATCTGCCCGGACTGGCAGTAACCGCATTGCACCACATCGAGTTCGGTCCAGGCTCGTTGCACCGGGTGCGAGCCGTCGGTGGACAGGCCTTCGATGGTGAGGATTTTCTGCCCATGGGCCACGGCGGTGGCCGGTGTGATGCAGGAGCGCAAAGGCGTGCCGTCGATGTGCACGGTACAGGCGCCGCACTGGGCCATGCCGCAGCCGAACTTGGTGCCGGTCAGGTGCGCGACATCGCGCAGGACCCAGAGCAGCGGCATGTCTGCAGGGACATCCAGCTCCTGGTCCTTGCCATTGATGTTCAAGGTCAGCATTGCGAAGGTCCTCAGACTCACGGTGTTCTGAAGTTGGCGCCGCTGTGGCGATCAGGAACCTACGCGCGCCTTGGGGTTATCCCTACAGCTAAGCGCAAATTGAACGGCAGGCCGAGGTGTATCGACCACCGGTCACGAAAGCGGCCTGGCAGCCGACCTGATTTCAAGTGAACACGTGATCGCTCCCACGCTCTGCGTGGGAATGCCGCCAGGGACGCTCCGCGTTCCGCCGACGACGCATGACGTGAGCCAGGCGATATGGTGACGCGGAGCGTCACAGGATGCATTCCCACGCAGAGCGTGGGAACGATCACAAACCCTAAGTGGCCGTTACCGCAGGAATGGATATGTACTCCGACAAAAATAAAGGTCGGCTGTCAGGCCGCCTTCGCCGGCAAGCCGGGCTCCTACACCCTCGGCCTGAACAAAATACCAGTGTAACGCCACAGAAACAGCCCAAACGCCACACACCAAAGCAACGCCGACACCCCCAATCCCCACGCGGAAAACGACACCAGCAACACCCGCGAAAGACCCGCCAGCAGCACCAGGGCAAACCCCACAACGATGACTTTCGAGGGCACCAACGGCCGCCCGGTATGCCCCAGGCTCACCCGCGCAATCATCGCCAGAATCAACCCGCCAATACCGCCCACCGCCAACGAATGGGTGGCCAGGCTCTGTTGCGGCATCAGCCCCAGATGCCACAGCACCATGGCAAACACCGCCACCACCAGCCAGGCGTAAGACAGGTACAGAGACCACAACAGCGGCACACGCCACATACCGCGGTCATGCCAACGCCACAGGCGCAGCAGGTGCAGACTGCCCATCAATAAAAACAACGCCGCCAGCCAAAACCTGGGCACGTCATCCAAACCGATGGCAAACGTCACCGCGGCCAGCATCCCGCTCACCAGCAACACCCTGGTGGGTAGTGGATTGGCCGCAGGCGTTGCCGGACGGTTCAAGCCGCGCTGAATGAAAAACGGAATCACCCGTCCGCCAATCACGCTCATCAACGCGCCGACCAACCATAAGGCCGCCAATACACCACGCCGCTGCAAACCAGCGTCATCAGCCCGGAAACCCCACAATGTCATGACCTGACAGCCGGCCAGCAACGTGATCATCAGCAGGATCGGATAGTTTTCACGCTTGCCAGCGGCCACCAGATCGCGCCCCAGCACCCAGGCCAACAACGGCAAAAAAGGCAGCTGCAAAAGCAGCAACCAGGCAGGAGAAATCGGTAGGAACCAGGCCAGTCGGGCCAGCAACCAGATCAGCACCAGCCCGAGCAGTGGCCACCCGTTGAGCCCGCGGCGGCCAGTCCAGTTAGGCACCGCCGTCAACAGGAACCCGGCGATGATCGCCACTGCGAACCCGAACGGCATTTCGTGCCGATGCCAGGCGAGCATGCCGCCCAGCGGTTGCGCGCCGGGCAAGCGACCGTACAACCACAGGGCCCAGATCGCCACTGCCAGTGCGGCAAACGCGGCACCCGCGAGAAAGAACGGGCGAAAACCGAGGCTTAAGACGGGAGCAGCTGCCAGTTTGCCCATCAGGCCACCACCGCGTGCTGAGGTTTGCTCAACCGGTGTTGGGCCAGCAGGCGCATGACGTAACCGATTTTCAGCAGGGTCGGCCCGACGATGGTCATGGCGTGCAACGACACCAGCGCCACGATCGACAGATGTCCGCCATACAGGTAAGCGCCGTAGATGCCTGCCAGCAACATCGCCAGGCCGACGCCCAGCACGCGACTGGACAGGTGCAGCACATTCCGGGAGTTGCTGAAGAAATGGAACACTTTCCGTACTCCTGTAGCCGTTCAGTTGTACGTTGGATGTATCAAGTCGCGTGCCAGGTATTGAGCCCTTGTAAATCAGGCACGTGGAGACGTACGAGTCATAACGACTCACCACAAAAACAGTCTATTTGACTCATGACATGGTCATATCGACAACGCCCCGTAGAAATTCCTTACACACTCGGCGATCTACGGCACGGCCAGACCGTCGGAGGCTGGCTACGCTGATAATCCAGCATGCAAAAACCTGCCAAGGAGACCCGCCATGCTACACGTGCAAAAACTCACCCCCTGCCTGTGGTTCGATGGTCAGGCCGAAGAGGCCGCCAGGTTCTACTGTGCGATCTTCGATCATTCGAAAATCAGCGCCATCACTCACTACGGCGAAGCCGGTAAGGAGTTCCACGGCCGGGAAGTCGGTTCGGTCATGACAGTCAGCTTCGAACTCGACGGGCAGACGTTTACCGGCCTCAACGGCGGCCCGAACTTCACCTTCAACGAGGCGATCTCGTTCCAGGTCAACTGCCAGACCCAGGAAGAAGTCGACCACTTCTGGGGACGCCTGTCCGCCGGCGGGCCGGTCGAGGCCCAGCAATGCGGCTGGCTCAAGGACAAATTCGGCGTGTCCTGGCAGATCGTCCCGGTGGCGATGATGGACATGATCAAGGACCCAGACACGGTAAAATCCCAACGCGCGATGCTGGCGATGATGCACATGAAAAAACTCGATATCGCCGAACTGAAACGAGCCTTTGACGGCGAGAGCTAATACACTCAGGCGCTGATCTGCCAAGGATTGACCATGAAGCCCTCCAAGCTCAGGGACGCCGACAAGGCCCCGCGCTTCTGGCGCGATGACGCCCTGCCCTTCATCGAAGCCCGCTCCATCGCCGATGGGCGCGAAGTCTGCTACACCCGGCATGCCCACGAGCACTTTTCAATCGGTGCGATCACCGCCGGGCGCAGTACCTATGTCCATGAGCAATCGAACTTCGAGGTCGGTGCCGGCACCGTGGTGCTGATGAACCCCGGTGATGTGCATGCCTGCAATCCGATCGACGATCAGCCCTGGTCGTACCTGATGCTGTATGTCGACACCCCGTGGCTCACCGATTTGCAGCATCAGCTCGGGTTTGGCAACGATCAGGCGTTTCGCCGGTTCGCGGTCACCCATACCACGGACCGTGCGCTGTTCGTTGGCTTACAGGCGTTGTACCAGGTACTGGTCGACGATCAGCAAGACGTGTTACGCAAACACAGCGCGGCCGTGGAGTTTTTCACCGAGGTGCAGCTACGCCTGAATCCGGCTCAACAAACGCTGCGCGAGCCCAACTTCAAGCTCGAGCGCGCAGCTGACTTCATCCACGAGCACTGCACGCAAATGCTCAAGCTCGAAGATATCTGCGAAGCGGCGCAGCTGTCGCCGTCCTACCTGATCCGCGCGTTCAAGCAGCATTACGGCATGACACCCCACGCCTTCCTGGTCAATCGGCGCATCCAGTTCGCCCAGGATCAACTGCGCAACGGCAGGCTGATCGCCGATGTGGCGCTCGAAGCCGGGTTTGCCGACCAGGCGCATTTCCAGCGGGCGTTCAAGCAGCATCTGGCGGCAACGCCAGGTCAGTACCGTGGCTGACTAAGGCAACACCAGGTACACCGCACTCACCGCCAGCAACAATGCCATCCCTCGATTGAACAAGCGCATGCCCGCCGGGTTGTGCAAGTAGCCGCGCAAGAAGGTCCCGGCGTAGGCCCAGCAACCGACCGACAGGTAGCAAACCACCAGGTACACCGCCGCGAACTGCCACACCAGGCGCTCCTCGCCATCGGCGACGAACGCGCCCATGCCAGCCACACAGGCCAGCCAGGCCTTGGGGTTGAGCCATTGCATGACCGCACCATAGAGCATCGACGGCGCGCGGCCCGAGTCACTGGCCTGCAGTTGCCCGTTGTCGGCGGCCAGTTTGAACGCCATGTACAACAGGAACGCCACCCCGGCCCACTGCACCACTTGCGTCATGGCCGGCCACAACTGCAACAGCTCATGCAAGCCCAGCCCCATCAGTACCAGCAGCAACACGAACCCCAGCGTCGCCCCGGCCACGTGCCGCTGACTGGCGCGAAAACCGAAGCGCGCCCCCGAACCCAACGCCACGATATTCACCGGCCCTGGCGTGATTGAAGCGGCCAATGCAAACGCCGCCATGGACATGATCAAACTCATCGCACACCTGCTCAGTCAATTGAACCAGGCGTCAATGTAAGTATCGCTGCGGTGCGCGTATTGAAGAAAACGCCCCTCGGCGGTTCCCGTCATGAGTAATAACCGACCACCCTCTTCACCTTCACCAACGCCTGGCGCAGCGCGTCCATGTCCACAGAGCCCAGCGCCAGGCGTATCGCGTGCGGGACATGCTGGCTAACCGCAAAGGGTTCGGCGGGCGACACCGACACCTGCTCGCGCATCAACGCCATGGCGATCTGGTCGGCGCGGGCGTCTTCGGCCAAGGGCAACCAGATGAAATACGAGAACGGATGGCTGATGGTCCGCAGCCCCGCCAGCACCTCACGGGCCAGGGCTTGCCGGGCCTGTGCGTCCGCGCGCTTCTGCGCCTCAAGCCTGCTGACGGTGCCGTCCTCCAGCCAGCCCGTTGCAATGGCGGTCATCACCCCGGGGGTGTTCCAGGTGGTCGCCATGATGGTGCGTTCGAATCCGCCAATCCACTGCGGCGGCGCGGCGACAAAACCGACGCGCAGCCCGGTGGCGACATTCTTCGATAAGCCGCTGACGTACACCGTTCTTTCCGGCGCCATTTCAGCCAGGGGTGGCGGTGCGTCTTCGGCCAGGAAAGCGTAGGCCGCGTCCTCGATGATCGTCAGGTCATGCCGGCGTGCAATCGCCACCAGTTGCTCGCGCTGATCGACGTCCATCACCCAACCCAGCGGATTGTGCAAGGTCGGCATCGAGTACACGGCCCGCACTGATCGAATCCGGCACAGTTTGTCCAGGGCAGGCAGGTCAGGCCCCCTGTCCGTGACGGGAATGGGCAGGACTTCGAGATGCAGCGTTTCGGCCAGCGTCTTGAAGCCCGGATAGGTCAAGGCATCCGCGGCAATGACATCGCCGGGCTTGAGCAGGCTCATCATCACCACCGCCAGGCCGTGCTGGGCGCCACTGACGATCAACACCTGTTCGGCCGGCACGTTCAGGCCACGCTCGCGCAGATGACGGGCGAACACCGCCCGCTCATGCAAACGCCCGGCGTGAGGCTGGTAACGCAGGAGGGACTCCAGGTCACCGGACAACGCGAGCTGGCGCAGGGCGTTGCGCAGCAGATCAGCCTGGCCAGGCAATGACGGGTAGTTAAAGTTGAGGTCGATCATCCCCGCTGCCACCACCGCCTGAGAAATGCCCTGGCCCGGCGGCAACGAGGTCTCCCGGACAAACGTCCCGCGCCCGGTTTCGCCGCTGACCAGGCCCATGCTCTCGAGCTCGGCATACACCCGGCTGGCGGTGACCAGCGCCAAACCGTGTTCCGTGGCCAGTTGCCGGTGGGTCGGCAAGCGCGTACCGGGCGGCAAGCGCCCCGAGCGGATATCAGCGGCAAAGGCGTCAACCAGCGTTTTGTAGCGGGATCGAGGCATGTCCAGATGTATCCATGACAATTTTTTGATTGTACCGATAGTCAGCCATAGGATGGATTCGTGCAATCAAACAATGAGCGTGAGCGAGATGGAACGGACTTCTAACCTGCAACACCGGACGCTGGAGACAAATACCAGTGGCTGGATCAACGGCCTGATTGGCGTGGTGATCTTCAGCGGCTCGCTGCCCGCGACGCGGGTGGCGGTACTCGAATTCAATCCGGTGTTCCTCACTGTCGCCCGCGCGACCCTCGCCGCGATTCTGGCCCTGTGCCTGTTGTTGCTGTTCAAGGAAAAACGCCCCGGACGACATCAACTGGTGCCCCTGGCCATCGTGGCACTGGGCGTGGTGGTGGGGTTTCCGCTGCTGACCGCGCTGGCGCTGCAGTACGTCACGTCTGCGCATTCGATCGTATTCGTCGGCCTGCTGCCGCTGGCGACGGCGGTGTTCGGCGTCTTGCGCGGTGGCGAACGCCCGCGGCCGGTATTCTGGATCTTCTCGGTGCTGGGCAGCCTGCTGGTGGTCGGGTTCGCTGCTGCCCAAGGCCTGACGGCCTCGCCCCAAGGCGATATCCTGATGCTGTTGGCGATCCTGGCCTGCGGGCTGGGTTATGCCGAAGGCGCAAAGTTGTCCCGCACACTCGGCGGCTGGCAGGTGATTTGCTGGGCGCTGGTGTTGGCGCTGCCGTTCATGGCCGCACTGACCTGGTGGCGGATGCCGGCGACCTTGGCCAACATCAGCCTGCCGGCCTGGTTCAGCCTGGCCTACGTGTCGCTGTTCAGCATGCTGATCGGTTTTGTATTCTGGTATCGCGGGCTGGCGCAAGGGGGCATCGCCGCCGTCGGGCAACTGCAATTACTGCAGCCATTTTTCGGCCTGGCACTGGCCGCGACCTTGCTGCATGAACACGTCAGCCTGGGCATGCTCGGCGTCACCGTGGCGGTGATCCTGTGTGTGGCCGGGGCGAAAAAGTTCGCGCGCTAGCCACTGGTACGCTGCCTGCGTCCATGACTGTATGGGTCAAGCCCCTGGGCAGCTGTGATAAAAATACCGCTCCTGCTGCTGGAGCCGATCATGGACCTCACCACCCTCACCCTTTTCCTTCCGGCCTGTTTCGCCCTGAACATGGCGCCAGGCCCGAACAACCTGCTGTCGGTCAGCAATTCGACCCGCTATGGCTACCGCACCGCGTGCCTGGCCGGTGTTGGCCGTTTGCTCGCCTTCGCCGCCATGATCGCCCTCGCCTCGGCCGGCCTGGCGGTGGTGCTGCAAACCTCGGAATGGTTGTTCTACGGGATCAAGATTCTCGGCGCCGCGTACCTGTTTTATCTCGCCTGGCAACTGTGGCGCGCCAACCCCGGCGAAGAAACCGCAGTGAGCGCCCCGCCGGCGGGGATGCTGGCGTTGGCCCGGCAAGAGTTTCTGGTGGCGGCCGGCAACCCGAAGGCGATCCTGATCTTCACCGCGTTCCTGCCGCAATTCGTCGACCCGACCCGCGCCATCACGCCACAATTTGCGCTGTTGGGCGCGTTGTTCCTGATGCTGGAATGGATCGCCATCGGCGCCTACGCTTACATGGGCCTGCACATGCGCCGCTGGTTTGCCAGGCCTTCGGGCAAGCGGATGTTCAATCGCTGCTGCGCAGGGTTGTTGTCGGCGGCGGCTTCAGTGTTGCTGATGGCGCGCCGGGCCTGACCAAACTACCGCGCTCATGTCATGGGGCACATGCCGATGGATCAATCAACGCCGGACGCCCAGTCCATCTGCAGCCCCATTACCCGCAGCGCAATTTTTATCGTGGCTACCCTGGTTCCCGGCGATGACGCCGCCAGCAAAGTGCGGGGCTGGTGCGCAGACATCGCCGCCCTCACGCGTTCGGTCGGCAAACGGGTTCCCTCGGGCAATCTGTCGTGCATCTGTGGTTTTGGCTCCGCGGCGTGGGACACCTTGTTTGGCCACCCACGCCCCGCCTCGCTGCACGACTTCCGAGAATTCGGACCAGAGGAACGTCGCGCAATCTCCACCCCAGGCGATCTCTTGCTGCACATTCGCGCTGAGCATATGGACCTGTGTTTCGAATTGGCGACGCAGCTACTCTCAGCGCTTGACAGTGCGGTTTCGGTGATCGATGAAGTTCACGGCTTCCGCTATTTCGACATGCGCAGCATCATCGGTTTTGTCGATGGCACCGAAAACCCCGTCGGACGCAAGGCTGTCGGCTTCACCATTGTGGGCGATGAAGACCCTGCATTTAGCGGAGGCAGCTATGTGCTGGTGCAGAAGTACCTGCACAAAATGAATGCCTGGAACGCATTATCCGTCGAGGCGCAGGAGCGGATTATCGGGCGAACCAAATTGTCCGATATCGAACTCGACGACGCAGTCAAACCACGCAATTCGCACAGCGCCCTGACAACCCTCATCAAGGATGGCGAAGAAGTGAAGATCCTGCGCGACAACATGCCGTTTGGCCGGCCAGGCGCTGGTGAATTTGGCACTTATTTCATCGGCTATGCGCGCTCGCCCGAACCGCTGGAACAGATGCTCGAGAACATGTTTGTCGGCAAACCCGCGGGTAATTACGACCGTTTGCTGGATTTCAGCACGGCAGTCACCGGTGGCTTGTTTTTCGCGCCCTCGTCGGATCTGCTGGAAGCACTGGCGGATCGCGACCCCTCGCGAACCTGACGGCCAACGCACGAAATTCTCTGTCGATTTTCCGGTGGAGGGGTTCTGCCCTGCAGCATAAGCTCAACCCATGAACCTACAAGACACGCTACTGCCGCCCCGCGCCGAGATGGTTCGCGCCATGCTCGAACGAGACACCGCCTACGAGGGGGTGTTTTTTACCGCGGTCAAGACCACCGGCATTTTCTGCCGCCCCGGTTGCACCGCACGCAGCCCGAAGCCTGAGAATGTCGAGTTCTTCGCCCACGCCGATGAGTGCCTGGCGGCGGGGTATCGCGCCTGCCTGCGGTGCAAACCCATGGACGCCGCCGCGACTGCGCCGCACTGGGTGCAGCGGTTGCTCACGTCCGTGGACGCCGATCCGGAGCAGCGCTGGACCGACGCCCAGTTACAGGCCGAAGGCATCGAGCCGCTGAAACTGCGCCGCTGGTTCAAGCAGCATTTGGGCATGACCTTTCATGCCTGGCTGCGCACCCGACGCCTCGGCATGGCCTTGGGCGGGATCAAGCAGGGGGATTCCATCGACAACGCTGCGTACGACTCCGGCTACGAATCCCTGAGCGGTTTTCGCGATGCGTTCCAGAAGTCATTCCATATCACACCCGGCCGCGCCGCCAACAGTGAGCCGCTGCTGTTCACGCGCCTGACCACTGCGCTGGGGCCGATGATCGCCATGGCCGAACGGCGCGGGCTGGTGCTGCTGGAGTTCCTCGACCAATCCAGCCTGACCCGGGAAGTGCAGGCGCTGCAAAACCGCTTTGGCTACGCCGTGGCGCCGGGGCATAACGGGCACTTGCAGCAAATCGAAGAGCAACTGAGCGAGTATTTTGCCGGCGAACGCACTGAATTCAGCGTTGCCCTGCACATGCCCGGCAGCGATTTTTCCCGCCAGGTTTGGGCCGAGCTGGCACACATTCCCTACGGCCGGACTACGACCTACGGGGCGATCGCTGCCCGTCTGGGCAAACCCGGCGCCAGTCGGGCGGTGGGCCTGGCCAACGGTCATAACCGCCTCTCGATTGTCGTGCCCTGCCATCGGGTGATCGGCGCCGATGGCTCGCTGACCGGCTACGCTGGAGGTCAGCCGCGCAAGGCGTTCCTGCTCAGGCTGGAAAACGCGACGGTACAGATCACCGAGCAATTGGCCCTTTGATCACTCGCTGCATTGGGCAGCCTCTGCAAGGATGTTTCATGTCTGACCCCTATCGGCTGGCCACCCAATGGCTGGCAGCCCTGGATGACGATTGGCGTCGGCACATCGCCGCCATCGGCCCGTGCCTGCATCAACCTCACGCGGCCCGCGATCCCTATGAATCACTGGTGCGAGCGATTGCCTACCAGCAACTGCATGCCAAGGCCGGGGATGCAATCGTCGGCCGGTTGCTGGCGCTGTACCCGTCGGTGGCGTTTCCTCGGCCTGAGCAGATTGTCGCGACGGATTTTGATCGATTGCGCAGTTGCGGTTTTTCCGCCAGCAAGATTGCAACCATACAGGGCATCGCCCAGGCCGCACTGGACGGCGTGGTGCCGGATTACGCCACGGCACTGGCCATGGACGATGAAGCACTGATCGAACGCCTGGTCACCCTGCGCGGCGTGGGGCGCTGGACCGTCGAGATGCTGTTGATCTACAGCCTGGAGCGGCCGGACATCCTGCCGGCCGACGACTTTGGCGTGCGCGAGGGTTATCGGCGGCTCAAGGGGTTGGAGGTGCAGCCGACGCGTAAGCAGATGGTAGAGATCGGGTTGGCGTGGAGCCCGTATCGGACTGTGGCGGCGTGGTATCTGTGGCGGGTGCCTGGCAGGTAGGCTGTGGTGAGGGGATTCATCCCCGTTGGACTGCGCAGCAGTCCCATTTTTTGGGGCCGCTTCGCTGCCCAACGGGGATGAATCCCCTCACCACAGGGTTGCATTCAGCTTGACTGTCCAAGCCAGTCACAACCCCGACTTCAACCGGCTGAACGCCCGAATCAAAGCCCGGTTGAACGCCTTGCCATTGTCATTCTTGCTGTACAACGACGCCCGCACCGCCTGCGTCGGATAAGTCCCCGGATCATTGCGAATCGCCGGGTCAATCAAGGCATCCGCCGCCGTGATCGCGTTGGCATAGTGGATGGTGTCGGTGATCGGTGCGATCACTTCAGGCGTCATCAAGTAATCCATCAAGGCCAGCCCCGCCTCGGGATGCGGGGCGTCCTTGGGAATGACCATGGCGTCGAACCAGATCAGCGTGCCCTCTTTCGGTATCCGGTATTGCAACGAAAACGGCTTTCCAGCCGCCTGAGCCTGGCCTGCCGCAATGGCCACGTTACCGTTCCACGACATCGCCACACAGGTATTGCCGTTGGCCAGGTCGCTGATGTTCAGGTCGTTGTCGAAGTAGCGAATGTACGGGCGAATCTTCGCCAGTTGCTGTTCGGCCAGTTTCAGGTCATCGAGGTTCTGGCGGTTGATGTCCAGCCCCATGTATTTCATGACCGCCGCGAACACTTCGTTAGGGTCGTTGAGCAGGCTGACTCCGCAATCGGCGAATTTCGAAACCACCGTCGGGTCGAACAGCATTGCCCAGCTGTCCGTTGGCGCATCGGGCAGGCGCCGCTGGACCGCCTCTTGCTGATAACCCACGCCAGTGGTGCCCCAGGCGTAGATCCCGGCATATCGGTTGCCCGGGTCGAACACCGCCATGTGCTGTCGGAACTCTTCGCCGACACCGGCAAAGTGCGGTATCCGCTGCTTGTCCACGGTCTGGATCGCGCCGCTCTGGATTGCCCGCGACAGGTGCTGCCCCGCCGTCAGCACCAGGTCGTAGCCGCTGCGACCGGTCAGCAGTTTGGTTTCGACGGTTTCCAGGGAATCGAAGTGATCGGCGACCACATGGATACCGGTTTTTTTCTCGAAGTTGCTCAAAGTGTCCGGGGCCAGGTACTCGCCCCAGATATACAGGTTCACCACCGGTTTGGCGGTGTCGGCGGCCTGCACACACAGGGGTGCAAGCACCAGCAGTAACGCTTGGGTCAGTTTGTGCAGGCCCATGTTTACACGCCCTTTTTGTTGCAGGCAGCGCCGGCGTACTGCGGCATGGTGATGCACGCGACGTTGCCGCCACCGAGAAGAATTTCCCGGGAGTTTTCGATGCCGACGATCTTGTGCCGCGGGAACAGCTCGGCCAGGGTCGCCAGCGCCACTTGATCGTTGCGATCGCCGAACAACGGCACCACAATCGAAGTGTTACCGGCGTAGTAATTGATATAGGACGCGCAGATTTTCGTGCCAGCCTGACGGGTATGCGTGCTGTCCTGTTGGTCCAGGCCCTCGGCCTCTTCGGCCGTCCACTCCAGCACGTCCGGTTGTGGCAGCTTGTGCACGATCAGCTCGCGGCCACGGCTGTCACGGGTACTGCGCAGGATGTCGTAGGCTTCCTGGTAGATTTCCCACTGCGGGTCGTCGCGATTGTCAGTCCATTGCAGCACCACCTCGCCGGGGCGCACAAAGCACGCCAGGTCGTCGACGTGGCCGTCGGTTTCGTCGAATTTGCAGCCCCGTGGCAGCCAGATGACCTGCTCGGCACCCAGGTAATCGGTCAGGCGGCGAGTGACTTCATCCTTGCCCAGATGCTGGTTGCGGTTACGATTGAGTAGGCATTGCTCGGTGGTGAGAATGCTGCCCTGGCCGTCGCTCTGAATGCCGCCCAGCTCGGCAATCAACGGCGCGCGATAGCGGTCGAAGCCTTCGATTTCGAGGATTTTGCTCGCGATCTGGTCGTCCTTGTCCCACGGGTAGTACAAGCCGCCGTCGAGGCCGCCGTAGGCGTTGAACTCGAAGTCGACGCCGCGCACTTCACCGCTCTCGTCGTTGACCACGAAGCACGGCCCGCTGTCGCGGAACCAGGTGTCATTGCAGGTCATTTCCACTACGCGTACTTGTGGCGGCAACTGGCGGCGCGCGGTGGCGAATTGCGTGGCCGAGGCGCAGACGGTGACCGGTTCGCTGTGGGAAATAGCGGTGACGATCTGCACCCAGACTTTCTGCGCAGGCTTGGCGCCATTGCGCCAGACGTCGGTGCGCTCAGGCCAGCCGAGCCAGCAGCCGGACTTGGTTTCGAATTCGCCGGGCAAACGGAACCCGTCGAGTTTGGGAGTGGAATCGAGCAAACGTGCCATGGGCAAACCTCATCAGCGGGGATTGGAATGACCACAGGCTAAGGTTGCGCGCGCCCTCCTCGCCAACGATGATTATTTCGGAACACTTGAATTCAACTCATCAATCGACCAGTTGATCGTTGAACCATTCGAGCATCTGCGCCACCGCAGGCCGCTCCAGGCGAACCCGCTCGCACACCAGCGCGTATTGCCCCAAGGCCGTCATGCTTGAAGTGAATGGCCGCACCAGGCGACCGCTGAGCAAGTCCTCCTGGGCTGTCAGGTTATCGCCCATGGCGACACCCTGCCCCTGGGCCGCAGCCTCCAGGGCCAACCCGGCGTGGGCGAAATACAGTTGCCGTTCGGGGCGCTGGTCACCGGCATGGCTGGTGAGCCAGGCGGTCCAGGTCTTGCCGTCCTGATCGTCATGCAGCAAGCAGTGGCGGGCCAGGTCCTTCGGGGTTTTCAGGGTGCCCTGGTTGAAAAGACCAGGGCTGCACACCGGGAAAAACTGCAGCGCCGGCAATGGCCGGACGAAATACGCACTGCTGTCCACGGGACCGGTGCCATAGGTGATGGCCAGGTCGATGTCTTCGCCCGGTGCCGTGGCGTCGATGGGTTGCTCGTAGAGGTGCAAGGTGATGTGCGGATAGCGCGCATAGAAATCCGAGAGACGACTCATCAACCACTTTTGCGCGAGCTCAGCGGTGACCGCCAGGCGCAACACCGCCAGGGACGAAGGGTCGCGCAGTTCGTCGCAGGCATCACCGATCAGTTCAAAGGCCTGCTGCAGGCTTTGCATCAGGCGTCCGGCGGCCATGGTCGGGCGAATCTGCCGGCCTTCGCGCACAAACAGCGAGACTCCCAGCTGTTCTTCCAACTGGCGGATCTGATGGCTGACGGCGCTGTCGGTTACGCACAACTCCGCCGCCGCCCGGCCAAAATGAGCGTGACGGGCGGCGCATTCGAAGGTTCTAAGGGCTGCCAGGGAGGGGAGTCGGCGCATAGGGGCGGGTCCGGGGTTGGAGGCGGTCATGCTGACCCGGTGTAGCGTGGGCGTCCAGTGGGACTGCGTTATCGTGCTTCACCTGTAGGAGCGAGGCTTGCCCGCGAAGAACGATGACGGGGTGCGACAGGTACACCGCGGCGCCTGGTTCGCCGGCAAGCCTGGCTCCTACAACAATGCGATGGCGTCGGCACTTTCGCCTCATATCCTCTAGGCTGAACCGAACAACTTTGCCACGGGAGATCCCCATGCATCTCGAAGGCTCCTGCCATTGCGGCGCGGTGTCGTTCAGCCTGACCAGCGCCCACCCCTACCCCTATCAACGCTGCTACTGCTCGATCTGCCGCAAGACCCAGGGCGGTGGTGGTTATGCGATCAACATTGCCGGTGACGCCAATAGCCTCAAGGTGCGCGGGCGCAGGAACGTCGCGATCTACCATGCCCTGCTCAAGGGCGAAGGCGAAAAGCGCGCCCATCGCAGTAGCGCCGAACGGCATTTCTGTTCGCTGTGCGGCTCGGGTCTATGGCTGTTCAGCCCCGAATGGCCGGAACTGATCCACCCCTTCGCCTCGGCCATCGACACCCCGCTACCGGTGCCACCGCAGCACACGCATTTGCTGTTGGACTCCAAGGCTCCCTGGGTCGAGGCCGAAGTACAGCCGGGCGATAAACAGTTCGAGGGCTATCCCGAAGAATCGATCGCCGAGTGGCATGAACGGCTGGGTTTAAGCTGCTGAGCGATTTGCACAGGTGCTGATGGCCCCTTCGCGGGCAAGCCCGCTCCTACAGGGCTGCGGGCACGCCGCTGTGGAAGCGGAACTCCACATCCGGCGATTCGATCAGTTCCTGCTCGGCGGCCCGCACCTTGTCGATCACCTGGGCGATGTCCTTGGCGTCCCCGTACTGGTACGCCAGCTTCAGGTAGCCCTGGAAGTGCCGGGCCTCGCTTTTGAGCAGGCCGAAGTAGAACTTGCCCAGCTCCTCGTCCAGATGCGGTACCAACGCCTCGAAACGCTCGCAACTGCGGGCCTCGATGAATGCGCCGACCACCAGGGTATCCACCAGCTTTACCGGTTCGTGACTGCGCACCACCTTGCGCAACCCCGAGGCGTAGCGCCCGGCCGACAACTGGCGCAAGCCGATCTTGCGTTTCTTCATCAGGCGCATGACTTGCTCGTGGTGCACCAGCTCTTCCCGGGCCAGACGCGACATCATGTTGATCAAATCGACGTGGGAGTGATATTTGGCAATCAGGCTTAGCGCCGTGCTGGCCGCCTTGAACTCGCAATTCTTGTGGTCGATCAGCAAGGTGTCCTGGTCGGCCAAAGCGGCCTGAACCCAGCCATCCGGGGTGCGGCAGCCGAGGAACTCGTGAATTTCGGGAAGGATCATGGGGCTCACGGAAATAGGTATGAAACAAAGGGCGCCGATTATACCGGCCTGCCCGAAGACCACCAGTCACACCGTTGATATGCATCAAGCCACCGAATGCCGCGCAGGAACTATAGTTGTGCAACGCCATGCTTTTTCATTTTCAGGAGATCCCGATCATGCAAGCCATTCGCAGCATTCTGGTGGTCATCGACCCCGAGCATTCGGAAAGCCTGGCGCTCAAACGAGCCAAACTCATCGCCGGCGTGACCCAGGCGCACCTGCACCTGCTGGTCTGTGACCGCAAGCACGACCACAGCGCCATGCTGGGTGTACTCAAGGCTGCCCTGTTGCAAGACGGATACAGCGTCACGACCGAGCAGGCCTGGAATGAAAGCCTGCACGAAACCATCATCGACGTGCAGCAGGCCGAAGGCTGCGGCCTGGTGATCAAACAGCATTTCCCCGACAGCTCGCTGAAAAAGGCCCTGTTGACCCCGGTGGACTGGAAACTGCTGCGCCACTGCCCTACCCCGGTGCTGTTGGTGAAAACCGCAGGCTCGTGGAAGGACAAAGTGATCCTGGCGGCCATCGACGTTGGCAACATGGAGAGTGAGCACCGTCATTTGCACAACAGCATCATCGACTACGGCTACGACATCGCCAGCCTGGCCAAGGCGCACCTGCATGTGATCAGTGCTCATCCGTCGCCGATGCTGTCGGCGGCCGACCCAACGCTGCAGCTGAGCGAAACCATCGAGGCGCGCTATCGCGAACAGTGCAAGGCGTTCCAGGCCGAGTTCGACATCGACAACGAACACCTGCACATCGCCGAGGGCCCGGCGGATGTGCTGATTCCATTCATGGTGCACAAACTGCAGGCGGCGGTGACGGTGATCGGCACCGTGGCGCGCAGCGGATTATCGGGAACGTTGATCGGCAATACGGCGGAAGTGGTGCTCGATGCGGTGGAAAGCGATGTGCTGGTGCTCAAGCCACAGGAAGTTGAGGATCACCTGGAGGAGCTGGCGGTCAAGCATTGAGATTTGCAGCGCCGGGTAAACCGCCTTCGCGGGCAAGCCCGCTCCTACAGACGGTGAGAATCCTGTAGGAGCGAGGCTTGCCCGCGAAGCTTCTAAAAATCACTCGCCAAACGCATCCTTGAGAAACCCCGGCGCAATGTAGCGCTGGTAATGCGCCTCGGAGAGCAGGAAAAATTCCCGATCGATGGCATCGCGCAATTCCGGCAGGCTCCAGTCGCGAAACTCCGGCAACAGCACCATCCCGTAGGCTTGCAGATTGTTGATGACACGCGCGCCCCGGGCGATCAACTGGTAGGCCCAGCAATACTCGGACTGATGCGGCACGAAGCGGATCTTGCGCTGTTCCAGCTGCGTTCGCAGCAGCGCCGGGTCGAAAATTTCCACCTTGGCGGCCATCACCTGGGACAACAACTTCTCAAGACGCAGCCACACCGCGCGTTTTTCTTCCTCGTTGTAGCCGTTCCAGTGGATCACTTCGTGGTGGAAACGCTTGCAGCCACGGCACACCAAGTCACCGTAAACAGTGGAGCAAAGGCCGATGCAGGGGGTCTTGATGGTCTGATTGGGCATAGGTAGGCAAAACGCGAAAAGCAAAACAGGACGGCATGTTAGCCCTTTGTCTAACATTGATCACCCCTCAAAGTTTCAGTCGCCAACTTACCTTTAATTTTTTTTTGCCGTAGAATCAGCCTGCCTTTTTAGGCGCCAATGTCCGTTAGAAGCTGTTTTCAAAGCGTCACGAGCACAGTCGTTCCTTCAGAGCGGTGTTGGCGAAGGGTTTTTCCAGCGGGGAAAAGCCTTGCGCCAACCCTCATCAGCTCCCGTTCTGCAGGCGTAAAACTTTGAAAGCAGCTTCTGTAAGGAATTGTCGGTAATTCTGGCTAAGTGGCTCACAACGCCATACAGCGCATGAGTACGGCAATTTCGGGATGAGCGTCCCGGACACCCATTTGGGACCACTGATGAGGGTAATAACTGTGCTTGAAGCCTACCGCAAACATATCGAAGAGCGCGCAGCACTGGGTATCGTTCCCCAGCCGCTTAACGCCGAACAAACTGCAGGCCTGGTCGAGCTGCTGAAGAATCCCCCGGCTGGCGAAGAAGCATTCCTCGTTGACCTGATCACCAATCGCGTTCCGCCTGGAGTGGACGAAGCAGCCTATGTCAAGGCCGGCTTCCTGTCCGCCATCGCCAAAGGCGAAGCCCAATCCCCCCTGATCGACAAGAAGCGCGCTGTTGAACTGCTCGGCACCATGCAGGGCGGCTACAACATCGTGACCCTGGTCAACCTGCTGGACGACGCCGAGCTGGCGCCAGTAGCTGCCGAAGAACTCAAGCACACCCTGCTGATGTTCGACGCCTTCCACGACGTGGCTGAAAAAGCCAAGAACGGCAACGTTCACGCCAAGGGCGTACTGCAATCCTGGGCTGACGGCGAATGGTTCGTTAAGCGCCCTACCCTGGCCGACAAGATCAGCCTGCGCGTGTTCAAGGTGACTGGCGAGACCAACACCGACGACCTGTCCCCTGCTCCTGATGCCTGGTCCCGCCCGGACATCCCGCTGCACGCCCTGGCCATGCTGAAAATGGCTCGCGACGGCATCGTGCCTGACGCACAAGGCGTCACCGGCCCGATGAAGCAGATCGAAGAAATGCGCAACGCCGGCTTCCCGATCGCCTACGTCGGCGACGTGGTCGGTACCGGTTCTTCGCGTAAATCGGCCACCAACTCGGTACTGTGGTTCTTCGGCGACGACGTTCCCTACGTGCCGAACAAGCGTGCCGGCGGCTTCTGCTTCGGCAGCAAGATTGCCCCGATCTTCTACAACACCATGGAAGATGCTGGCGCACTGCCAATCGAATTCGACGTTTCCAACATGCACATGGGCGACGTGATCGACCTGTACCCGCATGCTGGCAAAGTCTGCAAGCACGGCACCGACGAAGTCCTGACCACCTTCGAAATGAAGACCCCGGTCCTGTTGGACGAAGTTCGTGCTGGCGGCCGTATCCCGCTGATCATCGGCCGTGGCCTGACCGAGAAGGCTCGCGCCGAGCTGGGTCTGCCACCTTCGACGCTGTTCAAGAAGCCTGAAGCACCGGCTGAAAGCACCAAGGGTTTCACCCTGGCGCAAAAAATGGTCGGCAAGGCTTGCGGCGTGACCGGCGTTCGCCCGGGCACCTACTGCGAACCGAAGATGACCACCGTGGGTTCCCAGGACACCACCGGTCCAATGACCCGTGACGAACTGAAAGACCTGGCGTGCCTGGGCTTCTCGACCGACCTGGTGATGCAGTCCTTCTGCCACACCGCGGCTTATCCAAAGCCGATCGACGTGACCACCCACCACACCCTGCCTGACTTCATCATGACCCGCGGCGGCGTTTCCCTGCGTCCGGGCGACGGCATCATCCACTCGTGGCTGAACCGCATGCTGCTGCCAGACACCGTCGGTACCGGTGGCGACTCGCACACCCGTTTCCCGATCGGCATCTCGTTCCCGGCCGGTTCCGGCCTGGTTGCGTTCGCCGCAGCCACTGGCGTCATGCCGCTGGACATGCCTGAGTCGATCCTGGTTCGCTTCAAGGGCGAACTGCAACCAGGCGTCACCCTGCGTGACCTGGTTCACGCCATTCCTTACTACGCGATCCAGTCCGGACTGCTGACCGTAGAGAAGAAAGGCAAGAAGAACGCTTTCTCCGGTCGCATCCTGGAGATCGAAGGCCTGCCTAAGCTGACCGTCGAGCAAGCCTTCGAACTGTCCGACGCCTCGGCTGAACGTTCCGCTGCCGGTTGCACCATCCAGCTGTCGAAAGAGTCGATCGCTGAATACCTGCAGTCCAACATCACCCTGCTGCGCTGGATGATCGGCGAAGGCTACGGCGATGCACGCACCCTGGAGCGTCGCGCTCAAGCGATGGAAGCCTGGCTGGCCAACCCTGAGCTGCTGGAAGCGGACAAGGACGCCGAGTACGCCGAAGTCATCGAGATCGACCTGGCCGACATCAAGGAGCCTGTACTGTGCGCTCCGAACGACCCGGACGACGCTCGCCTGCTCTCCAGCGTTGCTGGCGAGAAGATCGACGAAGTGTTCATCGGTTCCTGCATGACCAACATCGGCCACTTCCGCGCTGCGGGCAAGTTGCTGGAGCAGGTCAAGGGTCAGCTGCCAACCCGTCTGTGGCTGTCGCCGCCGACCAAGATGGACGCTCACCAACTGACCGAAGAAGGCTACTACGGTATCTACGGCAAGGCTGGCGCGCGCATGGAAATGCCGGGCTGCTCGCTGTGCATGGGTAACCAGGCACGTGTAGAGCCGAACTCGACTGTCGTGTCGACTTCGACCCGTAACTTCCCGAACCGTCTGGGTGACGGCGCGAACGTCTACCTGGCTTCGGCTGAGCTGGCGTCCGTGGCTTCCATCCTGGGTCGCCTGCCGACCGTCGAGGAGTACATGGAATACGCTGGCAAGATCGACAGCATGGCGGCCGATGTCTACCGCTACCTGTCCTTCGACCAGATTGCCGAGTTCCGTGAAGCTGCTGCGAACGCCAACATCCCGGTCGTTCAAGCCTAACGCTGCAACGCAATGAAAAACGCCGCCCATCGTGAGATGAGCGGCGTTTTTTTTATGCCTTGAATTTGAACGCTATCCCCTGTGGGAGCGGGCCTGTGGTGAGGGGATTTAGCGAAACGTCGCACCGCCCCGTTCGGCTGCGAAGCAGTCGCAAAGCCAGACAACTCGGTGTGCCTGAAAGAATGCTGGGGCCGCTTCGCTGCCCAACGGGGATAAATCCCCTCACCACAGGCTCGCTCCCACAAGGGGTCATGAGCCGGTCCGGAGGGCCTGCTGTACCGCACCATCCACGCTCAACCCGCTCAGCACAACCGCGTTGGCCTCCACCTGCGGCAACGCCGCCAGCGCCGCTTGCGCGTCGTCCTTCAGACGCGCCAGAATCAGCCGCGTGCCCTCCTGATGCACCCGTACGAAAAATTCCTGCAACGCCTCGATGCTGGTGCCATCCAGGTCGGGGGACTCCTCAAGACTGAGAATCACCGTATGAACCGGCGTTTGCGAGTGCCGGATCAGACGCAAGGCGCCGCCGAGAATCCGCTCGACGTTGGCGAAGAACAGCGCTTCACCCGGACGGACAATCAACACGCCTGGCACGGCTTGCGCCGCTGGATGGCGTTGCAGGTCGACAAAGTCGTGACCGCCATCGATACGCCCCAGAATCTGAATATCCGCCGCCGACATCTGCTTGAGCATCAGCAACACACTGATCGCCACCGCGACCAGCAAGCCGTCCAGCACCCCCAGCACCAACACTGCACCCACGGCGCAGATCACCAGCAAACGATCACGGCGCCAGATGAAGTACCGTCCCAGCGGCTGCAGGCTCAAGCCACGTCCCAGGGCATGGATGACGATGGCGGCGAGTATCGGTTCCGGGGTCAGGGCGATGTAAGGCAGCACTGTCAGGACAATGGCCAGCACCACCAACGCCGCCACGATACCGGCCAGGCGCGAAGTGGCACCCGCCGCCTCATTGGCCGACGTGGCCGAATACCCCGCTCCCGCCGGCATGCCGTGGAACAGCGCGGACAACAGGTTGGACGCCCCCAGCGCCAGCAGGTCGCGGTTCGAGGTCACGCGATCGCCGTGCTTGAGCGCATAGGCACTGATCGAGCCATACGACTCCGCGTACAGAATCATCACCATGGCAAACGCCAACTCACCGAGACGCAACCAGTCGGAGAACGGCAATACCGGCAACTTCGGCACCTCCAGGCTCAGGTCGATCACGCCGATCAGCTTCACGCCATGGGCCGCAAGATTCAGCCACTGCCCTGCCGCGATGCCAATCACCACCACCAACAAACCACCTGGCAGGCGCCGAAACCGCGCGAACAGCCATAACAGGATCAATGCCACGGCACCGACCGCCGCCGCGACCCCGTTCCATTGCGGCAGCTGCTCCAGCAGTTGCGGCAGAAACCGCACCAGGTTGGCCTCGGTCAGGTGCACGCCGACCACACTGGCGACCTGCTTGAGAATGATCGTCAGCGCCAGGCCAAAGGCAAAGCCGCGCAACACCGGCTTGGCGATAAACGACGTCACGCTGCCGAGCTTGAACAGCCCGGCCAGGAGGAAAAATGCCCCGGTCATCAGCACCAGCCCGACGGCCAGGGTCGAGCGCAGTTGCGGGTCGCCATTGGCCAGGGTGGCGGTTGCGGCGGCCAGCACGGCGGCAGAGGATGAAGTCGCCGAGACAATGGCAAAGCGGCTGGTACCCAACAGGCCGTAACACAGCAAGCCGGCGAACAAGGCGATCACCCCGGCCTGGGGCGCCAGTGCGGCGATGCTTGAATAGGCGACCGCCTCGGGCAGCAGCAGGCCGGCAATCGACAAACCTGCCAACAGGTCCTGCCAGCGATTGAGTGGCTCAACGGGGTTTGGCGGTGAGGCGCTCGACAATCCGGTGTCTCCAGGCAAAAAAAAGCCGCTGCACGTATCACGTGCAGCGGCCACTGTAGCTGTCAATTTGGCACTGCGCGAGCAGGCCGGTCGATCACGCGGTCAAGGAGTAGACCAACGCCGTGATCGCCACCAGGCCCACCGCCGTCACGAAGACGTTGGATGCCTGACCGCGATAGCGCGCCATCGCCGGCACCTTGCGAATCGCGTACATCGGCATCAGGAACAGGATCGCCGCGATCACCGGGCCACCCAGGGTTTCGATCATGCCGAGGATGCTCGGGTTCAGTGTCGCGACGATCCAGCACACCACCAGCATGAACGCGGCGGTCATGCGATCCAGGGTCTTGGCGGACGGACGCTTGCCACTCTTGACGATCAGGCCCTTGAGGCCTTCGCTGGCGCCGATGTAGTGCCCCAGGAACGACTTGGAAATGGCCACGAAGGCAATCAACGGCGCCGCAAAGGCGATGGTCGGATTGCTGAAGTGGTTGGCCAGGTACGACAGGATCGACAGGTTCTGCGCCTTGGCTTCAGCCAGTTGCGCTGGCGACAGGGTCAGCACGCAACTGAAGACGAAGAACAGCACCATCACCACCATCAGCAAGTGGGCGCGGGACAGGATCTGCGAGCTGCGCTCCTCGGCGTGTTCGCCGTAGCGACGCTTCTGGTCCACGGCGAACGCCGAAATGATCGGCGAGTGGTTGAACGAGAACACCATCACCGGAATCGCCAGCCACAGGGTGTGCAGCAACGCCGACGGCGCGGGCACATCGCTGGCGGTGGCGAGAATGCCGCCGTTCCAGTGGGGAACCAGGTACACCGCCAGGAACAGCAGGGCGACGATGAACGGGTAGACCATCAGGCTCATGGCCTTGACGATCAGTTGCTCACCACAACGCACCACCGCCAGCAGGCCGAGGATCAGCACCAGCGACAGCACGGCGCGCGGTGGCGGCATGATGTGCAGTTGATGCTCAAGGAAACTGCCCACGGTGTTGGTCAGGGCCACGCTGTAGATCAGCAGGATCGGGAAAATGGCGAAGAAGTACAGCAAGGTAATCAGCGCGCCGGCCTTGATGCCGAAATGTTCCTCAACCACCTCGGTGATGTCCGCGCCTTCGCGCCCGGACAGCACAAAGCGGGTCAGGCCGCGGTGTGCATAGAAGGTCATCGGGAATGCCAGCAACGCCAGGACCAACAGCGGCCAGAAACCGCCCAGGCCCGCGTTGATCGGTAAAAACAGGGTGCCCGCACCAATCGCCGTGCCAAACAGGCCCAGCATCCAGGTGGTGTCTTGGCGATTCCAGCTCGAAAGCGTCGCGGGTGTCGCTGCTACATAGCGTTCGTTAACGCTATTGGCCTGATCATTCATCCGGTGGGATCTCCACATTCCGGTCACTTGCCACCCGGCCCGGACGCGTCGGAATACCCGACAGGCAGCGCCCTGGCCGAAACAGGGGCGCGATTCTGGAGGATTAGTGAACAGAAGCAAAGACTTAGATGAGGAACGGTGGTACCAATTTTGGAAATTTCCAACAATGCATAACCCTGTGGGAGCGAGCCTGCTCGCGATGAAGGCGGCGGATTCACCACCCGCATTGTCTGATACATCGCTATCGCGAGCAGGCTCGCTCCCACATGGTTTTGCAACAATTCATCGGCAAACGCCAATCCAGCCTTGATAAAGGTCGTCCATCATGTATTTTTAAAGAACCTGTCAACCCTCTGGAGTCATCCCATGCCACTGGTTCGCGTCGACCTCAAGAAACAGCAGGACCCCACCTATGCCAAGCGCGTCGGACAACTGATCTACGCCGCCCTGCGCAGCGCGATTGGTGTGCCGGAAAACGATAACTTCCAGATCCTCGCCGAACACGACGAACAGCACTTCATCTTCGACCCCCAGTACCTGGGCATCCAGCGCACCGATAACCTGGTGGTCATCCAGATCACCCTGAGTGAAGGCCGAACCCTGGAGCAGAAAAAACTGCTCTACAAAACCATCGTCGAAAGCCTCAACACGCAGCTGGCCGTGCGCCTGGAGGATGTTTTCATTAATCTGGTGGAAGTGAAGAAAGAGAACTGGTCGTTCGGCAATGGTATTGCCCAATACGCACTCTGATAACCATCTTATTGACCCTGTGAGCCGCCCATGCCCCGCGTTTCCCGCAAACAAGCCGACCTCAACCGCGAAATCATCGTCGAGGCCGCCACACGGTTGTTTCGCGAACGCGGCCTGCACGGGATCAGCGTCGTCGATGTAATGGCGGCGGCGGGCCTGACCCACGGCGGTTTCTATGGTCACTTCCAGTCCAAGGAAGCGCTGGCCAGGGAGGCCAGCGAGCGGGCCTTCAAGGAGGCCGGTACGCGCTGGCGCGAACGAATCACCCAGGGCGACGACAAGGCGGCGGCGCGCCAGGCACTGATCAAGCCTTATCTTTCGGTCTACAGCCGCGACAACCCCGGCGAAAGCTGCCCGGTGGTGGCCTTTGCCGGGGACATGTGCCACGAACACGCCGACAGTGGCTTGCGCGAGCCGTTCATGGCCGGCCTGAACCGGCTGCTCGATGCCCTGGGCGAACTGATGGACTCGGACGATGCCGCTGAAAAGCGGCAGCAGGCGCTGGTGCAGTATTCACTGATGGTTGGCGCGCTGACCCTGGCGCGGGCCACCCGGGGCGACGCCCTGTCGGAGGAAATCCTCGAGGCGGCCCAGTCCTTCCTGACAGAGCCCCCTGCCCCGGCCTGAAAATTCGCTGGCAGCAAAAATATTCCGTGGCTTAAAAAGATCGCAGGCTTCGCCAGCTCCTACACTGAGGAGCGAAGACAGTGAGATTGCCAAATTGGTTTGCAACCAGCACTCTCGACCGACGTTCGAGCCCGACTGTCCGCTGCCCACAGGAGCAAAGCATGCCTGCAACCGTTCTGGTACTGGTTGAAACCATCAATGATTACCTGCCCATTCTCGAACATCAGGGCTTTCACCTGATACTGGCGCCCACGCCCGCCGAGCGCGCCGAGGCCATCAGCCGCCACAGCGGCCAGATCGACGCCGTCCTGACCCGGGGCCCGCTCGGTCTCTACGCCGATGAAATCGCCGCCCTGCCCAACCTCAAGATCATCTGCGTGATCGGCGCAGGCTACGAACAGGTCGACCTGCAAGCCGCTGCCGACCGGGGCATTACCGTCACCAATGGCGCCGGGGTCAACGCCTCCTCGGTGGCGGACCATGCCATGGCGCTGCTGCTGTCGCTGGTGCGCGACGTCCCCCGCTGCGATGCCGCCGTACGCCGGGGTGAATGGCCAAAAATCATGCGCCCGTCCCTGGCCGGCAAGCGCCTGGGCATTCTCGGCCTCGGTGCGGTCGGCATGGCCATCGCCAAACGCGCTGCCGCAGGCTTTGACATGACGGTGAGTTACCACAACCGCCAGCACCGCAGCGATGTGCCCTACAAGTTCTGCTCGACGCCCACCGAACTGGCCCGTGCCTCGGACTTCCTGATCGCGGCCACCCCGGGGGGCCTGGGCACCAAGCACCTGATCAACCGCCAGGTACTCGAGGCCTTGGGGCCCAACGGTTTTTTCGTCAACATCGCCCGTGCCAGCGTGGTGGTCACTGCCGACCTGGTTACCGCGCTCGAGCAACGGCGGATCGCCGGTGCCGCACTGGATGTGTTCGATGCCGAACCCAAGGTACCGGATGCGCTCAAGGTCCTGGCGAACGTCATTCTCAGCCCGCATGTGGCCGGACTCTCCCCCGAGGCCACCCAGGGCACTGTGGAACTGGTGGGGCGCAACCTGGTGGCGTTTTTTTCCGGCCAGCCGGTGCTGACCCCCATCGAACTGCCGAAGGACATTACCCAAGCCGTCCAGTAAGACAATTCAAACAGGTGTATCAAAAGCAATGATTGCCCGGCAACACGCTCACCTATAAGGGGGATTCGAGGTTGTGGGTGCCGGGTGTGCGCATTAGATTAGCCAATAGTTTCAGGCCTCCAGAATAAGCAGAAGGGATAAGCATGACGCTTACTGACCAATCCACCCGCACCCGCACCGGCGAAGAACTCGATGCCAGCCTGATCGATCCCTACCTCAAGGCCCACATTCCGGGCTTGAGCGGCCTGCCACGGATCAGCCAGTTCCCGGGCGGTGCGTCCAACCTCACCTATTTGCTGGAGTACCCCGAACAGGAGTTCGTCCTGCGTCGCCCGCCGTTCGGCCACAAGGCCAAGTCCGCCCATGACATGGGCCGCGAATTTCGCATCCTCAATCAACTGCGCGACGGCTTTCCGTATTGCCCGAAGGCCTACGTGCACTGTACCGACGAAGCAGTGATCGGCGCCGAGTTCTATGTGATGGAGCGCGTCAACGGCATCATCCTGCGCTCCGAATTGCCGCCGGAACTGGGGCTGGACTCAGCGAAAACCGAAGCCCTGTGCAAGAGCTTCATCGACAAGTTCGTCGAACTGCACCGTGTGGACTACAACGCCTATGGCCTGGGCGACCTCGGCAAGCCCGAAGGCTACGTGGCGCGGCAGATCAAAGGCTGGAGCGATCGCTACGAGAAAGCCCTGACCCCAGACGCGCCGCAGTGGGAAGCAGTGAAAGCCTGGCTCAACGACAAGATGCCGGCCGATCACCCGACCTCCAGCATCGTGCACAACGACTACCGCTTCGACAACGTCATCCTCGACCCGAACAACCCGATGCAGATCATCGGCGTGCTCGACTGGGAACTGACCACCCTGGGCGACCCGCTGATGGACCTGGGCAACACCCTCGCCTACTGGATCGAAGCCGGCGATCCGGCGCCGGTACAGCTGATGCGCCGTCAGCCCAGCCACGCCCCGGGCATGCTCACCCGCCGCGAATTCGTTGACTATTACGCCCAGCGTTCAGGCATCGAAATCGACAATTTCGACTTCTACTACACCTACGGCCTGTTCCGCCTGGCCGGTATCGTGCAGCAGATCTACTACCGCTTCTACCATGGCCAGACCCAGGACAAACGCTTCGCGCAGTTCATTCACATGAACAAACTGCTGGAGCAGATGAGCTTGCAGGTCATCGACAAATCCAGCCTCTGATACTGATACGACACAAACCCGTAGGAGCCAGGCTTGCCGGCGAAGGCGTACTTGAGGCCGCCTTCGCCGGCAAGTCGGATCGCCGCATCGCGAGCTCCTACGAAAAGCGATTTCGGCTCCATAACAAGGAAAAATCATGTCCAAGACTCAGTTGTTCGACCTCGACGGCAAGATCGCTTTCGTCTCCGGCGCCAGCCGCGGCATCGGTGAAGCCATCGCCAAACTGCTGGCCCAGCAAGGCGCCCACGTGATCGTCTCGAGCCGCAAACTCGAGGGCTGCCAGCACGTGGCCGACGCGATCATCGCCGCTGGCGGCAAAGCCACCGCCATCGCCTGCCACATCGGCGAGATGGAACAGATCAGCCAGGTCTTCGCCGGCATCAAGGAACAGTTCGGGCGCCTGGACATCCTGGTCAACAACGCCGCGACCAACCCGCAGTTCTGCAACGTGCTGGACACCGACCTCAGCGCCTTCCAGAAAACCGTCGACGTCAATATCCGCGGCTACTTCTTCATGTCGGTGGAAGCCGGCAAGCTGATGCGCGAAAACGGCGGTGGCAGCATCATCAACGTCGCGTCGATCAATGGCGTCTCTCCAGGGATCTTCCAGGGCATCTACTCGGTGACCAAGGCGGCCGTGATCAACATGACCAAGGTATTCGCCAAGGAATGCGCGCAGTTCGGCATCCGTTGCAACGCCCTGCTGCCGGGCCTGACGGACACCAAGTTTGCTTCGGCGCTGGTGAAGAACGAGGCGATCCTGAACACGGCGCTGCAGCAGATCCCGCTCAAGCGCGTGGCAGATCCGAGCGAGATGGCCGGCGCCGTGCTGTACCTGGCGAGCGACGCATCGAGCTACACCACCGGCGTTTCCCTGAACGTCGATGGCGGCTTCCTGTCCTGATTTGACGCCCCCCTGTAGGAGCGAGCCTGCTCGCGATGAGCCTGAGATACCCACGGGGTGTCAGGCTCCCAGCGTTATCGTTGGATACCATCGCGAGCAGGCTCGCTCCTACAGGTTCTGTTTACTGGGTGACACACCGCGTCACGGTGGTTTCTCGCGTCACCTGTCCTTCCGCGCGCATTTCACCCATCACCTGGGTGTTATCGGAGGTCTGGCAGGTGGTTTCAGGTGGAGGGGGTGGCGCGGCAGGTGGCGGTGGCGGCGGACTGGAACAACCACCGAGAATCACGGCACAGAGTGCAACAGGGGTAAAAAGGCGTTTCCCGAGACTTTTCATAGGATGACCCGCGAAAAAGTAAGTACACATGGATGTGACAACAGAACACCGTTGGAAAGTTCACGGTGTGGCTGCAGAAAAATCACTTTTGTACTTTTTTATCGCGTATTCATTGGTCCTGGCGTGACAAACCTGGCAATTCCTACACGACCGGGTCCGGGCGTTGCAGGCTATTGCTCTCGAGCTCATAGCGCAGTTCTTCGATCAGCGCAGCCATCGCTTCGGGGGTCTGCAGCATGGCCACGTTCAAGCCGCTGACCACCAGATCGACTTGCCCTGACAGGGGGTGGTAGAGCTTGATGGTCAACGAATGATCGCCGGTAATGTTGCACTCACAGGCCAGCGGCGAAAAGGTCCGCTCAAGCTGTGTGCGCAGCTGGGATATGTGGATCATCGCGGTAGCCCACTGCGGCAAGCAATGGCGTGGGTAGTGCGTTCGTCGTGCATGGCTGTTCCTTTAGCGACCAAGGGCAGACGAGTGATCGCAAATGTCATTCGTCCGCGCTTAGCCTAAGGTTTGCCACCTGCCTGGCAGAACGTGAGTTTGCACCCCATCACCTGGTGCATTTGCACCTTACCGTTGCCCCTTGGGGCGCCATGCACTGGAAAACAATCCACGCTCGCGCGCCCAGACAATCGCCTCGCTGCGGCTGTGCACATCGAGCTTGGAATAGACCGTCGCGACGTGGTTGCGCACCGTGTTCGTCGACAGCTTCAGGCGCGAGGCGATTTCCTTGTCCGCCAGGCCTTCACAGATTAATTCCAGCACGTCGCGCTCCCGGGCGGTCAGGTCGGTAAAGGACACGCTGGGCAACTGCGGCGCATTGACGTTCTTCACGTTAGCGAGTTTTTCGATCAGCGTGCGGCTGAACCAGGAGGCATCCTTCATCACCTCTTCAATGGCCGACACCAACTCAAGCTCGGTGCGTTTGCGCTCGGTGATGTCCATCATGACCAGCAGGTAGCAAGGGCTGTCCTGGATGTTCACGGTATCGGCGCTGACGGCGCAATCGATCAGTTGGTCATCTTTGCCGCGCACACGTACGTCGACGCGGTCCAGGCGTGCGGTTTTCTCCAGTGCGGTGAAGAGCCGTGCCCGTGCCCCTTTGTCATGGAAGAAGTCGATCTCGGCGATGGTCTTGCCGCACACCTCTTCGCTGGAGTACGCGAGGGTATCGAGGAACGCTTCGTTCACATCCATCACCACCTGATCGCTGGCGCTGCACACCAGGGTCGGCACCGGCGTCAGGCGAAAGGCCTTGGCAAACCGCTCTTCGCTCTGGCGCAGGGCAACCTCGGCCTTGTGCCGGGGCTCCATGTCGACGAAGGAAAACAGCATGCAGGGCTCGTCATTGAGTTCAAGGGGCTGGCCGGCGACTATCACTTGCTTGCTGCCACCGTCGGCCAGGCGCAACTGGGCCTGCATCTGCGTTATGGTCGCGCCTTCGCGCAGGCGCTGTTTGGCCAGTTCCTTGTTTTCAGCCTGTTCCAGCACGTCCAGCTCATAGGTCGACGTGCCGATCACCTGGTCGCGGGCATAGCCGGTCATTTCAAGAAACCCGGGGTTGACCTTGATGTAGCGCAAATCACTGAGGCGGCAGATCACGGCCGGTGCCGGGTTGGCGGCGAAGGTTTTCTCGAAGCGTTGCTCGGCGCTGGCCCAGTCGGTGACATCGTCCATGATCAGGACCAGCGATTCCGGTTCGTCACGGCTGTCGGCCAGCACCAGGCTGCGCACGCGATGGACCCAGGTACGCTCCTCCCTCGTCACCTCTACCAGCACGTCACTGAAGGTCTCGCCGCGCGCCAACCGGTTGATCGGATAACTGTCGGCCGGTACCACGTGGTTATTGCGATAGCGCAGGGCGAACTGCCTGGCGTATGCCTTGGCGTTGCCGCCCAGCTCACCGATCTGCTCGACGCCGTGCATGGCCAGCGCCGCGTCATTGGCCCAGAGGATGCTCTGGTCGGGATCCAGCAGGATCACGCCGTCGGACAGACCGGCGATAATTTGCTGTAACTGGCGGCGGTTGGTTTCCCTGGTCAAGACGTCCTGGCTCATTGTGACTCCACAAGTTGGGTGACCCTGTGAAGTTTCCGACCGCCCGTACTTCGGATAGTGCAAAGAACCTTGTGCGTTAAGCCGGCCGATCTTGCATGACCAGTTCCCGCAACGTATCGAGAAACAGCTTCAGTACCGGCGAATCATCGTCCGCACGGTAGGTGGCGTACAACGGCACCTCCGGTAACGCCGGGCTCAGGCGCCGGAACACCAGGCCTGCCGGGGCCAGCTGTTCGATGGAGGCCGGCAACAAGGCCACGCCGAAACCGGCCCGGACCAGGCTGAGCAAGGTTTGCACCTCGATCACCTGCTGGCGTATCTGCGGCGTGAATCCGGCCTGGATGCAGCACTGGTAGAGAAAATCGGCAAACCGTGATTGCTTGAGCTCCAGCGCCACGAACGGTTCGGGCGCCAGGTCCGCAGGCGCCAGAAGCTGTTTTGCGGCCAACGGGTGATCGACCGGCATGACCACCCGGATCGGCTCGTAGATCAGCAGTTCATTGCGCAACTGCGGATCGTCATAGCCGACCCGGAACACGCAGGCATCGATGCGTTTCTCCTTCAGCGCCTTGACCTGCGCCGCAGGCGTCATCTCATGCAGGCGCCAGGACACCTGCGGATAACGCTCACGAAACAGGTGCAAGGCCCGTGGCAGCACACCGACCATCACCGAACTGATCATGCCGATTTCCAGCTCGCCCAACTGGCCGCGGCCGGTTTGTCGCGTCAGGTCGAGGGCACGGTTGAGCTGTTCGAACACCAGCGGCGCCTGCTCCTTGAGCATTTGCCCGGCGGCGGTCAGCTCGACCCGGTGATGACTGCGCTCGAACAGCGGCGTGCCCAGCTCCTCCTCCAGCAGGCGAATCTGCTGGCTCAGCGGTGGCTGGCAAATGTGCAATCGGGTGGCGGCCCGGCCGAAATGCAGCTCTTCGGCCAGCGCCATGAAGTAGCGCAACAGACGCAAGTCCATGACGCCTAACCCAGGTTCAATGGCGTGGAGCGCTGGCGCACGCCGGTCAGGCTGAACAGCGCATTGGCGATGGCCGGGGCCACCGCCGGGCTGCCGAGTTCACCGACACCCCCGGGCTTGGCCGGATCACCTTCGACCAGCAGGATGTCCAGCGCCGGCATGTCCGACATGCGCGCTACCCGGTAATCATGGAAGTTGCTCTGCACCACCCTGCCCTGCTTGATGTCCAGGCGATCGAACAAGGCGTGCCCCAGGCCCCACATCAGGCCGCCGTAGATCTGTTCTTCGACACCGCCGGGGGAAACCGCCAGACCGCAATCGACCACGCAGGTGAGTTTCTCGACCTTGATCGCCCCGTCCTGTTTCGACAGCCTTGCAACGACCGCGATGAAGCTGCTGTAGCCCTGGTGGGTGGCGATGCCCAACGCCGTGCCTTCAGGCAGGGGCTGGCCCCAACCGGCGCGCTCGGCAGCGCTTTTGAGCACCGCGACGTGCCGTGGCCGCTCCTGCATGTTGGCCAGGCGCATGGCCAGCGGGTCTTGCCCGGCGCCATGGGCCAGCTCATCCATGAAGCTTTCCACGGCGAACACGTTGGGGATGAAGCTCACTGAGCGATACCAGCCGCTGGGCACCCGGGTTTCGTGTCTGACCCAAGATAGGTCGAGGTTAGCCGGGCGATAGGCGAAATCCCACGCGGTGATGGCTTCCGTGGTGCTGTAGTCCATTTTATCGGGGCGTTCGAAGTAGCCCGGTTCCCATTGTTCCGGCGAGGCCGGTGACACGGCCTCCAGCTGCAACGCCATCAGGCGTCCCTGGGCATCCAGCGCCCCCTTGGCCCGGTGGAGCGTGGCCGGGTGCATGAACAACGAACGCATTTCGTCTTCACGGCTGTTCATCAGTTTCACCGGCACCCTGGCCTGCTGCGCCAGGTACGCCACTTCGAACAGCCAGTACTTGGCCTCCCGCGCACCGAAGCTGCCGCCGGACACCAACTCATTGATGGTGACCTTGTCCTTGGTGATCTTGCACACCGTTTGCGCCGCTTCCAGGGCCGACGAAGGCACCTGCACGCCGCCCCAATAGGTAATGGCGTTGTCCTTGACCTGTGCGGTGACGCAGATCGGTTCCAGCGGATTCTGCACCTTGTAGGGCATGTGGTACTCGGCTTCGAGCAGTTTCGCGGCGTTCGGCCATTGGCCGTTCACATCCCCGGCAGCCATCGCGGACACCCGTTGCGCGCCTTTGTCAGCCAGCGCCGCGGCCTGGACCTTGTGCAGTTCATCGCTGTCGAAACCGGCCAGTGGCGAGTCGCTCCATTGCACCTCGAGCAATTCGCGGCCCTGATGCGCGGCCCAGTAATGATCCGCCAACACCGCCACGCCTTCGACGTTACCGCCGAGCACATCGGGACGGCCCGGCACCTTGATCACCTTGCGCACACCCGGCACCTGCAGCGCCGCCGTGCTGTTTACCGACACGACACTCGCCCCCACCACCGGCGCGCGTTGAATCACCGCCACCAGCATGCCCGGCAGCACCACGTCGATACTGTAGGTGAAGCGCCCGCAGACCTTGGCCTGGGCATCGCGCTTGTGCCGCAGTTTGCCGATGTACTTGAACTGCGCCGGGTCCTTGAGCGTGACGTTGGCCGGTGCCGGCAGATGCGCGGCGATAGCGGCCAGCTCACCGTAGCCAAGGCTGCGCTGGCTCGCCGCATGCACCACGCGGCCCTCCTCGGTGGTGCAGCTGTCGGGACTGACTTTCCACTGCCGGGCGGCTGCCGTGAGCAACAGCGTGCGCGCCGTCGCCCCGGCCATGCGCAGGCGCTCGTACTCCAGCGACACGCTGGTGCTGCCGCCGGTGGAGAAGACCTTCCAGATCGGGTGAATGTAGGTGTCGAAGAACGGGTTTTCCGGCGAGATCACCTGCACGGTCATCGGGTTGACGTCCAGTTCCTCGGCCACGCACGCGGCCAGCGCGGTGTGCGTGCCGGTGCCGGAATCGTGCTTGTGCACCACCAGTTTCACCGTGCCGTCGGGCAGGATGCGCACCCAGGCGTTGGGTTCGAAACCAGCGGCCGGCGCCGGGGCCTTGGGGTCTGTCGCAGACAAACCGCTGGGCAGGTAAAAGGCGATGGCCAGGCCGCTGGCAGCGGTGGCGCTTTGCTTGAGAAACGCACGCCGCGAGAGGTCCACTTGGGAGATCGTCATCACGCCTCCTTCGGCGCGTTGGCCGCGCGCTTGATCGCCTTGTTGATCCGCCCGTAGGTGCCGCAGCGGCACAGGTTGCCGGACATGGCATTGCGGATCGAATCGTCGGTCACTGCTGCTCCGGTGTTGAGCAACGCGGCCGCGGACATGATCTGACCGGATTGACAGTAACCGCATTGCGGCACATCTTCGGCAACCCAGGCCAGTTGCAGCGGATGCTGCCCGGTGGGTGACAAGCCTTCGATGGTGGTGATGCTGTGCCCCGCCACGGCGGCCACCGGCAACTGGCAGGACCGTACGGCGACCCCGTCCAGATGCACAGTGCAGGCGCCGCACAGGCCCATGCCGCAACCGAACCGGGTGCCGGTGAGTTTCAAATGGTCACGCAACACCCATAACAAGGGCATGGAGGGCGATGTCTCTACCAGCTCGCGTCGTTCGCCGTTTACCGTGAATTCGATCATTGTCAGGCTCCAAGAGAGCGGCCCGTCTTTGTGCAGGCCTGGTGCTCGATTATTGGGAGCCTTGGGAAAATCGGGCCAGCGACGATTTCTGCCATCCTGTGTAAGTAGGACTAACAGCATGTACAAGCGATACCCGTCGGTGCAGTCCATGAGTGCCTTCATCCAGGCCGCCCGCAGCGGCAGCTTCTCCAGCGCCGCGCGCAAACTGGACCTGACCCACAGCGCCATCAGCCAGCAGATCCGCTCCCTGGAGGACTTCATCGGCCAGCCGCTGTTCGTGCGTGAAGGCGGCGGCAGCAACCTGACCGATGCCGGGCAGCTGTTCGCCAGTGTGCTGTCCGACGGCCTGGCGCAGATCGACCGGGCGTTGTCCTCGGTGAAAAACCGCAGCGTGGCGCAACGCCTCACACTCGATGTGGACAGCGAACTGGCCCAGAGCTGGCTCAATCCGCGCTTGCCGCAACTGCTGGACCTGTTGCCCGAGCATGAGGTGGTGTTGCTGTCGATGCCGCGCTCGGACCGCAGCACGTTCGAGCGGGTGGACCTGGCCTTGCGCTACGGTTATGGCGATTGGGAAGACTGCGAGATGACACAGGTGTGTGGGGATCGGGTGATGGCGGTGGCCTCGCCTGAGCTGCTGGAGCGCCATGGTTTGCAGTTGCCGCTGAGCCCGGCGCAGATCCTTGGGTTGCCGTTGTTGGGGTATACGCGACGGTCGTGGATTCCCTGGCTGGATGCGGCGGGCATGCCTCCCGTCGAGCCTGCGGCGCGGGTGGTGTTCGACAACGCGGCGAACCTGATTGCCGCCGCCGAGGCAGGGGTTGGCGCCGGATTGGTTCGGGGTTTGCTGGCAGCGGATGCGTTGCGCTGCGGGCGGTTGGTGGCGCTGAACGAGGCGCAGATTGCAGCGCATTACAACCTCTACGCCGTATGGCCACCGGGGCAAGCCGAGCGGGTGGCGCCGGTGGTTGAGGCGGTCCAGCAGTTGGCTTTGCATACACAATCCTGATGCCATCGCCAGCAGGCTAGCTCCCACAGTTGACTGCGTTTATACAGGTGGAACACATTCCCCTGTGGGAGCTAGCCTGCTGGCGATGAGGCCCGCCCAGTCAACACGAAACCATATCGAACACGTATCAACCCCTCGCCCAATTAATATTGTACGAACCGCACACCCCCTTCCAATACTTCCCCCCAAGCAGCCAGCGTCCCGAGCCGGATGCGACCAGGCGAGGGAATGCGCGAGTCTTTGCGCATAGAAATGGCCGATTGCCCGGACGTGGCTGCTAGCGAACCGCAAGGTTCCCTTACCCGCTATCAGGAGATCGACTTCAATGATCATCGATATCAGTTGCTATCCCACCGATCTGGTGGACCTCGCCTGGAGGCATGACGGTGACCCGTTCACCGGCGAGCGTCTGCTGCAGATGATGGATGGCCCGTACATGGTCAACGGCAAACCTCGCCGCATCGACAAAGCCTTCATCCAGCCGCCGCAGGGCAACACCATCTACACCTGGACCGACGGTGAACTCAGCGGGCGCGAATCCATCGACGCCTACATGGCCTACACGCTGAAAATGGTCCAGACCTACCCGGATCGCTTCATCGGTTGCTTCGTCTACAACCCGCGCTGCGGCGTGGAAAACGGCGTCGAGGCGATCGAGCGCTACGTCACCGAGCACGGTTTCAAGATGGTCCAGATGCAGGCCAACATGCACGCCTACCGTCCTGACCGCGCCCTGGACTGGGTGCGCCCGGCCTTCGAGAAATGTGCCGAGCTGGGCATCCCGGTCAAGCTGCACACCGGCGACGGGCCATACAGCATCCCCTCGGAATGGGTGCCGATGATCAAGGAGTTTCCCAACGTCGATTTCATCATGGCCCACTTCGGCGTGCAGACCGGCGGCGTCTACGTGTTCGAGCCGATGCAATGGGCGATGGAGTTGCCCAACGTCTACTGCGAATCGGGCTGGTGCCTGCAATCGCGGATCGTCGAGTTCGCCAAGGTCTTGCCCACCCACAAGATCCTCTTCGGTACCGATACGCCGCCGAACGAACCGGGCATGTGGCTGCGCCTGCTGGAAGTGCTGTGCCACGAACCGCCGCAAGGCCTGAACCTCGACGAAGACACCCTCGAGGAGTACCTGGGCAACAACACCGCCCGGATGATCGGCCTCGAACCGACACCGCCGCCGCGCTCCGTTTCCGAAGCAGAGGCGCAACTCAAGCGTCCCGTCACCACGCAACTGGCCAGGAGCTGAACCGATGATCATCGATACCCATCTGCACCCCACCAACCTGGTCGACGAGGCCTGGCGCCACACCGGCGAACCCTTCACCGGCGAGCGCATGCTCAAGCTGATGGACGGCCCCTACATGATCAACGGCAAGCCGCGCCGGATCGACATGGGTTTCATCCAGCCACCGCCGGGCAACACCGGCTACCGCGACGGCAACCGCCGTGGTCGTGAAGGCGTGCGTGACTACATGTCCTACGTCGCCGAGCTGTGCGTGAAGTACCCCGACCGTTTCATCGGCAACTTCAACTTCAACCCGCGCTGGGGACCGGAAAACGGTGCGGCGGAGCTGGAATTCCACATCAAGGAATACGGCTTCAAGATGCTCAAGCTGCACGCCAACATGCACGGTTATCGCCCGGACCGGGCGCTGGACTGGCTGCGCCCGGCGATGAAGGTGTGTGCCAAGTACAACATCGTGGTGCTGATCCACACCGGCGACGGCCCGTACACCATTCCGACCATGTTCTACCCGATCATCCGCGAGTTCCCGATGGTCAATTTCATCATCGGTCACTTCGGCATCCAGACCGGTGGCAACTACTCGTTCGAAGCGTTCTGGATGGCCATGGACACGCCGAACGTGTACTGCGAATCCGGCTGGTGCTTCCAGTCGCGGATCGTCGAGTTCGCCAAGGACCTGCCGCGCAACAAGATCGTGTTCGGCACCGACTCGCCGCCGAACGAGCCGGGCATGTGGCTGCGCGAGCTTGAGGTGCTGTGCTCGCCCGCACCACAGGGCCTGGGCATCGACGAGGACCATCTTGAGGATTACCTGGGCAACAACATCGCAAGGTTGTGCGGCATCGAACCGACGCCGCCACCCAAGGACCTGGCGGAGGCGGACATTCGCCTGACCACCACCTACCTGTAGCGCCCCCCTTGTAGGAGCTGGCTTGCCAGCGAAGAGGCCCGTAAGTCGTGCTCTGCTTTTGCGGGCGCCTTCGCCGGCAAGCCGGCTCCTACAAAAAACCGCACCGTTTTTTAAGAGGTGAAACCATGACCCATTCGACGCTCGGGGCCTCTCAGGATTTTCACGTATTCATCGACGCCTATCGCCAGCAATACCCGGACGATGTGCTCAGCGTCCCGCATTCACTTTCAGCCGATCAGGATGTCACCGCCCTGGTCGATGCGCTCGCCTCCCAGGGCCGCGATCCCTTGTTGATCTGCGAAAAAGTCGGCCACTTCGGCGCCCCGGTGGCCACCAACCTGTTCGCCTCCCGAACGCGCATCGCCCGAATGTTCGGTGTTGCCCCGGCGCAACTACACGAGACCTTCCAGCAACGCGCCAACCACCCCATCGCCCCGCGGTACGTCGAAACCGGCCCCGTGCTGGACGAGATCTTCGAAGGCGAAGCCGTGGACCTGGCGCTGCTGCCGATGCTCAAGCATTTCGCCAGTGATCGCGGCCCCTACATCACCAACGCGATCATCATTGCCGAGGACCCGGTCAGTGGCATCGCCAACATGAGCTACCACCGCTCGATGCGCCACGCCCGGCAGACCCTCGCCACCAGCCTGCACTCACGCGGCCACCTGTGGCGCATGCTGCAAACCGCCCGCGAGCGCGGCGAGGAATTGCGCGTGGCCATGGTGGTCGGCGCGCACCCGTTGTTCATGCTCGCGGCAGCGGCACGGCTGCCATTCGGCAGCGATGAGCGCGCAGTGGCGGGCGGTTTGTTCGGCGCACCGCTGGAGTTGGTGAAGACCCCACGCTACGGCATCGGCGTCCCGGCCAGTGCAGAGTTTGTCCTGGAAGGTGCGATCGATCCGGCGGCCTATGCCGAAGAAGGTCCGTTCGGTGAGTTCAGCGGCTACTCCTCGGATCGCTCGACCAACAATGTGCTGCGGGTCGATACCCTGATGCGGCGCAAGGACGCCTGGCTGGTGGACGTGGTCGGTGGCCGCTACGCCGAACACCTGACCCTGGCGCGCCTGCCCCGGGAAGCGGAAATGAGCGAGAAACTCAAGGCGCGCTTCCCCGCCGTCACCGCCGTGCACTACCCCAATTCAGGCACGCATTTTCATTGCTACGTCGCCCTGGAACAAAGCCGCGACGGCGAAGCGCGGCAGATCATGCTGGCCCTGCTCGGCTGGGACCCGTACCTGAAAACCGTGATCGCGGTGGACAGCGACATCGACATCAGCGACGACAGTCAGGTGCTGTGGGCGCTGGCCACGCACTTCCAGCCGCACCAGGACATCTTCGTCATCGATGGCTTGCCTGGCAGCCCGCTGGACCCGTCTTCATCCGTCGACGGCACCACCTCGCGCATGGGCCTGGACGCTACCCGCGGTTCGGGATTCGACGGGATCAAGGCGCAGCTGGACCAGGACGTGCTCGACCGCGCCCGGCAACTGCTCGCAGGCCTGCAATCATGAACCGCCAGCGCATGGTGGTCGGCATCAGCGGTGCGTCGGGTTTTATCTACGGCGTGCGCCTGCTGCAATTGCTCGCCGAGCTCGACATTGAAAGCCACCTGGTCATCAGCCGCGCCGCGCTGCTGACCATGGCCCACGAAACCGATTACAAACTGGCCGACGTCACCGCGCTGGCCAGCCACTACCACCGCGCCGACGACGTGGCCGCCGGGATCGCCAGCGGTTCGTTCCGCTGCCTGGGCATGGTGGTCGCGCCCTGCTCCATGCGCACCCTGGCGGAAATCGCCACCGGCACCTCTTCAGGCCTGATCGGCCGGGCCGCCGACGTCACCCTCAAGGAACGTCGCACCTTGGTGCTGATGGCCCGGGAAACCCCGCTGACCCTCGCCCACCTGCGCAACATGACGGCTGTCACCGAGATGGGCGGCATCATCGCGCCGCCCGTTCCGGCCTTCTACGCCCGCCCGCAAGACCTTGCGCAAATGGTCGATCACAGCCTCGGCCGCGTCCTCGACCTGTTTGGCCTCGACGCCGGCACCGCGATGCGCTGGGGAGAACACACAAAACCCTGTGGGAGCGAGCCTGCTCGCGATAGGGCAATTACATCCAATAACCCTGTTGGCTGACACGCCGCCATCGCGAGCAGGCTCACTCCTACAAAAAAGCAGCATCCCTCCAAATTCATTGTGCACTGGTCAATTGTTATCAAGGAGCATCACATGAACACCCCCTTCAACGCCCCAACCCCCAACACCAAAATCCCGGTGACCATCCTCACCGGCTTCCTCGGTGCCGGCAAAACCACCCTGCTCAACTACATCCTCAAGCAAAACCACGGGCGCAAGATCGCCGTGATCGAAAACGAGTTCGGTGAGGTCGGCATCGACGGCGACCTGGTGCTCAGCTCCGAAACCGAAGAAATCTATGAGATGGTCAACGGCTGCGTGTGCTGCACCGCCGAGGTTCGGGAAGACCTGGTGCGCATCGTCCGTGAACTGGTGGCACGGCCGGTGCGACTCGATCACATCCTGATCGAGACCAGTGGCCTGGCCGACCCGTACCCGGTGGCCCAGAGCTTTTTCATCAACGACCCGATCGCCGATGAAGTGGAACTCGACGCCATTGTCACCATGGTCGATGCCAGGCACATCGCCCAGCACCTGCACGACCTGCAACTCGATGGCGTGGACAACCAGGCGGTGGACCAGATCGTCTGCGCCGACCGCATTGTCATCAACAAGGTCGATCTGGTCAGTGACGCTGAAGTAGCGGCCCTGAGCGAGACCATCCGCGGGCTCAATGCCACGGCCGACCTGGTGACCTCCAGTTATGCCGAAATCGACCTGTCGAAAATCCTTGGCATCGGCGCCTTCGAATCCACGCAGAAACTCATGGAAATCGGTGCCGACCACGATCACCACGCCGATGACCATCACCACGAACATGACGAACCCGACCATGAGCACGACCCGAGCGTGACCTCGGTCGGCATCGCCGTGGATGGCGCGGTTAACCTGGGGGACTTTCACCGCTGGATCACAAAATTGCGCACCGAGCAGGCCGACAACCTGTATCGCATGAAGGGCGTGCTGGCAGTGGCCGATCAGGACCAGCGCTACGTGCTGCAAGGGGTGCACAGCCTCGTCGAGTTCCGTGCCTCCACCCCATGGGGCGCCGAACCGCGCTCCAGCAAGATTGTGTTCATCGGCCGCGACCTGGACCGCGCGGCCCTGAACCAGGGCTTTGCCGCCTGCCTGGCAGGCTGAAAAAGGCATCGGAGCCGGTGGATGGCGGTTCCGGGCACAGAACGAGTACCCCTCTTTACCGAATAACAACAGCTAGAGGTGATTCTCCATGTCGTCAGCCAATACCCCCGCAACGTCCTCCATCCACCCCGTCGACCGGGTTCTGCCGGTGCGGCAAATGCTCACCCTCGGCCTGCAGCACATGGCCGTCTCGTACATCGGCGCCATCGCCGTGCCGTTGATTGTCGCCAGCGCCCTGAAAATGTCCCAGGCCGACACGGTGGTGCTGATCAGCACCACGCTGTTCTGCTCGGGCATCGCCACCCTGCTGCAAACCGTCGGTTTCTGGAAATTCGGCGTGCGCCTGCCGATCCTCCAGGGCGTGGCGTTCAGCAGCGTGGGGCCGGTGATCGCCATCGGCACCAACCCGGACGTCGGTTTCGCCGGGGTCTGCGGCGCGGTGATCGGCGCGGGGATTTTCACCATGTTGATCGCACCGTTCGTGGGTCGATTACGGCGCTTTTTCCCACCGGTGGTCACCGGTTGCATCGTCACCGTGATCGGCCTGCAGCTGTTTCCGATTGCCTATGAGTGGGTCGGTGGCGGTCGCCACGCCAGTGATTTCGGCGCGCCGGCGTACCTGGCCGTCGCGGCGGTGGTGTTGCTCAGCATCCTGCTGGTCAACCGCTACGGCAGCCCGATGCTGCGCAACATGGCGGTGCTGGTGGGCATGCTGGTGGGCGCGGCGCTGGCCTACGGGCTGGGCATGGGCAGTTTTCACAGCGTGCAGGAGTCGCCGTGGCTCACCGTGCCCTACCCGTTCTACTTCGGCCTGCCGACCTTCAGCCTGATTCCCATTGCGACCATGGTGGTGGTGATGATCGTGCAGATGGTCGAATCCATGGGGCTGTTCGTCGCCATTGGGGACATCGTCGATAAACCGGTGGAAGAGAAACAGGTGATCAACGGCCTGCGCGCCAATGGCTTGGCGAGCACCATCGCCGGGATGTTCGCGGCGTTCCCGTTCATTGCCTTCATGGAAAACGTCGGGCTGGTGATCCTCACCGGTGTGCGCAGTCGCTGGGTAGTCGCCATCAGCGGCTTGCTGATGTGCTCGGTGGCGCTGGTGCCCAAGGCCGGGGCGATCATCGCCTCGATGCCGACCGCGGCCCTCGGCGGTGCCGGGATCGCCATGTTCGGCGTGGTGGCGGCAGCAGGGATCCAGACCCTGGCCAAGGTCGACTATGAGCGCAACCGCTACAACGTGCTGATCGTCGGCTTCACCATCGCCGCCGCCCTGGTGCCGGTGCTGGCCCCGGCCCTGTTCAAGCAATTGCCCGAATGGTCGCAGCCGTTCCTGCACAGCAGCGTAGTGATCGCCTGCCTGGTGTCGGTGCTGCTCAACGCCACCCTCAACGGCGTCAGCGTGCCTGATGCCGCCGCCAGTGAATCCGCCACCCACAGCCTCTGACTGGAGCCGACCATGACTCAACTGCAAAACATCCTGATCAAGAACCCCGTGGCGGTGATGACCGGCCTGCGTGGCCCGCGGGCCAGGGCCGGTGCCGTGGACATCCGCATCGTCGACGGGCGCATCGCCGAAATGGCCCCGGGCCTTCAAGCGCAACCCGGCGAGCGGCTGATCGATGCGCGCCACGCGGTGGTGTATCCGGGCTGGATCAACACCCACCATCACCTGTTCCAGAACCTGCTCAAAGCGGTCCCCGAAGGATTGAACCAGGACCTGCAAGGCTGGCTGGCCAGCGTGCCCTACCCGCGCCTCAACCGCTTCACACCGCAGCTGGCGCGAATCGCCGCTCAACTGGGCATGGCCGAACTGCTGCTGTCGGGTGTGACCACCTGCGCCGATCACCATTACCTCTACCACGCCAACGGCACCACCGAGACCGGTGACCTGCTGTTCGACATGGCCGATCAGTTCGGCCTGCGTTTCGTGCTGTGCCGGGGCGGCGCGCTGGAGTCGGCCAGCGCCCATCCGGGGTTCTCGAAAACCGCGCTGCAACCGGAAACCCTGGACCAGATGGTGGGTGACATCGAACGGCTCAAGTCGCGCTATCACCAGGACACCCCGGATGCCATGCGCCGGGTGGTGGTCGCGCCGACCACACCGACTTTTTCGCTGCCGCCGACACTGCTGCGCGAACTGGCCCACAGCGCCCGCGGCCTCGGTTTGCGCCTGCACACGCACCTGTCGGAAACGCAGAACTACGTGAATTTCTGCCGCGAGAAATACAACTGCCTGCCGGTGGAATTCGTCGCCGAACACGAATGGCTCGGCCCGGACGTGTGGTTCGCCCACGCGGTTCATATGCAGCCCGGTGAAATCCGCATGCTTGCGCAAACCGGCACCGGCATTTCCCATTGCCCGGTGAGCAATGCGCGCCTCGGAAGCGGCGTCGCACCGGTGCCGCAGATGTTCGAGGCCGGGGTGCCGATTTCCCTTGGCGTGGATGGCGTGGCCTCCAACGAGTCCGGCAGCATGGTGGGCGAAGCGAACACCGCGTGGCTGATTCACCGGGCGCAGCAAGGCGCCTCGGCCACCACCGCCGAAGATGTCATCCACTGGGGGACGGCCGGCGGTGCCCGGGTGCTGGGGCTGGGTGCGGTGGGCACCCTGGAAATCGGCCAGGCGGCGGACCTGGTGATCTACGGTCTGGACCATCCACGCTTCTTCGGTTTCCACGACATTGCCGTCGCCCCGGTGGTGGCGGGTGAGCCGATCTCGGTGAAGTACAGCCTGGTCGGTGGCCGGGTGGTGGTCGATAACGGCGTGATCCCGGGGCTGGACATGCAGCGGATGCGGGCCGAAGCGTGGGATGGGGTGCGGCAGTTGATGAACATCGACGACTAACCCACCACCCCACATCCCTGTAGGAGCTGGCTTGCCAGCGAAAGCGGTGTGTCAGTTAGCAGAGAGTTGCCAGACCTGCTGTCTTCGCTGGCAAGCCAGCTCCTACAAGGGATCTCCGTCATTTTCAGGAACAATTGCCATGTCCGGCCTCAATGATCTTCTACAAGCCATCGACACCGCCGCCCACCACGGCGAAGAAAGCATCCTCGCCACCGTGGTCAAGGTGGAAGGCTCGGCCTACCGCCGTCCCGGTGCGCGGATGCTCATCCCCATACACGGCCGCACCGTCGGCACCGTCAGCGGCGGTTGCCTGGAACAGGACCTGGCAAAAAAAGCCTGGTGGCTCACCGATTCCGGCGAACCGGTGGTGCGCCGCTACAGCACGGGAGCCACCGAGGACGAAGACGACGAACAAAGCGCCCTGACCTTTGGCCTGGGTTGCAACGGCACGGTGTTCGTCATGCTCGAACGCCTTCGGGCGAAATCACCTTCCCCGGCCATCGAACTGCTGCGACGGGTGCGCGACAGCCAACAACCGGCCGCCATGGCCACGGTGATTGCCAGTTCCCGCGATGCATCGGCTCGGGTCGGTGACCGCCTGCTGTCAGACACCGAGGGCAGCCTGCGCAACCTTCAACTGAACGAGGCGATCCGCCGTGACCTGCACAAGACCCTGGCGCAGAAAAAGTCCTCGACACGGCTCTACAGCAACGCCCGTGGCGAGGTCGAAGTGTTTTTCGAGTACATCGCCCCGCCGCCTCGCCTGGTGATTATCGGCGCCGGCCACGATGCACAGCCGCTGGTGCGCATGGCCAAGTTGCTGGACTGGCACGTCAGCGTCGTCGACAGCCGCAGCCATTTCGCCCGCGCCGAACGTTTCCCGCAAGCTGACGCCGTTATCCTTGCCAGCCTCGACAACCCGTTCGACCTGGCCCCGCTGATCGACGGCGCCTTTGTGGCGGTGATGACCCACAGCTACCGCCAGGACCGCCATTGGCTGGGGCTGGCGCTGCAAGCCGCGCCCGCCTACATCGGCCAACTCGGCCCCAGGGAGCGCACCGAACGCCTGCTGGCGGAAATCGGCCCGGGACGCTCAGCGCTGCACTACCCGATGGGCCTCGACCTGGGGGGCGATGCACCGCAGAGCGTGGCGCTGGCGATACTCGCCGAGATGACGGCGGTGATGAATCAGCGCCAGGGCGGGATGCTGAGGCATCGGGGCAAACCGATTCACCAGGTGGATCTTGTGGTCAGTGAAAAGCTTGAGCCGTCAGGTATATGCCCGCTGGCAGGTGCCACCTAGAGACCTGTTCCTGACTTCATCACCAACTCTATCCGCTCACGTGCCGCACTCGTCAAACGCTTCAAACCGAATGCCTTGGCGATCTCGTGCGGTCTGTCACCTGCCGAAATCAAGGACGCGACGACCAGTAATTCTTCAGCTGCAATCTCTTCTACTGACCGAGCATCATTTGACGCGCCTGCAATCCGATAACTATTCCAGCCAGCAACGTCGCTTTCAGAATGCCAGACGAACAGACCTTCGACGGGGTCGCTCCTCAGGTGATGATTTTTTTCCGTCAGATCCAGTACCCGTTCACGAATCAGACGTCCAGAGCGCTGAAAACCATGAGCCCTGGCAATCCGCTGAACCAACAACGAATCGAGTATTGGAGCTTCTTGAACTAACACATGAGCAATCAAATCTGAAAGAACAGCGTCGTACTCTTGAGAGTAAAAGGCGTCGGCCTGAATCCGGTCACTCACATTCGTGAAGTCTGTGGCGCGATACTCGCCCTTCATTGCAGGCTTGGCGGGAGCAGCAAACGCGCCGGCAATCCTGATTTCTGCCTTCTCGTCAACGAGCCGATCCTGCGTGGAAGGACTGGCAATCGCCTCTGTCTGTTCCACGGTAGCTTCTGCCGACGGCGTCTGTACCAGGAGCAGATGAGGAACAGGTAGATCTTGAGGCTGTGCTAGCGCAGGGACTGCGCGCGATTCACTCAACAGACTCTCGAGTGATGCATGCAAACGATCAAGCGCACCAGACTTGTCAATCCACCACTCGGTAGACCACAGTCGAACCAGTTTCCACCCCAATCCTTTAAGGATGGCGCCTCGAACCTTGTCACGATCTCTGGCTGTTGCTGCACTGTGATAAGTCGCGCCATCGCATTCGACACCGGCGAGATAGTCGCCCGGTCGATCCGGATGGACGATCCCCAGGTCAATTCGGAAACGAGATACACCAATTTGAGGCACAACCTGCCAACCCTTGCGTCTCAGTCCTTGAGCAACAGCTTCTTCAAAGGGCGAATCATAGCCACCTACAGATCCCTGCACCGCCTCGGCAAGCGCCTTTGGTCCACGTTGGGCAAACTCGATAAAGTGCTTCAAATCGCGTACAGCCCGGGCGTTGGTGCGGTTCAAATCGACCATTGACGCGTCGAAAGATGAAAAAACCAACATTTCCCTGCGCGCACGTGTAATCGCGACATTCAAGCGGCGCCACCCACCCTCTTTGTTCAAGGGACCGAAGTTCATCGACATGACCTGGGCACCGGGTTCGGTCGGACCGTATCCAATACCCAACATGATCAGATCTCGCTCATCGCCTTGTACAGTTTCCAGGTTTTTAACAACGACAGGTTCGGCGATATCATCCTGGAAGAACGGCTCGATCTGCGGAAACTGCTGACGCGCCCGGTCCAACAAATCGGTAATCAGTCTCTGTTGATCAGTGTTGAGCGTAATGATCCCGATGCTATGACCGGCAGCGACAAAGGCTGGGTCCAACAAACGCTTCACGGTTTCAGTAACGATAGCCTCGGCTTCTGCCTGATTGTGTCGCCCTTTACCCTTCGCATAAACGCCATCGACACGTCGCCATTCCACAGCGCTTGCGCGGGTCTCTGATGCCGGGAAAGTAATCAGGTTACTGTCGTAGTAACGGTGGTTTGAAAATGCAATCAGACTTTCATGACGACTACGGTAGTGCCAGCTAAGGCTGTGGCTTGGAATACCCGCGCCGAGACACTCATCCAGGATACTTTCCATATCTTCCGACGTATCATCCTCTGTCGCGGACGCAGCACGATTGAAGAAGTTCGTCGGCGGCATTTGTCGGGGATCTCCCGCAATCACGACCTGCTTGCCTCTTGCAATCGAACCGATGGCATCCCAAGGCGCGATTTGCGAAGCCTCATCGAAAATAACCAGGTCGAAAAGAGCCAGGTCCGTCGGTAGATACTGTGCAATTGAAAGCGGACTCATGAGCATGCAAGGGGCAAGCTTCGTCATGGCGTCCCCCATCTCGACAGCCAGTTGTCGCACGGGTTTGTGGCGTCGGGACTTCTGCAACTCGTGCTTGAGAATGCCAAAGCCACCCTGCTTGCCAATCTCGTTTTTCGATGGAATCACACCACACAGCTTCGCTCGTATGTACCGCACTGTGAGTTTGGACAAATCCTCATCAAGACGCACAAACGCCTCAATGTCGCTTGCGTGCTCGGCAGGTACGAAGTTTCGCAGCAACGGCTGGGCATCAATCATCACGGTCGCAAACCAGCGAGCGTAGGCAGTTTCGAAAGCATTGACAGTGCCACCTTCAGGCAATGCGTTCGACGCCAACGCATCACTTAAAGGTTGAAGCCCCGACGCTACCGCCTCCTCCCTGACTCGACACCAATCACACCAGGCCTTCAGCTTGGATTCCTGACGGATGATTGCATTGGCAGCCTCCAGCAGAGATTCGATTGTGAGCTTTTGCGCAATTGGCCGGTTGCCCAAATCGTTGAATCGCTTGGCAGTTTCGTTGAAGTCAGCGAATGCATTTTTCAACTGCTGCAATGCCGAAGCAATAAATCCGCCACCGCCTAGTAACTCATTGGCTTTTACGACAAGCTTTTCAGTCGCTGCGCGCAAGGAAATCAAATCTTCGGCAGACTCGGCTCTGGCGCTGATCATCGTCCTTAGACGTTCACCCAGCTCGCACGCTTGAGCCATGGTTGGCGCATCACTGGACACGCCGTTCCATCCAGGCACGGAACTCACATCCGCAGCCAGGCCGTCCAGCGCGGTAAGCAGGTTACGCAGCTCGTTGAGCTTGAGCAGGTCCGACTCGACTTGCGGAACTCCGACGGCGCCCCCTGCCATCGCCAGATTCTTGGCGACCTTATTTTTACCAAGCGTCGCCAGGAACCAGAATCTGGCCTTCGCCGTATCCCAATCGTTTTTGACCTGTTCAAGGTTGATAGTGCGACAAGCGTCTGGCGCATACCGCAGGGACAGCGACTGCTCGATCTCTCGATATTCTGCGAGTAATTGAGCAGCTTTTTTGGCCGCACCGATCTTCGCGCTCGCGTTCAGCGTGAAGACAAATGAAAGATCAATGCCGTGGGTATCCATCAGGACCGCGACAAACTGGACCAGTCGTTCGATATCCTCGCTACTTGCAACCGCCAGTGGAAGGTCGGTTGCTTTCAGCAAACTGGTGCTGGCGACCTTGAGTCGCTCGATGGCGCCCGGAAGATCACTCGCTGCAGCAACAATTGCTTCCTGCCATCCGTTCGACCAATCCGTAGGGGCCAACAGTGAAAAGCTTGCAGACAGCTCTCGTGCAGCCTGGCTATTGAGATCGAGGCGTCTGGCGACATCGTGCAACCGAGCGTAAGCCTGGGCGTCGTGAGTTGTTCCCTCTGGCCATCCAATACGCGGTATCGAGGCATGGCCATCGCGAACAACCCGGCCAATGGCCTGGTGCACGGACAAACCGTTTGGTGCGCGACGATGCAACAGCTCAACCACTTCATTGAGTCGATTTCTCAGCGTATGCAGCTTCGCCGTTTCCGCTGTCCACTCTTCAGCGGTCAACGCATCACGAACGTCCCACGCTCGCTCAAGTTGCTTGAGCACTTCAACTTTTGACGTCTTGCTCGAATGGAGTTCAAGACAGAATTCGCCTAACCCCTGTTCTTCAAGTCGACGATAGACCACGTCCAGCGCCGCCATTTTCTCAGCGACGAACAAGACCCTGCGACCCAGGGCAAGGTTGTGCGCAATCATGTTTGCAATGGTTTGGGATTTACCGGTACCGGGAGGCCCGTCGAGTACAAAGTCACAACCACTGGCCGAAGCGACCACGGCCGCCAACTGAGAAGAATCCGCCGGTAACGGTGTAAAAAGATCGGCCGGGTTGACCTTCCTGTCCAGTTCGTTGGGTTGAGGAAAGTCACCCGCCGTCGAATAACCTTCACCGCCAATGCTTCTTTCCAACAGGTGCTTGACCATGGGGCTTTTCAGAAGCTGTTCCGAACGCGCCGCCAAATCCTGCCACATCAGGTATTTCGCAAAGGAAAAAGTCCCCAGCACGAGCTCCGTGGTGACTTCGAATCCCGGCACATCCCTGATCGCGCGTCTGACCGTATTCCAGATGCCGGCTACATCGATACCATTTTCATCGCTTGGAAGCTCCCCCTCCAACCCCGGGATGGCCAACTCGAAATCGTGTCGCAGCAACTCGAGCAATGTCAGGTTGAAGCGCGGCTCATCCTCAAGCAGCGTCATGGTCACGCCCGACAAAGCGCTTTTACGGTCAAGCTTCACCGGTAGCAGAATCAAGGGAGCTGAATAACTCTTCGGATCGTCTGCCGACTTTTTCCATTTCAGAAAACCGAGGGCAAGAAACAGCGTATTTGCGCCCCCCTCATCAAGATCGCTCCGGGCTTTGCGATAGAGATCGATCAACGCGACTTCAAGCTTGCTCTTTTCCAGGGTGGCAAGTACTTCGCCTCGAGACAGCGCCGTCCTGGCATACTCATCGCGCAAACTTTCACTGTTCTGTTGCTCATAAAGAGCAGCATCTCGCCCGCCCGCTTCGAGATCTGGCACGGAAACAATACGAATACGCTTTCCGCTGGCAAGCTGATCCTCCAATTGCGCCGGTTCAGGACAAATCAGTCGGACACCCTTTGCGTTATCGGGCAAGTGCAGGAGCCGGTTGCGCGTGGTGAGGTCAAGAAGTTTGCGCTGCCAAAGCGTTAACTTCCCGGCAGGGGAATCTGCATCCGTAGATATCTCAATGTCGAAGCCAGGCAAAGGGGGAGCTTCTTCCAAAGACTCTGATACTTCTTGCGATTCTTCAGGGGGACCGGATTTAGGCACAGACACCGACGACGCCAAAGGTCGGATGCGCTGCATACGCGCCCGATGTATATCAATGGCCATGATGAAGTCTTCATCATTGATTTGCCGTTCTGCATTGCTTATTGCCTGGCTGAAACCCGGCACAGGAAAACGGGTTGCGAGCGTCGTTTCAAATACGAGCAATTCTTTCAAGTCGATACGCTTACGTACCGCGCTGGCTTCGTCCGTAATGAGCTGAGAGAACTCTTGTGGTTGAAGCCAGGCACCAACAAACGCATGCCCTTTGGTCATGATCAACAGCGCATTCAACCCGGCCTGCTCCAGAGCTGCCGCGAAAAGCAATGCCGTATCCAGGCACGTCGCTACACCGCCCTCCAGAACAAGGCCTGGCGTTCGAACCTTTTGCCCCTGGGTTTCAAAGCTTGCGGGGGGTAACGCATAACTCAGCCTTAACCCGCACACAGCCGACCATATCGCGGAGGCCAGTTCCCACGTCCGGGTCCTGGATTTGCTTTCGTATCCGTCAATGCCATCTGCCTTTCCTGCACGACGCAAAACGTCCGATGCAGACTTCAGGATTCGATCGACCGCAGGGTCATTCGGCATGGCAAACGCGGGCAGCAGCTCTGGCATGGAGTTGATACCGCCCCATTCATTTTTTGCCAGAAGCTCAACCGCAAATGATTGGCTGAAGAGCGTTTCATCTTCGCAGCGAAGACGCAGAACGACGGTTGCCGCAAGACTTTCTGCAAGGTCAGCAAGATAGCCGGCATTAAGCGCCAGATTGCGCTCAGAAATATGAAGCGTCGAACCTTTAGCCAGACGGTCCAGGCGCCACGTTTTACCTTCGAGAAAGGGAGGATCTGCCACCAGTTCCAGCTCAAGATCGTTGAAATCTGTCTCACCGTTGTTGTGTACCGTCAGCTCACGCAGAACCGGCACAGCATTTTGGTGGGAAGCGAAGCCAATTTTGTTGGCAATCACCCCCTCGATCTTGATGGTCATAAACCATTACTCCATGGTGAACTTGACAGCACGACTGTTAATACATGCACAAATAGCGGGCATACTCCCCGACACACAGGATTTTTGAAACTGCTTTTTTTCTGAATATCGTGGTTTTTCACCCACCTATAAAAAAACGGCCGCAAGGCCGTTTCTTTTATTGAAGTATTTACACACCCAATAGGGTAATCCGCTACCTGCTTAATTGACGCCGGCCACCGCCGCCGAAGCCGCCAGCATCGCCCGCAGTAGCACCGCGCACCCGGCCGCCAGGTCATCCGGGGCGGCATTCTCGATTTCGTTGTGGCTGATGCCACCTTCGCACGGCACGAAGATCATCCCGGCCGGGCCCAGTTCGGCAAGGAAGATTGCGTCGTGCCCGGCGCCGCTGACGATGTCCATGTGCGACAGGCCTAGCCCTTGGGCCGCGCCGCGTACCGCTTCGACGCAGACCTTGTCGAAGTACAGCGGCGGGAAGTCGGCGGTGGGAGTCAGTTCATAGGTCAGGCCGTGTTCTTCGCAGGTGGTCTCGATGACTTCGCGCACTTCGGCGATCATCGAGTCCAGTCGCGCCGGTTCCAGGTGACGGAAGTCCAGGGTCATGCGCACCTCGCCGGGGATGACGTTACGCGAGCCGGGATAGGCTTGCAGGCAACCGACGGTGCCGCAAGCGTGAGGCTGATGTCCGAGGGCCGCGCGGTTGACGGCGCCGACGATCACCGCTGCGCCGACCAGGGCGTCCTTGCGCAGGTGCATCGGCGTGGGACCGGCGTGGGCCTCTACGCCGCGCAGTTTCAGGTCGAACCATTTCTGTCCGAGGGCGCCCATGACGACGCCAATGGTTTTGCGTTCATCCTCGAGAATCGGGCCTTGCTCGATGTGCGCCTCGAAATAGGCACCCACGGCGTGGCCACTGACTTTGCGGGTACCCGCGTAGCCGATGGCGTTGAGTGCTTCGCCTACCGTCACGCCCTCGGCATCGACCTTGGCCAGGGTTTCTTCGAGGGTGAATTTTTCGGCAAACACGCCGGAGCCCATCATGCACGGGGCGAACCGCGAGCCTTCTTCGTTGGTCCACACCACCACTTCCAGCGGCGCTTCGGTCTCGATGCCCAGGTCATTGAGTGTGCGCAGCACTTCGACGCCGGCCAGCACACCGAAGCAGCCATCGAACTTGCCGCCCGTGGGCTGGGTGTCGATGTGGCTGCCGGTCATTACGGGTGGCAGGTCCGGATTGCGCCCCGGGCGGCGGGCGAAAATATTGCCGACGGCGTCGATGCTGACGGTACAGCCGGCCTCCTCGCACCACTTCACGAAGGTATCGCGGGCCTGGCGATCGAGGTCGGTCAGGGCCAGGCGACAGACGCCGCCCTTGACCGTGGCGCCAAGCCTGGCCAGTTCCATGAGCGACTGCCACAGGCGGTCGCGATTGATGTGCTGATGGGTCGATTGCAGAACGTCTACGGCTGCGTTCATGGGGATCTCCTCAGGCTGTTCTTATAAATTTCTTCAGGCAATTTAGTGGTGTGCTGTAGGTCGTCTTCGCTGGCAAGCCAGCTCCTACAGGGAATCGCGATCCCTTGTAGGAGCTGGCTTGCCAGCGAAGGGGCCCTCCCTCACACCGCAGATTTCGCCACGGATGGGCTGGGCCGCATCGCGCACAACCCGTAATAAATCAACCCACCCAGGGCCGAGCCGGTAAACCAGCCATAGCTGTAGAACCAGCTGAACACATCGCTTCCCAGCGACAGCAGCGTCAACACCACCGGCACCCCGAAGGCGATAAAACCGTTCCAGTTCCACGCCGGATACACGTCGTCACGGTAAAGCCCGGCCAGGTCCAGCTGCTGTTTCTTGATCAGGAAATAGTCCACCACCATGATCCCGGCAATCGGCCCCAGCAGGCTGGAATAGCCGAGCAACCAGTTGGAATAAACCGTTTCCAGGCTGAGGTCGGAAACGATCAGGCCGAGTTTCTTCAGCAGCTCATGGGCCATCAGCGCCAGCCCGACCAACCCGGTGAGCATCACCGCCTTGGTCCGGTTGATCGCCTTGGGGGCGATGTTCTGGAAGTCGTTGGTGGGCGATACGATGTTGGCCGCGGTGTTGGTCGACAGCGTGGCGATGATGATCAGCGCCATGGCCAGCGCCACCCAGACCGGGCTCTGGATATGGCCAATCAGGGTCACCGGGTCGGACACCGTGACACCCACCAGCTTCACCGAGGCAGCGGTCATCACCACGCCCAGGGAGGCAAACAGGAACATGGTCAGTGGCAGGCCGATGATCTGCCCGACAATCTGGTCTTTCTGGCTTTTCGCGTAGCGGCTGAAGTCGGGGATGTTCAGCGACAAGGTGGCCCAGAACCCGACCATCGCGGTCAGCCCCGCCGCGAAGTAACTGGCCACGCCCGCGCCTTCTGGACGCTTGGCCGGGATCGCCAGCAGCTCGGTCATCGACACATTGGGCATGGCCCACACCAGCAACCCGACCCCCACCAGCACCAACAGCGGTGCCGAGAGGGTTTCCAGCCATTTGATCGACTCGGCGCCGCGAATCACCACCCACAGGTTCAGCGCCCAGAACACCATGAAGCCGATGACCTCGCCGGTGCCGCCCAGGGATTTCCAGCCCTCGAACACCGAGCCCAGGAACAGGTGGATCGCCAGGCCACCGAACATGGTCTGGATGCCGAACCAGCCACACGCCACCAGGGCGCGGATCAGGCACGGGATGTTGGAACCGAAGATGCCGAAGGACGAACGCAGCAACACCGGAAACGGGATGCCGTACTTGGTGCCGGGAAACGCGTTGAGCGTCAGCGGGATCAATACGATGATGTTGGCGAACAGAATCGCCAGCAGCGCTTCACCGACACTCAGGCCGAAGTACGCCGTCAGCACCCCGCCCAGGGTGTAGGTCGGCACACAAATCGCCATGCCCACCCACAACGCCGTGATGTGCCATTTGTTCCAGGTTCGTTCGTGCACCTTGGTCGGTGCTATGTCGTGGTTGTAACGGGGACTGTCGAGGACATCGCTGCCGGCTTCCAGCTCGAACAAGCCGTCGCGCTCGTTCACTTGCGATCTGATCTGTTGCATGGCCGCTCCACTGATCTTTGAATTATTTTTGCTCATCAGGGGCTGGCGGCTTCAATAAACGTGCCGGTTGCCCCGCTTGCGCATCGGGCAGTTCCATAAACACTTTGTAAACAACTGATGTTTATCAGTTTTACTGGATCAACCGGGCAGCCCTCGGTAAATGGTCATGCCATTGGTCCGCCAAGTTGTCCGAACAGTCAGGACTCAATCTGGTGCATCGATGTTTTTCTCACGGTCGCGCATCAACCATAGACCATCCTCAAACGGCTGATTTCACATAAGAAATCTTGACCATATTTAGATCCTGTCAAGTGCGTCAAAATGGTGAGCGGCCTCACCATTTTGGTGATTTGAGTTATTTATCGTTATTTATCAATTGGTTAAAACAGACATAAGCTTATAAAAAATATTCTTGCTCATTCCAATAACTCAGACTAGCTTTTATTCCTGACAGCGCTGACAGGAATACTCCGGTTATCGCTGGCCTCATATAAAACATCTAGAACCGGCATCAGCCGGTCATGCCTGCGAGGAACTCGGAATGTCTCTGTTGATCCGTGGCGCCACCGTTATTACCCATGATGAAAGTTATCGCGCCGATGTGTATTGCGCAGACGGCGTGATCAAGGCCATCGGCGAAGACCTCGAGGTTCCCGCAGGTGCCGAGATACTCGACGGCAGCGGTCAGTACCTGATGCCCGGCGGCATCGACCCCCACACCCACATGCAACTGCCCTTCATGGGCACCGTGGCCAGCGAAGACTTTTTCAGTGGCACGGCGGCGGGTTTGGCCGGTGGTACCACGTCGATCATCGATTTCGTGATTCCCAACCCGCAGCAGTCCCTGATGGAAGCCTTCCATCAGTGGCGCGGCTGGGCCGAGAAGTCGGCATCCGACTACGGCTTCCATGTCGCCATTACCTGGTGGAGTGACCAGGTTCGCGAAGAAATGGCCGAGCTGGTCATTCATCACGGGGTCAACAGCTTCAAGCATTTCATGGCCTACAAGAACGCGATCATGGCGGCGGATGACACCCTGGTGGCGAGTTTCGAGCGCTGCCTGGAACTGGGCGCGGTGCCGACCGTGCACGCGGAAAACGGTGAGCTGGTGTATCACCTGCAACGCAAACTCATGGCCCAGGGCATGACCGGGCCCGAAGCGCATCCACTCTCGCGCCCCTCACAGGTGGAAGGCGAAGCCGCGAGCCGCGCCATCCGCATTGCCGAAACCCTTGGCACGCCGCTGTATCTGGTCCACGTCTCGACCAAGGAAGCCCTCGACGAAATCACCTACGCCCGCGCCAAGGGCCAACCGGTCTACGGCGAAGTGCTGGCCGGGCATCTTCTGCTGGACGACAGCGTCTACCGGCACCCGGACTGGCAGACCGCCGCCGGTTACGTGATGAGCCCGCCGTTCCGCCCTCGCGGTCACCAGGAGGCCCTCTGGCACGGTTTGCAGGCGGGCAACCTGCACACCACCGCCACCGACCACTGCTGCTTCTGCGCCGAGCAGAAAGCCGCCGGCAAGGACGACTTCAGCAAGATCCCCAACGGCACCGCCGGCATCGAAGACCGCATGGCCGTGTTGTGGGATGAAGGCGTGAACACCGGGCGTTTTTCGATGCAGCAATTCGTCGCACTGACCTCCACCAACACCGCGAAGATCTTCAACCTCTACCCACGCAAAGGCGCGATCCGCGTCGGCGCCGATGCCGACCTGGTGCTGTGGGACCCGCAAGGCACGCGGACGATTTCCGCCAAGACTCATCACCAGCAGGTCGACTTCAACATCTTCGAAGGCAAGACCGTGCGCGGCGTGCCAAGCCATACCATCAGCCAGGGGCGCGTGGTCTGGGCCGATGGCGATCTTCGGGCTGAACGCGGTGCCGGGCGCTACGTCGAACGGCCGGCTTATCCGGCGGTATTCGATTTGCTGAGCAAGCGGGCTGAGTTGAATCAGCCTACTGCTGTTAAACGCTGAAAGCGGCCTTCGGCCTTTCGCTGGCAAGCCAGCTCCTACAATTTGAAATGCGCTCCCCTGTAGGAGCTGGCTTGCCAGCGAAGAGGCCGGTACAGGCACAAAAATGCCCATCAGAGGCAGCACCTCCATCACCGTGAGGCCAAATACCGTGATCAAGACCCTGACCCACCTCCCGCATCCCGCTGAGAGCGCGGCCGCCCTCGCCGGCCACTTCACCGACCTGGCACCGCCACTCAACGATCGCCAGGCCCACCTGGAAGCCTCGCGCTGCCTGTATTGCTACGATGCGCCCTGCGTGAATGCCTGCCCGAGCGAAATCGATATTCCCTCGTTCATCCGCAACATCCATCAGGACAACGTGCAGGGCGCGGCGCAGAAAATCCTCTCCGCCAACATCCTCGGTGGCAGTTGCGCCCGGGTCTGTCCGACCGAGATTCTTTGCCAGCAAGCCTGCGTGCGCAACAACGCCCATGAATGCGCGCCGGTATTGATCGGCCTGTTGCAACGCTACGCGGTGGACAACGCACATTTCAGCCAGCACCCGTTCACCCGTGCCGCCGCCACCGGCAAGCGCATTGCCGTGGTTGGTGCCGGCCCCGCCGGGTTGTCCTGCGCCCACCGCAGTGCGATGCACGGCCATGACGTGGTGATTTTCGAGGCCAGGGAAAAGGCTGGCGGCCTGAATGAATACGGGATCGCCAAATACAAACTGGTGGACGACTACGCACAGAAGGAGCTGGAGTTCCTGCTGCAAATCGGCGGGATCGAAATCCGCCACGGGCAAAAACTGGGAGAAAACCTCAGCCTTAGCGACCTGCATCAACAATTCGACGCGGTGTTCCTCGGCCTAGGCCTGGCAGCCAGCAAACAGCTGGGCCTGGCGCATGAAGACGCCCCCGGCCTGCTGGCTGCCACTGACTACATCCGCGAACTGCGCCAGGCCGATGACCTGAGCCAGCTGCCGCTGGCCGACCACTGCATCGTCCTCGGCGCCGGCAACACCGCCATCGACATGGCGGTGCAGATGGCGCGGCTCGGCGCCCACGACGTCAACCTGGTCTATCGCCGTGGCGTCGAGGACATGGGGGCGACCCACCACGAACAGGACATCGCCAAGGCCAATCAGGTACGCCTGATGACCTGGGCTCAACCGGAAGAAGTCTTGCTCGATGACCAGGGCCAGGTGCGCGGCATGCGATTCGCCCGCACCCATCTGGTTGAAGGCCGCTTGCAAACCACCGGTGAAACCTTCGAGCTGGCGGCCGACGCGATCTTCAAGGCCATCGGCCAGGCCTTCGACAGCAGCGCCCTCGCCGATCCGCTGGCCCGGGAACTCAAGCGTGAGGGTGAGCGCATCCAGGTGGACGAACACCTGCGCACCAGCATCCCCGGCGTGTATGCCGGCGGCGACTGCACCAGCCTCGACCAGGATCTCACCGTGCAGGCAGTACAACACGGCAAACGTGCCGCCGAGGCGATTAACGCGCAACTGATGCTCAACGTGGAGGCTGCATAAATGGCCGATCTGTCGATTATCTTCGCCGGCATCAAGTCCCCCAACCCGTTCTGGCTGGCCTCCGCGCCGCCGACCGACAAGGCCTACAACGTGGTCCGCGCCTTCGAGGCCGGCTGGGGCGGCGTGGTCTGGAAAACCCTGGGGGAAGACCCGGCGGCGGTCAACGTTTCGTCACGCTATTCGGCGCACTTCGGGGCTAACCGGGAGGTACTGGGTTTCAACAACATCGAACTGATCACCGATCGCTCGCTGGAAATCAACCTGCGGGAAATCACCCAGGTCAAGAAGGACTGGCCGGACCGCGCGCTGATCGTGTCGCTGATGGTGCCCTGCGTCGAAGAATCCTGGAAACACATCCTGCCGTTGGTGGAGGCCACCGGGGCCGACGGCATCGAGTTGAACTTCGGTTGCCCCCACGGCATGCCCGAGCGCGGCATGGGCGCGGCGGTCGGCCAGGTGCCGGAATACGTCGAGCAGGTCACCCGCTGGTGCAAGACCTATTGCTCATTGCCGGTGATCGTCAAGTTGACGCCGAACATCACCGACATCCGCGTGGCTGCCCGCGCGGCACACCGTGGCGGCGCGGATGCGGTGTCGCTGATCAACACCATCAACTCGATCACCAGCGTCAACCTGGAGCGCATGGTCGCCAATCCGATTGTCGGCAGCCAAAGCACCCATGGCGGCTACTGCGGCTCGGCGGTCAAGCCGATCGCCTTGAACATGGTCGCCGAAATCGCCCGCGACCCGCAGACCCGCGGCCTGCCCATCAGCGGCATTGGCGGCATCGGCAACTGGCGCGATGCCGCCGAATTCATTGCTCTGGGCAGCGGTTCGGTGCAGGTGTGCACGGCGGCGATGCTGCATGGTTTCCGCATCGTCGAGGAGATGAAGGACGGCCTGTCACGCTGGATGGACACCCAGGGCTACAACAGCATCGCCGAGTTTTCCGGGCGCGCGGTGGGTAATACCACCGACTGGAAGTACCTGGATATCAACTATCAGGTGATCGCGAAGATCGATCAGGAGGCGTGCATTGGTTGTGGGCGCTGTCATATTGCTTGTGAGGACACCTCGCACCAGGCGGTGGCCAGCCTCAAGCAGGCGGACGGTACCCACAAGTATCAAGTGATCGAGGATGAGTGCGTGGGCTGTAACCTGTGCCAGATCACCTGTCCGGTGCAGGACTGCATCGAGATGGTGCCTGTAGACACTGGCAAGCCGTTTCTGGACTGGAATCATGATCCGAGGAATCCGTATCATGTCGCGGTTTGAGTTCATCGGCGTCTGAACGGACGCTTTCGCGAGCAGGCTCGCTCCCACAATTGAAATGCATTCCATTGTGGGAGCGAGCCTGCTCGCGATTAGGTCGGTAGCTACACCGAAAGCCTCAAGGCTCAACCCCAAATCTCCCGCAAAATCACAAACAGCCCCCCGTTACTCCGCTGATTCGCGCCACTCCGAATCACGCCCACCTATCAGTTCTGCTAGTAGACGCCACGCGAAATATCTTCGAAGCTGGTAAACATTCAATTCGCCAGCAAGGACGTCGTCATGTCGGTCTCATCATTGAAAATTTTGCGCCGCTATGTTTACGACCCGTTGGACCGCCTTATGAGGATAGGGCTACTGGCCGGCGATGGTACCGAGCGTTTCTATCAAGAGAATCACCTGATTACCGAACTGGGACAGCAGACGCATCGAACAATCTTCCGTCATGAAACCCAGGCATTGGCTCAGAGTCAAAATGAAGCTGGTGTGACCGAAACTACATTGTTGGCAACCGACCAGGCACATTCGCTACTGAAAACGTTCTCAACGATGAGTTCGCAGCAATTCGCCTATACGGCGTACGGTAATCATCCGGCCGAAAGTGGTTTGAGCCGCTTGATCGGGTTTAACGGAGAATGTCCTGACGCTACAACGGGTCACTACCCGCTCGGGCAAGGCAATCGCTTTTTTAATCCTGTACTGATGCGATTCAACAGCCCGGACAAGTTCAGCCCGTTCGGTAAAGGCGGCATCAATCCGTATGTGTATTGCCTGGGCGATCCGATAAATTTGATTGATCCAAGTGGCAATGGTCCAGTCCCAAAATTCATTCCTTTCAGACCATGGGAGCCCATAAAAATGTTGGACCCATCATCCCTTGCCATAGGCCGACAAAGCCAAGCAGCGAAAAATCCAATGCTGAACGCATTATTGAATTCGTCCTCCGGTAGTAGCACACCATCAATGTCCAGTACATCTAGAGCATCTACCGCCGCCGCGAACTCTACCCCCCCCTCAGCTCCGCACACGCCTGGAATTTCAATCCGGCCGTTGTCTGAAACAGACGTTCTAATGGGGAACGTTCCTATCGAATTACGTAACACCCCTGAATTCGTAAACCTGAGATATTATGGAGATATTGTCGATATGTCGAAAGCTGGCAGTATCCCCATACGTAGCAATCCGACAGCCACCCAAACTAAAGCTTTAAAATCCCATATAGCGCGGGAAAAATTTATCAAAGATGAGGCCACCAAAGAGCTTCATTTCTTTAACCTATCTGAATTACTCCTACAAATTAGGGAAACCAGCGTGAAAAAATCCTTGAATTCACGTCGAATGTAAGGCAGCCGGTGAATAAAAGGCAACCTATTACATTTCGGTTTCACTCGGCAGCACTACAGGGTTGTGAAGCCCCTTTGTAGGAGCTGTCGAGTGCAACGAGGCTGCGATCTTTTTTCAGGCTTCACCTATCAGTTCTGCTGGTAGACGCCACTCGAAATATCTTCGAAGCTCACACACACTCAATTCGCCAGTGTGGATCTTCAAATCGCACACTTGGCTGTTTAGCAATTGAAAATAAAGAACACAAGTTACGAGACAAGTATTCGACAGATCCATCTAGATCACATGGAAGAAATCCGAGGCCAAATAACCTCGAATAACTGAGCACACCGATGATACACGGACTTGGTATAGTGAACGAAAAATTCATCTTACGTTGAATGAACAATCAGAGTGCGCGAGCATCGCGCAAGTTTCGGGAAATGTGGTAAGAAATACGAAGATTTGGAAGTCCTCCGATCAAGAGACCTGAATCGCCTGCGGTCGCTGCCACATCGCCTGCGAAGATGCCTCGCACCAGACGGTTGCCAGTCTCAAGCAGCCGGACGGAACTCATAAATACAAAGTGATCGATGATGAGTGCGTGGGCTGCAACCTGTGCCAGATCACGTGCCCGGTGCAGGATTGGGATAAGCCAATCACCCCGCCTTCAGCACCCAGTACGTCCACAGCAACTTCTCGGCTCGTAAGTATGAGTATCCCAACCCTACCAAGAAAACTCTCGTCAAGCTTATTCTCGACTCATCAAAGCAGACACAGCGCTATCAGAATCTGGAGTATTTTGGACAAGTATTTGACGAAACAAAAAAACACTATAGCAACTTCATGACCGTAGCCACCGACAAGCCAATTAAAGCGTTACGCTCCCATATAGCACGTAAAACCAACACCCAAAATGAAACAACTGAAAACCTCACAATGAAAACGCTGCTGAATTAATGCTGCAAATCAAGAGTATAAGCTTAACCAATTTTCAGGTTTCAATAACCCATCAACAAATCAGAGCTAGCTAGGCCCTAGCACCCGAGAATGTGCCGATAATGGGCAAACTACGGCTCCAACCCAATCCCCCGCAAAATCACACTCGTCACCGTCTGCACCGCCCGTTCGAACTGCATGTCCGATAACGGTTGATGATCATTGAGAATATTCACCTGATGATCGAAGTCAGCATAGTGCTGCGTCGAGGCCCAGATCATATACAGCAGGCTTGAAGGCTCCACCGGCAGGATCCGCCCATCGTCCACCCACTGGCGGATCTTCGCTTCTTTCATCTTGGCCCAGTCGTACAAGCTCGCGTCCAGGGTCACCCCCAGGGTCGGCGCGCCGTGGATGATTTCGTTGGCCCAGACTTTCGAGCCGTAGGGCCGGCTGCGCGAGTGGTTCATCTTGGCGCGGATGTAGCTGCTGAGCACTACACGGGGGTCATCGAACATCTCGAAGCACAGGGCGTCCTGCTTCCACACTTCCAGCAGGTCGAACAGCACGGCGCTGTACAGTTCGGTCTTGGTGCTGAAGTAGTAATGCAGGTTGGAGCGCGGCAGTTGCACTTCGGCGGCGATGTCGGCCATGGCGGTGCTGCCAAAGCCTTTTTCGGCGAAGACCTTCTCGGCCCCCAGCAGAATTTTCTCGACGTTACTGCGACGGATCTCGATCTTGTGATTGCCCATGAGGGCTCCCTGACAACAACATTAAACAAGACTAGCATCCGCTCTACCTCGCGGCGACAGGGGATAGGCAAACTTCGTACAACCCGCCTGGCGCGGCTAGACTGACCCTCACTTCGAACCTGCCGCCGAGGGACTCACCATGCACTTGAAGAACACCCTGACCGCCGCCGCCCTGTTCGCCTCGCTCTTGTGCGCTTCATCCGTGTTTGCTCACGCCCACCTGCAAGGCCAGACACCTGCCGCCGACAGCACCGTGGACGCTCCCGCGGAACTGAGCCTGGTGTTTTCCGAAGGTGTAGAGGCCGACTTCTGCAAAGTCACGATCAGCCACGACGGTGACGAGATCCTGGTAAAAAGCCTGGTCACCCAAGGCCCTGATAAAAAGACCCTGATCGTCACTCCGGCGGCCCCCTTGACCGCAGGTGACTACAAAGTCGAGTGGCATGTCGTGTCGGTCGATACCCATAAAAGCGAAGGCGCTTACGCGTTCAAGGTTGGCCAGTAATACATGGCGAACGCGATGGTGCTGTGCCGCTTCCTGCATTTCAGCGTGGTGCTGATGTTGTTTGGAGCGTGGGTGTTCAGGCCGCTGCTGCTGGGGCGCCTGACAGCACTGGATCAGCCGCTGGCTCGCGTCAGCCGGTGGCTGGCGATCGTGGCGCTGGCCAGCGGTGTCGGCTGGCTGCTGCTGGTCACCGCCAACATGGCGGGCGCCTGGGAGGCGGCGTTCGATCCGTCGATACTGTGGCGGGTGCTTGGCCGTACTTTTTTCGGTGAGGTTTGGGCCTGGCACCTGCTGCTCAACGGTTTGCTGCTGATCTTGCTGCTGACGCCATGGCGCTCTAGCCTCTGCTTGCAGCTGCCCCTGAGCGGGCTGTTGCTGGCGACCCTGGCCCCGATCGGACACGGCGCCATGCTCGATGGCCTGGCAGGCCAGTTGCTGATCCTCAATCAACTGGTGCACCTGGCCTGCGTCGGCGCCTGGCTCGGTGGCTTGATGCTGTTGCTGATGATCCTTCGACGACCGGCCGGACATCGCGTCAGGGCGCAGTTAATGCGATTCAGCGGCGTCGGCTATGTCTTGGTCGCGGGTTTGCTGATCAGCGGACTGATCAACGTCCGGGTGCTCACCGGCGCGTTCTGGCCCACGCCTTTGCTGTCGGGTTTTGCCTTGATTCTCTTGATCAAGGTGTCACTGGTCACCGCGATGCTGGGATTGGCATTGTTCAATCGATTGCGGACCGACGACTGCGAGCAGCGGCTGGCGCCGTTGCGCAACAGCGTGCTGCTGGAGTGGTTGCTGGGACTTGGCGCGGTGGCGGCGGTTTCCTTGCTGGGCACCCTGGCACCGATGATTTCTGGCTGACAAACCCTATCCCCTGTGGAAGCGAGCCTGCTCGCGATGGCGGAGTGTCAGCCTGCATCAATGTTGAATGTCATAAGGCTATCGCGAGCAAGCTCGCTCCCACAGGTTTTAATGGAGCCCCTGAAGTCATCGTATAACTTCCGATTGACAACCCCCGAAAATCCCGCAAATATCGCTGCCAACGTTGTACGACGACGTATGACAAAAATAAAAACAAAAAGCAGCAAGGGAGCGTCACAGTGAGCCAGCTCGTCCGCGATTCGTCCGCCCGTACCCCACGCCCATCGTTCACCCGCCTGCAGACGCTGAGCCTGTTCGGTTGCACCAGCCTGGCCCTCGCCCTGCCCGTCAGCAGCCAGGCCGAAGGCTTCACCGATGACGCCAAAGCCACGCTGAACCTGCGCAATGCCTACTTCAATCGCAACTACACCAACCCGGCCTACCCCCAGGGCAAGGCTGAGGAATGGACACAGAACTTCATCCTCGACGCGAAGTCCGGCTACACCCAGGGCCCGGTCGGCTTCGGTGTGGATGTGCTGGGCCTGTATTCGCAAAAGCTCGACGGCGGCAAGGGCACCGGGGGTACGCAGTTGCTGCCGATCCACGGTGATGGCCGACCGGCCGATAACTTCGGGCGCCTGGGCGTGGCGCTCAAGGGCAAGATTTCGAAAACCGAACTGAAGGTCGGCGAATGGATGCCGGTGCTGCCGATCCTGCGTTCTGACGACGGCCGCTCGCTACCGCAAACCTTTCGCGGCGGCCAGGTGACCTCCACCGAGATCAGCGGCCTGACGCTCTACGGCGGCCAGTTCCGGCAGAACAGCCCGCGCAACGATGCGAGCATGGAAGACATGTTCATGAACGGCAAATCGGCGGCCTTTTCCTCGGACCGTTTCAACTTCGGCGGCGGCGAATACGCTTTCAACGAAAAACGCACCCAGGTCGGCGTGTGGTATGCGCAGCTCAGCGACATCTACCAACAGCAATACTTCAACCTCAGCCACAGCCAGCCCATCGGCGACTGGACCCTTGGCGCCAACCTCGGCTACTTCATCGGCAAGGAAGATGGCAGCGCCCTGGCCGGTGACCTCGACAACAAGACCGCGTTTGCCCTGCTCTCGGCCAAGTACGGCGGCAACACCTTCTACATCGGCCTGCAAAAACTCAGCGGCGATGACGTGTGGATGCGGGTCAACGGCACCAGCGGCGGGACCCTGGCCAACGACAGCTACAACTCCAGCTACGACAACGCCCGGGAGAAGTCCTGGCAGGTGCGTCACGACTACAACTTCGTGGCCCTCGGCATTCCCGGCCTGACGTTGATGAACCGCTACATCAGCGGCGACAACGTACACACCGGCACCATCACCGACGGCAAGGAGTGGGGCCGTGAATCGGAACTGGCCTACACCGTGCAGAGCGGCGCGCTGAAAAACCTCAACGTGAAATGGCGCAATGCGAGCATCCGCAAGGACTTCAGTACCAACGAGTTCGATGAGAATCGGCTCTTCATCAGTTATCCGATTTCGTTGTTGTAATTTCCGAGGATCACCACGTCCTCCCGTAGGAGCCAGGCTTGCCGGCGAAGGCGTCCGCGAGATCGCCTTCGCCGGCAAGCCTGGCTCCTACAGGCAGGGATCGAGATTTTCCGCAGCATTGATGGTGACGACCCTCCGTCAACTTCCACCAATGTCGCGTTGACAAAAACCGCAAAGCCTACCGATACTTCAACAAAGTCGTACGACAACCTACAACGACCGAATAACAACAATTGCTTGCCAGGGATTCCCATGACAACCACCGCAACCGCCCAAACGCCCTTCAATCGCCTGCTGCTGACCGGTGCTGCCGGTGGCCTGGGAAAAATCCTGCGCGAGAGCCTGCGCCCGTACGCCAATGTCATTCGCCTGTCGGACATCGCCGACATCGCCCCGGCCATCGATGATCGCGAAGAAGTCGTGCCCTGCGACCTCGCCGACAAACACGCCGTGCACCAGTTGGTCGAAGGCGTGGATGCGATCCTGCATTTTGGCGGCGTGTCGGTTGAGCGCTCGTTCGAAGAGATCCTCGGCGCCAATATCTGCGGCGTCTTCCACATCTACGAGGCGGCGCGCCGTCACGGCGTCAAGCGCGTGATCTTCGCCAGTTCCAACCACGTGATCGGCTTCTACAAGCAGGACGAAGTCATCGACGCCCACTCCCCTCGCCGCCCCGACAGTTACTACGGTTTGTCCAAGTCCTACGGCGAAGACATGGCCACGTTCTACTTCGATCGCTACGGCATCGAGACCGTCAGCGTGCGCATCGGCTCTTCGTTCCCCGAGCCGCAAAACCGCCGGATGATGAGCACCTGGCTGAGCTTCGGCGACCTCACCCAGTTGCTCGAACGTGCGCTCTATACCCCGAACGTCGGCCATACCGTGGTCTACGGTGCGTCCGATAACAAGGACATCTGGTGGGACAACCGTTACGCCAGTGCCCTGGGTTACGTGCCGAAGGACAGTTCCGAAGTGTTCCGTGAAAAAGTCGAAGCCCTGCCGTTGCCAGCCGCCGATGACCCGGCGCGGGTCTACCAGGGCGGTGCCTTTTGCGCGGCCGGCCCGTTCGGCGACTGATCGCCCCTGATCTGGATCCCCACCCAAACAACCCAAGGAATGAGTTGCCATGCCAGCCGAACTGATTGTCGATGCCCGCAACACGGTGGGTGAAAGCCCGGTCTGGGTCCCCGAGGAAAACGCCCTGTACTGGGTCGATATTCCCGCCGGGGGCCTGCAACGCTGGAGTGCACAAACCGGTCATGTGCACGCCTGGAAAACCCCGCAGATGCTCGCCTGCATCGCCCGCCACCCCGACGGCGGCTGGGTCGCGGGCATGGAGACCGGGTTCTTCCATCTGCATGCGCATGCAGACGGCAGCCTCGACAGCGCCCCCCTGGCCCACGTCGATCACGCCCGCCCCGGCATGCGCCTCAATGATGGTCGCTGCGACCGTCAGGGCCGCTTCTGGGCCGGCAGCATGGTGCTGGACATGAACGCCAATGCCGCCGTGGGCACGCTGTATCGCTACGACGCCGGGCAACAGGGGCCGATCCCGGCACAGATGAACGGCCTGATCGTGCCCAACGGCCTGGCCTTCAGCCCGGACGGCAAGACGATGTACCTGTCCGATTCCCATCCGCTGGTGCAGCAGGTCTGGGCCTTCGATTACGACATCGACAGCGGCACCCCGTCCAACCGCCGCGTGTTCATCGACATGAATCAGCACGGCGGTCGTCCGGATGGCGCGGCGGTCGATGCCGAGGGCTGTTACTGGATCTGCGGCAACGATGCCGGGCTGGTTCACCGATTCACCCCCGACGGTCGACTGGACCGTTCCCTCGCCGTACCAGTGAAAAAACCGAGCATGTGCGCCTTCGGTGGCAGTCGCCTGGACACCTTGTTCGTGACCTCGATTCGCCCGGGAGACGACCAGGATGAACAGTCGCTGGCCGGTGGCGTGTTCGCCCTGGACCCCGGCGTCAAGGGTTTGCCGGAGCCGCACTTCAAGCAATGAACGCAACTGTTGGCGCTACACCGCTGTGCCTTTAATAACAAAAACAACAAATCTGGAGACACCCCCAATGGACTTCAAACGCACCTTGCTCGCCGCAGCACTCCCCCTGGCCTTCACCCTCAGCAGCGCCGCCCATGCGCTGGAAATCAAATTTGCCGACATTCACCCCGCGGGCTACCCGACGGTGGTTGCCGAAGAACAGCTGGGCAAGACCCTGGTCGCCGACAGCGATGGCAAGCTGACCTTCAAGATGTTCGCCGGCGGTGTGCTCGGCTCGGAAAAAGAAGTGGTCGAGCAGGCCCAGGTCGGTGCCATCCAGATGGCCCGGGTCAGCCTGGGCATCGTCGGCCCGGTGGTACCGGACGTGAACGTGTTCAACATGCCGTTCGTGTTCCGTGACCAGGCGCACATGCGCAAGGTCATCGATGGCGAAGTCGGTGACGAGATCCTCGACAAGATCACCCAGTCCGAATTCAACCTCGTCGCCCTGGCCTGGATGGATGGCGGCACGCGCAACATCTACACCAAGAAACCAGTGCGCAGCCTGGAAGATCTCAAGGGCATGAAAATCCGCGTGCAAGGCAATCCGATGTTCATCGAAACCATCAACGCCATGGGCGGCAACGGCATCGCCATGGACACCGGCGAAATCTTCAGCGCCCTGCAGACCGGTGTGATCGACGGCGCGGAGAACAACCCGCCGACCCTGCTCGAACACAATCACTACCAGAACGCCAAGTTCTACAGCCTGACCGGGCACCTGATCCTGCCCGAGCCGATCGTGATGTCGAAGATCACCTGGAACAAGCTCACCCCCGAGCAGCAGGTCCTGGTGAAGAAAACCGCCAAGGCCGCTCAGGCGCAGGAGCGCACGCTGTGGGATGCCAAATCGGCCAGCAGCGAAGAAAAACTCAAGGCTGCCGGCGTCGAGTTCATCACCGTCGACAAGAAACCTTTCTATGAAGCGACCGCCTCGATCCGCGAGAAATACGGCGCGCCCTACGCGGACCTGATCAAGCGCATCGAAGCCGTCCAGTAACCCTCCCTGCATTCAAGAAAGGCCCGGCACGTACTGACCTGGGTGACGGTCTGTGCGTGCCCGGTTACGGTGGAACCCGATGAAGAATCTACTGCTGCGTTTCAATGACAAGCTCTACATGACCTGTATCTGGGTCGCGGGGCTGTCCGTCCTGGCCATCGCGCTGATCATTCCCTGGGGCGTGTTTGCCCGTTATGTGCTCGGCACCGGCTCGAGCTGGCCCGAGCCCACGGCGATCCTGCTGATGATGGTCTTCACCTTCATCGGCGCCGCCGCCAGTTACCGTTCCGGTTCGCACATGGCGGTGGCCATGCTCACCGACCGCATGTCGCCGCAAATGCGCCAGGCCATGAGCGTGTTTTCCCAATTGCTGATGGCAACCATCTGCCTGTTCATGACCGTCTGGGGCAGCAAGCTGTGCCTGTCGACCTGGAACCAGTTCATGAGCGCCCTGCCGACCCTGCGCGTGGGCATCACCTACATGCCGATTCCCGTGGGCGGTCTGCTGACGCTGATCTTTGTCCTGGAAAAACTCCTGTTCGGTGACCAGAGCAACCGTCGGGTCGTGCGTTTCGATCACGTTGAAGAAAACGAAGGGGCTGCCTGAATGGACGCTTTTATTCTGTTGGGCAGTTTTATCGCGTTGATCCTGATCGGTATGCCGGTCGCGTACGCGCTGGGGCTTTCCGCGCTGATCGGCGCGTTCTGGATCGACATTCCGTTCCAGGCGCTGATGATTCAGGTCGCCGGCGGCGTCAACAAGTTTTCCCTGCTGGCGATTCCGTTCTTCGTCCTCGCCGGTGCGATCATGGCCGAGGGCGGGATGTCCCGGCGCCTGGTCGCCTTTGCCGGGGTGCTGGTCGGCTTCGTGCGCGGTGGCTTGTCGCTGGTCAACATCATGGCGTCGACCTTCTTCGGCGCGATCTCCGGCTCCTCGGTGGCCGACACCGCCTCGGTCGGTTCGGTGCTGATTCCGGAAATGGAACGTCGCGGCTATCCCCGTGAGTTCGCCACCGCCGTGACCGTCAGCGGTTCGGTACAAGCCCTGCTGACCCCGCCGAGCCACAACTCGGTGCTCTACTCGCTGGCGGCGGGTGGGACGGTGTCGATTGCCTCGCTGTTCATGGCCGGTGTGGTACCGGGCCTGTTGATGAGCGCGTGCCTGATGGTGCTGTGCCTGATCTTCGCGAAAAAGCGTGACTACCCCAAGGGCGAAGTCATTCCGATGCGCGAAGCGCTGAAGATTTGCGGCGAAGCGTTGTGGGGCCTGATGGCGATGGTCATCATCCTTGGCGGGATCCTCAGCGGCATCTTCACCGCGACCGAGTCGGCGGCGATTGCGGTGCTGTGGGCGTTTTTCGTGACCATGTTCATCTACCGCGACTACAAGTGGAGCGAGCTGCCGAAACTGATGCACCGCACGGTGCGCACGATTTCCATCGTGATGATTTTGATCGGTTTCGCCGCCAGCTTCGGCTACATCATGACCCTGATGCAGATCCCGGCAAAGATCACCACGATGTTCCTGACCCTGTCGGACAACCGTTACGTGATCCTGATGTGCATCAACGTCATGCTGCTGTTGCTGGGCACCGTGATGGACATGGCGCCGCTGATCCTGATCCTCACGCCGATCCTGATGCCGGTGATTCTTGGCATTGGCGTGGACCCGGTGCAGTTCGGCATGATCATGCTGGTGAACCTGGGGATCGGTTTGATCACACCGCCGGTGGGCGCGGTACTCTTCGTGGGATCGGCCGTGGGTAAAGTCAGCATCGAATCAACCGTCAAGGCGCTGCTGCCGTTCTATGGCGTGCTGTTTCTGGTGTTGATGGCCGTGACCTACATTCCTGCGCTGTCGCTGTGGTTGCCGCATTTGGTGTTGTAAACCCGAATGATCCTACAGCCCCTGAACTGTAGGAGCCCGGCTTGCCGGCGAAGGCGCACTCAAGGACGCCTTCGCCGGCAAGCCGGCTCCTACAGAGGCATTCCGTGTATATTTTCCTATCGCGGTGAACATGAAACCAACATTGCTCGAACTCGAAGACGAATTCACCCGCCTCACCCTCGCCCCCGCACTCGGCGGCAGTATCGTTAACTGGTCCGTGCGCAACACGGGCCAGCCGTTGCTGCGACACGCCGATGAACACGCCTTGAACACGGGCCTTCCCGGCAAACTGGGCTGCTTCCCTCTGGTGCCGTGGTCCAATCGCATTGCCGCAGGGGGGTTCGACTGCCCGGATGGCTGGCAACCGCTGACACCCAACAGCCTCACCGATCCCCTGCCGATTCACGGCAGCGCCTGGCAGCAGCCGTGGCAGGTGATTTCCACGACCGCTGACGAAGTGGTGCTGCAACTCGATAGCAGCGAGCCCTTTGCCTATTGCGCCCGCCAACGCTTCCATCTGGGCGAAGGCAAGTTGAGCATCGAATTGAGCGTCACCCACCTGGCCGAACGCGCGGCCTGGCATGGCCTGGGATTGCACCCGTACCTGCCGCGCAGCGCAGGCACGCGGCTGCAGGCAAAGGCTGGGCAAGTGTGGTTGTGCGACAGCGCCAAGCTGCCAACCGAGCTGGGTTCATTGCCGGCCGAATGGGATTTTCGGCAGCTCAAGGCATTGCCCGACACCCTGGTCGACAACGGTTTCTGTCAATGGGATGGTCACTGCCTGATCCAGCAACCCGAACTCGGTTACGAGTTGGTGTGCCAGGCCACCGGCAGCGATTACTACCTGCTCTACTGTCCCGCAGGCTTGGGGTTTTTCTGCATCGAACCGGTCAGCCACCCGGTCAACGCCCACCACTTGCCCGGTCGGCCAGGGTTGCGTTTGCTGGAGCAAGGTCAATCGGCAGAATTGACGTTCGCCCTGCAATACCGCCCCACACTCACTGTAGGAGCCAGGCTTGCCGGCGAAGAACGTTGACGCGGTATCACAGGTACACCGCGGTGCGTGGTTCGCGGGCAAGCCTCGCTCCTACAATACATCACGTGCATTCAGACACCTGCCCGCAACAGCATGTAGCCAGCAACGATCAGGCAAACGCTGGCGAATCCCACCTGCAATGCCCGCGCCGGCACTCGTGCGCAAAGCTTTCGGCCGATTACCATGCCAACGATGCTGGCGACGATGAAGGCAGCCCCCAGGCCGTCGATGCGTACCCCGGCATGCAAGGCGCCGATCACGCCGATGGCCGAGATCAGGCTGATGACCATCAGGGACGTGGCGATGATGCCGCGCATCTGCACGTCGGTCAGTTGCTTGAAGGCCGGCACGATCAGAAAGCCCCCCCCCACGCCCAGCAAACCCGAGACCACACCGGTCACCGCACCGAGGGCCGCCAGGGTCGCGGTGCATTTGGCGGTCCAGGAAAAGCGCCCGGTCTGCTGGTCGAGCATGCAGTTCTTCTGGCCCCAGTTGGCGTGACCATGATCGCTGGGACCCTCGTCCTTGCGCTCGCGACGCAACATCCGCGCAGACACCATGACCATCAGCAGGCTGAACAGGATCATCAGGACTTTTTCCGGCAGCCGATGGGCGAAGTAGATGCCCAGCGGGGAAAAAATCGCACCCAGCAAGGCGATCAACAGCGCCGCGCGATAACGCACCAGGCCATGGCGCAAACCATCGATGGCACCGACCGCCGCCGCGCTGCCCACCGCGAACAGCGCGACGGGCGCCGCCGTGGTCATGCTCCAGCCCAGCCCCAACACCAGCGCCGGCACCGCAAGAATGCCGCCCCCGGCCCCGGTCAAACCGAGTACCAAGCCCATGACCACCCCAAAAAAACTCGCCAGCAACATAGAACGCTCGTAATCCATGACAAAGGCCGGGAACGCCCGGTATCGATAGAGTGACAGGATAGAGCCCGCAGCGTTTTTTTCATCAACTGAATGTGTCGCGGGCTGGTCAGCGCAGGGAAAATGAAACTAACCTCATGACTTGCCCATGAAGAAACAACCCACATGCCTGCCCTGATTGAAGCTTTTTTTGACGACGCCTCGTCAACCTACAGTTACGTCATCTACGAAACCGATGGCGGACAATGCGCGATCGTCGACCCGGTGCTCGGCTACACCCCGGCTGCCGGACGGACCGACACCCTGCAGGCCGACCGGATCATCGCTTTCGTGCGCGAGCACCGCTTGCAGGTGCAATGGCTGCTGGAAACCCACGCCCACGCCGATCACCTGTCTGCCGCGCCTTACCTGCGCCGGGAGCTGGGTGGCAAGGTCGCCATCGGCCAGTCGATCTGCAAGGTGCAGGGCGTGTTCAAGACCCTGTTCAACCTTGAGCCGCAATTCTGCATCGACGGCTCCCAGTTCGATCACCTGTTCGCCCCAGACGAGTCATTTCGCATCGGCAACCTCAAGGCCACCGCCCTGCATGTGCCTGGCCATACCCCGGCGGACATGGCTTACCTGATCGACGGCGACATCATCCTGGTCGGCGATACCCTGTTCATGCCGGACGTCGGCACCGCCCGCTGCGACTTTCCCGGCGGCGACGCGCACCAGATGTTCACCTCGATCCACAAGCTGCTGGCCTTCCCCGCCAGCGTGCGCCTCTACGTCTGCCACGACTACCCGCCGGAGGGCCGCGAACCGCAGTGCATGAGCACCGTCGGCGAGCAACGAAAGAGCAACATCCACGTGCGCGACGGCATCGACGAAGCCGCGTTCGTCGACATGCGCACCCGCCGCGATGCCGGATTGGGCATGCCGACGCTGCTGCTGCCGGCGATCCAGGTCAATGTGCGGGCGGGGAATTTGCCGCCGGCGGAGGACAATGGCGTGGTCTACCTGAAGATCCCCCTGAATAAGTTCTAATAACGCCCCCTCCCTCTGTCGATCGTTCCCACGCTCTGCGTGGGAATGCATCCCGTGACGCTCTGCGTCACATCCGAAGCGGAACGCGGAGCGTCCCTGGCGGCATTCCCACGCGGAGCATGGGAACGATCAAGGTAGGAGCACCGTATCAGGTGCCGAGGGTCAAGCCATTGGCCGGCAACGGCAGCGCCGTTTTATAGCGCACCTGCTTGAGCGCAAAGCTCGAACGGATATTGGCGACGCCAGGCACCTTGGTCAGAAAATCCATCATGAAGCGCTCCAGCGACTGGATGGTCGGCACCAGCACCCGAATCAGGTAATCCGGATCCCCAGCCATCAGGTAGCACTCCATCACCTCGGGGCGATCGGAAATCGCCTCTTCGAAATGGTGCAACGCCTCCTCCACCTGTTTCTCCAGGCTGACGTGAATGAACACATTCACGTGCAAACCCAGCAGATCGGCATCCAGCAGGGTCACCTGCTCACGGATCAAGCCCAGTTCCTCCATCGCCTTGACCCGGTTGAAACACGGCGTCGGCGACAGGTTGACCGAGCGGGCCAGGTCGGCGTTGGTGATGCGTGCGTTCTCCTGAAGGCTGTTGAGAATGCCGATATCGGTACGGTCCAGTTTGCGCATGAGACAAAAACACCTGTTTTTTATGTTTATGCAGATTTTTTATCTGGAAATGATCTTGGGCGCAACGAAACAGAGAGAAATATTCTTCTTGGCCGGGCCTATGATTGTTGTAGGACAAGATTTCTTCCACAGAACGAAATCTGTCAGCTCACTACAAGAAATTCACAAGATCGAGCGTAGAAGCCATGAACCAAGCGTATGAACCGCTGCGCCTGCACGTCCCGGAACCCTCGGGCCGCCCCGGCTGCAAGACCGACTTCTCCTACCTGCACCTGACCGATGCCGGCACGGTGCGCAAACCCCCTATCGACGTTGAACCGGCGGACACGGCCGACCTGGCCCGTGGCCTGATTCGCGTGCTCGACAACCAGGGCAACGCCCTGGGGCCGTGGGCCGAAGGCGTGCCGGTGGAGATCCTGCGCAAAGGCATGCGCGCCATGCTCAAGACGCGGATCTACGACAACCGCATGGTGGTCGCCCAGCGTCAGAAAAAAATGTCGTTCTACATGCAGAGCCTCGGCGAAGAAGCCATCGGCAGCGCCCAGGCCCTGGCCCTGAACATCGACGACATGTGCTTCCCGACGTACCGTCAGCAGAGCATCCTGATGGCCCGTGAGGTACCGCTGGTGGACCTGATCTGCCAACTGCTGTCCAACGAGCGCGACCCGCTAAAGGGACGCCAGCTGCCGATCATGTACTCGGTCAAAGAGGCCGGCTTCTTCACCATTTCCGGCAACCTCGCCACCCAGTTTGTACAAGCTGTAGGCTGGGCCATGGCTTCGGCGATCAAGGGCGACACCAAAATCGCCTCGGCCTGGATCGGCGACGGCGCCACCGCCGAATCGGACTTCCACACCGCCCTGACGTTCGCCCACGTGTACCGCGCGCCGGTGATCCTCAACGTGGTCAACAACCAGTGGGCCATCTCCACCTTCCAGGCCATTGCCGGTGGTGAAGCCACCACTTTCGCCGGTCGCGGCGTCGGTTGCGGCATCGCCTCCCTGCGGGTCGACGGCAACGATTTCTACGCGGTCTACGCCGCTTCCGCCTGGGCCGCCGAACGCGCCCGCCGCAACCTCGGCCCGACCATGATCGAATGGGTCACCTACCGCGCCGGCCCGCACTCGACCTCCGATGATCCGTCCAAATACCGTCCCGCCGACGACTGGAGCCACTTCCCGTTGGGCGATCCGATCGCGCGTCTCAAGCAGCACCTGATCAAGGTCGGCCACTGGTCCGAAGAGGAACACAGCGCCGTCAGCGCCGAGCTGGAAGCCGAAGTAATCGCCGCACAGAAAGAAGCCGAACAGTACGGCACCCTCGCCGGTGGCCAGATTCCAAGCGCCGCGACCATGTTCGAAGACGTCTACAAAGAGATGCCGGAGCACTTGAAGCGCCAGCGTCAGGAGTTGGGGATCTGACATGAACGATCACAACAACAATATCGAGCTGGAAACCGCCATGACCACGACCACCATGACCATGATCCAGGCCCTGCGCTCGGCCATGGATGTGATGCTTGAGCGCGACCAGGACGTCGTGGTGTTTGGCCAGGACGTCGGTTACTTCGGTGGCGTGTTCCGTTGCACCGAAGGCCTGCAGACCAAGTACGGCACCTCCCGCGTATTCGACGCACCGATCTCTGAAAGCGGCATCGTCGGCACCGCCGTGGGCATGGGCGCCTACGGCCTGCGCCCGGTGGTGGAGATCCAGTTCGCCGACTACGTGTACCCGGCCTACGACCAGATCATTTCCGAAGCCGCGCGCCTGCGTTATCGCTCGGCCGGCGAATTCACCGCGCCGATGACCCTGCGCATGCCTTGCGGCGGCGGCATCTACGGTGGCCAGACCCACAGCCAGAGCATCGAGGCGCTGTTCACCCAGGTGTGCGGCCTGCGCACCGTCATGCCGTCCAACCCCTACGACGCCAAGGGCCTGCTGATCGCCTCCATTGAAAACGATGACCCGGTGATCTTCCTCGAACCCAAGCGCCTGTACAACGGCCCGTTCGACGGCCACCACGAGCGCCCGGTGACCCCTTGGTCGAAACACCCGGCCGCTCAGGTTCCGGACGGCTACTACACCGTGCCGCTGGACGTTGCCGCCATTGCCCGTCCCGGCAAGGACGTCACCGTGCTGACCTACGGCACCACTGTGTACGTGTCGCAAGTCGCCGCTGAAGAAAGCGGCGTGGACGCCGAAGTCATCGACCTGCGTAGCCTGTGGCCGCTGGACCTGGAAACCATCACCAAATCGGTGAAGAAAACCGGGCGTTGCGTGATCGTTCACGAAGCGACTCGCACCTGTGGTTTCGGTGCCGAACTGGCCGCCCTGGTACAAGAACACTGCTTCCACCACCTGGAAGCGCCGATCGAACGCGTCACCGGTTGGGACACCCCCTACCCGCACGCGCAGGAGTGGGCGTATTTCCCAGGGCCGTCCCGTGTGGGCGCGGCGTTGAAACGGGTCATGGAGGTCTGAATGGGCACGCACGTTATCAAGATGCCGGACATTGGCGAAGGCATCGCAGAAGTTGAATTGTCTCAGTGGCACGTGAAAGTCGGCGACATGGTCGTCGAGGATCAAGTGCTGGCCGACGTCATGACCGACAAGGCGATGGTGGATATCCCCTCGCCCGTGCATGGCAAGGTGATCGCCCTTGGCGGGCAGCCGGGCGAAGTGATGGCGGTTGGCAGCATCCTGATCAGCATTGAAGTCGAAGGCGCGGGGAACGTTAAGGCGTCGGCTGCTCCAGCACCGGCTGCCGTCAAGGAAGCGCCGATAGCCGCTGCACCGAAAGTCGAAGCGGTGGTGGAAAACAAACCGGTGGCGGCACCGCGTCCGGCAACCGTTTGCCAGGGCCCGATGGTCGCCCGCCAAGCCAATGAGCGTCCACTGGCCTCCCCGGCCGTACGCAAACATGCGCTGGACCTGGGCATTCAGTTGCGTCTTGTACGCGGCACCGGCCCGGCCGGTCGTGTGCTGCACGAAGATCTGGATGCCTATCTGGCTCAAGGTCAGTCCAATGCTTCGTCCGTCAGCAGCGGTTACATCCAGCGCAACGATGAAGAGCAGATCCCGGTGATCGGCATGCGCCGCAAGATCGCCCAGCGCATGCAGGACGCCACGCAACGTGCCGCGCACTTCAGCTATGTCGAAGAAATCGACGTGACTGCCGTGGAAGAACTGCGCGCGCACCTCAACGAAAAACACGGTGCCACCCGCGGCAAGCTGACCTTGCTGCCGTTCCTGGTCCGCGCCCTGGTCGTGGCCCTGCGCGACTTCCCGCAGATCAACGCCCGTTACGACGACGAAGCCCAGGTCATCACCCGCCTCGGCGCGGTGCACGTGGGCATCGCTACCCAGGCCGATATTGGCTTGATGGTGCCGGTGGTACGTCACGCCGAAGCTCGCAGCCTGTGGGACAACGCGGCGGAGATCTCCCGTTTGGCCACTGCCGCCCGTAACGGCAAGGCCAGTCGCGACGAACTGTCCGGCTCGTCCATCACCCTGACCAGCCTCGGCGCCTTGGGTGGCATCGTCAGCACCCCGGTGCTGAACCTGCCGGAAGTGGCGATCGTCGGCGTGAACAAGATCGTCGAACGGCCGATGGTGATCAAAGGCCAGATCGTGATCCGCAAGATGATGAACCTCTCCAGCTCCTTCGATCACCGCGTGGTCGATGGCATGGACGCGGCGCTCTTCATCCAGGCCGTGCGCGGCCTGCTCGAACAACCCGCTACCCTGTTTGTGGAGTAAGTCATGCACACTTTGCACACCACGCTGCTGATCATCGGCGGCGGTCCTGGCGGTTATGTGACGGCGATCCGTGCCGGTCAGCTGGGCATTCCAACCATTCTGGTGGAAGGCGAATCATTGGGCGGCACCTGCCTGAACATCGGCTGCATTCCGTCCAAGGCGCTGATTCACGTCGCCGAGCAGTTCCATCAGACCCGGCATCACAGCCAGCAATCGGCGTTGGGCATCACCGTGTCGGCCCCCACGCTGGACATCGGCAAAAGCGTCGAGTGGAAGGACGGCATTGTCGATCGCCTGACCACCGGCGTCGCGGCCCTGCTGAAAAAGAACAAGGTCCAGGTCATTCAAGGCTGGGCGAAAGTGGTTGACGGTAAAACCGTCGACGTCGGCGACACGCGCATTATTTGCGAACACCTGGTGCTGGCCACCGGGTCCAAAAGCGTGAGCCTGCCGATACTGCCGATTGGCGGCCCGATCATTTCCTCCACCGAGGCCCTGGCGCCGACGTCCGTGCCCAAGCGCCTGATCGTGGTCGGTGGCGGCTACATCGGCCTGGAACTGGGGATTGCCTATCGCAAGCTCGGTACCGACGTCAGCGTGGTGGAGGCTCAGGAACGCATCCTGCCGGCCTACGACGCGGAACTGACCCAGCCGGTGCATGAAGAACTGAAGAAACTTGGCGTGAGACTTTACTTGAATCACAGCGTCCAAGGCTTTGATTCAAATACAAATACGCTTCAAGTCAGGACACCCGATGATCGTACGTTGAATCTGGAAACAGATCAGGTGCTGGTCGCTGTGGGCCGTAAACCGAACACTCAGGGCTGGAACCTCGAAGCGCTGAACCTTGCGATGAACGGCGCGTCGATCAACATCGACGACCGCTGCCAGACCAGCATGCGCAACGTCTATGCCATCGGCGACCTCAGTGGCGAACCGATGCTCGCCCACCGGGCCATGGCCCAGGGCGAGATGGTGGCCGAGCTGATCAGCGGCAAGAACCGCGAATTCAACCCCACCGCCATCGCCGCCGTGTGCTTTACCGATCCGGAACTGGTAGTGGTCGGCAAGACCCCGGACGAAGCCAAGGCGGCAGGCTGGGACTGCATCGTGTCGAGCTTCCCCTTCGCGGCCAATGGCCGGGCGATGACGCTGGAATCGAAAAGCGGCTTCGTGCGCGTGGTCGCTCGTCGGGACAATCATGTGATCGTCGGCTGGCAGGCGGTGGGGGTTGGGGTGTCCGAATTGTCCACGGCGTTCGCGCAAAGCCTGGAAATGGGCGCGCGACTGGAAGACATCGGCGGCACCATCCATGCGCATCCGACCTTGGGTGAAGCGGTTCAGGAAGCGGCGTTGCGTGCATTGGGTCACGCGTTGCACCTGTGATTCAGAACAATTGATGGCGGCAGGGATGGCCCCATCGCCAGCAGGCTGGCTCCCACATTTGGAATGCATTCTCCTGTGGGAGCCAGCCTGCTGGCGATTTCTTGAGGCCAACTCGATTTATCTGCCTGTCATCCGATAGTCCGGGCTGCGAAATGGGCCCGGAATGAAGTATTGTTGTCCCCATCCAGAAAACGTCAGAAACATTGAACCGTTTCGGCGGTTGTTAAGTGATAGAGGGTGTCATGGGTAACGAAAGCATCAATTGGGACAAGCTGGGTTTTGACTACATCAAGACCGACAAGCGCTATCTGTCGAACTGGCGTAATGGCGAGTGGGACGCAGGCACCTTAACCTCTGACAATGTGCTGCACATCAGCGAAGGCTCCACGGCCCTTCACTATGGCCAGCAATGCTTCGAGGGCCTGAAGGCCTACCGTTGCAAGGACGGCTCGATCAACCTGTTCCGCCCGGACCAGAACGCCGCACGCATGCAACGCAGCTGCGCGCGCCTGCTGATGCCGCAGGTGTCCACCGAGCAGTTCATCGAGGCGTGCAAGGAAGTGGTGCGCGCCAACGAACGTTTCATCCCGCCTTACGGCACCGGCGGCGCGCTGTACCTGCGTCCGTTCGTGATCGGCGTGGGTGACAACATCGGCGTGCGTACCGCCCCCGAGTTCATCTTCTCGATTTTCTGCATTCCGGTCGGCGCCTACTTCAAGGGCGGCCTCACCCCGCACAACTTCCTGATCTCCAGCTACGACCGTGCCGCCCCGCAAGGTACCGGCGCGGCCAAGGTCGGTGGCAACTACGCCGCCAGCCTGATGCCGGGCTCCCAGGCCAAGAAGGCGCACTTCGCCGACGCCATCTACCTGGATCCGATGACCCACACCAAGATCGAGGAAGTCGGTTCGGCCAACTTCTTCGGTATCACCCACGACAACAAGTTCGTGACCCCGAACTCGCCGTCGGTGTTGCCGGGCATCACCCGCCTGTCGCTGATCGAGCTGGCCAAATCGCGCCTGGGCCTGGAAGTGATCGAAGGTGACGTGTTCATCGACAAACTGTCGGACTTCAAGGAAGCCGGTGCTTGCGGTACCGCCGCCGTGATCACGCCAATCGGTGGCATCAGCTACAACGACCACCTGCACGTGTTCCACAGCGAAACCGAAGTCGGCCCGATCACCCAGAAGCTCTACAAAGAGCTGACCGGCGTGCAGACCGGCGACGTCGAAGCGCCAGCAGGCTGGATCGTCAAGGTCTGACCTGACGCCCCCCTGCAATGAAAATCGCCGCCCTCGAATTCGAGGGCGGCGATTTTTTTTGCCCCATCAATCGTCCCGCGTCAGCACTTCCAGCAACTCGATCTCGAATATCAGGTTCGAATTCGGCGGGATCTTGCCCATCGTACGCTCGCCATAGGCCAGGTGCGCCGGGACCAGCAGTTTGCGCTTGCCACCGACCTGCATGCCCATCAGGCCCTGGTCCCAGCCCTTGATCACCCGCCCGGTGCCGATCACGCACTGGAACGGTTTGCCGCGACTGTAGGAAGAGTCGAATTCGCTACCGTCCTCCAGCCAGCCACGGTATTGGGTGGTGATCAGCGCGCCCTTGATGGCGGCCTTGCCTTCACCTGGTTCAAGATCAATGATTTGCAGTTCGTCGTTCATGTTCTTAACTCACATCTACGATGCCCGGGACTTGCGGGCGCGGACGCAGGTTTTCGCAGAATCCGCAGCCGATGGCAACCCGCGGAACCGAACGCCCCTGCGTCGTTCACATAAGTATCGACTTCGCGTTCAGAAAGGGATCCTCTGATGACTGGCCTGCGCAGTTTCATTCCGCCCTACATTCTGCACCGTATCGTCGCGCACGGATCTGAACGCCAGCGTTCCAGCGCCATGACCACGCTGGCCCATGTGCGCACCCTGTGGCACCCGCCTGGCCCACCGGTGCGCCCTGCTGCCGCCGCGATCCTGCCGGCGCCCGGCAAACCTGGCCAGGTGCAACGCAGCGTGCACGATGCCCAGGGCAAGATGCTCCTGCCCGGCATGCCGGTGCGCCTTGAAGGCCAGGCTGCGAGCGGCGATCCGGCGGTCGATGAAGCGTACGACGCACTGGGGGCCAGCTACGATTTCTTCTGGAAGGTGCTGGGACGCGATTCCATCGACGACAAGGGTTTCGCCCTGATTGGCAGCGTGCACTATGGCCAGGACTACGAAAACGCCTTCTGGAACGGCTCGCAGATGGTCTTCGGAGACGGCGACGGGGAAATCTTCGAGCGTTTCACCCGCTCGCTGGACGTGGTGGCGCACGAACTGACCCACGGCGTGGTCGAGAGCGAAGCGGGCCTGGTGTATGCCGACCAGTCCGGGGCGCTGAATGAATCGCTGTCGGACGTGTTTGGCGTCCTGACCAAGCAATATCTACTGCAACACACCGCCGACCAGGCGGACTGGTTGATCGGCGCGGATTTGCTGACGCCGCGCATCAAGGGCATCGGCTTGCGTTCAATGGCCCACCCGGGCACCGCCTATGACGACCCGCTGCTGGGCAAGGACCCACAACCGGATCACATGCGTAAATTCGTGATCAACCAGGAGGACAATGGCGGCGTGCACATCAATTCAGGCATTCCCAATCGGGCGTTTTACCTGGCAGCCAAGGCCCTGGGCGGATTCGCATGGGAACACGCCGGGCGCATCTGGTACGACGCACTGTGTGACAAGCGCCTGGGCCACGAGACTTCATTCAGTGCCTTTGCCAAACTGACCGTTGAGCATGCACGCCGGCGCTTCACCGCCCATGAAGCCCAGGCGGTGCAGCGTGGCTGGTCGCAAGTAGGCGTCGATGCGACGCGGGAGGCACCATGAAAACCCTGCCAAACCTGGACGACCGGGCGGTTGTGCGCCTTTCTCGCCAGGGCGGCTTCGCCGCAATCCAGGCCCTGACGCGCCCCCGGGAGATCGAATTCGCCCAATGCGATATCGAGCAGCGCTCGCGCATCTGTGTACTCCTCGAAGGTTGCCTGCCGCTGGCCAGCCCGACCACAGGTAGCGGCGATCAGCGTTTTTACCAGATCGAGCTGCGCTACCGCGAAGGCGAGCAGGACGACCAGATGGTCTTGAAAGTGCCGGAAAACCAGGCCCCCGCTGAGCTTGTGCGGCTCTGGGACGTGGGCCAATTGTTGTAGCGGCGCGGCATTGCCCGCTCGATAGCAGTGTCGCGCGATAGCCTTGAACCCAAACCTGCCTTTATCCTTGTCGACCCGCTTTACCGAGTTGATGGAGTTTTTCTCATGCCCCATGAAGGCAGTCTGTTACAAGCCGCAGTCGTATTCCTGCTCGCGGCCGTACTCACCGTTCCCCTGGCCAAGCGCCTGCAATTGGGCGCGGTGCTGGGTTATCTGTTTGCCGGGGTGATCATCGGCCCCTCGGGGCTGGGCCTGATCGGCAATACGGAAAGTGTCGCGCACATCTCGGAACTCGGCGTGGTGTTGCTGCTGTTCATCATCGGCCTGGAATTGTCGCCACGACGGTTGTGGGTGATGCGCAAGGCGGTGTTCGGCGTCGGCCTGGCGCAAGTGCTGCTGACCGGCGCGCTGCTGGGCGTGCTGGCGCTGTATGTCTTCGGCCAACCCCTGAACACCTCGATCGTGCTGGGCCTGGGCCTGGCCCTGTCGTCCACCGCGTTCGGCCTGCAGAGCCTTGCCGAACGCAAGGAACTGACCAGCCCCCACGGGCGCCTGGCGTTCGCGATCCTGCTGTTCCAGGACATCGCCGCGATCCCGCTGATCGCCATGGTGCCGCTGCTGGCTGGCAGCAGTGAGAACCTCAGCGCGGCCGACGACGTCAACCAGGGGCTGCGCGTGCTGATCAGCATCGCCATCGTGGTGGTCGGCGGGCGCTATCTGCTGCGCCCGGTATTCCGCGTGGTCGCCAAGACCGGCTTGCCGGAAGTGTCCACCGCGACCGCGTTGCTGGTGGTGATGGGCACCGCCTGGCTGATGGACCTGGCCGGTATTTCGATGGCCCTCGGTGCATTCCTTGCCGGCCTGCTGCTGGCGGACTCCGAATACCGGCACGAACTGGAAGCACAGATCGAACCCTTCAAGGGCCTGCTGCTGGGGCTGTTTTTCATGAGTGTCGGCATGGGCGCCAACCTGGGCCTGCTGTTGCGCGAGCCCATCGTGGTGCTGGGGCTGACCGTGCTGCTGATCGCCGTCAAGCTGCCGTTGCTGTTCGTCGTGGGTCGACTGGCCGGCGGCTTGAACAAGATCAGCGCCATTCGCCTGGGCATCGTGCTGGCGGCCGGCGGTGAATTTGCCTTCGTGGTGTTCAAGATCGGCCGTGACCATGGCCTGTTCGATCCGCGCCTGTACGACTTGCTGGTGCTGGCGATCACCCTGTCGATGGCGTTGACGCCGCTGTTGATGCTGTTGTGCGCCCGCCTAGTCAGCCCGAAAGTGCAGCCGGTGGTGGTACCGGAGCAATTTCGCGCCATCGACGCCGATGAACCCCGCGTGGTGATCGCTGGCATGGGCCGCATGGGGCAGATCGTCGCGCGTATCCTGCGGGCACAGAACATCAAGTTCGTGGCCCTCGACACCTCGGTGGAAACCATCGAACTGTCGCGCAGCTTCGGCGGCGTGCCGGTGTACTACGGCGACCCGATGCGTCCGGAAATCCTCAGCGCGGCCAAGGTCGCAGACGCCGAGTTCTTCGTGATCGCCACCGACGACCCGGACACCAACATCAAGACCGCTGAATTGGTGCACAAGCTCTATCCGCACATCAAGATCATTGCCCGCGCGCGCAACCGCCAGCATGTGCATCGCCTGGTGGACCTGGGTGCCCATGCGGTGCGTGAAACCTTTTACTCGAGCCTGGAAATGAGCCGGCAGACCTTGATCGGCCTGGGACTGACACACGAGCAGGCCGATGCCCGGATCAAGCGTTTCAAGCATCACGACGAACAGGTGCTCGAAGCCCAGCACGCGATTTACGACGACGCGGTGAAGGTCAAGCAGACGGCGCAGGAAGCGCGGGCGGAACTGGCGCGGTTGTTCGAGTCGGACCAGCTGGAAGAGCAGGCGAAGAACGGTTGAGATAAATTTGCCGGCCTGTTGGCCGGCAACCTAACCCCTATCACACACGGACTCCACCATGGCTGGCGAAACCGCTCTCAAGGAAATCTTCAACACCGAGCGCCTGCAGCACATCGCCGCCGAAATGACGGCGGTGTATCCCGGCTTCGATGCCAAGGGTTTCCTGGAACGGGCCAACCATGGCCTGGCCGACTTGTCGGTGATGCAGCGTATGGCCCGCGTCAGCGAATGCCTGCACGCGGTACTGCCGCTGGGTTATGAAGCGTCGCTTGCGGTATTGCGCGCCCTCGCTCCGCGTCTCAACAGCGGCTTTGTCAGCATGTGCCTGCCGCATTACGTGGCGACCTATGGCGCGGACCGGTTCGAACTGTCGATGGAGGCGCTCAAATACTTCACCGCGTTCGGCTCTTCGGAATTCGCCATCCGCCATTTCCTGCGCGACGATCTGCAACGCTCGCTGCAACTGATGCATGACTGGTCGCTGGACGCCAACGAGCATGTCCGGCGCCTCGCCAGCGAAGGTTGCCGACCACGCCTGCCGTGGTCGTTTCGCCTGGAGCAGATCCAGGCCGACCCGCGACTGGCTGCCGGGATCCTCGACAACCTCAAGGCCGACACCAGCCTTTATGTGCGCAAGTCGGTGGCCAACCACCTCAACGACATCACCAAGGACCATCCCGAGTGGGTGCTGGACCTGATCGAGGGCTGGTCGCTGGACAACAAACACACCGCATGGATCGCCAGGCATGCCCTGCGCAGCCTGATCAAACAGGGCAACCTGCGTGCCCTGGCGATCATTGGCGCGGGCGGCAAGCCTGAGGTGCAGATCATCGATGTGCAGGTCAATCCGCCGGTGATCGGGCTCGGGGAAAAAATCACCCTGTCCTTCGCGGTAAAATCCACGGTACAGGACAGCCAGCGCCTGGTGATCGATTACGCCATCGACTACGTCAAGGCCAACGGCAGCACCTCGGCCAAGGTCTTCAAGCTCAAGGCCCTGACGCTGCCGGGCAACGCCACGGAGTCCATCGCCCGTGGCCAGCACATCAAGGAACTGACTACCCGCCGGCATTACGCGGGCAGGCATGCGGTGCATGTGTTGGTGAATGGGGAGCGGTTGGCCAGTACGGCGTTTGAAATCCTTGCCTGAAACACACCTCTGAAAACGTGGGCGACTTATGCCTTGTAGGAGCCAGCGGTGCGGCGATCCTACGGGGGGGGATGCGCACGAACTCACGACTAGGTCGGCCGCCTGGCTTTTGCTTTGGCTTTGATTTTCTTGCCCCCTCACACCCTGAGTCTGTCCGTCAACCTGTGACGACCTCCATCGGAGCCTCTACCAGCGTTGATCCAAGCGCGTTGGTTGTCTGAGTACATATCCATTCCTGCGGTAACGGCCACTTATGGTTTCGCTCTTACAGCGACTCCCTTTTTCAAACGC
>NZ_JAAVXC010000010.1:0-20242 GCF_013416725.1 Pseudomonas sp. SbOxS1
GCATGCCGAGCCTAAGCGAGGCACCGAGTGGTGGGGCAAAGCCTTTTGCTTCCTTTTTGCTGGGCCGGCACTCCGGCGTTTGAAAAAGGGAGTCGCCGTAAGGGCGAAACCCTAAGTGGCCGTTACCGCAGCAATGGATATGTACACCAAAGCTCTTGTGATCAGCCCCCACTCTCCGTACGCCGACTCGAAACCTCCGCCGGCACATCATCCCCAGCCATGCGTTTGCGAAACAAAGCCGCCCGAGCCAGCAACAAGGTGGTCACCGGTACGGTGATCGCCAGCAGGATCGGTATCAGCCAGGCATGCAGCACCGGCCCGGACTTGAGGGCTGAAAAGAAGATGATCGAGGCCAGGGCCACGCACCATGCGCCCAGGGTCGAGGCCAGGGCCGGTGGGTGCATGCGCTGGAAGTAATCCTTCATCCGCAACAGGCCGATGGCGCCCACCAGGGCAAACAGGCTGCCGAGCACCAGCAGGATGGCCACGGGTATTTCCACCCACAGGGACAAGGGCGCACTCATTCGATCACCTCGCCACGCAGGAGGAATTTCGCCAGGGCGAAGGAACCGACGAAACCGAACAGCGCGATGAGCAGCGCTGCCTCGAAGTAAGTGTCACTGGCATAGCGAATGCCCAGCGTCAGCATCATCAGCATCGCCACGATGTACAGGTAATCCAGGGCCAGGACCCGGTCCTGGGCCGATGGGCCCTTGAACAGGCGGATCAGGGTCAGGATCATCGCCACGCAAAACAGGAACAGGCTCAGCAGGATTGCGTTGGACAGCAGGCTGCTCATTCGAAAATCTCCATCAGGGGGCGCTCGTAGGTCGCCTTGAAGTGCTGGATGAACAGCGCTTCGTCATCCAGGTCGAAGACGTGCAGCAGCAGGATGCTGCGATCCAGCGCCAGTTCCGACCAGACCGTGCCGGGGACCACCGTGCAGATCATCGCCAGCGCGGCCAGGCCGTTGGCGTCGCGCAAGTCCAGGGGTACCTTGATGAACCCTGAGCGTGGCGGCCGGCGGCCGGCATTGAGTACGCCGAAGGCGACCGCCAGGTTGGACACCAGCACATCGCGACCGACCAGCAGGAACAGGCGCAGGATAACCCCGGGCCGGCGAATGCGGATCGGCAGCGGGCGCAGCTTGCGCATCATCAAGGGCGCGCAAAACCCCAGCAGGGCGCCCAGCAGCAGATTGCCGGGGCTGAGCGACAGGTTCAGCAGCAACCACAACAACCACAGGGCCAGCGACAGCCATGGCGCAGGCAGCAGGCGCTTCATGGTTGCACCTCCAACAGCGCTGCACTGGCTTGCGGGCCTGGCACCACGCGGGTGCCGAGCACGGCCATCACATATTGCTGCGGGTTGTTCAAGGCATTGGCGGCCGATTGCGTATAGCGCAGCAGCGGTTCGGCCTTGAGCGTGAGCAGGATGCTCAAGCCCAGCAGCGCGAAAATCGGTACGCACTCCAGGCGCCGGAGCACGGGCGAGGGGCGTTCTGCCGGCGTCCAGAAACGCTGGATGCCCAGGCGGGAAAAGGCGATCAACGAGGCCAGGCCCGAGAGGATCAGCAGCGCCAGCAAGCCCCACGCGGCATTCGATACCGGCGCGTCGCCGGCGTTGCCCAGGCCCATCGGGTTGAGCAGGGCGCTGAGCAGGCTGAGCTTGCCGATGAACCCGGACAGCGGTGGCATGCCGATGATCAGCAGGGCGCAGGCGATGAAGCTCAAGCCGAGGAACGCCATGGTCCAGGGAATCACTTGGCCGACCACGGCTTTCTGGTCGTCGTCGAGGTTGATGCCCTTGACCGGATGCAACGATTCCAGCGGCCGTGGCAGCATTTCGTTTTCATCCTCCAGGGGCATTTCGTTGGCCGAGCGCGAGCGTTCGATCAACTCCGCCAGCAGGAACAGCGCGCTCAGCGCCAGGGTTGAGCTGACCACATAGAACAGCGCCGCACCGATCAGGTTGGGCTGGCCGAACCCGATCGCCGCCAGCAGGATCCCCGCCGACACCAGGATGCTCAGGCTGGCCATGCGTTCCAGGCGTTGGGCCGCGAGGATCGCCACTGCTGCGCCGACGATGGTTGCCATGCCGCCGTAGATCAGCCAGTCGCCACCGAAGTACGCCGAGGCGCCGGCTTGGCCGGAAAACAGCAGGGTCCACAGGCGCAGCAGGGTGTAGATGCCGACCTTGGTCATGATCGCGAACATCGCCGCCACCGGCGCGCTGGCCGAGGAGTACGCCGGCACCAGCCAGAAGTTCAGCGGCCACATCCCGGCCTTGGCCAGGAACGCTACCGCCAGAATGCCCGCGCCCGCGTGCAGCAGGCCGCGATCAGCCTCCGGCACCAAGGGGATTTTCAGCGCCAGGTCGGCCATGTTCAGGGTGCCGGTGACGCCGTAGATCAGCGCCGCGCCGATCAGGAACAGGGTCGAGGCCAGCAGGTTGATCGAGATGTAGTGCAGCCCCGACGACACCCGCGCCCGGCCCGAGCCGTGCAGCATCAGGCCGTAGGACGCGGCCAGCAGCACTTCGAAGAACACGAACAGGTTGAACAGGTCTGCCGTCAGGAAGGCGCCGTACAGGCCCATCAACTGGATCTGGAACAGCGCGTGGAAGCTCGAACCGGCACTGTCCCAACGCGCCATGGCAAACAACAGCGCACAGACGCCGATAATGCCGGTCAGCACCAGCATCAGCGCCGACAGGCGATCGACCACCAGCACCAGGCCGAACGGCACTTGCCAGTTGCCCGGCAGGTACACGCCGATGGAGCCGGGGACGCCGGAGGTTTGCGTCCATTGCAACAGCAAGACTGAAATGCCCAGCCCCAGCAGGCTGGAGAACAGGTTGATCTTGGCTTTCAGCGGGCGGTGTTTCTCGCCGAGCATCAGCATGATCGCGGCGGTCAGCAGCGGCAGCAGGATGGGCGCGGCGATCAGGTGCGACATCGGATTCATTCTTTAGGCTCCCGGCCATCCACATGGTCGGTGCCGGTCAGGCCGCGCGAAGCCAGCAAGACCACCAGGAACAGCGCGGTCATGGCGAAGCTGATGACGATGGCGGTCAGCACCAGCGCTTGCGGCAGCGGGTCGGTGTAGTGCAGCAGATCCTGGGGTACGCCGTCCTTGATAATCGGCTCCTTGCCGATGAACAGGCTGCCCATGCTGAAGATGAACAGGTTGACGCCATACGACAGCAGGCACAGGCCCATGACCACCTGGAACGTCCGCGGACGCAGGATCAACCAGACGCCGGACGCGGCCAGGACGCCGATGGCGATGGCGATGACTTCTTCCATCAGACAGCCTCCTTGATGACGGCGGGTTTGGGCTGGGCCGCGGTCTTGTGACCCCGCACCGATTGGTGGGCGAGGGCGGTGAGGATCAACAGCGTCGAGCCAACCACCACGGCGTATACGCCGACGTCAAAGAACAGCGCACTGGCCAGGTGAATGTCGCCCAGCAGCGGCAGGTTGAAATGCCAGGTGTGGGTGGTCAGGAACGGGTAGCCGACGACCATCGCCCCCAGGCCGGTGACGGTGGCGAACAGCAGGCCGACACTCATCCAGCGCAGCGGTCGCAGGCTCATTTGCGCCTCGACCCACTGGGTGCCGGCGACCATGTATTGCAGGATGAACGCTACCGACATCACCAGGCCCGCGACAAAACCGCCGCCCGGCTGGTTGTGCCCACGCATGAACAGGTAGAACGAGACCACCAGGGCAATCGGCAGCAGCAGGCGCACCAGCACCGCCGGGACCATCATGAAGCCCAGCGCGGTGTCGCTGGCGTGACGCGGGTTGACCAGGTCGGTGACCACGTCGGGCGCGAGCAGGCGCTGCTGGGCCGGCAACTGCAGGCTTTCCTTGGGCGGGCGGAAACGTCGCAGCAGGGCGAACACGGTCAGGGCCACCGCCACCAGCACGGTGATTTCACCCAGGGTGTCGAAGCCGCGGAAGTCCACGAGCATCACGTTCACCACGTTGCTGCCGCCGCCTTCGGGCAGGGCGCGGCTCAGGTAGAACGAGGAAATGTCGTTCGGCGTCTGCCGGGTCAGCATCGCATAGGCCAGCAAGGCCATGCCGCCGCCGACCACGGCCGACAGCAGCAAGTCGCGGATACGGCGGATGCGCGCCTTGCGCAGGCTGCTCGGCAGCGGCGAAACCTCTTCGATCCGCCGTGGCAGCCAGCGCAGGCCCAGCAGGATCAGCACCGTGGTCACCACTTCGACCACCAGTTGCGTCAAGGCCAGGTCCGGGGCCGAGAACCAGACGAAGGTCACGCAGGTCATCAGGCCGCAGACGCTGACCATGGTCAGGGCGGCCAGACGATGATACTTGGCCTGGTACGCGGCGCCGAGGGCGCAGGCAATCGCCAGCAGCCAGAGGATGACGAACACGATCGAGCCCGGGATCTTCGGCCGGTCGCCCCAGTGCAGGCTGCTGTGCAGCATCGGGATCAACCCGGCCAGGACCGCGGCGAGCACCATCAGGAACAATTGCATCTGCAGGCGCCGGGTGCTGATCAGCGGTTCCAGGCGTCGGGCCAGGCGCATCATCAGCACCAGGCTGCGTTCGAACAGGCGCTTGCCGTTGAACCGGCCAACCAGCGGCGGGTAGTGGAAGCGCCCGAGCTTGAGCTGCTTGCGCAACAGCAGGTACAGCAGGATGCCGCCGGACATGGCGATCAGGCTCATGATCATCGGCGCGTTCAAGCCGTGCCAGATCGCCAGGCTGTACTCGGGCAAGGTGCCGCCCACCACCGGTTGCGCGGCCGCGGCGAGCAAGGGGCCGACCACTTGCGCCGGGAAGATCCCCACCACCAGGCAGGTGAACACCAGCAATTCGACCGGCGCGCGCATCCAGCGCGGCGGCTCGTGCGGGGTGTGGGGCAGGTCGGTGGCGGTCGGGCCGTAGAACACGTCAACGGTGAAACGCAGGGAGTAGGCGACACTGAAGGTCCCGGCGATGGTCGCGACGATCGGCAGGGTGGCTTCGATCCAGGCCGTGGCGTTGATGAACACGGTCTCGGCGAAGAACATCTCCTTGGACAGGAAGCCGTTGAGCAGCGGCACGCCGGCCATCGAGGCACTGGCGACCATGGCCAGGGTCGCGGTAAACGGCATCAGCTTGTACAGGCCGCTCAGCTTGCGGATGTCGCGGGTGCCGCTTTCGTGGTCGATGATCCCGGCGGCCATGAACAGCGAGGCCTTGAACGTGGCGTGGTTGAGGATGTGGAACACCGCGGCCACGGCGGCCAGCGGGCTGTTCAGGCCCAGCAGCAGGGTGATCAGGCCCAGGTGGCTGATGGTCGAGTACGCCAGCAGGCCCTTGAGGTCGTTCTGGAACATCGCGCAATACGCGCCGAGCAACAGGGTGGCGGCGCCGGCGCCGCTGACGATGTAGAACCATTCTTCACTGCCCGAGAGCGACGGCCACAGCCGGGCCAGCAGGAACACCCCGGCCTTGACCATGGTCGCCGAGTGCAGATAGGCCGAAACCGGTGTCGGCGCGGCCATGGCGTGGGGCAGCCAGAAGTGGAAGGGAAATTGCGCGCTTTTGCTCAGCGCGCCGATCAGGATCAGGGGTAACAGGATGGGGTAGAGGGCATGTGCGCGAATCAGGTCGCCGGCGGCCAGGACCTTGTCCAGGTCATAGCTGCCGACCACATGGCCAAGCAGCATGACCCCCGCCAGCAGGCACAGGCCGCCCGCACCGGTGACCATCAGCGCCATGTAGGCGCCGCGCCGGGCGTCGGCGCGGTGGTGCCAATAGCCGATCAGCAGGAACGAGAAGAGGCTGGTCAGCTCCCAGAAAAACACGATCTGGATCAGGTTGCCGGAGATCACCAGCCCGAGCATTGCGCCCATGAACGCCAGGAAAAACGCGAAGAAACGCGGCACCGGATCGTCCGGCGACATGTAGTAGCGGGCGTACAGCGACACCAGGGTGCCGATGCCCAGCACCAGCATCGAGAACAGCCAGGCGAAGCCGTCCATGCGCAGGACGAAGTTCAGGCCAAGGCTCGGCAGCCAGAAAAATTCTTCGCGGATGACGCCGCCATGGGCGATTTGCGGGTACAGGAGGGCGACCTGGACAGTGCCGATCAAGGCAACCAGGCCAGCCAGAAGTGATTCGGTATTTCGCGCGTTGTGTGGCAACACCGCTGCCAGACAGCTGCCTATGAAAGGCAGAAGCAGTAGAACTATCAGGGACATAGGCTTCTAATCTGCGGAAGTTTGTGAAGCATCATACGTGCCAGCTCCCGGATCACCAAACGCCAAGCTGTCGCAGAATCCTACAAGGTAGACGGAAAAGGCTTGCTTCACATTGTTTCCAGCCACACCCGATCGTTCCCACGCTCTGCGTGGGAATGCAGCCCGGGACGCTCCGCGTCCCAAAAGCGTGACGCAGAGCGTCACAAGAGGCATTCCCACGCAGAGCGTGGGAACGATCAGTGCTCGGTTTCGCGGTCCAGACTGTCCTCGATTTCAAGAGCCGCCTTACCCTTGGTCTTCAATTCACTGACAATCACCGCCGCCACGATCAATCCCGCCCCCACCAACGCAATCGCCGGCAGCCGCTCCCCGGCGATCCGCCCGACAATCCCGGCCCACACTGGCTCACCGGCATAAATCAATGTAGCCCGGGTCGGCGAAACACTCTTCTGCGCCCAGTTCATCGCCACCTGGATCGCCGCACTCGCCGCACCCAACCCCAGGGCACTGCACAACAGCAACCAGGAGAAACCAGGAATCTGTTCCTGGGTCGGCACCACCATCAGGAACGACAGCAGCGACGTGACCGCCAATTGCACCACGGTCACCCGTTTCACATCGACCTGGCCGGCAAAGTTGCTGATCAGAATGATCTCTGCCGCAATGGCAATGGCGCTGATCAATGTAGCGATTTCGCCGGGGCTGAAATTCAATGCCGCACCGGAAGGCCCCGACAGCAGCATCAACCCGGTAAAGGCCAGCATGATGCCAATACTCGGCATCAGCCCCGGACGACGACCCAACACCAGCCACTGCAGCAACGGCACAAAGGGCACGTACAGCGCGGTGATAAACGCCGACTGGCTGCTGGGAATGCTCTGCAACCCGACCGTCTGCAAGCCGTAGCCGAGCATGATCGCCACGCCGATGAAGGCGCCGGCCTTGAGTTCGAACAAGGTCAATTGCCGCAGGCTGCGCCAGGAGAACAGGGCGACGATGATCGCGGCGGCGGCAAAGCGCAGGCCGACGAAAAACATCGGGCCGCTGACGGTCATCGCATGCTGGACCAGCAAAAAGGTCCCGCCCCAGACCATGGTGATCAACACCAGCACGCACTCGGCCTTGCTGAGCCGCAGGAAACGGGAGGGAGCCTGGGAGGAGTTCGCCGACGTCATGATCTTGCACACTATTTGAGGGGGACGCACAATGCGCCCGAAGTTGGGCAGTATACTGCGCAACACCATCAAGTGAGCAATATAGTGCACAAAGATTCCTCGCCACGGGCTTCGGTCCTGCAGCACGTCAGCCAGAATATTCGGCGATTGCGCCATGCCGCCGATATGAGCCAGACCGCGTTGGCGGAAAAATCCGGAGTCAGTCGCCGGATGCTGGTGGCGATCGAGGCCGGCGAAAAGAACGTCAGCCTGACCACCCTCGACCGTGTGGCCGAAGCGCTGGACGTGGCCTTCAGCGACCTGATCCAGGCCCCCGATGTGCGCGACCACAGCCGCATCAACGAGCTGGCCTGGGCCGGTACCATCCCCGGCAGCAAGGCGGTGCTGCTGGCCAAGGCCAATGCCACCCGTGAAGTCGAACTCTGGGAATGGCGCCTGGAACCGGGTGAACATTACCCGTCGGAGCCGGACGCCGAAGGCTGGAGCGAACAGTTCTACGTCTTCGAAGGTTGCCTGACGCTGATGGTCGGCGACGTGCCGCACAGGATCGCCGCCGGCGAGTTCTTCATGTTCGCCAGCAACCAGCCTCATTCCTATCGCAACGAGGGAGACGTGGCGGTGCGCTTTGTGCGCAATGTGGTGATCTGAACTGTTGGCCGATCAACACTGGATAAACACTTTGCTGTTCTAAAACTGAAAGCTTTTCTCTAATAATTCGTTAACTAACTGAAAAATAACGAATTTAATTTCAGGCACGACTCCTGCAAAAGCTCTGGTGCATTCACCCAGAACCCGGAGTCGGCCCATGACAGCCACAGCCCAATCCCCCCGCTCGGCCATTGTGAGCCCTGCCCATGTGATCCGCTCGGATGCGGAAGCGATTGCCGTCGCCCACAAGCTCGCGGCGCGTTTCGCCGTCGAAGCCAGCGTGCGCGATCGCGAGCGCCGCCTGCCGGTTGCCGAGCTCGATGAGTTCTCCGCCAGCGGCCTCTGGGGCATCACCGTGCCTAAAGCCTACGGTGGCGCCGGAGTGTCTTATGTGACCGTCGCCGAAGTGATCAAGATCATTTCCGCCGCCGACTCGTCCCTGGGCCAGATCCCGCAAAATCACCTCGGCGTGCTCGACATCCTGGTGCAAACCGCCAGCGAAGAGCAGAAGCGCTACTACTTCGACAAAGTCCTGCAAGGTTACCGCTTTGGCAACGCCTTCTCGGAATCGAAAAGCAAGAACGCCGGGGCTTTCGAAACCCGTATCCGCTTCAACGACGACGGCGCGCAAATCGACGGCGAGAAGTTCTACTGCACCGGCGCCCTGTTCGCGCACATCGTGCCGGCGGTGGCGGTCAATGAGCAGAACCAGGCGTTCATCGCCTTTATCGAGCGCGACAATCCCGGTTTGACCGTGATCGACAGTTGGGACGGTTTCGGCCAGCGCACCACCGCCAGCGGTGGCGTGACCCTGAACGCGGTGAAGGTCCCGCTAAGCGCGGTGATTCCGGCCCACAAAGCCTTCGATGAGCCGACCGCCGACGGCCCGATCTCGCAAATCATCCAGGCCGCCGTAGACACCGGTATTGCCGTGGGTGCCCTGGAAGAAACCAAGCGCTACGCCCGCGAAGCCCGGCCCTGGATCGACAGCGGGCAGGATCACGGCTGGCAGGACCCGTTCAGCATTGCCGCCATTGGCGACCTCGAATGGCGTGTGCATGGCACCGAAGCGATCCTGAAAAAGGCCGGCCAGGCCATCGACGCCGCGTTGCTCGACGCCAATGAAGACACGGTGGCGCACGCCTCGGTGGTGGTCGCCCAAGCCAAAGTGCTGTCCGCCGAAATCGCCTTGCTCACCAGCAGCAAGCTCTTCGAACTGGCCGGTACCCGCTCGGTGCTTGGCAAATACAACCTCGACCGTCACTGGCGCAACGCCCGCACCCACACCCTGCACGACCCGGCGCGCTGGAAATACCACCTGATCGGCAACTACCTGCTCAACGGCGTGAAGCCCGCGCGCCACGCCTGGAACTGAGGAGCCCGCCATGAACGCCTTGACCCAACCAATTGCCGCCGAACAACCCTTGGCCAACAGCCGGCACGATCTGCAAAACGCCCGCAGCTTGTTCGATGCGACCTTGGGTTTCGTCCGCCAGCACACTCAGGTAGCTGACGATCCCTTGGTCATCAGCCGTTTTGGCGATGCGCACATCCGCATCAAAGTCGCCGCTGCGCTGCTGGAGCGCGCCGAAGAATTCCTTGCCAGTGGCGCCGACGACGTCGAAGTCAGCATCGCCGTCGCCGAATCGCGCCTGGCCAGCGCCGAGGCATTGAACACCGCCAGCAATGCCGAATTCGAACTCACGGGCCAGCGCACCGCGTTGCCCGGTTCACTCCACGACCCGCTGCGCGGGAAGCTCCAGCTCATCGGTAACTTTCGCCTCAACGGCATTCACCCACCCAGCTTGCACACATCCACCAAGGGAGCCGTTTGATGGCCCGTGAAATTCGTCTCAATGCTTTCGACATGAACTGCGTCGGCCATCAGTCTCCGGGGTTGTGGGCACATCCGCGGGATCGTTCGTGGCAGTACAAGGACCTGGAGTACTGGACCGACCTGGCGAAAATCCTCGAGCGCGGCAAGTTCGACGGCCTGTTCATCGCCGATGTGCTCGGCATCTACGACGTCTACAACGGCAACGGCGATGCAGCGATCCGCCAGGCGGCCCAGGTGCCGGTCAACGATCCGCTGCAACTGATTCCGCCGATGGCGCTGGTGACCGAACACCTGGGCTTTGGCCTGACCGCGTCGCTGTCGTTCGAGCACCCGTACCCGTTCGCTCGACGCCTGTCGACCCTCGATCACCTGACCAAGGGCCGCGCCGGCTGGAACATTGTGACCTCCTATCTGGAGAGCGGCGCGAAGAACCTCGGGCAGAAAACCCAGACCGAACACGACGCCCGTTACGACTTCGCCGAGGAGTACCTGGAGGTTTGCTACAAGCTGTGGGAAGGCAGTTGGGAAGAGGGCGCCATCCTGCGCGATCGCGAGCGGCGGATCTTCAGCGACCCGAGCAAAATCCACGAGATCCAGCATGTCGGCAAACACTTCCAGGTGCCGGGGATTCATCTCTGCGAGCCCTCGCCGCAACGCACCCCGGTGTTGTATCAGGCCGGCGCGTCGAGCCGCGGCAAGCAGTTCGCCGCCGGGCATGCCGAGTGCGTGTTCGTCGCCGCACCGTCGAAAGTGCTGCTGAAGAAAACCGTGGCCGATATCCGCAGACGTGCGGCGCAAGCGGGGCGTGATCCGTCGAAGATCCTGATTTTCAACCTGCAGACGGTGATCCTCGGCGAGACCGACGCCAAGGCCAAGGCCAAGTTCGAGGAATACAAGAGCTGGGTCAGCTATGAAGGCGCGATGGCGCTGATTTCCGGCTGGACCGGCATCGACTTCAGCCAGTTCAAACCGGATGAACCGCTCAAGCACGTGCACACCAATGCCATTCAATCGGCAGTGGAGGCGTTCTCCACGGCGGATCCGAACAAGGTCTGGACCCCGAATGAGCTGGCCGACTGGGTGGGCATCGGTGGTTTTGGCCCGTTGTTTGTCGGCAGCCCGGAAACCGTCGCCGACCTGTTGCAGGAGTGGGTCGAGGAGACGGATGTGGACGGCTTCAACCTGGCTTATGCACTGACCCACGAGACCTTCATCGACGCCGTGGAGTTGCTGGTGCCGGAGTTGCAGAAACGCGGGGTGTACAAGACCGAATACGCGCCGGGGACCTTGCGCGAGAAGCTGTTTGGGGAAGGGGCGCGATTGCCAGAGATTCATCCGGGCTGCGGGTATCGCGATTTGGCGGCGTTGCGGCAGCAGGAGAAGAAGGTGGTGTCGGCCTAGGCGCCATCGCCGGCAGGCCGGCTCCCACAGGTTGTGGTGTCGCTCACAAATTCTGTGGTCACCGCAAAACCCCTGTAGGAGTGAGCCTGCTCGCGATGAGGCCGGCACATCCAACATCAATGTCGCCAGTTACCCATGAACAGGAGGTCACCCCATGAGCGTGCACGAACTCAAGCGTCCGCCGATTGCGGATACCAGGGAATGGCAGGTCAGCGCGCCCAAGGCGCTGGAGCAATTGCGCCATTGGGCGCAAGTCAGCCCATTGCAGCCGGCATTGCGCCACAAGCGTCACGGGCAATGGTTTGCCTGGCGCTGGATCGATGTCTTGCGCGATGTCGAGCGCCTGGCCGATGGCTTGCGCCAGCAAGGTTTCAGCGAAACTTCACGGCTAGCCGTCAGTGGCGCCTTCGAACCGAACCTGTTGCTGCTGGCCCTGGCCGCGCAACAGATCGGTGGGGAACTGCTGGCCATCGCCGACAACCTCGACGCACCCGCCTTGCACAACGTGCTGTGGCGCAGCGGCCCTACCCACGCCTTTGTGCAGGGCCGGCAGGCGCGGCAACTGTGGCAAGACCAGGGCCAGTCGTTGCTCGACTTCGCCGAACTGCTGGGCCCGACAGAGCATCCGCAACGCTTGCGCCTGGGTCTTACCGTTGAACAGTTGTGGAGTGAAGAGGGCACCCAGTGGCGCGACGGCCTGACGGTGTTGTTCGAACAATGGCTCGGTGGCGGGCAAACCCTGGCCTTCCCTGAAAGCCCCGGCAGCGCCAGTCGTGATCGCCGCGAAGTGGCGCCTTCGGGCCTGTTGCTCTCCGCCGAGCGCCTGCAATTGCTCGCCACGGAAATCGAAAGCCGCCTCGCGTCACCGGGCACCTGGCGCCGTCGCCTGTGCGACTGGGCCATCGCCCAACCGCAAAAGCCCCTGCAACGCCTGATCAAGAATCGCGTTCGCCGCCTGCTGGGCTTTCACAACCTGCACTTCATCTGGCAAGCCACGCGCACAGCGCAAGCACAACCCACTCCTGCCTGGCTCACCGAATTCAAACGGAACATCGCATGACCTCGACTGATTCCATCCTGCAAGTCAGCGGTATTTCCCTGTCCTTCAAAGGCGTCAAGGCGATCAATGAACTGTCGTTCGAGGTGCGCCGTGGCGAGATCTGCGCGTTGATCGGCCCCAATGGTGCGGGCAAGAGTTCGTTGCTCAATGTGCTCAACGGCGTGTACCGCTTCGATGCCGGTGCGATCGTGTTCGAGCAACAGTCCTTCAAGCGCATCGATCCCTTGAGCGCCGCGCGCCGGGGCATTGGCCGCACGTTCCAGAACAACGCGCTGTTCAAGAAAATGAGCGTGATCGACAACCTGCTCACCGGCCTGTCGCGGCACCTGCGCAGCAGCTTCATTGAACAGGCACTGGGTTTGCCCCGTGCCCGGCGTGAAGCACAAGCCTTTCGCCAGCAGGCCCAGGGCATCCTCGAATTCCTCGAACTGCAAGCCCAGCGTGATGTGCCGGTGGGCAATCTCTCCTATGGCCTGCAAAAGCGCGTCGAGCTGGGCCGCGCCCTGATCGCCGGCCCGAGCCTGTTGCTGCTCGACGAGCCAATGGCCGGGATGAACGCCGAGGAAAAACAGGAAATGGCCCGGTTCATCACCCACATCAACCGCGACCTCGGCACCACGGTGGTGTTGATCGAGCACGACATGAGCGTGGTGATGGGCCTGTCCGACCATGTGGTGGTGCTCGACTACGGGCGCAAGGTCGGCGACGGCACGCCTGCCCAGGTGCAGGCCAACCCCGAGGTGATCGCGGCGTATCTGGGAGTGGTGCACTGATGACGTTCTTCTTCGAAACCCTGCTCGGCGGCTTGCTCGCCGGCACCATGTATTCGCTGGTCGCCATCGGCTTCGTGCTGATCTACAAGGCCAGCGGTGTGTTCAATTTCGCCCAGGGCTCGATGCTGCTGTTCGCCGCGCTGACCTTCGTCAGCCTGCACGACCAGGGTGTGCCATTTGTCCTGGCGCTGCTGCTGACGGTGCTGGTGATGATCATCGGCGCGCTGCTGATCGAACGGCTGGTGCTGCGGCCATTGGTCAATCGCTCGCAGATCACCCTGTTCATGGCCACCCTCGGCCTGTCCTTCATCATCGAAGGCCTGGCGCAAGGCCTGATGGGCTCGCAAGTGCGGGCGCTGGACCTGGGCATCGACGACGTGCCGCTGTTCATCGGCGCGATGATGGTCAGCCAGTTCGACCTGATCGCCGCGGCGGCGGCCATCGTGCTGGTGACGGTGCTGGCGCTGCTGTTCAACAAGACCCGCATCGGCATCTCGTTGCGGGCGGTGGCGGATGACACCACCGCCGCGCTGTCCATCGGCATCAACCTCAACCGTATCTGGCAAATCGTCTGGGCCGTGGCCGGGGTGGTCGGGCTGGTGGCCGGGTTGCTTTGGGGCGCGCGGCAAGGGGTGCAGTTTTCCCTGTCGCTGGTGGTGCTCAAGGCGTTGCCGGTGTTGATCATCGGCGGCTTCACCTCGATTGGCGGGGCCATTGTCGGCGGGCTGATCGTCGGTGCGGCGGAGAACCTCGCCGAGGTCTACATCGGCCCGTTGATCGGTGGCGGCATCACGCCGTGGTTCGCTTATGTCCTGGCCCTGGCCTTCCTCTACATCCGTCCCGCCGGCCTGTTCGGCGAGCGCGCCATCGAGCGAGTCTGAACCCATGTCGATTTCCCTTACCCGCGAAACCGCGCCTGCGGTACTGGTCCAGCGCCGTGTGCCGTTCGGTCTGGTCGGCTTGTTGCTGATCGCCTTTGTCGTCGTGCCACTGACCGGCAACGACTATTGGCTGAACGCCATTTTGATTCCGTTCCTGGTGCTGTCCCTGGCCGGGCTCGGGTTGAACCTGCTCACCGGCTACACCGGCCAGACCTCGGTCGGCGCGGCCGGGTTCATGGCGGTCGGGGCGTTTGCCACGTACGGGTTTCTACTGCGTTTGCCTGAGTTGGGCTTGCCGGTGGCGTTGCTCGGCGGCGGTTTGATCAGTGCGCTGGTGGGCTTTGTCTTCGGGCTGCCGAGTTCGCGGATCAAGGGCTTTTACCTGATGGTCACCACCCTGGCGGCGCAGTTTTTCCTGGAGTGGTTGTTCGTCAAATTCCCCTGGTTCTACAACTACGGCTCGTCCGGGACCATTACCGCGCCGAAACTGGCGCTGTTCGGCCATGACCTGAACACACCGCTGGGCCGCTATTGGCTGACCCTGATCACCGTGCTGCTGTTGACCTGGGTCGCGGTAAACCTGGTGAAAAGCCAGATTGGCCGCAACTGGATGGCGATCCGCGACATGGACACCGCCGCTGCCGTCATCGGCATCCCCGTGGCGCGCTACAAGCACCTGGCCTTTGCCGTCAGCTCGTTCTACCTGGGCATCGCCGGCGCCTTGTGGGCCTTTGCCTACCTGGGCACCGCCAGTGCCAGCAGCTTCGATATCAATCGATCGTTCCAGATCCTGTTCATCATCATTATCGGCGGCATGGGCAGCATCGCCGGCAACTTCGTCGGCGCGGCGTTCATCAGCCTGTTGCCGATCCTGCTCAGCCACGCAGGCCAAGCCTTGCTCGGTGGCGCGGTGGATGCCGGGCAGCTGCAAAACCTGCAAAAAATCATCTTCGGCGTGCTGATCATCCTGTTCCTGATCAAGGAACCGGAAGGCTTGATCCGCCTGCTGGGCAATCTTCGTGAACGGCTGGGCCACTGGCCGCTGCGTTTCTGAATTCTTCCTCCTATTTAGAGAGACAACATGCGTGCATCCTTGAAACGTTCCCTGCTCGGCGCCGCGTTGGCGCTGGCGGTTTTCGGCAGTGCAGTACCGATGGCCCAGGCCTCGGCGGACCAGCAGTTTTTCCCCCTGGCCACTTACCGGGTCGGCGCCTACGCTTCCAGCGGCGTGCAAGTCTGGGCCGGCATGCTCGACTACCTGAACTACATCAACGAGGTGGAGGGCGGGATCAACGGGGTGAAACTGGTCTGGCAGGAATGCGAAACCGAGTGGACGGCGGAGAAGGGCATCGAGTGCTACGAGCGCTTCAAGAAAGGCCTGGATGGCGCGCCGGTGGCAATCTATTCACCCAACGGCGCACCGGCGGCCTATGCGCTGAGCGAGCGCGCGGAAGTCGACAAGATCCCGCTGATCACCCTCGGCTACGGCCGCACCGAAGCCACTAACGGCACGGTGTTCCCGTACAACTTCCCGGTGATGCTGACCTTCTACAGCGAGGCCTCCAGCCTTATCAACTACATCGCCCAGCGTGAGGGCGGCTTCGACAAACTCAAGGGCAAGAAAATCGCCACGGTCTACCACGACTCGGCGTACGGCCGCGAAACCCTGGGCCCGCTGAGGTTGTTGGCCGAGAAGTACGGCTTCGAGAACATCCAGATTCCGGTGGCCGATCCAGGCAATGAGCAATCGGCGCAATGGCGGCAAATCCGCCAGTTGAACCCGGACTGGGTGTTCTTGCGCACCTGGGGTGTGTCGACCCCGGTGGCGGTCAAGACTGCGGCGCGCTTTGGCTTCCCGGTGGACCACATCGTCGGCGACATTTGGGCCAGTTCCAGCGAAGACGTATTGCCCGCCGGTGCTGCCGCCAAGGGCTATCTGGCGCTGACGCCGTACCCGGCCGGCAGTGATTTCGAGATCCACAAACGCCTCAAGCAATACATCCTCGACAAGGGCAAGAGCGACCTCAAGGACCTGAAGAATTTCGGCAGCGTCTACTACAACTCCGGGCTGGTGAATGCCGCCGTGGCGGTGGAAGCGATCCGCACCGCCCAGGGCAAATTCGGCAAGCGCCCACTCAACGGTGAGGAGGGGCGCTGGGGCCTGGAGCACTTGAACATCGACGATGCGCGGCTCAAGGACATGGGCTACTTCGGCCTGATGCAGAACCTCAAGCTGTCCTGCAAGGATCACGAGGGCGGCGGTTCGGCGCGGGTGCAGCAGTGGGACGGTGCCAACTGGACGCTGATCAGCGACTGGATCGCCGCCGACCGTGCATTGTTGCGGCCGTTGATCGACGAGAAATCCGCCGCGTTCGCCAAGGAAAAAGGCCTGACGCCGCGCACCTGCACCGGAGATGAATAAGCCATGAGCCAAGCCGCCAGTGACATTGCCATCAACGATCTGTTGCGGGTCAATGACATCGAAGTGATCTACGACGGCGCGATCCTGGCCGTGGCCGGCGTGTCGCTGACGGTGCCCAAGGGCGGCATCGTCGCGTTGCTCGGGGCCAACGGCGCGGGCAAAAGCACCACGCTCAAGGCGATTTCCGGGCTGGTGCGGGCCGAACGGGCCGAGGTCAGTCGCGGCAGCATCGAGTTCCTGGGGCGCGATACTGCAGGCGTCGATCCAAGCCTGCGGGTGCGTCAGGGGATGGTTCACGTACTGGAGGGCCGGCACGTCTTTGCGCAACTGACGGTGGAAGACAACCTGCGCAGTGGCGGTTTCGTCCGCGGCTTGAGCCGCCAGGACATGGCCCGGGACCTGGAACGCATCTACGCCTGGTTTCCGCGCCTGAAAACCAAGCGCAAGACCCAGGCCGGGCTCACCTCCGGAGGCGAGCAGCAGATGGTCGCCATCGGCCGCGCATTGATGACGCGTCCTACTTTGGTACTGCTCGATGAGCCTTCCATGGGTTTGGCGCCTATTATCGTCCAGGAAATTTTCGAGATCGTCGCCCAGCTCAACCGCGAGGCACAGGTGAGCTTCCTGATTGCCGAGCAAAATATTAATGTGGCGCTCAAGTACGCCTCCACGGCCTACGTCCTCGACACCGGCCGGGTGGTGTTGTCCGGCAGCGCCAGCGCGTTGCAGGCCCGGGGCGATCTGCATGACTTCTATCTAGGTAAACACTGAGCAGTGAGAACGGCATGAGTGAAACCCAAAACGGACAGGCGACCGACGTCATCCGTCACGCGGACATCCTGATCATCGGCGGCGGCCTCAGCGGCACGATGCTGGCGGCGCAACTGTTGCGCCTGCCGGGCAAGCGCCAGGTGCTGGTGATCGAACCGCGCGCCGAGCTGGGGCGCGGCGAGGCCTACAGCGCCGTGGAGCTGGGGCATACGCTCAACGGCAACGCGGCGCGCATGAGTGTCGACCCGGACAACGCCGATGACCTGACCCAATGGCTGACCGACTACATTGCGGCCGGCGGCTGGCCGGAGTCGGATGAGCAGCATGTACCGATCAGCGAGCTGTTCCCGCCCCGGGGGATTTTCGGCCTGTACGTGCAGCAGCGCCTGGCCGAGGCGCAAGCAGTGGGGGCGTTGAACGGCTCAACGGTCGAGCATGTGCAAGCCGAGGTGGTTGACCTGCAAACCGATGCGCAGTCAGTGCGCCTGACCTTGAGCGACGGTCAGCGACTGCAGGGTGCTTTTGCCGTGCTTGCCACGGGGATGTTCCCGGCCGCGCGCACGCCGCAGACCGAATCCAGCGGCTTGAACGCGGCGGCGCTTGACCCGTGGGACGTGGCGGCGATGCGCCAGCTCGATCCGCAGTCGACGGTGCTGATCATCGGCTCGGGGCTGACCATGGTCGATGCCGTGGTGTCGCTGGAACAGGCCGGGCATCGCGGGCCGATCGAAGTGTTTTCCCGGCACGGCCTGCTGCCCCATGTGCGGCGCCAGCCACCGGCCTGGATGGATTTCCTGGCCGAGGATCAGAGCATTCGCACGCCACGCCAGCTGGTGCGTGAATTGCGCCGGCATTGCCGCGACGCCATCGCCCAGGGCATTGACTGGCAGGCACCGCTGGACACGGTGCGGGCGCACATCGGGCGCTTGTGGAATCAGGCCAGTGACGTACAGCGCCGGCAATTCGTGCGTCATGTACGGCCGTGGTGGGAAAGTCATCATCACCGATCACCGCCGTTGAGCGCCGAACTGGTGGAGCGCCTGCACGGGGAGGGGCGGTTGCGCATTCAGGCGGCGTCGTTCAAAGGGCTGGAGCCTGCTTCGGGCAATGAAGTGAGGATTCGTATCCGCCGGCGCGGTGAAACGCAAACGGTTGTCGTCAGTGGCGCGGCCTTGATCAACTCCAGCGGTATCGAATACGACTGGCGACGGGTGGCGCGACCGTTGCCCCGGCAATTGCTGGCGCGGGGGCTGATCCGACCGGGACACCTGGCGCTGGGGATTGCGGCCGAGGTCGATGGTGCGGTGCTGGATGCCGGCGGCCAGGCTGCCAGCCGATTGTTTGCCATGGGCCCACCGTTGCGCGGGATGTGGTGGGAAAGCACCGCCGTGACGGACGTGGCTAGTCAGGCCAAGGCGTTGGCTGCGCGCCTGGCAACACCGCAAACCCTGTAGGAGCTGCCGAGCCCCGCGAGGCTGCGATCTGTTGATCGTTCCCACGCTCTGCGTGGGAATGCCGGCAGGGACGCTCCGCGTTCCGCTGACGACGCATGACATGAGCCATGCGCAACGGTGACGCGGAGCGTCACAGGATGCATTCCCACGCAGAGCGTGGGAACGATCAGAATGCAAGAAACCCCGCATTGGCGGGGTTTCTTGTTTCAGGCAGCCCAAGGCTGTTGATCAATAGCGCTGATATTTGGAGCCGAATTCAGGGCGGTTTTCCGCGACGTAGAGTTTGTCTTTTTGGTCAGCGCTGACGGTGTTCACGTTCAGTGTGGCCGGTTGGCTGACTTTCGCCGCGGCAACGACTGGCGCAGCGGCGTGAGGGGCGGCGATGGCGCTGGTGGCGCCAAGCACCGAAAGGGCGAAGCCGAGACCGATGAGGCTTTTCATGTTGTTGCTCCAGAGCGTGGTGAGAAGATGTGGCCACTGTAGTGCTGGAGCATCGCGATGAAAAAACACCCTCGCGCATAGTCGTTATCGAGCGTGTCGATCTTCCCTGCGGTATCGGTCGCAGGCGCGATCGTGCCATTCAGGCCTGTGCATCGAGCATTTCCACCGGGTAGGAGAACACGTAGCCCTCGCTGCGCACGGTCTTGATGTAGGTCGATTCCCGCGAGTCGTCCTTGAGCCGTTGGCGCAGGCGGCTGACCAGCAAGTCGATCGAACGGTCGAACAGGTCGGCGTCGCGGCCCTGGGTCAGGTTGAGCAACTGGTCGCGACTGAGCACCCGTTGCGGGTGATCGAGGAATACCCGCAGCAGGCGGTATTCGGCGCCACTGAGGGCCACCAGGGTACCGTCCTGGTCGAGCAGGTGACGGGCGGTGGTGTCCAGGCGCCAGCGGCCAAAGCCGAGCATCCGCCCGCTTTCGCTGATCAGCAGGTTGGGTGGCAGCATGCGGGTGCGGCGCAATACGGCGTTGATCCGCGCCAGCAGTTCGCGGGCGGAGAAGGGTTTGGTCAGGTAGTCGTCGGCGCCCATCTCCAGGCCGAGGATGCGGTCGGTTTCGTCGTTGCGTGCGGTGAGCATCAGGATCGGCGTGGCTTTGTGCTTGCCCGCGCGCAGTTCGCGGCACAGGACCAGGCCGTCGTCGCCGGGCAACATGATGTCGAGCACGATCAGGTCGACCTGGTTGGCCTCGAGGAAGCTGCGCATGTGCCGGCCGTCGGCGACCACGGTGGTGCGCAGGCCGTTTTTCTTCAGGTAGTTGCCGACCAGTTCGCGGATTTCGCGATCGTCGTCGACGATCAGGATGTGGTTGACGTGGTCCATTGGTCGATCCTCTTTTTTGCAACGATACATTTTGTAGGCGTTGGGTTGCCAGCGAAGACGGCGGGACAGCCAACCAGCTGCTCGCGGATGTACCTGATCTACTGATCTACTGTAGGAGCCAGCGGTGCGGCGATCCGACTTGCCGGCGAAGGCGTCCTTTCAGTCGACCAATTCTCTTTCAGGTGTACATATCCATTCCTGCGGTAACGGCCACGTATGGTTTCGCCCTTACGGCGAGTCACTTGGAAAAGCCCCAAGTAACCAAGGGCTCTTG
>NZ_JAAVXC010000010.1:20270-20589 GCF_013416725.1 Pseudomonas sp. SbOxS1
GTTTACCCACTGCGCAGAACCTCCACTCGGCCTCTCGAGGGGGCAAGAAAATCAAAAGCAAAAGCAAAAGCGAGGCGGCCTGACAGCCGACCTGATCGGGAGCCGTACGCATTCCCCCTGTAGGAGCCAGGCTTGCCGGCGAACCAGGCGCTGCGGTGTGTCTGTTGTACCGCGTGATCGTTCTTCGCCGGCAAGCCTGGCTCCTACAGGGGATTTCAGGGGAGTCCGGAAAAGTCAGGTCGGCTGTCAGGCCGCCTCGGTTTGGCTTTTGATCTGGGTGCCCCGTTAACCACGATGGCCGAACGCAGGCATTGCGCAG
>NZ_JAAVXC010000011.1:0-37495 GCF_013416725.1 Pseudomonas sp. SbOxS1
CTGCGCAATGCCTGCGTTCGGCCATCGTGGTTAACGGGGCACCCAGATCAAAAACCAAAGCGAGGCGGCCTGATAGCCGACCTGACTTTTCCGGTTACCCCCAACCTGATCGTTCCCACGCTCTGCGTGGGAATGCATCCTGTGACGCTCCGCGTCACCGTTGCGCACGGCTCACGTCATGCGTCGTCATCGGAACGCGGAGCGTCCCTGGCGGCATTCCCACGCAGAGCGTGGGAACGATCACATCTCGGACAGCCCTGCAATCAGGTCGGCTGTCAGGCCGCCTCGCTTAGCTTTTGCTCTGCTTTGGCTTTTGATTTTCTTGCCCCATCGCGGCGACCCACGGAGCAGGACCGGAGCGAGGGTATGCCGAGCCCTAGCGAGGCACCGAACGCCAGGGGCAAGAGCCCTTGGTTACTTGGGGCTTTTCCAAGTGACTCGCCGTAAGGGCGAAACCCTAGGTGGCCGTTACCGCAGGAATGGATATGTACTCCGACAAAAATATAGGTCGGTTATCAGGACGCCTTCGCCGGCAAGCCGGGCTCCTACAGGTTTTCCTATCGTCTGCCAGGGCCCGTCAATGTCGCTGTCCACCACCTGTGACAGGGGCTAAACTCCCGCGATAAAACCAAAATAACGACGTGACCTGCCTTGTATGAAAATCCACCCATTACCGCCACTCAATAGCCTGGTCGCGTTTGAAGCGGCAGCGCGCCATTTGAGTTTTACCCTGGCCGCGCAAGAATTGAACGTCACCCAAGGGGCAATCAGTCGGCAAGTTCGCCTGCTTGAAGATTATCTGGGCAAGGTCCTGTTCGAACGCACCACCCGCACGATTCACCTGAGCCCCGCAGCCAGCCAGTACTATGAAACGGTCCGTGCATCGTTGCTGCATATTGCCCAGGCCACCGGTGAAATTCGCCATTGGCAGGGCGCCGAGCAAGTGACGGTCGCCACCAGTACCGCGATGGCTTCACTGTGGCTGTTGCCTAAAGTGAGTGAGTTTCAACGGGAGAACGAAGAGATCGATCTGCGGATCATCGCCCATGACCAGGTCAAGGATTTCTCGCGCCTGGACTGTGACCTGGCCTTGTATTACTGCCGCACGCCGCCCCGCGACATGCAGGTCACGCCGTTGTTTTCCGAAGAAGTGTTCCCGGTGTGCAGCCCCGCTTACCTGGCCAAGCACCCGGCCTTGAACAAGCCCGAGGACCTGGCTGCCTGCACCTGGCTGTTCCTCGACGACCCGCAGCGTGACTGGATCGGCTGGCCCGAATGGTTCCGCAGCCTGGGCCTGAAAAACGTCGAGCCCAAGCGCCGGATCAATATCAACAGCTACTCGATGTTGATCCAGTCCGCTATCGGCGGGCAGGGTATTGCACTGGCCTGGTCCAATCTGGTCGATGATTACCTGCAGACCGGTGCCCTGGTGCGACCGCTCGACACGGTGTTACGCACAGAGGCGCAGTTTTGTTTGCTCGAACCCTTGGCGCGCGGTGGTATGCGGCAAAGTGTAAAACGCTTCCGCAGTTGGCTGATGAATCAACTTCCACCGCCTGAGGACAGCAAGTAACCAGGTTGTCATGGTGGTCATCCACACGAACTAAAACTCTCTTGTGTCGTATATCTCGAACCCTCGGTATTTTTGATGCCGAGCGGCCCCGTTGCCTGCGCTGAAGGGCGCACGGCAAGCGTTCTGCTAAAAAATACGGCTGCCTTTATTTATGACAAAAAGTCATGAGTCGAGCCGGAAATATCGTTTGTCGGGACACCCCCTGTTTTCCCACACTTGCTGCCAGCGGACCTTGGCCCATGAGCCTGCCGACCCTTCAACACCGTGCCCAGCAGGGGAAAACAATAATGAGCAGCATCCAGCAAATTCCTGTGCATCAACTTGAAACCGTCCTTAATCCGATTCATGAAGCGACCGGCCTGAGCAACGAGTTCTACACCGAACAACGCTACTTCGAACTCGAGCGCGATCAGGTCCTGGGTAAAACCTGGGCCTGTGTCGGTTTCGCCAGTGACCTGGGCAAGGCCGGCTCGGTCAAGCCCGTCGATTTCATGGGCCTGCCTTTGTTGCTGATGCGCAACCGTGAAGGCCTGGTGCAGGTGTTCCATAACGTTTGCAGCCACCGCGGCATGAAGCTGGTGGAGGAGGCCGGTGAGGTGCAGGGCGTCATTCGCTGCCCTTACCATTCCTGGACCTACGACCTCAACGGCGGGCTGCGTGGCACGCCCCATGTCGGCGGTATCGACCAGCACAAGGACGAACGCTTCGCCTGTGAAAAACACGGCTTGAAGGCCATCCGCAGTGCCATCTGGATGGACATGGTGTTCATCAACCTGTCTGGCGACGCGCAATCGCTCGAAGAGATGCTGGCCCCTCTGACCACACGCTGGACGCAGTTCCTGGGCGAGGACGGCATGAGTTTGCTGCGCCGTCGTCCGGGTCATGACGCCACGACGCTGGACATCAACTGCAACTGGAAGCTGGCGGTCGAGAATTACTGCGAGGCCTATCACCTGCCGTGGGTGCACCCGAGCCTGAACTCGTACTCGCGCCTGGAAGACCACTACAACATCATTTTCGACCAGTACTTCGCCGGCCAGGGCAGCTACGCCTACAACCTGTCGGACGTCGCCGGTACGCATTTGCCGAAATTCCCCGCCTGGCCGCTGGATCGCCTGCGCAACGCCGAGTATGTCGCGTTCTTCCCTAACGTGTTGCTCGGCATCCAGGCTGACCATGCCTTCGCCATGCAACTGGAACCGGTCTCGCCGGGACGCACGATCGAACACCTGCGCCTGTTCTATGTGGGCGACGACGCGGCCACCAGCGAAGAGTTCAGTGCTTGCCGCGAAGCGATCCTGGAGTCCTGGAAAGTGGTGTTCGCCGAAGACATCAGCTCGGTCGAAGGCATGCAGAAAGGCCGTCATTCCCCAGGCTACAAGGGCGGCGCGTTCTCTCCGGAAATGGACATTCCGACGCACTTCTTCCACCAGTGGGCCGCACGCCAACTGCTCGCCACCACGCCGTCTGCCTGAGGAGGTTGTCCCATGTATCCGATAGCCTCCCACTGGCTCAATTACATCGACGGGCAATGGTGCGACAGCGCCCAGCGCCTGACGGTGAACAACCCCGGTACGGCCGAGCCGGTCGCGACCATCGCCCAGGCCACCGTCGACGATGCCGAGCGGGCATTGCTGGCTGCCCGCCGCTGCGCCGACAGCGGTGAATTGACCCGTGTGCGTCCGGCGCAGCGCGTCACCTGGCTGCTGCGCATTGCCGAGGAAATTCGCGCTGTGGCCGACGAGGGTGCCTGGGTGCTGTGCCAGGAAAACGGCAAGCGCCTGAGCGATGCCCGGGACGAGTTCATCGAGGCGGCGCGCTACTTCGAGTATTACGCCGGCATGGCCGACAAGATCGAGGGCACCTCGATCCCGTTGGGCAACGGCTACATGGACTTCACCCTGTACGACCCGATGGGCGTGTCGGCACAGATCGTTCCGTGGAATTTCCCGGTGTCGATCTGCGCCCGTTCCCTGGCCCCGGCCCTGGCGGCGGGCAACGCGGTGGTGATCAAGTCTCCCGAGCTTTCACCGCTGGGCATGTGCGTGTTGATCCGCGCCATTGCCAAGGCCGGCTTGCCTGACGGCACGATCAACCTGATTTGCGGCCGCGGCCGCGAAGTCGGCGCGTACCTGGTCAGCCATCGCGCTGTCGACCAGATCGTGTTCACCGGTTCCGTGCCGACGGGCCAGTCGATTTTGCGCGATGCCGCGCAGCATGCGATTCCCAGCGTGATGGAACTGGGGGGCAAGTCCGCGGCGATCGCCTTCGCCGATGCCAACCGCGAGCAACTGCTGGCCAGCGTCCAGTCGGGCATTTTCTTCAATGCCGGCCAGGTCTGTTCGGCGATGTCGCGGCTGCTGGTGCAGCGCGAGATCTATGACGAGGTGGTCGAGGCCGTTGTCGCCATGGCCGAGGGGCTCAGCGTCGGCCTGGGCCAGGACAACGCAGACCTCACTCCGGTGGTCAGCGCCGGGCAACTGGCGGGCATCGAAGCCTTGTGCCGCCGCGCAGTGGAAGACGGCGCGGTGGCGGTCACCGGGGGTGAAGCATTCGCTGACCGGGCCGGGCATTTCATGCGCCCAACGGTGTTCAAGGACGTCACCGCGCAGATGTGCATTGCCCAGGAAGAAGTGTTCGGGCCGGTACTGGCGATCATGCCGTTCGACACCGAAGAAGAGGCGATTGCCATCGCCAACGGCACTGAATTCGGCCTGGTGGCGGGGGTGTTCACCCAGGACATCAGCCGCGCCATGCGCTGCACGCGCCGGCTGAAATCCGGCCAGGTGTTCGTCAACGAATGGTATGCCGGTGGTATTGAAACGCCCTTTGGCGGCGTCGGGCTGTCGGGCTTTGGGCGGGAAAAGGGCCAGGAAGCCTTGTACAGCTACGTGCGCACCAAAAACGTGGCGATCCGGGTCGCCGGGGAGTGAATACCATGTTCAAGACTTGGCTTTGCATCGTGTGTGGCCTGATTTACGACGAGGCGCTGGGATGGCCGCAGGACGGCATCGCCGCCGGCACCCGCTGGGAAGATGTCCCCGAAGACTGGATGTGCCCCGAATGCCACGTGGGCAAGGCTGATTTCGAGATGCTCGATATCAGTGAGTACACCCAGGCGGCCACGGTCGTCAGCGTGCCGGTCAGCGCGCCACCGCTGGCTGTTGCCGCGCCGTCGCCGCGTCAGCCGATCGTCATCATCGGCAGCGGTTATGCCGGTTACGGCCTGGCCCAGGCGTTGCGCAAGGCCGACCCCAAGGTCGAGATCCGCGTGCTGACCCAGGAGTCCGGTCACCTGTACTCCAAACCCGCGCTTTCGATCGGGCTGTCCCAGGGTAAAAGCGCCGAGGCCCTGTCCGGCGAAACGCCACTGGCCATCGAGCAGCGTCTGAACCTGCGGGTTTATCCGCACTGCAAGGTGCTGGGCATCGACAGTTCAGCGCGACGCTTGCGCACCAGCTTCGGAGACATGGAATACGGCCAGTTGGTCCTTGCCAGCGGTGCGCAACCGATTCGCTTGCCGATCCAGGGCGATACCTCGGCGCTGATCAGCGTCAACAACCTGCAGGACTATCAGGGCTTCCGTGAACGCCTGGGCGGCGTGCGGCGTGTCGCCATTCTCGGCGACGGCCTGATCGGCTGCGAGTTTGCCAACGATCTGGCGCACAACGGTTTTGACGTCGATGTCATCGGCCTGGGCCGCTGGCCGATGGAACGCCTGTTGCCCGCCGAAGCCGGGCAGGTATTGCAGCATGCGCTGGCAGATTTGGGGGTGACGTGGCATCTGCAGAACACGCTGCAAGCCGTCGAGTCCAGCGGGCAGGGCTATCGCCTGACACTCGCCGATGGCCACACGCTGGAGGCTGATCTGGTGTTGTCCGCGGTCGGCCTGCGCCCCGACCTGAGTCTGGCCGAGAGCGCCGGCGTAGCGGTTGGGCGAGGCATTCAAGTGAACGCCCAGCTGCAAACCTCTGTACCGGGCATCTATGCCCTGGGTGACTGCATCGAGATTGGCGGGCAACTGCTGCCTTATCTGGCGCCGATCAACCAAGGCATCCAGGCCCTGAGCAAAACCCTGCTCGGCCAACCGACCGCCGTCGACTACCCGTTGATGCCCGTCACGGTAAAAACCCCGGCCGCGCCGCTGTGCCTGCTGGCGCCTGCCATCGCCTGCGAAGGCGAATGGCGCTGCACGCCGACCGAGGATGGCTTGAGTGCCGGTTTCTACGATACCCGGGGCCAGCTCAATGGCTTTGTCCTGCTCGGTCGCCAAGCGCAAACGCAACGCAGCGCATTGCTGCAGTCCTGTCAGCACTCTCAGCAGGCAGTCGCCTGAGGCCAGACACATGAAAAACACGATCAACCTGCCTTACGACGATGCGAGTTGCGGCTGGTACGCAGCGTTGCCCGAACAACCGGCCTGCAAGCGTTTGTCCGGCGAACAGCGCGCCGACTATGCCGTGATCGGCGCAGGCTTTGCCGGCCTGGCCGCGGCCCGTCGCCTGGCTGAACATCATCCGCAAGCCCGTATTCTGTTGGTGGATGCGCAACGGGTTGCCCATGGCGCCTCGGGTCGCAACTCGGGGTTCGTGATTGACCTGCCGCACAAGTTCGCCCTGGAGCATCCGGACCCCGCGCACAAGCAGCGCCTGCTGTCGCTCAACCGCGCCGCGATTGCGCAGCTGCAGGGCCTGGTCGAAACCCGCGGGATCGATTGCCAGTGGTCCCATGCCGGCAAATATCAAGGCGCCGTCGGCGAGCGTGGCCTGGCTTACCTGGATCATTTCGAACGCCTGATGAGCGACCTCGGCGAACCGTTCCGCCGGGCCGACAGCGCCGAGCTGGCCAAGGTGTTGGGCACCGGCCATTATCGCGGCGCCATCTATACCCCGGGCTGCTACCTGATGCAACCGGCGGCGCTGGTCACCGGCCTGGCCCGGACCTTGCCGGCCAACGTCGAGTTGCTGGAAGAATCCCCGATCCAGCGCCTGGAACGCGACGGCCGTGGCGGCTGGATCTTGCACGGCACCGCCGGGCAGATCCGTACCCCACAGCTGCTGCTGGGTACGAGCATCTTCACCCAGGAGTTCGGCTACCTGCGCAATCGCCTGTTGCCGGTCATGACCTTTGCCAGCTGGACCCGCCCCCTGACCGATGCGGAGCTGGCGACCTATGGCGGTCAACTGGACTGGGGACTGACCCCGGCGGATCACGCCGGCACCACGGTGCGCATGACCCAGGACCGCCGCCTGATTATCCGCAACACCTACAAGCACGTGCCCAAATACGGTCGCAGCACCAGCGATGCCATGCGTTCGAAAGTACAGGATTCCCATCGCAAGGCCTTCCTGGCGCGTTTCCCGCAACTGGCCGAGGTGCCGTTCAGCCATACCTGGGGCGGCGTCTACGCCATCTCGCGTAACTTCACCAACTTCTTTGGCGAACTGGAGAACGGTGTCTATGCGTCGGCGTGCGACAACGGCGTCGGTGCCGCCTGGGGCACCATCTCCGGGACGATGCTCGCCGATCTCGCGGTGGGTGCCGAATCGGTGCAGCTCAACGACATCCGCGCGGTGACCGGCATGCCGTCGCTCAACCCGCCGGAACCCTTTCTTGGCCTGGGGGTTCGCTCGCGCATTCGCCTGGCGGCCTGGAACAGCCGGAGTGAGCTATGAGCCAAGCGGATAAAGGCAAGCGCCGGGTGCTGCGCATCGATCATCAGGACCTGGATTTCACCTTTCGCGGTGGCCCCCCAGGCGCCGCGTATGTGGCGCGCGCCCTCAGCAACGAAGTCTCGCCGAACATCGGTGTCGGTTTTGCCCGCTGGGAAGGTGCGCAAGTGGCCTGGACGGTGCTGTACGACGAGGTGATTTTCGTCATCGAAGGGTGCTTCGAGTTGCAGGTCGGCGACGAGTTGTTTGCCGTCACGCCGGGCCAGTTGCTGTGGATTCCCGAGGGCACGGAACTGGTTTATGGCGGGCATGCGTTGTTCGGGTATGTGGTTCACCCGGGCAACTGGAAGCAACTGCACGGTTTGGCTTGAACCATCATTATTCAGGGAGTCGGCACGGTGATAACACTGACAAGAACCTTCGGCGCCCTCTACCTGGCCAGCTTGTTGATGCAATTGGGATCAACCTTGCTGATGACCTACCTGGCGCTGCGCCTCAATGCATTGGGCGCGAGCGAAACGGCGGGTGGCGCGTTGATGGCTGCCAATGCCCTGGGGATGGTGCTGGGTGGCTGGGTTGGGCGCAGCCTGATCGCGCAGGTCGGGCACATTCGCACCTACGCGGCTTGCGCCGCGACGATTGCGGCGGCGGTCCTGGCCCATGAGTTCAGCACGTCCCTGCCTTTCTGGCTGGTGCTGCGGGCACTGGTGGGGCTGGCGATGATGTGCCAATTGATGGTGCTGGAAAGCTGGCTCAATGACCAGGCCCGGACCGAACAGCGCGGCGGTGTCCTGGCGCTGTACATGGTTGCCAGCTACGTCGGCATGATGCTCGGTCAATTGGCCTTGAGTCTCGACGAGGGGCTGGGCATCCGTGCACTGTTGGCGGTGGCCATGGTGTTCGCCCTGTGTTCGGTGCCGGTGGCGCTGACCCGCAGCGCGCACCCCATGGCGGTGCCTGCGACCTCAATCGACCTGCGCTTGTTCCTGCGGCGCATTCCGCAGGCATTGGGGACGATCCTGGTGTCCGGCATGCTCAATGGCAGTTTCTACGGCCTGGCCTCGATCTATGCGAGCAAGCAGGGATTGGGCACCGCGCAGATCGGCCAGCTCCTGGCGTTGACCATCGGTGCCGGGCTATTGGCCCAGTTGCCGTTGGGCTGGCTCTCGGACCGGCTGCCCCGTGCGAGCCTGATTCGCGCGGTGGCGGTATTGCTGGTACTCATCAGCTTGCCGCTGGGGTTCGCCCAAACGCCTTCGTTCCTGACCTTGCTGTGGTTCGGTGCGGGCATCGGGTTCCTGCAGTTCTGCCTGTACCCGCTGGGCGTGGCGCTGGCCAATGACAACATGGAGCCGTCATTGCGCGTTTCGCTCTCGGGCATGCTGTTGATCACCTTTGGGGTCGGCGCCTGTATCGGGCCACTCATTGCCGGAGCGCTGATGGAAGGCTTCGGCGCCTCGAGTTTCTATTTCTTCCTGGCGGGCAGCGCAGCGTTGCTGGCCCTGTTGGTAGGGCAGGCGAAAGTCACGCGCTTGAGCGAACAAGGGGCCTGCGAAAGCACCCTGTAGACAGGCGCTGGAGGCGCCGTATTGATGCGTTTTTCTCATGAGTCGGTGACGAAAAATGGTTTGAAGGCTGGTCAACTTTCAACCATCTTGGCGATGCTGCCAAAGGCGCAATAGACCGGAATCCAGCTGCAGATGAAACCGTCCTGGTGTCAGCCGATACCCGGCGAAAGGCGTACTGCGGAACATATAAAACCCTTAAACAAAAACAAAAGGGGAAAACAATGCGTGCTCAATCCGGCCTGTTGAAAGGCCTTAATCCGAATGTGACTGTTGCTTCGATATTAGCGGTGATCCTGTTTGTCGTGTTCTGTGCATTTAAAGATGAACAGGCAGCCAAGGCTTTTGAAATGGCTTCGGTGTTTATCCTGCACAACTTCAAATGGTATTACATCGCCCTGATCAGTGGTGTGCTGGGCGTACTGCTTTATATATCGATCAGCCGTTTCGGCAACTTGAAACTCGGCACCGAACAGGATGTTCCCGAGTTCAGTTTCGCTTCATGGATTGCCATGCTGTTCAGCGCGGGAATGGGCATCGGACTGATTTTCTGGTCCGTGGCCGAACCCATGCTGCACTACGCCGACAACCCGTTCTCCAAGGGCTTGACGGACGAGTCCGCCACCCTGGCGATGCGCATCACCCTGTTCCACTGGGGCCTGCACCCGTGGGCGATCTTCTCCATGATCGGCTTGAGCCTGGCGTATTTCGCCTACCGTAAAGGTTTGCCGCTGGCCCTGCGGTCGCTGCTGTACCCGCTGATTGGCGATCGTATCTACGGCTGGATCGGCCATGTGGTCGATATCATGGGCGTGGTCATTACCGCCTTTGGTGTCTCCCAGTCGCTTGGCCTCGGTGTGGTGCAGATCAATACCGGATTGCATCAGGTCTTCGGTATTCCGGTGAGTGTCGGGTTGCAGTTATCGATCATTCTGTTTGTCAGTATCGTTGCCTGCATTTCACTGTTGGCCGGACTGTCCAAGGGTATGAAGCGTATCTCCACGCTCAATATGTACCTGTCCTTCATCTTGATGTTGGCCGTATTGGCAATCGGTCCGACCCGTTACATCCTCAACCTGATGTTTGAATCCACCGGCGACTATGTGCAAAACATCGTTGGCCTGAGTTTCTGGATGGACACGCAAAAAGACAGCGAATGGCAAAACTGGTGGACGGCGTTCTACTGGCCATGGTGGATGACCTGGGGTCCATTTGTCGGTCTGTTCATCGCGCGTATTTCCAAAGGCCGGACCATCCGTGAACTGGTAATCGGCGCGCTGGTGGTGCCGACCATGGTGACCATCCTGTGGATGTCGGTGTTCGGTGGCGCGGCGCTGAAAAACGAACAGCAGGACCGGCAGGCCTACCAGGCATCCGTCGCCAGCCAGGTGGTGACCCAGGAGCAACCGAAGTTCGAAGGCGGCACCGTGCTGCTTGCCACCAAGAAAGAAACCACGGCGGCCATGTTCACCTTGTTGCAGTCGCTCGATGGCAAGGCCATTGGCGCTGCGCTGTCGATACTGGTCTGCGTGTTGCTGGGCGTGCATTTCGTCACCACCGCGGATGCCGGCACCCAGGTCCTGTGCACCCTGTGTGCGTTGGGCAGCACCAATCCGCCGAACTGGATCAGGTTGCTCTGGTGCATTCTCGAAGGTGCCATTGCCGCCGGGTTGTTGCTGGCCGGGGGACTCAAGGCCATTCAGATGGCGAGTATCGCCGCCGGATTGCCGATCGCCATGTTGCTGCTGGTGATGTCCTATACGCTGATCCACAGCTTGCGCAAGGAGATGCCCGCCGTGCCAGCCTGGACGCCTGCGCTGGACCGCCTGCCGCAGCAAGAGCGTTCTGCACAAGAGGGGCGTGATGCGCTGGCGGCAACACCCGCCTACTGAGTCTCGCTGAGGCATACGTAAACACACCGCAACCGTCTGCTGCCGACACAGCCGACGGTTGCGGCTTGATGCTCTCCTTCAAAATCCGACCCCTGCATTCCTGTGCATTCTGTTAACAGTGTTTATCCGTCAGGGCGCTGTTTGGCAGCGGGGCAAACCCCTAGCATCGTCTCTACCGAATGAACCCGGATCAAGGGTTCCAGCGGTACACATCAGCCCCCGAACGAGACGGTGAACCCTCATGAAAAGAATCGCGATTTTCCTTGCACTCAGTTGCATTGGCATCCAGGCCTTTGCCGAAGAAAGCCATGCCAAGATCTCGGCCAACAAGCCGCCGATCGAGACCTACACCTACGGTTCGAAACTGGACATCAGGAAGGTCATTTCCGTGACCGATGTCGCGCCAGAGTGTGGTCCGGTTTCGGCGCAGATGACCTACGAAGATTCCCGGGGCCTGCGGCATGTCATGCAGTATCAGGTCATGGGCACTGGGTGCTCGAACGGTTGAGTACCGTGATGACGGTGGAGGGTCGACACTCCATCCGATCGGCGCGGGAACACTCAGGCTCTTTCGGCGTATTTTGACGAGCGTGCAATTTTGTCATCGGTAGCCAGCAACCCGGGCATGTAGTCCTTGAGAAACTCCACCCAGGTTTTTATTTTTGCATCGACGAATTTTCGTGAAGGGTAGATGGCAAACAGGTTCAACTCTTCAAAATGGTACTGCGGCAGCACCCGCACCAGGGTGCCTGCCTTGAGGCCGGCCACGGCGGACGCAATCGGCTGGATGCCGATCCCCATGCCCTGGGTGATGGCGACGGTCATGGCATCGGCGGTGTTGACGTGAAACGGCGACACCGGCGTGTTGACGGTCTCCACGCCGTCGGGTCCTTCGAACACCCAATGCTCCACCGGCATGACCGTGTTGACGAGTCTCAGGCAATCATGTGAACCCAGCGAACCCGGCGTGTCGGGTATTCCGCGTTGCTTCAAATAAGTCGGCGAGGCGCAGAGAATGCTGTAGGTGATGCCCAGGCGCTGGGCGACAAAACCTGAGTCGGGCAGGTCGCGCGCCAATACGATCGACATGTCGTAACCTTCCTCCAGTAGATCGGGCAGCCGATTGGTCAAGACCAGGTCAAACAGGACCGAGGGGTGTGTCTCGCGGTATCTGGCAATGGCGTCGATCACGTAGTGGTTGCCGATGGCCGACATCGCATGAATCTTCAGGCGGCCCACAGGGGTGACCTGTGCGGTGCCTGCTTCCTCTTCCGCTTCTCGCAGTTCATCGAGGATCTTCTCGCAGCGCTGCAAGTAACGTGTGCCGGCCTCGGTCAAGGCCAGGCGCCGGGTCGTGCGGTTGATCAGGCGAGTCTGCAGCCGGGCCTCCAGGCTGGAGACCGCCTTGGAAACGTTGGTCGTGGTCGTGTCCAGCAAATGTGCTGCTGCGGTAAAGCTGCCGCTCTGGGCGACCGCCAGGAAAAACCGCATGCCCTGGAAAACATCCATCGTCGTCGCCTCTTGGGCTGATCAAAAAAAAGGACGGTACAGGACCGTCCCCTCGAGGCCTGTCATTTTGTGCGCGGGATGAACCCCGGTACACCGGTTTCCACCACCGAATTGAAGCGTATCCGCGTTGTGATCTCCTGGCGAATTTCCAGCATGGCCCGGTGGGGCAGGGTGGTGATATCGAAGTTTTCCTGGATATGGCCCCGTGTCGCCGAGGTGGTCAGGAACGCGGCACCGCGCTGTACCGCCCAGGCCAGTGCCACTTGCGCCGGGGTTCTTTGCAAGTGCCGGGCGATGCCCTGGATCACCTCGTCCTCCAGCACGTTCGGTTCCATGCCATGGCCCAGCGGCGCGAAGGCCAGGAGGATGATCCCGTGCTCTTTGCAGAATTCCAGCAACTCCCATTCCGGCAGGTAAGGGTGGGATTCGACTTGCACCACCGCGGGCTTGATCCGCGCCACGGCGACGATCTCTTTCAACGCCTCCAGGGTGATGTCCGACAGGCCGATGGACCTGCAGCGACCCTGGTCCACCAGTTGCTCAAGGGTCCGCCAGGTGTCGATCAGGGTCACGCCCGAATCGTAGAGGACATGGCCGAAGGCATCCCTGGGGTCCTGGTCATCCCCGGCTTGAAAAGCGAAGGGCGTGTGGATCAGGTAGCAATCGATGTAATCCACCTGCAGCCGTCGGCAACTGGCTTCAAAGGCCGGCAATACCCGCTCGGGCCGGTGGTTGGTGTTCCACAGCTTGGTGGTGATGAACAGATCTTCGCGCCGTGCTTTGCCGGCGTCCATGAAAGCGCGTAGGGCAACGCCGACACTGTCCTCGTTGCGATAACGCTCGGCACAATCGAAATGGCGGAAGCCGGTTTCCAGGGCGTGGGTGATCGCCTGGGTGGTGACGCCGAGGTCCTTGAACAGGGTGCCGAAACCCACGGCGGGCATCTGCGCCGAACCGTGGTTGAGGGCAAACCGGGTATCGCGCAGTTCATCGTGGAAGGCTTCGTAGGTCATGTCTTTCTCCAATTACCGAGGCCGCAGCCTCTACTGATACGAACGTTGTGGTGCCTGGGCACTGGCAACCCGTTGCTCGAACACGCCGACGGAGTTGCCGCCGAGGGCGACAAACAGCTGCACGGTGTCGAGGTACTGCGCGGTCTTGACCCGGATCTGGCCCAGCAGCGCCTGTTGGTAGGCACGTTCGGCTTCAAGCACCTGGAGGATGCTGTTCTCGCCCTGGGCATAGGCTTGCCGGTTCAGGTGCAGGCTGGTGTCGGCTGCTTGCAATGCATCCTCCTGGGCGCGAAATTCCTGCGCGTCATGGTTGATCGCTTGCAACGTGTCCGCGACCTGGCCGAACGAGCTGATGACGGTCTGCTGGTAGCCGGCGAGCGTCGCGTTGTAACCCTCCACGGCGGCCTGGCGTTCGGCCTTGAGGGTTCCGCCGTTGAAGATCGGTCCGGCAATGCCCGCTGCGAAACCCCAGAGGGCCGCGCCGCCATTGCCTGAGGCGGCCTGGGCCAGGGAGGCAGACAGCGTCACCCGCGGATAGAGATTGGCGGTCGCCACGCCGACGGCGGCGCTGGCGATGTGCAGCTCGGCCTCGGCCTGGCGCACGTCCGGACGGTCGTGGGCCATTTCCGAGGGCAGGGCGACCGGCACGTTCGACGGCAAGGCAAATTCGTCGAGGTGAAAGTCCGGCGCAATCCAGTCAGCCGGCCCCTTGCCCGTCAGGATCGACAGCGCATGGCGCGCCGCATCCCGTTGCTGGGCCAGGGGTGGCAGCAACGTGCGGTCCTGGGCAAGGCGGGTTTCGGCCAGCGACACATCGATCTGCGTGGTGGTGCCACTGGCATGGGCGGCGCGCACCAGTTCGAGGTTCCGGGCGTCGTTGGCCAGCAAGGACTCCACCGCCTGCATCTGCGCATTGGCAGAGGCCACCAGCAATGCCTGGCTGGCGACCTCGCCGGTCAGGGTCAGGTACGCCGCTTCATATCGATGCTTTTGCAGGTCGGTAAAGGCTTGCTCCTGCTCGACCAGCCGCTTGTTGCCACCGAAGACATCCAGGTCGAAACCGACCCGCGGCCCGATCGCATAGAAGTTTGTGACCGACGGCTCCTTGGTGTTGTGCAGCCGTTGGCGACCCGCTGTCGCGCCGAAGTCGACCTGCGGGTACAGCGCACCTTGCGCCGCGGCCACCGATTGCGCCGCCTGGCGGATCGTGGCGTCGGCGGCGACCAGCTCCAGGTTGCCGTCGATGGCGCGGCGTACCAGCTGATCGAGCTTGGGCGAGCCAAAGGTGGACCACCATTGGCCACGGACTTTGTTGCCCAGGGCAATGCGCTGCGAACCACCCTGGCCAAGACGCTGCTCGGCCTGTTGATCGTAGTACCGGGATTGGCTTGCCGGCGGGGTCTTGAAGTCAGGGCCGACGGTGCAGGCAGAGAGCAAGACCAGCGCCGACAGTGCCGAGATTTTCGTTGGGAACAGATGACTGGATTTCATAATGCAGGCTCCACGAAAACTAGTTGGCCGGTATCGGCTTGCGAAGAAAGACCACCAGCGGGCTCACCACCAGCATCGCCACCAGCAGGACCTTGAACTGGTCGACCACGGCGATGAACGCGGCCTGGTGGGTGATCATGTGGTTAAGCCCTTCCAGTGCCGGCAAGGGCATCGACGCCGTGCCGAAATGGGCGGCGGCGCGATAGGGCGTCACGTTGCTGGCCAGCGCCAGGTGCATCGCCTGGGTATTGTTGAAGAAGAAAATCTGCACGATCGCCACGCCCAGGGTGCTGCCGTAGACACGCGACAGATTGAACAGGCCGGTCCCCTCCGCACGCAGCGCGGGGTCGAGGGTGCTGAACGCCACCTTGGTCAGCGCCGGCATCAACAGGCCGATGCCGATCCCCTGGATGGCGCCGGCTACCGCCACCGGCGACCAGTCCATCAAGGGCGAAAAATCCAGCATCAGGGCATTGGCATAGATCACCAGGGCCACGCCTGCCGCCACGAACAGTCGCCGGTCGAAACGCTCGGGCAGCCGTCCCATCAGCACAAACGCACCCACCAGCCCGATGCCGCGCGGGATGGTCAGGGCCCCAGTGGTGTCGGGCGGGTAGCCGAGAATTTCATCGAGCATGGGCGAGGTCAGTGCCATGGTCGACAGCAGCACGAAACCCACAGCGAAAAAGATCAGGGTCGACAGCACGAAATTGCGATCGTGGAACAGGCGCTTGTTGAGGAAATGCGCCTTGCGGGTCAACCGGTGCACCATGAACCAGTACAACCCCAGCCCACAGGCCAGTGCCTCGATCCAGATTTCCGCCGAGTCGAACCAGTCCAGGCGTTCACCGCGGTCGAGCAGCATCTGCAGGCTGATCAGGCCCAGGGTGAAACTGCCGAAGCCGAAGAAGTCGAAGGACGGTGCCTTGTCGGCTTTTTTCTCGACCAGCAACAGGGCCACGACCAGGAAGATGTATGCCGATAACGGAAGGCTGATGTAGAAGATCGGGCGCCAGTCGAAATGCTCGGCGATCCAGCCACCGATGCTCGGGCCGCTGACGATGCCCAGCAGCACGATGGCGGTCCAGGTTGCGCCAAACTTCATGCGCTTCTCCGGAGCCAGCGTCTCCATGGCAATCGCCATCGACAGGGGCGCCAGAACGCCACTGGCCAGGCCCTGGATGATTCGCGCACCGATGAACTGCAGCGGCGTCGTGGCCACCGTCGCCAGCAGCAAGCCGAGGACGAAGAAGGCCAGCGCGGCTTGATAGACGAGCTTCAGGCCAAAACGCCCGGCAAGCCACTGGGCGATCGGCAGGGTGATGGCGCTTGCCGCGAGGTACGCCGTGAAGATCCAGCCAGCCTGGTCGTCGGTCATCGACAGGCTGCCTTGAATCAGCCGCAGTACCGCATTGGGCAGCGGCAGGTTGGCCGACTGCATGTAAGTGGCGAGCAGCACCGCCAGCCTGAGCGAGCGCGCACCGCCTCCCTCTGGAGATGTCTGTGCATGGGCGTTCATCAGAAGTTACCTGCGGTCAACAGCGCCTTGAGCGGGTGCCACCATGGCGTGCGATGCCCGGTATCGACCTTCACCGTGGCGCTGGTGCCGGAAAACAGCGGCAGGGCAGGGTCCGCGTTATCCAGTTCGAGGCGAACCGGTACCCGCTGGACCACCTTGACCCAGTTGCCGGTGGCGTTTTCCGGCGGCAGCAGGGCGAAGTCCGACCCGGCACCGGGGCTCATGCTGGTTATGTGGGCCTTGAATACGCGCCCCGGGTAGGTGTCGATGCTGATGCTCGCTGCCTGGCCCGCACGCATGTGCGTGACCTGGGTTTCCCGGAAGTTGGCCTCGACCCAGATCTCATGGTCGCTGATCAACGCAAAGGCTGGCGCGCCGCTGTTGAGGTAGTTGCCCACCTGCAGGTCGTCGACCTTGGCGACAATGCCGTCGGCCGGCGCATGCACCGTGGCGTAGGAAAGGTACAGCTGCGCTTCGTCGAGCTGCGCCTTGGCTTCACGCACCGAGGGGTGAGTGTCGGCCTCGATGTTGGGGTTGCCGTTCAAGGCGACGACGGTACTGGCGATCTGTTGTTCGATCGAGGCGATGCGTTGCCGTGCAATTTTCAGGTCGGTTTCCGCACGCTCATAAATAGCCCGGGAGACGAACTCGGTCGCGACCAGCGCTTTCTTGCGGGCAAATTCCTTCTGGTCGAAGTCCGCCGACTCTTTGGCCGATTGCAGTTCGGCCTGCTGCTGACGGTAGCTGGACTTGAGCCCATCGATGCGCAGCCGCGCGACGCTCAGTTGCGCTTGCGCACGATCGATCGCGATCTGCAATGGCTTGGGGTCGAGGCGAAACAGCACCTGGCCCTTGCTGACCTTTTGATTGTCCGCGACGGCGATGTCCACCACCTGCCCGGAAATCCGTGCGTTGACCGCGGCCTTGGCCACCCGGGCGTAGGCGTTATCGGTGGTGACGAAGGGTTCGCCCGCCACGTAGTGCGCATAGCCAACGGCGGCGAAGAGGGCGGGCAGGCCCACCATGAGCCACGGCCGCAGCTTCTCCTTGAAGGGTTTCTTGATCGGTGATGGGGCCTCATGGGCCTGCGAAGCCGTGATGTCGATTGATTGCGTCATGATCGAGTGCACCTTTGACCGGGAAGGCGGGCCTGCGGTAATCGCCTGGCACCGACGTCAATGAATGTTGTGGAAAAACAATCCCGCAGGCGCTTGGGAGGATCGCTCCGGCGCCTCTGTTTCGTCGCTGCAACACCCGGTTCGAGCTGCGTTTGAGCAAACATGGATCAAGGAATTTGTGGTTCCTTATTTTTGTGCGATGGTGTAAAAATATCCCCTCATCCACCTTCCTGCAAGGATTTTGTACGGTATGGCACAAAATAAAGTGACAGAGGGCAAAGGCCGCGGCCGGCCCCGTGCGTATGACCCGCAGACGGCGTTGCAACAAGCGCTTGGTGTGTTCTGGAGCACCGGCTATTCCGGCGCCTCCCTGGACAGCATCGCCACGGCGGCCGGGATGAATCGCCCCAGCCTCTATGCGGCCTTCGGTGACAAGCATTCCCTGTACATCAAGGCGCTTGAGCAGTATTGGGAGTTTGCCGCCGCCGACATGCAGGCCGCGCTGAGCGACAGCCAACTGACGTTGCGCCAGGCACTGACGCGCTTCTACGAGGGGCAGTTGTCGATCTATTTCTCGGGTGATGGCCAGCCTCGCGGCTGTTTCGCCATCGGCACGGCGACCACCGAAGCCGTCGAGGATCCGCAGATCCGCGAGGTGCTGGGCGATCGCCTGAGCAGGCTGGATGCCGATCTGGAGGCGCGCCTGCGCACCGCCATTGCATCCGGCGAGTTGAAAAGCGATGTCGACGCAGCGTCGCTCGCCGTTCTCGCCTCATCGCTGCTGCACAGCATTTCTATTCGTGCGCGGGCCGGCAAGTCCCGTGAGGAACTGACGGCGCTCGCGCGCAACGCGGTCGGTGTGATCTGCGGTGAGTGAGGGGCTCGACGATATACTGGCGCCACAACTGGACGTGGTTTTTTGTGGGATCAACCCAGGCATGACGGCTGCGGCCCAGGGGCATCATTTTGCCGGGCGGGGCAATCGTTTCTGGCGCACGTTGCACCTCGCCGGTTTTACGTCACTGCAACTGCAGCCAGAGCACGACCGGACGATCCTGCACTATGGCTGTGGTTTGACGGCAGTGGTCCAGCGGCCGACAGCCCGGGCGGACCAGCTGTCGGCCCATGAGTTTGCCGCGGCCGCAGCGGCTTTCGAACAGAAGATCGCCGGTGTTGCGCCACGCTTCGTGGCGTTTCTCGGCAAGGCGGCGTACTGCGCCTTGTCCGCCCAGCGCGATGTTACATGGGGGCCGCAGCCGCAAACCTTCGGCAGTGCCGCGGTCTGGGTCCTTCCCAACCCCAGCGGGCGAAATCGCGCCTTTACCCTTGAACAACTGGTGGACGCGTACCGCCAGTTGTACGTGGCAGCAGGCGCGCCTGTTTTAGCGCAAGGCGTCAGAAAAATCTCGCTGGCGCACCAGGGTCGCGCCTGATTCCCGCCTTGGATATCGCTCGCCCTGAGCTATTCACTGGCCCTGCGGGGCAGCGGCCGGCCGTCCCAAACGAGGCGATCAATGCAACGCCCGACGGCATTGTCATTGCATTGTTTTGTTTGTGCGCTGGCTGGTTTGACAGTGTTTTGAAGAGAGGCCACTGCACGCATAAACACTTGCTGTCCCTGACGCGTCACTTAGGCTGCTTACGGCGTTTTTTTGACGTTATCCGGCGGCGTTTTATATTTCTATTTATTATGGTGACGTGCTATTGACGTACTGGCTATCTGCTTATAGGCTCCATTTAGCCTAATTCAGATTTCTTCAACCGACCCACTCCAAACCCTCAGCGCAGGGAGGCGGTTATATGCGGACGACAGTTTTCATTAAGTTGATTGTGTTATTTGCGACTCTGAATGGAGTAGCCGTTGCCACTGCCCAAGCAGCCAATTTGCCCTATGAAATTAGTCGCATAAGTAGCGCTTGCGAGGGGACACGGGCTCAAGCCGCCGCGGCTTCGACCGAGGGCGCCCTTGCAGCGACAGCGAGTCTTGGCAAAGACCATGGTGGCTCTTCGCCAGATGCCAAAAGTGTCAAACTTACCAGCACTGATAATGGTTCCGGGTCGGCAGCGAATGCGTCCGTCAATACTTCAGCGTGCGACGGATTAATGGCGGAAGTTACCAAACAACAGTTCGTGATTGATCCACTCCAGGACAAGGGACTGACGGGCGACTCGGCGTTCCACGACACTCAAACCAATGCAGTCCCGGTCTCTGCGGTTGTATGGTTATTCTCTTCCGCACTATTGGGTTTCATCGTTGTTGCCAACCGGCGCAAGATCTAGATGACAGTTTTGCGAGACCGTTTTTTCTTGCGGGTGTTACAGCTTTAAAGAGGACGCTGATAGTAACGGTTGATCCTCATTAGATGTGCTAACCAGGCGGAGGAATCCAGATGCTGCGTTTAATGTTACCTGCACTGTGTGCGCTGGCTATCATGCCCAGCATGGCCGGCGCCGCCGAAGAAAATGCCTATCTTCTGAACGCGGGAGATATTGTCGAAGTTTCCGTTTGGGGCGAGCCACGGGAGAACCGGGAGGTCGTCCCGGTCCTGCCCGATGGCTACATTACCTTGAAGCTGGCGGGGCGAGTTCAGGTCAAGGGGCTGGATACGGCAAAAGCCGAGAAGGTCATCACTAAAGCCTACGATGAATTCTACCCTGACCCGAAAGTCAGCGTGGTGATCACGGAGGCCAAGGGCAACGTCGTCTACGTCCAGGGCAAGGTACTAAAGCCTGGCAAAGTACAGATGACCGGTGACACCGATGTACTGCAAGCCTTGAGCGAGGCCGGCGGATTGGACAAGTTCGCGGACAAGGACGACATCAAGCTCTTGCGGCGCGAAGGGAAAACCCAGAAAGTACTGCCCGTCAACTACGGCGATCTGATTGCCGGGCATGACATGTCCACTAACTTTCAACTTCAGGCCGGCGATACGCTGGTCGTTCCCTGACATTGCGCGATGCATTAAGGATTAACTTGCGTTCATTGCAAACAACCGGAGTGGTGATGGCAATATTGACTTTGCCATGTTCCGGCATGACCTACGCCGGCACCTGGCAGTCGGCAGTCGCACTGCCCATGACCGTCGAGCACGACAGCAATCCATTGCTCTTGACGGCTGACGAGAAAGCGATCACGCGGACGATCATTGCCCCCGATTACACACTGGTGGGTAATTTCGATCGGGATCAGTGGAAGTTTGGCCTCGGTGTCAATGTCGAGCGCTCGTCCGATACCGACGTCGTGTCCAATCGAGAAGATCCGAGGCTGTCGTTTGGTTGGCAGCGTGAGACCGAAAAGGGCAGCTATGGACTCACGGCGAGATACATCGAGAGTTCGACGCTTTCCACTGAAGTCCAGCAGACCGGTGTAACAGACTCGACCGATGGTACGCAGAAGCTCTCGAACATTGGTGGTAACTGGCGAAGCGCGGTGACCGAGCGCAGCACCCTGGTCAACGAAATCGACCTCACCCATGTCGAATACGACGACGCCTCGCTGACCAACTACGATGAGCTGACCAACCGTTTCAGCTGGCTTTATCAATGGAATGAGCGGGTCGAACTGTTCAGCCGTTTCGAAGCGACGCGCTATGAGCCCAAAGACGACACGACCCTGGGTTCCTCCAACAGTTACACCCCGGTGGTCGGCGTGAACTACCAGCTCTCCGAGCGGTTTACGGGGTCGGTGTACGGCGGCGTCAACAAGGTTTCCAACAGCGACAGTGGCCCCACCGGCCAGGGTGGCATGAGCCTGCGTTACACCGGTGAGCGCGTCGAGTCCAGTGTCGAAGCCAGTCGCAGCACGATCGCCAACGGGGAGAATGGCCTGGTCGAGTCCGATGACCTACGGGGTAACTGGAGTTATCTGCTCGACGAGACCAGTCGTGTCGGTGTTGATGGCTCCTGGCAAAAAACCAAAGGGGATGCGGCCAGTACCTTTCGCACATACGGCGCCTATGTCAGTCGCGAACTCTCGCCTTTTTGGCTTGCACGCCTATCCTTCACCTACAAAGAGCGCGAGCGAGACGGCTTGCCAAATGCCGATGCCAACATCATAGGGATGACCTTGATCTATAGTCACCCCGACTTCTGACCTTCAGCAGCGTGGTATTTATGTCCTCTGAATACGAAATGTCGGTCAACGACTACATTGCAGTAATCAAGCACCGGGCCTGGCTGTTGATTTTGACGGTGGCCGTGATAATCGGGGCGAGTGTATTGGTGGCGACAACCATGCCACCGATCTATCAGTCGTCCGGAACTATCCTGGTGGAATCCCAGCAGATTTCGCCGGACCTGGTGGCGGGGAACAACAATACCTTTGCTGATGAGCGCATCGAGGTCATCCGCCAGCGCGTGATGACCCGCGAGCACCTGGAGGCAATCATCAACAAGTACAATCTTTTCGAAACGGGTAGCCGGCGGCTGACCCTGACCGAAAAGATCGAAGAGATGCGCGCTGCGATTTCGGTCGCCCTGGTCAGTGCGGCGGTCAAGGGGCGAGGCGAGGTGACGATTGCCTTCCGCCTTGCCTTCGAGCACAGGGAACCGCAAGTCGCGAACGAAGTGGCCAACGAACTGGTGACGCTGTTCCTCAATGAGAACATCAAGCAGCGCACCGAGCGCGCCAGCGAAACCACCGAGTTCCTGACCCAGGAAGCGAACAAGCTACGCACCGAGCTGGAAGTGCTGGAGAACAAGCTGGCGGACTTCAAGCAGGCCCATGGCAATGCGCTGCCCGAGCATCAGGAGCTGCGCATGAACATGTTGTCGCGCTCTGAACTCGAACTCAAGGATATCGACCGTGACTACAAGGCGGCCAACGAAGAGTTGCGCTTCCAGGACCTGGAACTGTCGGCGGCCCAGGCCGGTCTGGCGCCCAAACCGGGTACGGCGGGTGCGGCCGCTGAACCGGTGCAGGACCTGGCCAGTCTCAAGGCCGAGTACGCCCGGCTGCTGACGATCTACAAGGAAGCCCACCCGGATGTGCGGGCGATCAAACGCAAGATCGCCGCCATGCAGGCCAGTCAAGGCCGCGGCAGTTCCGTCACGCCGGTCAGCCTTGACGTTGCCAGGGTCCAGGCGCGCATTGCCGCTTCGGAGCAGCGCATGAGATCGCTGGCCGCGCAGAAGCAGCAATTGCTCGACAAGATCGCGACCCTGGAGAGCCAGATTCTCGAGGCGCCGCAAGTGGAGCGCGGTTTGGTCACGGTGATGCGTGACCATGAAAACGCACGCAAGAAGTACGAGGAAATTCGCACCAAGGAGATGAGTGCGAAGATTACCGAAAGCCTGGAGCAGGAAAACAAGGCCGAGCGTTTCGTGCTGCTCGAAGCGCCGCTGATGCCGGAAAAACCGGTCCGGCCGAACCGCAAGAAAGTCGTGGCCCTGGGTTTTGTCCTCGCGCCGGTAGGGGCGGGTGCACTGGTGATGCTGCTCGAGATGCTGAGCCAGCGGGTACGTGGCGTGGACGCGCTGACCAGTGTGCTGGGCAGGCGCGTACTGGTGGCCATTCCCTACATTCATACCCAGGCGGAACTGGCTCGTCGCAAGCAGTGGCGAACGATACTGGTGCTCTGTGGCGTCTTGATGATCGTGGTCTCCCTGGTGCTCCTGCACTTCTTCTACATGCCATTGGATCTGCTGATGTTCAAAGCTCTGGCGCGGTTTGAATAAGGAATATTGCGATGGAAATTATTAAGCCACCTCTGGGTAAAGGCGAACAATCGCCTTCTTCAGGCCTGGTGCTCTCTTCATCCGGACAGCCTGCACCGCTCAATGCGCTCAGCTACGTGCAAACCAAGGTTGTGCCGTTGCGGGCAGAGCACCTGGAACGCCATCGCATCGTCGCCTACAACAAGAACTCGAACATGGGCTGGGCGTTCGACCTGTTGCGCACCCAGGTGCTCAAGGCCATGGAGGAAAATGGCTGGCGCACGCTGGCCATTACCTCGCCGACGCCGGAGGCGGGCAAGTCGGTGTTGGCGATCAACCTGGCAATGAGTATCGCGCATCACACGACCAAGACGGCGCTGCTGGTGGATTTCGATTTGCGTTGTCCCAAGGTGGGAAACTACCTGGGCCTGCCGATGGAAAAATCGCTCAATGAATTTCTGACCAACGAAGCAGAGCTGCAAGAGGTCTTGGTCAATCCGACCTTGCCGCGCTTTGTGGTCCTGCCGACACGCGAACCGATTCCGCTTTCCACCGAGGTGCTGTCCTCGCCGGCGGTGGGCGAGTTGATCGTTGATCTGCGCGAACGCTATAACTCTCGTGTGGTGATCTTTGATTTGCCGCCGGTGCTGAGTTCGGACGATGTGATTACCGTGCTGCCCAAGTTCGACTGCGTGCTGCTGGTGGTTGCCAACGGGATGAACACCAAGAAGGAGATCGAGGAGAGTCTGCATCATTTGGGCAGGGCGAATTTGATTGGTACGGTGTTGAACAAGTCGGGGCCGGCGAAGCGGCCGTACTAGGAGGTCGTACCCGATCTACTGTAGGAGCTGGCTTGCCAGCGAAGGCGGCCTGACAGCCGACCTATTGTTTGTTGACTGTGTACATATCCATTGCTGCGGTAACGGCCACTTAGGGTTTCGCCCTTACGGCGAGTCCCTTTTGTCAAACGCCACAAAAGGAACCAAAAAGTCTTGCCCCAGCGTCCGGCCCCTCGCTGGGGCTCGGCGTTCCTTCGCTCCGGTATCCATCCGGGGACACTGCCCTCCGGTTGGCTTCGCTGGCACCTACATGCAGCGTGTTCGACTGCGTCGAACGGCGCTGCGCGCCACTCCCCGGATGAACACCTCCACTCAGCCTCCCGAAGGGGCAGGTAGATCAAGATCAAGATCAAAAGCTTAAGGCGAGCTAACGCTCGGCCTGATGAGTGGTGAGGAGCGGGGGGGGGACGCTATTCTGCTTTTTCCGCTCTCGGGAGCAAAAAGCAAAAAAAAGGGCCGCCGCAACCCGACGTTGCGGCGGCCCGAGGGTGATACTTGATGGGCGTCAAATAATCAGTGCGCCCCGGCTGCCTTGTTCAAATCGCTCTCAGCCCATTCGGTATAAACACAGGCATCGGCAGTCGCCCAGCGCACACGCACCGGATCACCCGCCTTCATTGGCATGCCCGCCGCGGAAAGCGCCTTGACGGTCATCGACGTACCGCCCGGCGTCACCACGCTGCAGGTCTGGCTTTCACCCAGGAACAACACTTCCACGACCTTGGCCGTCACTTCATTCCAGCCTGCGGCCAACGGCTCCTGGGCGGCTTGCTCGGTACTCAAGGCCAAGGCCTTTTCCGGGCGCACCATCAACAGTACATCCTGATGGGTTTGCAGGCCGGCCGTGAGGCGGATCGACAGCGACTGCCCCTCAAACGAAGCGACCGCATTGCCCTGGGCCTTGAGCTTGAGGAAGTTGGAGTTTCCGAGGAACGAGGCGACGAAGGCATTCGGCGGATTCTGGTACAGGTCGTAGCCGCTGCCCAGGCCGACGATCTTGCCGTGGCTGAAGATCGCGATGCGTTGGGACAGGCGCATGGCTTCTTCCTGGTCGTGGGTCACGTAGACGATGGTGATGCCCAGGCGCCGGTGTAGTTGGCGCAGTTCGTCCTGCAAGTCTTCACGCAGTTTCTTGTCCAGTGCGCCCAGCGGTTCATCCATCAGCAGGATGCGTGGCTCGTAGACCAGCGCCCGGGCGATGGCGACGCGTTGCTGCTGGCCGCCGGAGAGTTGCGAAGGGCGGCGATGGGCGAATTGTTCAAGTTGCACCAACTTGAGCATCGCATCGACCCGGCGATCACGCTCGGCCGCGGCCAGCTTGCGGATGGCCAGCGGGAAGGCGATGTTGTCGCGCACTGACAGGTGCGGGAACAGCGAGTAGCGCTGGAACACCATGCCGATGTCGCGTTTATGCGGCGGCACGTTCACCAGCGACTGGCCGTTGACCAGGATTTCGCCGCTGCTGGGTGTTTCAAAACCGGCGAGCATCGACAGCGTGGTGCTTTTGCCCGAGCCGCTGGAGCCGAGGAAGGTCAGGAACTCACCGTCCTTGATGTCCAGCGAGATGTCGTCCACGGCGGCAAAGTCGCCGTAGTATTTGTTCAGGTTGCGCAGGCTCACTAGGGGCTTGTCATTTGGCTGCGCGGCATCTTTGATCACTGCACTCATGTCGTACTCCTGCGCTTAGGCGCTGATTTCATTGCGCCGGCGCAGTGCGGCGGCGATCACCATGACCAATACCGAGAGGCCGATCAGCAGCGTCGAGGCGACGGCGATCACGGGCGTCAGGTCCTGGCGCAGGGTGGTCCACATTTTCACGGGAAGGGTTTGCAGGGTCGGGCTGGCCATCATCACGCTCAGAACCACTTCATCCCACGAGACGAGGAAGGCGAAGAGGGCGCCGGCCACCATGCCCGGACGAATCGCCGGGAAGGTCACCTTGAACACCGCCTGCAGGCGCGAGGCACCACAGATCACTGCGGCATCTTCGATCGACTGGTCGAACAGCTTCAGCGAGTTGATGATCGAGATGATGGTGAATGGCAAGGCGACGATGACGTGGCTGACCACGAACGCGAACATGGTCCCGGTGTAGCCCAGTTTCAGGAACAGCGCGTACACCGCCACGGCAATGATCACCAGCGGCACGATCATCGGCAGGGTGAACAAGCCGTAGAGCATTTCCCGGCCCGGGAAGCGCCCGCGTACCAGGGCGAACGCAGTCGGCAGGCCCAGGGCTACGGCAAAGAACGTGGTCAGTACCGCGACCTTGAGGCTGGCCATGGCCGCGTTCATCCAGTCGGCATTGGAGAAGAACTGGCCGTACCACTTCAGCGTCCAGCCCGGTGGCGGGAACACCAGCCATTGTGACGAGCCGAACGATAGCAGCACGATGAACACGATCGGCAGCAGCAGGAACAGCCCGATCAGCCCGGTGGTGGCGTACAAGCCAAGGCGCATCCGGCGGCTCATGGCATTGGGGGTCAGGAGCATGACGGCTTACCTCGCGTTGCTGGCGCCAACCGGGGATTCCGGCTGGAGCTTCAGGTAGAAGTAGAACAGCACCAGCGTGATGACGATCAGCAACGCGGCACCGGCGCTCGCCAGGCCCCAGTTGAGGAACGACTGCACCTGCTGGATGATGAACTCGGGCAGCATCATGTTCTGCGCACCGCCCAGCAGCGCCGGGGTGACGTAGTAACCGAGGGACATCACGAACACCATCAACCCGCCGGAGAACAGCCCCGGCCGGCACAGTGGCAGGAACACCCGGAAGAAGTTGGTCCACGGACTGGCCCCGCAGATGGAGCCTGCCTGCAGGATCATCGGGTCGATGGCCTGCATGGTCGCCTGCAGCGGCAGCACGATGAACGGGATCATGATGTAGCTCATGCCGATCACCACGCCGGTCAGGTTATGTACCATCTCCAGCGGTTGATCGATGATGCCCATGGCCATCAGCGCCTTGTTGATCACCCCGGAGGCTTGCAGCAACACCAGCCAGGAGTAGGTACGGGCGAGCAGGCTGGTCCACATCGACAACAGCACGATGTTCAGGATCCAGCGACCCCAACCCCGTGGCACCAGCGTGATCGCCCAGGCCAGGGGGAAACCCAGCAGCAGGCTGAACAGCGTCACCAGGCCGGCCACCGAGAAGGTGTTGAGCAAGACCCGGGCATACGCCGAGTTGGCGAACAGCTGCTCGTAGTTGCCCAATCCCGGCGTGGGTTCCAGCACACCGCGCAGCAGCAGGCCGATCAACGGCGCCAGGAAGAACAGGCCGAGGAACAACAGGGCAGGGATGAGGTTGCTTGATCCGCGCCAGCGTTGCGCCAGGGTCGGGGTTTGGGTCATCGCAGCCGCCTTGCCGGCAGCGCCGGTGGCGCTCCCGACGGGCGTGGATGGACGGGACGCGGTTGCCGTCATTTTCATTTGACCAGCCATTCGTTCCACCGTGTGGCGATAGCAGGACCGTTCTTGGCCCAGTACGCGAAATCAAGAGTGATTTGGTCCTTGGCGTAGGCCGTCGGCAGGTTCGGCGCCAGCACCGAGTCCAGGCGCGCCACGCTGTCGACGTTGACCGGGGCGTAGGCGGTCAGGTTGGAGAAGTCGGCCTGGCCTTTGGCACTGCTGGCATTGGCCAGGAACTTCATCGCCGCGTCCTTGTTCTTCGAACCCTTTGGAATGACCAGGATGTCGGCCATGACCAGGTTCTGTTTCCAGCTTACGCCAACCGGAGCACCGTCTTCTTGCAGGGCATGGATCCGGCCGTTCCAGAACTGGCCCATGCTCGCTTCACCGGAGGCCAGCAGCTGCTGCGACTGGGCGCCGCCGCCCCACCAGACGATGTCTTTCTTGATGGTGTCGAGTTTCTTGAAGGCGCGGTCCAGGTCCAGCGGGTAGAGCTTGTCGGCGCTCACGCCATCGGCCAGCAGCGCCAGTTCCAGCACGCCGGGGCTTGGCCACTTATAGAGGGCGCGTTTGCCGGGGTAGGTCTTGGTGTCGAACAGCGCGGACCAGTCCTGGGGTTTGTTGGCCCCGAGCTTGCCTTCGTTGTAGCCGAGGACGAAGGAGAAGAAGAACGAGCCGACGCCGTGATCGGAGACGAACCGCGGGTCGATCTTGTCGCGCTCGATGACTTTGAAATCGAGGGGTTCGAGCAGGCCTTCGGAGGCAGCACGCAAGGCGAAGTCGGCCTCGACGTCGACTACGTCCCACTGCACGTTGCCGCTTTCGACCATGGCCTTGAGCTTGCCGTAGTCGGTGGGGCCATCCTGGACCACGGTGATGCCGCTGGCCTTGCTGAACGGATCGGCCCAGGCCTGCTTCTGCGCATCCTGGGTGCTACCGCCCCAGCTGACGAAGTTGACGCTTTCAGCCGCCAGGGCCACATGACTGACCGTGGCCAATAAGCCTGCGAACAGTACTGCGGATGCACGTTTGTTCAACACCATTTTCACGCCCTCATTTGTTGTGTTTTTGAGCGGGCTTGGTAATGCCCGCCTATCGGGAGCAGTAGGTCCATCTGGCCTTGAAAGGCGACCGTGCCAAGGGCTGTTGTGGGTGCTTTCCCTCGCGGGTGCGCTTGGCTAAATCGTTCGGTCTATGGAATATCATATTATGGTATTCCAAACTTTGTGCAAGCACTTTGCCTTACCGGCTATCCGCCAAAAATGCTTTTTTGTTGCCGGGTGGAGGACCTGTAGGAGCCCGGCTTGCCGGCGAAGGCGTCCGTAAGATCGCCTTCGCCAGCAAGCCGGGCTCCTACAAAGTGCTGTGGGTCATTGGGTGAACGGAATGCTCTCCACCACTTCCAGGTCATACCCGGTCAAACCCGCGTATTTCAGCGGCGGCCCGAGATGCCGCAGCTTGCCGACGCCAAGGTTCTGCAGGATCTGTGCCCCGGTACCGACTTCCGAATAGATCCGCGACTGCGAACGGCTGAACTGCCGCGGCGCCTGGGTCAATTGCGGTACCCGTTCCAGCAGCGCTTGCGACGATTCGTGGTTGGCCAGCACCACCACCACGCCGCGACCTTCTTCAGCCACGCGCTGCAACGCGGCCCATAGCGTCCAGTTGGAAGGGCCGCTGTATTCGGCGCCGACCAGGTCGCGCAACGGGTCGATGACGTGCACGCGCACCAGCGTCGCTTCATCGCGGCGAAGATCGCCCATGACCATTGCCATGTGGACACCGCCTTCGATGCGATCCTCAAAGGTGATCAGACGAAAGGTGCCATGCACCGTCGGCAGCTCGCGCTCGCCGATGCGCACCACCGTGTGTTCGGTACTCAAGCGATAGTGGATCAGGTCGGCGATGGTGCCGATCTTGATTCCGTGTTTGCGCGCGAACACTTCCAGGTCCGGGCGGCGTGCCATGGTGCCGTCATCGTTCATCACTTCGACGATCACCGAGGCCGGGGTGAAGCCGGCCAGGCGCGCCAGGTCGCAGCCGGCTTCGGTATGACCGGCACGGGTCAATACGCCGCCCTCACGGGCGCGCAATGGAAAAATGTGACCGGGCTGCACGATATCGGCGGCAGTCGCGCCGTGGGCGACGGCGGCGGCCACGGTGCGCGCGCGGTCGGCGGCGGAGATGCCGGTGGTCACGCCAACGGCCGCTTCGATGGACACCGTGAACGCGGTGCTGAACACGCTGCCATTGCTCGGCACCATCTGCTCAAGGCCCAGGCGCTGGCAATGCTCGTCGGTCAAGGTCAGGCAGATCAGGCCGCGCGCTTCACGGGCCATGAAGCTGATGGCTTCGGCGCTGCAGCGGTCGGCGGCCAGCAACAGGTCGCCTTCGTTTTCCCGGTCTTCGTCGTCAACCAGGAGCACCATCTTGCCTTGGCGGTAGTCTTCGATGATTTCTTCGATGCTGTTGAAGGCCATGTCGGGATTCTCGGTGTTTGATGGAGGTATAATGTGGTATACCATAATACAAAACAAGCACAGAGGTCACTATGAAGGCGTACTGGATTGCTCACGTGGATATCACCGACCCCGATCAATACAGCCAATACACCCAACGGGCACCGCAGGCCTTTGCCCGATACGGTGGTCGGATATTGGCGCGCGGTGGGCGCAGCGAAGCGATGGAAGGCCGGCCGACGCCGCAACGCAGCGTGGTGATCGAGTTCGATTCCTACGAGCAGGCGTTGGCCTGTTACCGGTCAGAGCTGTATCAGGAGGCGAAAGGGCATCGCGAGGGTGTGGCGAGGGCTGAAGTGATCATCGTCGAGGGTGTGGCGCCAGCATGAAAACCGCCGCATAACACTGTAGGAGCTGGCTTGCCAGCGAAGGCGTCCGCAAGATCAACGCAGCATCCAACGGCCCCTTCGCTGGCAAGCCAGCTCCTACAGGGGGTAATGGGCGTTAGCGGATGAAGTGGATCTTGCCGCTGTCATCGTTGCCGATGTAGATACCGTAGACCCCGGCCTGCCGCTCCTCGATGTAGCGTTCGAGGATCTGGCGGATTGCCGGGTAATAGATGCTGTCCCAGGGAATGTCCTCGGGCGCGAAGAATTTATAGTCGAGGGTTTCCGGTCCGTATTGCCCGGTGATCTCCAGGGCGATGGCGCGGAAGATGATGTACACCTCGCTTATCTTTGGCACGCTGAAGATCGAGTAGGGCGAGAGGATTTCCGCGCGCACGCCGCTCTCTTCCCAGACTTCGCGCAATGCCGCCTGCTCGGTGGTTTCGCCAGCTTCCATGAAGCCCGCCGGCAAGGTCCAGGTGCCGGGGCGCGGGGGGATCGCGCGTTGGCACAGCAGGTACTTGCCATCCTGCTCGATGATGCAGCCGGCGATGATTTTCGGATTGACGTAGTGGATGTAGCCGCAGCCGCGGCACATCAGGCGCTCGTGCGTATCGCCCGGTGGCAGCTGTGACTTGAGGTCATTGCTGCCGCACTTTGGACAATAGCTCGGGCTGAACATGATCAACGTCCTATGCGCGGTTCTTTGAGCGCGATGGGCTGGGTGATTTCGGGGATCGCCCCGGTCTCTTCCTGCTTGCGCTTGAGGTAATCGAGGGCGACGGTGGCGGCGGCGCGGACGTGGTCGACGCAAGCCTGGTGGGCGGCCAGGGGATCACCGCTCTTGATCGCCTCGACCATGCGTTCCATTTCCTGGTTGCTGGCGCCGCGACGGTTCTGCTGGGACACGGAAGTCGCGCGCAGGTAGCTGATGCGCGCCTGCAGCTGACGCAACTGGGTCGCGGCGACATGGTTGCCGGAGCCTTCGAGCAGCACGTCGTAGAAACCTTGCACGGAATCGATGACCTGTTGCAGCTCACCTTCCTTCAACGCCTGGCGGTTTTCTTCCAGGGCCTTTTCCAGGGCCTTGATGTCCTTGGCCTTGGCCCGCAGGGTGAACAGCTGGACGATCAGGCCTTCGAGGACGCAACGCAGCTCATAGATATCGACGGCATCGGCCAGCGTGATGATCGCGACCCGCGGGCCCTTGGCATCGGCGAACTCCACCAGGCCTTCGGATTCGAGGTGGCGCAAGGCTTCGCGCACCGAGGTGCGGCTCACGCCCAGGCGATCGCACAGATCGCGTTCGACCAGTCGATCTCCCGGCAGAAGCTGGAAGTTCATGATGGCGCTTCGCAGTTTATCCAGCACGATTTCGCGCAGGGTAACGGGGTTGCGATTGACCTTGAAGCTGTCGTCGAGTGGCAGGCGTTTCATGGGGTCCGCTCTGAATGTGGCTGTCCATGCAAAAAGAGCACTTCGATTGCAATAATCCTGGTGCTCGTTCAGTCAGATAGCCAAGGGTTAACTGGAGGCCTCGGCATCGGCTTCGGCGAACGCTTCACGGGCAAGCCGGAAACTGTCTACGGCCGCGGGGACACCGCAATAAATACCGACCTGAAGCAGAATTTCGCGTATTTGTTCACGACTCAGCCCGTTACGCAAGGCACCACGCACGTGCAGCTTGAGTTCGTGAGGCCGATTGAGGGCCGAAATCATCGCCAAGTTTATCATGCTGCGCTCTTTAAGCGACAAACCCTCACGGCCCCAGACGTGGCCCCAGCAGTACTCGGTGACCATCTCCTGCAGGGGGCGGGTGAAGTCGTCGGCGTTCTCGATGGAGCGCTTCACATAGGCTTCGCCCAGCACCTGGGTGCGGATCTTCAAGCCTTTTTCGTACTTCTCGTTACTCATTTCACTTATCTCCGTGGGGCACGGATATCAATGCTGTTCTGTAGGAGCCCGGCTTGCCGGCGAAGGCGTATTTGAGGGCGCCTTCGCCGGCAAGCCGGCCTCCTACAGCTTGACCAACATGATTCAAAGCCCGCCCATCAGGGTGTATTTAAGTTCCAGGTAATCCTCGATGCCGTACTTGGAGCCTTCACGGCCCAGGCCTGAGGATTTGATCCCGCCAAAAGGTGCAACTTCGGTGGAAATCAACCCTTCGTTGATCCCCACCATGCCGTACTCCAGCGCCTCGCTCATGCGCCAGGCGCGGCCCAGGTCGCGGGTGTAGCAGTAGGCGGCGAGGCCGAATTCGGTGTCGTTGGCCATCTGCACAGCCTCGGCTTCGCTGTCGAAACGGAACACCGCGGCGAGCGGGCCGAAGGTTTCTTCCCGGGCGACTTTCATCTGCGTGGTGATGCCGGCCAGTACCGTTGGCTGGAAGAAACCGTGCCCCAGCGCATGACGTTCGCCGCCACAAAGCAATTGGGCGCCTTGCGCCAGTGCGTCCTGTACGTGGTCTTCAACCTTGGCCACGGCGCGCTCGTTGATCAGCGGCCCCTGGGTGACGCCGTCAGCGAAGCCGCTGCCAATCTTGAGTTGCGACACCCGCTCGGCCAGGCGCGCGACAAAGGCATCGTGAATGCCGTCCTGCACCAGGAAGCGATTGACGCAGACGCAGGTCTGGCCGGCATTGCGAAACTTGGCGATCAGCGCGCCTTCCACCGCACGCTCAAGGTCGGCATCGTCGAAGACAATGAACGGCGCGTTGCCGCCCAGTTCCAGCGAAACTTTCTTCAGCGTCGGCGCGCACTGCGCCATCAGCAACTTGCCAATGGCCGTGGAGCCGGTGAACGACAGTTTGCGCACCAATGGGCTTGCGGTCAGCTCGGCGCCGATGGCGATGGCATCACCGGTGATCACGTTGAAAATACCGGCGGGAATCCCGGCCTGTTCGGCCAGCGCCGCCATGGCCAGTGCCGAGAAGGGCGTCTCCGGTGCCGGTTTGACGATACACGGGCAGCCGGCGGCCAGTGCCGGGCCGGCCTTGCGGGTGATCATTGCCGCTGGGAAGTTCCAGGGGGTGATCGCCGCGACGACACCGATCGGCTCTTTGCTGACGACAATGCGCGCATCGCCCTTGTGGCTGGGAATGGTGTCGCCATAGATGCGTTTGGCTTCTTCGGCGAACCACTCGATGAAGCTGGCGGCGTAGAGAATTTCACCCTTGGCTTCGGCCAGCGGTTTGCCTTGTTCGAGGGTCAGGATTTCGGCCAGGGCATCGGCATTTTCCAGCATCAGCGCGTGCCAGCGCTTGAGGGTGTTGCTGCGCTCTTTGGCGGTCAGCGCGCGCCAGGCCGGCCACGCGTTGTTGGCTGCGACGATGGCCTGGCGGGCGTGCTCGGCGCCAAGGTTTGGCACGCTACCGATGCGTTCACCGGTGGCCGGGTTGAAGATGTCCTGTCGGGCACCATCGGGCGCATCCAGCCATTGGCCGTTGATGTACGCCTGCTGGCGGAACAGTTGCGAGGCTGCTGGGATCATGCCGGCTCCTGGAGAATAAGGTGATTACCTGTAGGAGCCGGCTTGCCGGCGAAGGCGTCCTCAAGTACGCCTTCGCCGGCAAGCCTGGCTCCTACAGGGGTTGTGTTGAGCCGATCAGGCCAGGGCGGGCAGGGGGCCCAGCTTGCCTTTGTGGTAGATCATCGGCGTCACCGGTTGCTCGGGCAGGATCAGGTTCTTCACCGCGCCGACGATGATGGCGTGGTCGCCGCCATCGTATTCACGCCACAGTTCACACTCGATAATCGCCGTGGCTTTTCGCAGCAAAGGGTTGCCCCGTTCGCTCAAGTGCCAATCGATGCCGTTGGCCTTGTCCTTGCCCTTGCCGGCGAACGCATAGGCTTCGGCGGTCTGGTCGGCGGACAGCAGGTGAATCGCGAACTGCTTGCTGTCGCGCAGCACCGGGTAAGTGTCAGAGGCGTAGTTGGGGCAGAAGAGCACCAGTGCCGGATCAATCGACAGCGCACTGAAGGCGCTGGCGGTAATGCCGACGATGCCACCGTCCGGGTCCAGGGTGGTGACCACCGTGACCCCGGAAGGGAACGAGCTCATGACGTCTTTGTAAATGCCGGGTTCGATCATTTCTCAGGACTCCTAGCGCATCACGAACGGATCAGGCATCGGTGCCTGGGAAAGATTGATCCACACCGTTTTCAGCTCGGTGTAGGCCAGCACGGAATCGATGCCGCTTTCGCGTCCATAGCCACTGTTCTTGAAGCCGCCGATCGGCGCCATGGCCGACACGGCACGGTAGGTGTTGACCCAGATGATCCCCGAGCGCACGTCCCGGGCCAGGCGATGGGCGCGGCCCAGGTCGCGGGTCCAGATGCCGGCGGCGAGGCCGAACTGCGAGTCATTGGCGATCGCCAGGGCTTCGGCTTCGTCCTTGAAACGGATGACCGAGGCCACTGGGCCGAATACTTCTTCCTGCATGATCTTCATCGAGTTGCGGTCGCACTCGAACAAGGTCGGCTCATAGAACCAGCCTTCGCCGAGATTCTGCGGACGCTTGCCACCCAGGCGCAAACGCGCACCTTCGGCAATGGCATCCGCCACCAGCCCCTCGACCACGGCCAGTTGCTGCGCGGTGGCCATCGGGCCCATCTCGCTGCTGTCTTCCTGGGGGTTGCCGATGCGGATGCGCTGGGCGCGTTCCACCAGGCGAGCGACGAATTCGTCGTAGATTTCGTCCTGCACCAGCAAGCGCGAACCCGACACACAGCTTTGCCCGGACGCCGCATAGATCCCGGCGATGGCACCGTTGATCGCGCTGTCGAGATCGGCGTCGGCGAAAATGATGTTCGGCGATTTGCCGCCCAGTTCCAGCGACAGCTTGGCGAAGTTCTCCGCGCTGCTGCGCACCACATGCCGCGCCGTGGCCGCGCCACCGGTGAAGGCGATCTTGCGCACCAGCGGATGACGGGTCAGGGCGGCGCCGGTGCTTGGACCGTAACCGGTGACGACGTTGACCACCCCCGGTGGAATCCCGGCTTCCAGCGCCAGGCGTGCCAGCTCGAGAATGGTCGCCGAGGCGTGCTCGGACGGCTTGATCACGATGGTGTTGCCTGCCGCCAGGGCCGGCGCCAGCTTGATCGCGGTCAGGTACAGCGGACTGTTCCATGGAATGATCGCGGCGACCACGCCCATGGCTTCGTGCACGGTGTAGGCAAACAGATCCGGTTTGTCCAGCGGCAGGGTGCCGCCTTCGAGCTTGTCCGCAAGGCCCGCGGTGTAATGGAAAAACTCTGGCAGGTAGCCGACCTGGCCGCGGGTCTCGCGGATCAGCTTGCCGTTGTCGCGGCTTTCCAGCTGCGCCAGTTGTTCCTTGTTTTCGGCGATCAGGTCGCCCAGGCGCCGCAGCAACTTGCCCCGGGCGGTGGCGGTCAGGCCGCGCCAGGTCGGGCTGTCGAAGGCAGTCTGCGCAGCCTGTACGGCGCGCTCGACGTCGGCTTCGTCGGCATCGGGCAGTTCGGCCCACGGTTCGGCCAGGGCCGGGTTGAGGCTTTCAAAAGTCTTGCCGGACAGGGCATCGACCCATTCACCGCCGATGCACATCTGGAAGCGTGCGAGAGTCATGCAACGATCCCCTTAATCTGGTTTGGTCGGGCGTGCGCCGTGTCGAGAAACTCCAGCAACAGCTGGTTGACCAGGCGCGGCGATTCTACGGGCATCATATGCCGCTGCTCGGCGAGTACGGCAACCTGCGCACCGGGAATGCGCTGGGCCAGTTGCTCGGCCATTTCCGGGGTCGACCCCGGGTCGAGTTCGCCGGTAGCGACCAGCGTCGGCACCTGGATGCTGGCCAGGTCATCGGCGCGGTACATGTCCTGGGTGGCGAACAGTTCATACGTGGTCAGGTAACCCTGCGGATCATTCTGCGCGAGCGTCTGGCGCAAAGCCGCGATCTGCGCCGGATTGGCCGCCTGGTATTCGCGGCTGAACCAGCGCGACAGTGCGGCTTCAGCGTTGGCATCCGGCCCGTGTTCGGCGGCCTGGGCCGTGCGGGCGATGACACCGGCGCGTTGCTCGGCGGTGCGATTGAACACACTGTTGAGCACCACCAGGCTTTGCAGGCGTTGCGGGTAATGCAGGGCGAAGGCCCGCGCCACCAGCCCGCCCATGGAGAAACCGATCACCGCCGCCTTGGGCAATTGCAGATGATCGAGCAGCTCCAGCAGTTGATCGGCATAGCCGAGCAGCGGCGTGCCGCTTTCCGGGCGAGGGCTGGCGCCATGCCCTAGCATGTCGTAGGCGATGACGCGGTATTTCGTGGCCAGGCCAACGATCTGGCCGCCCCACATTTCTTTGTTCAGGCCCACGCCGTGGATCAAGACCACGGGCTGGCCTTGGCCGGTCGCCAGGTAACTGGTGCCAGCCGGGGTGCGTTCAGCGGTGAGCCGAATCATGGAGCGCTCCTGCATACCTTTTTTGTTGTAGTGACCGACCGGCTTACTGGGCTTTTTCGGCTGCCAGTTCTTCCAGGTCGATATAGCGATTGCCGATGCGTGGGTGCAGGCGGCCGCCATCGGCGCAACCCAGGACCACGACGATTTCGTCGGCTCGCGGCGCGTCTTCGATCTGCATTTCCAGGGTGATGTAGTGCGAGCGCAGGCCTTCATCGTCCTTGTGCATCATCGGGATCTGGATCGAAGTGCCCGGGCCGCCGCGCTTGTTGGTGAAGCTCAGGTAGCTCTTGGCTTTCACCGCTTCGCGGTAGTGGTTGCCGAAGCGCAGGGTGTGGATCACCGCGGAGGCGTGTTCGATTTCACCGTCGGCACCGACCACGGCGGCCTTGCCATACGCTTCGATCTTCTCGGCACCACCGATGATGCCTACCAGGCGCTCGACCATCAGTGCACCGAGGTCGGAACAGTTGGCGCGGATCTGCGGCTTGAGGTCTTCAACGAAACCGTTGCCCAGCCAGGGGTTCTTCATCACCACGGCCAGGCCGACCATTGTTACGGGCTTGTCGGTGGCCTTGCCGCCTTCAATGAAGGTTTCTTCGACATAGCTGACGATCTTGCGGATTTCGAAACTCATGAGCTGCTCCGTATCAGGGTGAAAGGTGTCTGTGCGTATGATGGTATACCATAATACTGGATGCGCAATAGGGTGAGAGGAGTTTCTGGTCGGACGGTGATGAAATCTGTAGGAGCGAGCTTGCTCGCGAAGGCGGCCTGACAGCCGACCGGGATGTTGTTGACTGAGTACATATCCATCGCTGCGGTAACGGCCACCTATGGTTTCGCTCTTACAGCGACTCACTTTTTCAAACGCCGGAGTGCCGGCCCAGCAAAAAGTAAGCAAAAGGCTTTGCCCCACCACTTGGTGCCTCGCTGTGGCTCGGCATGCCCTCTCTCCGGCATTGCTCCGTGGGTCGCCGCGA
>NZ_JAAVXC010000012.1:0-96132 GCF_013416725.1 Pseudomonas sp. SbOxS1
GAGGCGGCCTTAAAGCCGACCTGATCGGGAGCCGTACGCATTCCCCTTGTAGGAGCCAGCGGTGCGGCGATCCGACTTGCCGGCGAACCAGGCGCTGCGGTGTCTCTGATGCACCGCGTTATCGTTCTTCGCCGGCAAGCCTGGCTCCTACAGTGGGAACGCGCACAAACCTGCAATCAGGTCGGCTTTAAGGCCGCCTCGCTTTGGCGTTTGATCTTGATCTGGCTTTTGATTTTCTTGCCCCATCGCGGCGGGCCCACGGAGCNNCGAACGCCAGGGGCAAGAGCCCTTGGTTACTTGGGGCTCTTCCAAGTGACTCGCTGTAAAAGCGAAACCCTAAGTGGTCGTTACCGCAGGAATGGATATGTACTCCGACAACAAATAATAGGTCGGCTATCAGGCCGCCTTCGCTGGCAAGCCAGCTCCCACAATAGATCGGGTACAGCCGCGAGGGATTGGTCGGCTGTCAGGCCGCCATCGCTGGCAAGCCAGCTCCCACAGTAGATCAGGTGCATCCGAAAGCAATGAGGCGCCCCGACAAGCCAACTCCCGCATTGACCCCTCGCACCTCGAAATCAGCGTCTATGCTGGGCTAACCGATTACTCACCTTCACAGTGAACTGCCAGGAGACATCCATGGTACCCATGCCGCTGTCAGAGAAGGCCTTGTCCCGCGGGTTGCTCGATACATTGATTCGCGCTGGACTGATTGTCGTACTGGTGCTGTTCTGCTTCGAAATTTTCCGTCCGTTTCGCGACCTGATGCTGTGGTCGATCATCCTGGCGATCACGCTTTACCCGTTGCAAGAACGGCTCCGGGGCCCGCTGGGGCGCAAAGAAGGGCGCATTGCGACGCTGATCGTGCTGGTGGCCATCATCATCCTCATGGTGCCGATCTACCTGCTGGGCACCTCGATTGCCGATTCGGTCGAAAACGCCATGACCGTGGTCCGGGACGAGGGCATCCGCATTCCGCCACCGGCCGATTCCGTCGCCACATGGCCGCTGGTGGGTAAACCATTGTCGGCGCTGTGGCTGCAGGCAGCCACCGACCTACCGGGCCTGACGGCGAAGTACATACCGCAGATCAAGGATCTCAGCCTGTCGTTGCTGGGCAAGCTGGCCGGCGTCGGCATGGGTTTCCTGATGTTTATTTTCGCGCTGATCATTGCCGGGATCTTCATGGCCTACGGCGAAGCGGGTAGTCGCGCCTCGGTGCAGATCGCCTCGCGGATCAGCGGGCCGGAAAAAGGCCCCCAGGTGGCCACCTTGTGTACCGCAACCATCCGCGCCGTGGCGCTCGGGGTGGTCGGTATCGCGTTCATCCAGATGCTGCTGGTGGGGCTCGGGTTTGTGTTCAAGGGCGTTCCCGGTGCCGGGTTGCTGGCATTGGCGGTGCTGCTGCTGGGCATCATGCAGTTGCCAGCAACCCTGGTGACGGTGCCGGTCATAGCCTATGTGTTCGCCACCGAAGGGGCCAGCACTGCGACCATCGTGTTCGCCATCTACGTCTTCGTCGCGGGCCTGGTGGACAACGTGCTCAAGCCCTTGTTGCTGGGGCGCGGCGTCGACGTGCCAATGCCGGTGATATTGATCGGAGCCCTGGGCGGGATGGTCACCGGCGGCATCCTTGGCCTGTTCATCGGCCCGGTGGTGCTGGCGGTCGGGTATCAGCTGTTCTGGCAGTGGGTGCAGGATCCGTCGCCGCCGACGGTATAGGAGCAGAGGCGTTAGCGCCTCATCCGCAGGATCGAGCGTACAGGGACCGGCCTGCAGTTGGCGGTTCCTGGTTCAGAGCCCGAGGTAGCCGCAGTAGACAAGGGCCAACGTGGCGGCGATCCCGAAAGCCCCCAGCGCCTTAATGGTCGAGGGGTGCGCTGACAGGGGGTTGATCAAGCGCGGCAGGCGCGGATCCGAATAGGCGACCGGTTGGTAGCGCCCGCGCATGACTGCCAGGTAGGTATAGCGAAAGCCGATCAACAGGAACAGGCTCGCCAGGCTGAGGAGCAGGGTGGCAAAGGTAGTCGGTCCGGCCACCGTTACCGGGTGCTCTATGTCGCAGGCAGCGCTATCAACTTGCGCGACAGTGATTTGCCCATGGTCCTTCGAAGCCGGTGTTCCTTCATTGAGCAGCCTGGCCTGTTGCACCAGGTCCAGGGTCTGGTACTGCCAGAGTGTCGAAGAGCCTTCCCGGCAGTAAGTGAACGTGCCAGGGTTTGGGGCGGCAATGATGCACGCGTCGTCGATCCCGCGCTTTTTCAAGGTTTCCATGGCGGTTCTGGTGAAATCAAGATCCAGGACAGGAGCAATCCCTGTGGCTGAAACCGCGCCCGAGACCAGCAGACTCCCCACAACACCGATAGTCGAAGTTTTCAAGGCTGGATTTCCTGGTTTTTTATTGGCTTTATGTCAGGGACGCGGAGCTTGAATGAACCTGCCGTAGTGGAGTCTAGAACGCGTTAGTCATTTTGATTAGCATGCGCATTTAAAAAAATTTCGCTACAGACTATTCACAGTCATCGGCAACAGCCTTCTCGGCACGCTGGATTTCCTGTTTTATGTCGGTGGTGATTTTCTGTTCCTTGCGTTCCTGACCGAGGAACTTTTGCTCGCCCCGGGACTTGACCTCCGCATCTTCAGCATGGATCTGCGCTTCGATGGCAGCAGAATGCTGATCGATCACGGCATCGACCTCGGCTTCGTTCTTCGCGGTATCCAGCGCCGAAACCAGTTTACCGGCCTCGGCCTTCTCGGCTTCGGCATAGGCCTCGACCGACAACCCGGCGGCCAGGGCCCGCGCCTGTACTTCCAGGTCCTTGAGGTGCTGGCGCGCTAACGCACATACCGCTTCCTGGCGCTGACTCTGCTGCTCTTTCCAGTTGTTGAATCCATAGACAGCGGTACCGATGATAACGATCGTTGCAGCGACCCCCAGTAATTGGCCTTTCACATTCCATCCCCTCGAAAACAGCTTTTGGCAATGATTGCCCGAATCCATTCGGGGAATGAAAAGCGTAGCAGACTGGATGGCACTCAAGGTCCGTCCAGTTTGCTGGTAAGGATTTTCAAGAGAGCACTCGTGCCTACAGTGGACGACTTTCACTCGACTCGCTGGCGCAGCACCAGCGATTGCGTCCTTGTCGTTTGGCCACGTAGAGCAGGGCGTCAGCGTCTTTGATCAAGGTGGCCGGCGTCACGTCCTCGAAGCTCGGGCGGCGGGTGGTGATGCCCGCACTGGCCGTGACCCTGCCCAAGGGATGGGCGCAATGCTCGATGCCCAGTGCTCGAATGGCTTGCAGAATCTCTTCGGCGACCTGTGCGGCGCCTGCGCCATCGGTGTTGGGCAACAGCACCGTGAACTCCTCTCCACCATACCTGACGGCCAGGTCCCCGGGTCGTTTGACTGCCTTCTGGATCGCTGCCCCGACCGCGCCCAGGCAATCGTCGCCGGCAGCGTGCCCATAACTGTCGTTGTAGCGCTTGAAGTAATCGACGTCGAGCATGATCAGTGACAGCGTGGAGCCCTGGCGCGCAGCCAGGCGAATCTCTTCCAGCAGCGCAGTGTCCAGGCGTCGACGATTGCCCAGGCCCGTCAGGCTGTCGGTCAACGCCATCTCGTGCATGGCCTGGTGCGCGTGCCGCAATTTTCTTTCCGTCACCATTCTCTGGCGCAACTGGCTCAAGACGATGAGTCCGAACACCGCGAGCACCCCGATCAGGACCACCAGTACCCACCCGGTTTTCAGTAGATCCCGACGCCAGGGGGCGATGATGGATTCTCGAGAAAGCCCGGCTTCCACCACCAGCGGGTAGGTGGCCAACGCCCGGTAGCCATACAGGCGTTCGGTGTCGTCCACCACGGCCTTGACCTCGGCGATGCCTTGGCTGGCGTTGGGTAGATAACGCTTGAAAATCTCGCTGTCCGCCAGGCTTTTACCCACGACGGAGGCTATGAAGGGTCGCCGAACCAGGATGGTCCCGTCGCGCATGGCCAGGACCAGGGCGCCCTTGCCATCGATCTTGAAGTCGCCGTAATAGTCGACGAAGTAGCTGACCTTGATCGTCCCGAGGAGCACGCCGGCGAAGGTGCCATCCAGATGGTTCAAGCGGCGGGAGATGGGGATGATCAGGTCGTTGGTGGATCGGCTCTTGACCACCGCACCGATGCGCACGTTCTTATCGTCATGGGTGCGGTGATACTGGAAGTAATCGCGGTCGGCGTTGTTCGCCGGCTCCGGCGTGGTCTCCTTGTCCGTCACGATCCATTGCCCGTCCGCGCCATAGATGAACAGGCCATGCAGTTGCGGCATTATTTTCGATTGCTGGACCAGCAGCTTGTGAATGCGCGGCACGTTGATGTTCTGCAAACCGTCGCCTTCCACCCGTTCCCCAAGCGCGGCGGTCAGTACATCCACTTGCCGGATGGCATCTTCGGCATGTTGCGCCGTGGCTCGCGCCAGGTTCGTCACGGAGTCGCGGGCAGCGTCGAAGGCTGATCGATAATCGCGCCAGGTCCGCCAACCCTCAACCGCGAGAAACGCCACGACTACCACCAGCATGAAGCTCACCGTGAGGCGGAACACAGCGCCCGCGCGCACGGTTGTCGAAGAGACAGGTTCAACGTCGCCATCCCCCCTGGGTGGTGGCTGCTTGCGTCCGGGCATCAACATCTCCTTTTGCGAGCGGTCTGAGCACGCCGCTCGCCATTTTCAGGCGGCCAGGCTCGCCGATGGGCAGCCTGGGTTACTACAAATGACACTTGGGTGCGCACTTGCGTTCCGCAACCCGCTGGCTGAGATCGCACGAAAATTGGTGACTCGTGGGTGCATCGACCAGTCCCACTCACAATAGCAGTCGATCATGCCCGCAAAGACCTGGCATTTATCGCAAGCGCCAAAAACAACTCCAAGATGGCCACACTCCATGCACCCGTTACGACAAAGCCTGCACAACGAACTGCACGCGCGCCCATCACTGTATTTCGATGAGCCGGCCCATGTGTTTCACCTGGCTTTCCTCGGCAGCGAGCAGGTGTGCAATACCTTTCTTCAAGGCTGCTGCCTTGACTCCCTCGATCTGCACGCCGCCCAAGGCATTACCCGGCTCGATGGCCACGCGCTGAAATGGGAGCGCCATGCCGAGTTTTTCACCCTGACCCTGGTGGTCACGTCCTCCTGCGATGAGTTGGCCTGGACGGAGCTGCCCGACGTGTTGGCGCGAAAAATCCAGGCGTATTTGCCGACGCTGATCAGTTCGGTGCAGATCGTGGTGCGTGGTGAAGCGCAGCTGGATCTCTCGCGCTACGGTTTCAAGGACCCGTGCGGTTCGTGCGTGGGGGGTGGCGATGCCGTGGTCTGGAGCGATTTTCGTATCAGCGAGGATGGCAACAACCACCTATTGTTCATCAATCGGCGCCTGAACGCGTACCGCCAGGGCCGGATGATACGCCGCCTCCTGGAAATCGAGACTTACCGGATGATGGCCTCGTTATCCTTGACCATGGCCAAGGAGTTGAGCGCGCAGCTCGATGTTTTCGACAAGACCCTGGTCACCCTTTCCGAACGCAACGCCGACCCCGCCGGCAGTCATGCCAAGGCCCTGCTGGCGGATATCTCCAACCTGTCGGCCCAGGTGGTCAGCAGTACCGCGAAGACCCGCCACCGCTTCAGTGCCACCCAGGCCTATGCGCAATTGGTGTTCGAGCGCCTGGGTGAGTTGCGGGAAAGTCACGTCGGTGATTGCCAGCGCCTGGGCGTGTTTATCGAACGCCGCTTCAAACCTACCGTCAGGTATTGCACGGCCACCGAGCAGCGACTGGAGCATCTGGCCGAAAGCGTGGCCAACCTGGGCGACCTGTTGCAGGCGCGGGTCCAGGTGGAAATGGAAGAACAGAACTCGGAAATCCTCAAAAGCCTGAACGCCCGCGCCGATGCCCAGATCAAGATCCAGCGCGCTGTGGAAGGCCTGTCGATCATTGCCATCAGTTACTACCTGCTGAGTCTGCTCAAGCTGGGTTACTCGGGGCTGCATGTGCTCGGTGTGGCGCTGACCCCGCGCGAGGCCATGCTGGCCATGGCGCCGCTTGCGATCGGGATTCTTGCGTGGATCATTCTTCATATCAAGAAGGTTAAAGAGCATTGATCTTTCAGGTGTACATATCCATTCCTGCGGTAACGGCCACCTAGGGTTTCGCCCTTACGGCGAGTCACTTGGAACAGCCTGTAGGAGCGAGCATGCTCGCGATGGAGGTCAACGATGACGCGGGGAGCCTGACACCCCGCGGTGCCCTCAGGTTTTTCGCGAGCATGCTCGCTCCTACACGGCCCATCGTGGCCTCTCGAGGGGGCTAGAAAATCAACAGCCAAAGCAACAGCACAAGCGAGGCGGCCTTAAAGCCGACCTGATTACAGGTCTGTCCGCGATCCCATTGTGGGAGCCAGCCTGCTGGCGATGGTCGTCAACGATAACGCGCCCTGTCTGAATGATCGTGTTGTCTGGACGTCTATCGCCAGCAGGCTGGCTCCCACAGGGAATTGGGGGTATCTGCAAAGGTCAGATCGCCTTCAAGGTAGCCTTGCTTTGGCTTTTCTAGGCACTCGCATCGCTTTCATGCGCATCGGCAAAGGCCATGAGCACGTCCAGGTCGAGCACATCCAGCTTGATCCGCGAGATAAAGGCAGAGAAGGCCAGGTTGGCGGCGAGCAGGCGCAGGTCCGAGGCCCAGGCCGGTAGGTGGACCGGGCCCTGGAGCCAGCCGGACTCGAAGAGTGGGGCCAGGCGTACGGTGTCCCCCAGGCTCAGGCGCCCGGCGAACAGGTAGCCCACCAGCTCCGGGCGGTTGTCGCGGATCGCGATGCGCAGCAGGGTGTGCACGCCGAGCAAACCGGTCAGGTAGGCCGCATCCTTGGTGAACGCCGAACCGCCACGCAGGTCGGCGCCGCGAAACACCCGCTGGGTCGAGCGGAAAGACTCTTCCTGGGTCTGGCCGGCAGCGAGGAAACCTTCGAACACCTGGATGAAATCGGCGCCATCGAGCGCCTGTTGCACCGCGAGCACGCGCAAGGCGAGGCGGCGCAGGCGGTTGATGTCCATGCTGCCGGTGAACAGCTCGGCCAGGGTGGCGATGCCTTCCTGGGTCTGGGTGGTGCGCGGCGCGCCCAGGCCAAGGCTCTTGAGGTTCGGTTGCAGCGCGCCGTTCTGCGCCGTGGCGACATGCACGAAAGCCTCGTGCTGCAACAGCTGGTTCTTGTCCAGTTGCGAAAACAGCGCGCTGGCCCGCAGGCGAATGCGGCTCGCCCCGGCGATGGCCTTGGCGGCCAGGGAAGGATCGAGCACCACGGTGATCCGGCCCGGGCCGAAGAAGCGATCCAGTTCCGGTTGCATCCAGGCGGCGAAGGCCTCGGCCGGGATCTCCGCCGGGCTTGGCGGAATTCGCGTACCGCCCAGAAGGGCGTCGGTGGTGTTGAGGAAAAAGTGGGCCGCGTCCAGCATGCTCAGGTTCAGGTTGGCGTAGTGGAAGTCCGGACGCCGGTACAGCGCAGACGAGTACTGGGTAAAAGCCGGAGTGCCGATGGCACCAAGCATGTGCCCGGCCGTGGCATAGCTGCGCGCTGTCATGGCCAGGTGGCGCCCGGCGGGATGTCCTTCATCGCAGCGGCCGATAAAGGCTTCGAGCGCGCCAATGTCGGTGCTGTGATCACGTGGGCGCAACTCGACCTCGGGCAATCGGGCTTGTCCGGCGCGCCAACGGGCCAGGAACGTTTCCTCGGCCCCCTCCGGCCAGGCTAGGGCATCCAGCACGCGGATCTTGCGCACCAGGCCGGGCAGGGCGGCATCGAGTTCGGACAGGGGAGCGCTGCTCACGCACATCTCCATGACAAATCAGGTTCAATCCTAAAAGCTTAGTCGGTGCCGCAGCGCCGCGGTGCGATTGCGCACGTTCGAATCGCCAGCGAAACAGGCTTTTCAAACTACACTGAAAATTTGTTGAAACCGCCCTGTGATAACAGACCGCTGCCTTGGCCTGTCTCAAAGGGCCCCAGGTTGACGCGGCCGTGCGAGGATGACTGCATGCAAGGCACAGGAGAGCAAAAGCGGGCACGCGTACTGGATCCGGTCGATCGTGTGACGGAAGTGATCTTTGGCCTGCTCATGGCAATGACCTTCACCGGAACCATCAGCGTGGCGACCTCTGGCCAGGAGGCGGAACGCACGATGATGTTCGCAGCGTTAGGGTGCAACCTGGCCTGGGGTCTGGCCGACGCGGTGATGTATCTACTGCGCAGCCTGATCGAGCGCACGCGTAAACGTACGCTGTTCACCGCCCTGCGCGGCGGAGCGGATGCGGCGACCGGGCAAGCGCTGATTGCTGACGCACTGCCACCGCGCCTGGTCGCGGCGGCCGGCCCCGAAGAGCTGGAGTCGTTGCGGCTGCGTTTGATCAAATTTGCCAACACGTCGGAACAGCCGCGTCTCACCTGGGAAGACATCAGGGGCGCGATCGGGGTTTTCCTGTTGGTGGTGGCTTCGACATTTCCCCTCGTGGTGCCGTTTCTGTTGCTCGACCAGACAGCGCTTGCCGTACGCCTGTCCAACCTGGTCGGGCTGGTGGTGCTGTTCATCGCCGGCTGGATACTGGCGCGCTACGCCGGCGCAAAGCCCTGGGTAGGTGGCGTTGCGCTGGCGGTCACTGGTGCCGTACTGATCGTCGCGATCATCGCGCTCGGTGGCTGAGCAGCCGGCAATGCCATTGTTTACCTGTCGACAACCTGTCTTGCTGAGGTCTTGGTCATGGCAAAGGACAAAAAGAAAGCCGCTAAAAGTTATCCCGCGCAAAGCCTGAAACTGAAGAACAAGGATTACCTTGAGCAACTGCGCCTGCTGCACGTCGAGCTGGTCAAACTGCAGGAATGGGTAAAAGCCAAGGGCATCAAGATCTGCATTGTCTTCGAGGGCCGCGACGGCGCTGGCAAGGGCGGGACGATCAAGGCACTGACCGAACGCGTGAGCCCGCGGGTGTTTCGCGTGGTGGCGCTACCGGCACCGACCGATCGGGAAAAAAGCCAGATGTACCTGCAACGCTACCTGCCGCACCTGCCCGCAGCCGGCGAGGTGGTGATCTTTGATCGCAGTTGGTACAACCGGGCGGGCGTGGAGCGGGTGATGGGGTTCTGCAGCAAGGAGCAGGTTGCCGGGTTCCTGAAAACGGTGCCCAACGTGGAACGGGCGATTGTCGATTCGGGCATTATCCTGCTCAAGTATTGGCTGGAAGTCAGTCCGGAAGAACAGACTCGCCGGCTGGAGGAACGCATCAAGGATGGACGCAAGATCTGGAAACTTTCCCCCATGGACCTCAAGTCATACAGCCGCTGGTATGACTATTCACGGGCGCGTGACGACATGTTCCAGACGACCGACACCGAGCACGCCCCCTGGCTGGTGGCCAACTCCAACGACAAGCGGCGAGCGCGCCTGAACATCATCTCTGATTTGCTCAGTCGCGTTCCCTACGAGGAAGTCGCGCGTGAGAAGGTGGTGTTGCCCAAGCGGCAGAAGCCCGGCGGTTATCGCGAACCGGATTATCCGTTGCGGCGAATTCCCGAAAAATTCTGACGGGCACTTCAAGCAGGCACTTCAAACAGAGTCAGGCGCTGGACACTAAAGGACCCCTGTCCCATGAGTCATTCGGATGCTTCGCCGCCCACCCCGGAACCGGGGCGCATTGCCCGCCGCGATACCAGCGGCGACAGCGGCTGGAGCCGTTGGCTGCCCGGGCTACGAACGCTGCGCGAGTACAAGATAGCCTGGTTGCGCCACGACATCATGGCCGGCCTGGTGCTCACCACCATGCTGGTGCCCGTTGGCATCGCCTACGCCGTGGCATCGGGCGTCCCCGGCATCTATGGCTTGTACGCGACCATTGTTCCACTCCTTGCGTATGCACTGTTCGGCCCCAGCCGGATCCTGGTTCTGGGGCCGGATTCCTCGCTGGCCGCCGTGATCCTCGCCGTCGTGCTGCCATTGTCCGGTGGCGACCCCCACCGCGCCGTCGCCCTGGCGAGCATGATGGCGATCGTGTCGGGCGCCGTGTGCATCCTGGCCGGCATCGCACGCCTGGGCTTCATCACCGAGCTGCTTTCCAAACCGATCCGCTACGGCTACATGAATGGCATCGCCGTGACGGTATTGATCAGTCAGTTGCCGAAAATGTTCGGTTTTTCGATCGAGTCCGCCGGCCCGATCAGAAACCTGTGGGCCATCGTCACCGGGGTGATGGAAGGCAAGGCCAACTGGACCACCTTCATGGTGGGCATCGGCACCCTGGCGGTGATCCTGCTGCTCAAAGGCAACAAGCGAATTCCGGGCATCCTGATCGCCGTGGCGGGTGCGACCGTCGTCGTGGGTGTGCTGGACCTTGCCACGGGCGCGGGCGTGTCGGTCCTTGGTGTGCTGCCACAAGGTTTGCCGGCGTTCGCGATCCCCTGGATCACCCGCGCCGACATTGTCCCGGTCATTATCGGCGGTTGCGCCGTGGCCCTTGTCTCGTTTGCCGACACCAGCGTGCTCTCACGGGTCTACGCGGCGCGCACCCGAACCTATGTCAACCCGAACCAGGAGATGGCGGGGCTGGGCTTTGCCAATCTGGCGGCGGGTTTTTTCCAGGGTTTTCCCATCAGCAGCAGTTCTTCACGGACGCCCGTAGCCGAAGCTGCCGGCTCCAAGACCCAGTTGACCGGCGTGGTCGGCGCACTGGCGGTGGCCGTGTTGCTGATGGTGGCGCCCAACCTGCTGCAGGACTTGCCCAACAGCGCACTGGCAGCCGTGGTGATTGCCTCGGCCATCGGCTTGATCGAAGTCGCCGACCTGCGTCGCATCTATCGTATGCAGCGCTGGGAGTTCTGGCTGTCGATCGCCTGCACCATCGGCGTCGCCGTGTTCGGTGCGATCGAGGGTATCGCCCTGGCCATTGTGATCGCCGTCATCGAATTCCTCTGGGATGGCTGGCGGCCGTACTCCGCCGTGCTGGGGCAAGCCGAAGGGATCAAGGGCTACCACGACATCCAGCGTTATCCGCACGCGCGGCTGATCCCCGGCCTGGTCCTGTTTCGCTGGGATGCGCCGTTGTTTTTCGCCAACGCCGAGCTGTTCAACGAGCGGGTGCTGAACGCCGTGGCGGCCTCGCCGACGCCGGTGCGTTGGTTGGTCGTGGCCGCGGAACCGGTCACCAGTGTCGACGTGACCTCGGCCGACATGCTGGCGGAGCTGGACGACACCCTGCACGCGGCGGGTATCAAGTTGTGCGTGGCGGAGATGAAAGACCCGGTCAAGGACAAACTCAAGCGCTTCGGCCTTTTCGCAAGGCTTGGCGAATCGGCGTTTTTTCCCACGATAGGCGAGGCGGTGGACAGCTATCTGGCGGCTCATGGCGAGCAATAGGAAGCGCGTACTTTCAAGGGCGGCCAGCCCAACGTGCTGGCGCCCTTGACTGCCCGGCGACTTACCAGAACTTGAAGGTGTAGGCGATTATCAGTCGATTCTCATCGACGTCGGTCGTGTCACTGCCGCGATACGTCACATTGCGCCAGCGCAGGCTCAGGTTGCGCAACGGTCCGCCCTGGATCACGTAGCCGATGTCGGTGTTGCGCTCCCACTCCTTGGCGCCAACGGCGCGAATCTCGAAGTCATCGCCGCGCATGTAGCGCGTCATCAAGGTCAGGCCAGGTATGCCCAAAGCGGCAAAGTCATAGTCGTAACGCAGTTGCCAGGAGTCTTCCCCGGCCCGCACGAAAGGCTGGTACGTGCCATTGTTCAAAGCCCATGGGTCGGCCACCAGCAGGTAGGGCAGGCCCGTGTCGCCATTCTGGTTCTGATAGCCCAGGCCCAGGGAGTGGCCGCGGCTGCTCAAGGTCAACATACCACCCAGGTAGCGGTTGTCGACGTTGGTCCGGCCCTCGTCATCGCTGCCGAAGTAGCGCACGTCGGCCTTCAGGTTGACGCTTTCGCTCAAAGGCGCCTTGTACAAGAGGCTGGCCGCATTCTGGCTGTAGTTGTCCTTGAGCTCGGCACGATAAATCGTGGCGCTGAGGCTGGGCAGGAAGGCGTAGGTAAAGCCGCCATAGTTGAAGCGGTCTGTGGGCACGCCACCGGTGGAACCGTCGGCCGCCATGCGCATGTCCTCGTAGTCGGACGAGTCGCGCTGGTGCGCCTGGCGAAATTGCCCGGCGGTGAGGCTCAGATCCTGGATATCGGTGGAGACCACCTGTCCACCGCGATAGGTCTGTGGCAGCAGGCGCGTGTCATTGCGAAACAGCACCGGCATCACCGGTTCATGGTTGCCGAGGGAGACGAGGGTCTTGGCGACCTTGAGCTTGGCAGTTGGTGCCAGGAAGCTGTACTCGTCGACCGGCTCGCCGGTGCGCTGGTTGCGCTGCAGCACGCCAGTGCCGCTGCTGCCGCCACCGGAGTCGAGCTTGACGCCCACCAGCCCCAGCATATCCAGGCCAACGCCAATCGTGCCCTCGGTGAACCCCGAATTACCGCGCAAAATGAAGCCTTGCGCCCAGTCTTCCGCCTTGCTCTGGGGCTTGCCGTCGTGACGCGGGCCGTCAAACAAACCGGCGTCCCGGTAATCACGATTCATGTAGAAATTTCGTGTCTCCAGGCTCAAGTGACTGTCGGCAATGATGTCTGCATGGGCCTGTGAAGCGAGCAGTAACGCAGTGACACAAGGGGCCTTGAAGGAATACCGGGCACGAGTCGGCCCGGCCAGATGCCCGGTGACGGGATTGGCTGTACGCATGATGAGAGGTTCCTGCCTGCTGTGAGTTGTTTTTGTTGTTCAGCCAGCCCCGGGAAGGGGGCTGTTTAGGGTTTCATGAACAATGACGCTTCGGCGAGGGCAGGAAGGTGGGGATCAGCCTATTGCGCCTCGTCGTCTTGCGGCTCGTCGCCGAGCGATATGGCGACCATGTCGCCTTGCAGCTTGTTGAGGTAATGCAGCAGGCTGACGCTGTCGTCGAAACTGAAGCCTTTCAACGCCTGCTGGTAAAACGTCTGGATTCGTTCCTGCAACGAGTCCCAGAAGGCCCGGCCGGTATCGGTCAGTTGCACCAGGCGCGCACGTCCGTCATCCGGGTGCGGCACGCGCAACACATGGTTGTCGCGCTCCATGCGCTTGAGTACGCCGTCCAGGCTCTGGCGACTGACGAACAGGTACTCGGTCAATTCAAAGAACGAGATTCCGCCTTCATACCGTTCACGGGACAGGGCGCCGAGCACGGCCCATTGCACCGTGCTGATGCCCATCTCTTTCTGGACTTGCCGCTGCAACACGTTGCCGGTCTGGAACAGCCGGAAAAACAGCGTGTTGGGTACGGATCGGGTATCGCTATTGTTCATTGATGTTCCTTATCGGCTCCGTCAGGGCGAGCACGGTTATATGAGCGCCCGACCTGATGGAGCAGGCAGGGCATCAATTGGGGACAAATTCACGCGCGATGATATTTTTCATGATCTGCGCGGTGCCGTCACCGATTTGCAGGCCAAGTACATCACGCAAGCGCTGGGCGAACGGCAGGTCCTCGCCGTAACCGGTGTGCCCATGGGCCAGCAGGCACTGCTTGACCACATCGAACGCCAGTTTCGGGCCCCACCACTTGTTCATGGCCGCTTCGGCATTGTGTGGCAGCTTATTATCCTTGAGCCACAGGGCGTAATAACACTGCAGGCGGGCAGCATGCACGTAGGTCTGCAATTCTGCCAGAGGGTGAGTCAAACCCTGGAACGAAGACAAGGCCTGGCCGAAGGCCTTGCGCTCGGTCAACCACTGCCAGGTTTCATCCAGCGATTGCTGGGCCAAGGCCAGGCATTGCAGGCCGATCAAGGCACGGCTGTAGTCAAAGCCCTGCATGACTTGCTTGAAGCCCTTGTTCTCATCGCCGAGGCGATGGTTGACCGGCACCTGCACATTGTCGAAAAAAATCGAGCCGCGACCGATGGCGCGCTCGCCGGCATCCTCGAAGCGGGTCGTGCTGATGCCGGGCAGGTTCATCGGCACCAGGAACGCGCTGATACCGCTGGCGCGTTGCTCCACGGTGCCGGTGCGGGCGAAGACCACGGCGACGTCGGCCTGGTCGGCCATGGAAATCGACGTTTTCTCGCCGTTGAGCACATAGACATCGCCCTTGAGCTCGGCCTTCAGGCGCAGGCTGGCGGCATCCGATCCGCCGCTGGGTTCGGTCAGGGCGATACAGGCGACCTTGCGCCCGGCGGTCATTTCACCCAGCCATTCCCGGGCCAGGGAGGAGTCGGCGTAGTGGGCGATGATCTGGCCGTTGAGGGACGTCAGCAGCGGGATGTACGCCACGTTGAAGTCGCCACGGGCCAGTTCTTCGATGATCAGGCCGGCGGTGACGCAGTCCAGGCCGCTGCCGCCGAATTCTTCCGGCAGTTCACCGCCGAGCAGGCCCATCTCGCCCATTTGGGCAATGACTTCGCGCTCGATGCGGCCATCGCGATCCCGTTGGCGGTAACCGGGGGCGAGGACGTCGGCGCTGAATCGGGCAACGCTTTCGCGGATGGCATTTTGTTGTTCTGTGAAGGCGAAATTCATGATGCTCTCCAGGCCATTCGGGTGCTGTGCCGGCAGCGCAATGGCTGCCGGCGCAGGGATCATTTGTAGAATTTACGGAACTCGGGCTTGCGCTTTTCCTTGAAAGCCGCCACGCCTTCCTTCGACTCCTCGGTGTCGTAGTACAGGCTCAGGGCCTGCATGCCGAGGCCGCCGATGCCGCCGATGTTGGCGCTGTCGGCATTGAACGAGCGCTTGGCGATGGACAGCGCGGTCGGGCTCTTCTCGAGAATTTCCTCGCACCACTTCTGTACTTCTTCATCGAGCTGCTCGTGAGGCACCACGGCGTTGACCAGGCCCCAGTCCAGCGCCTGCTGCGCGCTGTACTTGCGGCACAGGTACCAGATCTCGCGGGCGCGTTTTTCGCCGATCAGGCGCGACAGGTAGGCGGTGCCGTAACCCGGGTCGACCGAGCCGACCTTGGGGCCGACCTGGCCGAACACCGCTTTGTCGGAGGCGATGCTCAGGTCGCAGACCACATGCAGCACATGCCCGCCACCGATGGCAAAGCCGTTGACCCGCGCGATCACCGGCTTGGGCACTTCGCGGATCAGGTTCTGCAGTTCTTCGACCGGCAGGCCGATCAGGCCGCGACCGTCGTACTGGCCTTCATGGGCGCCCTGGTCGCCGCCGGTGCAGAAGGCCTTGTCGCCAGCGCCGGTGAAGACGATGACGCCGATTTCCTTGTTCCAGCCGGCACGGTTGAACGCGTCGAGCAGTTCCATGCAAGTCTGGCCGCGAAACGCGTTGTAGCGCTCGGGGCGGTTGATGGTGATGGTCGCGACGCCGTTGAGTTCGTGGTACAGGATGTCTTCGTAGTTCATTGCATGCTCTCCCATTTGAGTGTGGTCTGGCTTAGCCAGCCATCGTCAGGCCACCGGACACGCTGATCACTTGACCGGTAATGAAGTTGGCATCGTCGCTGGCGAGCAGGGCGATGATTCCCGGGTAGTCTTCCGGCTGGCCGAGGCGACGCATCGGCACGGCATTCTTGAAGGCTTCCAGGAGTTTTTCCGGGTTGTTGGAGGTGTCGGCCACGCTCTTGAGCAGCGCGGTGTCGGTGGGGCCCGGGCAAACCACATTGACGTTAACGCCCTTGGTCGCCAGCTCCCGCGCCAGGGTCTTGCTCAAGCCCACCAGGCCCGCCTTGCAGGCGGCGTACACGGCCTCGCCCGAGGAACCGACGCGGGCGGCATCGGAGGCGACGTTGATGACTTTGCCGCCACCGGCCTCGAGCATTTTCGGCAATACCACGTGGTGCATGTTCAGGGCGCCGGTCAGGTTGATCGAAATCAACTGTTCCCACTGCTTGGGCTCGGTCTTGAGGAACGGCATGAAGCGGTCGAAACCGGCGTTGTTGACCAATACCGTCGGCACGCCCAGGTCTTTTTCGATGGCGGCCACGGTGTCGGTGATGGCGGCGTAATCGGTGATGTCGGCGGCGTAGGCAACGGCCTTGCCACCGGCTTCGCGGATCAGGTCGACGGTGGTTTGTGCAGCGCTGCTGTCGCGATCGAGCACCGCCACCAGGCTACCTTCGGCGGCGAAGCGCAGGCACACGGCGCGACCGATGCCGCCGCCACCGCCGGTGATGATGACGGTTTTTCCATTCAGGCCTTTCATAGGGGCATTCTCCAATTATTGATTTGCGCGATTTGAGGGGAGGGTTCAGCGGCGCTTGACCGGGTCGATGCGAATGCTCGCGGCCCGCTCATGCAGCTTGAATTTCTGGATCTTTCCGGAAGGCGTGCGGGGCAGGGCAGGCAGCACTTCCAGGTACTCGGGCAAGTAGTTGCGCGACAGGTTGTGTTCGAGCAGGAAAGTCACCGCCTCGTCGAGGCGCAGGTCCGTGTAACCGTCATGCAGGGTGACGTAGGCGCAGACCCGCTCGCCAAGCCGCTCGTCGGGGCAGCCCACCAGGGCCACTGCCGAAATGGCCGGGTGCTTGTAGAGCAGGTTTTCCACCTCGACCACCGGGATGTTTTCGCCGCCGCGGATCACCACATCCTTGGTTCGCCCGGTGATGCGGATATAACCCTGGGCATCCATGCGGGCCAGATCGCCGGTGGCGAACCAACCCTGGGCGTCGACGCTGTAGAGGTCGGGACGCTTGAGGTAACCCACGAACAGGCTGGCGCCGCGGACTTGCAGATGGCCTTCGCTGCCGGCAGGGGCTTCAATGCCGACATCGTCGACCACCTGCACTTCCACCAGGGGCAGGGACAGGCCGTCGGTGTAGATGGCCCGCTCGGGATCGTCCTGCGGACGGGTCATGGTCGAGGCACCGGTTTCGGTCATGCCCCAGGCCGAGACAATTTTCGCGTTGAGGCTGTTGCCGGCCTTTTCCACCAGGCTTTCCGGAATCGGCGCGCCGGCCGAGACAAAAATCCGCAGGCTCGACAATGCATCGCGGTGCCCAGGGGCAAGCTCGATCAGGTCGGCGAGGAAGGGTGTCGAGGCCATCGTGAACGTCGGGCGCTCGGCGGCGATGATCTTTACGGCGGTGCGCGCATCCCACACGTCTTGCAGTACCGCCGCCGCGCCGAGGTAGATGGGCATCAGCATGCCGTAGAGAAAACCGGTCTGATGGGCCATGGGCGAGGCCATGAAGACAATGTCCTGGTGGCCAAGCCCCAGACGCTCGGCATAGGGAATGATGTTGCTCAGCAGGGTCTTGCTGGTGTGCAACACGCCCTTGGGTTCACCGGTGGTGCCAGAGGTGAACAGCAACTGGACAATGTCATCGGCCTGCGGGCGAAGCTCGGCGAACAGCGCCTGGGTATTGCCATTGTTTTCCCATGCCCGGTCCAGCAGTTGCCGTTCGAAGCTGTTGTCGCCTTCGCCACCGATCACCAATACCTGCCGCAGTTCAGGCAAGTCAGCGCGCAGGCCCTCGGCCATGTTGGCGTAATCGAAACCCCGGAAGAGCTTGGGCACGACCAGCAGATGACTGCGGGCGTGGCCGAGCATGAAGCGCAGCTCGCGTTCGCGAAAAATCGGCATCAATGGATTGAATACGGCACCGATACGGGCACAGGCCAGGAACAGGGCGGTCATCTGCCAGCTGTTGGGCAGTTGGCAGGACACCACGCTGCCTTTTTCCACGCCCAGGGCGGCCAGGCCGGCGCCCATGCGGGTCACCAAGGCATCCAGTTCGCCGTAGGTAAACGAGACGGGGGTGTCTTCGCCGCTCTGGTAACTCGACAGAGCGCGGCAGTCGGCGCCCCGGGCAAGCTGCGCATCCCAGTAATCTGTAATGATCATGTCACTACTGCTGGGCGTTTCTGGATGACGCTCTGTGGGTGTGCCTGTCCAGGTGTTCATTTGTTTATATCGACTCTTAAGGGTTTGAGTTGTTGTTATCTGGCGATCTGGTGTTGCCCTTTCGATGAGCTGAAGATAAGGCTTTCAAAATTAATATGTCAACATGTTGTCTTTGTATTTTTCTGTGGATATATTCGAAGGCATTCCCGCAGAACAAGAGGTAGATGACATGGCTTTCCTGAACATCCTTGTCGAGCAGCGTGCCGCCGTCGGCCTGATCCGCCTGAATCGCCCGGCGGTCCATAACGCCCTCAACGACGCCTTGATGACTGAACTGGGCCAGGCGCTGCTGGCTTTCGAAGCCGATGAGCAGATTCGTGCGGTGGTCATTACCGGCAACGACAAAGCCTTCGCCGCCGGTGCCGACCTCAGCGAATTGCAGTTCAAGGGTTTTGCCGATGTGTACCTGGAGGATTTCGTCACGGCCAACTGGGAGACGGTCACCCGCTGCCGTAAACCGGTGATTGCAGCGGTTGCCGGCCTGGCGCTGGGCGGTGGCTGCGAGCTGGCGATGATGTGCGACATGGTGATCGCCGCCGACAACGCCCGGTTCGGCCAGCCCGAAGTCAAGGTCGGTACCTTGCCTGGCGCTGGCGGCACCCAGCGCCTGACCCGCGCCATCGGCAAGGCCAAGGCCATGGACCTGTGCCTGACCGGGCGTTTCATGGACGTCGATGAAGCCGAGCGCCTGGGCTTGATCAGTCGCGTGGTGCCCCTGGCCGGCCTGCTGGATGAAGCCCTGGCCGTGGCCGCGCAAATCGCCGCTCACCCGGCCATCGCGGTCAAGCTCAATAAGGAAGCGGTCAACCGGGCCTTCGAAACCACCCTGGCCGAGGGCGTGCAGTTCGAGCGGCGCCTGATGCACGCCAGTTTTGCCAGCCAGGACCAGAAGGAGGGCATGCAGGCCTTCGCCCAGAAGCGCCAGCCGGTGTGGACCCATCGCTGAAGACCGCGACCGATTGGCAAGCCGCATAAGAACAAGAAGAGGAACTGTCCGATGACTTCAGTCGTGCAAATGACCCGCGAGGCAGGCGTGGCCTTGATCCGGGTCGACAACCCGCCGGTCAATGCCCTTGGCCACGCCCTGCGCGCCGGGTTGCTGGAAGCCTTTAGAGAGGCCGAACAGGACGCGCAGGTCGAATTGATCATGCTCTATTGCGCGGGCAAGACCTTTATCGCCGGCGCCGACATTCGCGAGTTCGGCCAGCCGGCCCAGGCGCCGATCCTGCAGGAACTGACCCTGGCCATCGAAAACGGCAACAAGCCTTCGCTGGCGGTGCTGCACGGTTCGGTGCTGGGCGGGGGGTTGGAAGTCGCGCTGGGCTGTCACTACCGCATTGCCCACAGCGCCACCCGGCTCGGTTTGCCGGAAACCCGCCTGGGGCTGTTGCCCGGTGGTGGCGGCACCCAGCGCTTGCCGCGTCTGGTGGGCGTGGCAACAGCGCTGGAGATGATCATCACGGGCGAACCGATAGAGGCGAGCCAGGCGCTGGGACTGGGTCTGGTAGACGCCCTGTTCGACGACGAGCCTCTGGTCGCAGGCCTGCGACATGCACGACAACTCTTGGCCGAGCGGGCCCCAGTGCGGCGCGTCGGCCAGATCGAGATGCCCACGACACCTGCCGAAGCCAGCGCCTTGATTGAGGCCCGACGCAGCGAAATCACCCGGACCCAAGTTGATTCATTCTCGGCACCGCGCTGCCTCGCCGCCGTCGAAGCGGCAACGAAAATGCCATTGAGCGAAGGCCTGCAGCGCGAGCGTGCACTGTTTCTCGAATGCATGGCATCGCCCCAGCGCGCGGCGCTGATCGAAGACTTCTTTGCCCGGCGCCAGGCGGCCAGGCAACGCCAAGGCTGAACTTGCGGCCAGCCTCGGGGTTGGCCTGACCATCGATAGAGGACTTTGCATGGACATCCATTACACACCCGCCGAGCTTGAGTTCCGCGCCGAGGTGCGGGCCTTTCTAAGTGACGCGCTGCCCGCAGACATCGCCAGCAAAGTTCGCCTGGGCAAGCGCTTGAGCAAGGACGACCACCAACGCTGGCAGCGCATTCTCGGGCGGCGCGGCTGGTACGCGGCCAATTGGCCGATGGCCTTTGGTGGCACCGGTTGGAGCGTGGTGCAAAAGCACCTGTTCGAAGAAGAATGCGCCGCCTTCGGCGCGCCGCGCCTGATCTCATTCGGCGTCAACATGGTTGCCCCGGTGATCATGAAATTCGGCAGCCCGGCGCAGCAGGCGCATTACCTTCCACGCATCCTCAGCGGCGAAGACTGGTGGTGCCAGGGCTACTCCGAACCGGGCGCGGGCTCGGACCTGGCCAGCCTCAAGACCCGCGCCGTGCGCGAGGGCGAGCACTATGTGGTCAACGGCCAGAAGACCTGGACCACCCTGGGCCAGCACGCCAACATGATTTTCTGCCTGGTGCGCACGGACAGCGAAGCCCAGCAGCAGCGGGGTATTTCCTTCCTGCTGATCGACATGGCCAGCCCCGGCATCAGCGTACGCCCGATCATCACGCTCGAAGGCGAGCATGAGGTCAACGAAGTGTTCTTCGACAACGTCCGCGTACCGGTCGAGAACCTGGTGGGCGAAGAGAACCAGGGCTGGACCTGCGCCAAATACCTGCTGACCCACGAGCGCACCGGGCAGGCCGGCGTTGGCCAGTCCAAGGCGGCACTGGCGCACCTCAAGGCGGTGGCCCGGCAGGAACTGCGCAACGGTTTGCCGCTGCTGGACGATTTGCAGTTCCGCCTGCAGGTCGCCGAGGTGGAGATTCAGCTGCTGGCCATCGAGATGAGCACCTTGCGCATCCTCGCCGCCGCCCAGGCCGGCGGTGTGCCCGGTGCCGAAAGCTCGATCCTGAAGATCAAGGGATCGGAAATTCGCCAGGCCATCAGCCACTTGCTGCGCAAGGCGCTGGGCACCAAGGCGTTGCCCTTTGTGGAGGCAGAACTGCACGACGACTTCACAGGCACCTCGCTGCACAGCGACTACAGCGCCGCCCCCGCCAGCCAGTATTTCAACCTGCGCAAGCTGTCTATCTACGGCGGCTCCAATGAAATTCAAAAGAACATCATCGCCAAGATGATTCTTGAGCTTTAAGGAGGTACGCAATGGACTTCACACTCAGCTCCGAGCAGCAGATGCTGCAAGACACCGTGGCCCGACTGGCCCGCGATCACTACAGCTTCGAAGCCCGCGAGGGCTACTACCGCAGCGAAGCCGGCATGAGCCCGGCATTCTGGAACCAGATGGCCGAACTGGGCCTGTGTTCGGTGCCGATTGCCCAGGCACACGGCGGCTTCGGTGGCAGCGGCGTGGACAACCTGCTGATCATGACCGAACTCGGTCGCAACCTGTGCCTGGAGCCGTTCCTGCAGTCGCAGATTCACGCGGCGGGCCTGCTGCAGCAACTGGGTGATGCCAGCCAGCAGGCAGACCTGTTGCCGCAAGTCGCTGCAGGCTCGCTGCAACTGGCGGTGGCTTTGGAAGAACAGCAAAGTCACTACCAACTACACGATGTGCAGACCCAGGCACGCGCGGTCGAGGGCGGCTGGTGCCTGTCCGGGCGCAAGATCGCCGTGGTCGGCGCGGCCAGTGCGGGGTTGATCCTGGTGTCGGCGCGTACAGGCGGCGATGCGCTTGGTGAACAGGGGATCAGCCTGTTCCTGGTCGATTCCCAGGCGGACGGTTTGCAGCGTCTCGATTACCCCTGCATCGACGGCCCACGTGCCAGCGACCTGATCCTCGACGATGTCTTTGTGGGTCGGGGCGCGTTGCTCGGCAACGTCGGCGAGGCGTTGCCGGCCTTGCATTATCAGCAGGGTCGCGCCATTGCCGGGCAGTGCGCCGAAGCCATCGGCGGCATGGAGGAAGCGTTTCGCCTGACCCTCGACTACCTCAAGACGCGCAAGCAGTTCGGTGCCCCCATCGGCAAGTTCCAGGTGTTGCAGCACCGCATGGCCGACATGCGCGGCGAGCTGGAGTTGGCCACCTCGATGGCCATTCTTGCCGCCTGCGTGGCCGATCAGGCCGACAGCGACGAGCGCAGTCGGCAACTGGCCGCCGCCAAATTCGTGGTGGTGCGCGCCGCCCGCCTGATCGCCGAGCAAGCGATCCAGTTGCACGGCGGCATCGGCATGACCTGGGAATACAGCCTGGCCCATCACGCCAAGAGACTGGTGATGCTCAGCCACCAGTTGGGCGATGACGACCACCATTTGCAGGCCTATGCCGCGCTGCTGCGCAGCGCCTGACCCATCACTGCACTCACACGGGAACACACTATGAAAGTACTGGTTGCGGTAAAGCGCGTGGTCGATTTCAACGTCAAGGTTCGCGTCAAGGCTGACCAGTCCGGCGTCGACCTGGCCAACGTCAAGATGGCGATGAACCCCTTCTGCGAGATCGCCGTGGAAGAAGCGGTGCGCCTGAAAGAGCAGGGGGTTGCCACCGAGGTGGTGGTCGTCAGCATCGGCAGCAGCACGGCACAGGAGCAACTGCGCACCGCGCTGGCCCTGGGCGCCGACCGTGCCATTCTGGTCGAGGCCGGTGAAGACCTGGGTTCCCTGGCGGTGGCCAAGCTGTTGAAAGCGGTTGTCGACAAGGAACAGCCTCGGCTGGTGATCCTCGGCAAACAGTCCATCGACAGCGACAACAACCAGACCGGCCAGATGCTCGCGGCATTGGGTGGCTACGGGCAGGGCACCTTCGCGTCGAAAGTCGCCATCGACGGCGACAGTGTCGCCGTGACCCGCGAAATCGACGGCGGCGCACAAACGGTCGCGCTGAAACTGCCGGCCATCGTCACCACCGACCTGCGCCTGAACGAGCCGCGCTACGCGTCGCTACCCAACATCATGAAAGCCAAGAAAAAGCCGCTGGAGGTGCTCACCCCGAGCGCCCTGGGCGTGAGCTGCGCTGGCACCGTGCAGACCCTGAAAGTCGAAGCACCGGCTGCGCGCAGCGCCGGAGTCAAGGTCAAGTCAGTGGCCGAACTGGTCGAGAAACTCAAGAACGAGGCGAAGGTAATCTAATGGCTATCCTGGTTATCGCTGAACACACCAACGCGGCACTGGCGGCCGCTACCCTCAATACCGTGACCGCTGCGCAGCAGATCGGTGGCGACATTCATCTGCTGGTCGCAGGTCACGGCGCCGGTGCCGTGGCTGAAGCGGCGGCGCAGGTTGCTGGCGTAGCGAAAGTGCTGCTGGCCGACAACGCTGTTTATGCCCACCAATTGCCGGAAAACGTTGCGCCTCTGGTTGCCGAGCTTGGCAAGGGCTACAGCCACATCCTCGCCGCTGCCACCAGTAACGGCAAGAACATCCTGCCACGGGTTGCCGCGCAACTGGATGTCGACCAGATCTCGGAGATCATCGCGGTCGAAAGTGCCGATACCTTCAAGCGTCCGATCTACGCGGGCAATGCCATCGCGACGGTGCAGTCATCTGCCGCCGTCAAGGTGATCACTGTGCGCAGTACCGGGTTCGACGCCGCTGCCGCCGAAGGGGGCAATGCCGCCATCGAAGCGCTGAGCCTGGTCAGCGACAGCGGCCGGTCGGCGTTCGTCAGTGAAGAACTGGCCAAGTCCGACCGTCCGGAGCTGACCGCGGCGAAGATCGTTGTGTCAGGTGGCCGTGGCATGCAGAACGGCGACAACTTCAAGCACCTCTATGCACTGGCCGACAAGCTCGGCGCAGGCGTGGGGGCGTCGCGCGCTGCCGTCGATGCCGGCTTCGTGCCCAACGACATGCAGGTCGGCCAGACCGGCAAGATCGTCGCGCCGCAGTTGTACATCGCCGTGGGCATCTCCGGCGCCATCCAGCATCTGGCCGGCATGAAGGATTCCAAGGTGATCGTGGCGATCAACAAGGACGAAGAGGCGCCGATTTTCCAGGTGGCCGACTACGGCCTGGTGGCGGATCTGTTCGAGGCCGTGCCGGAGCTGGAACGGGCAATCTGAGGAGGTGCATGTGAATACGTTCAGACAGATCGGTGTGATCGGCAGCGGTGCCATGGGCCGGGGAATCGCCCAGTTGTTCGCCACCGCGGGCGTTCCGGTGTTGCTGTATGACAGCCGTAGCGAAGCAACAGAAGAAGCGCTGCAAGCCAATCGCGCGTTGCTTGAGCGATCCGCCGCCAAGGGCAAGTTGAGCAGTGAAGTACTGGCGACGGCATTGGCTTGCATGCGCCCGGCCATCAGCCTTGAAGCCTTGGCCGATTGTGATGTGTTGATCGAGGCGATCGTGGAAAACCTCGAGGCCAAGCAGTCATTGTTCCGCGCGCTGGAGCAAGTCGTCAGGCCCGATGCGGTATTGGCGACCAACACTTCATCCTTGTCGGTGAGCCTGATTGCCAGCGCTTGCCGGCATCCTGAACGGGTGGCCGGGTTTCACTTTTTCAACCCGGTGCCACTGATGAAAATCGTCGAGGTGGTGCGTGGCGAACTCACCGACCCGCAGGTGGTTCAGCGCCTGGCGGCGCTGGCCGGGCACGCCGGGCATTTTGCCGCGACGACGCCTGACTCGCCGGGCTTCCTGGTCAACCATGCCGGGCGGGCCTTCGGTCCGGAGGCCTTGCGTATCCTCGGCGAGGGGATTGCCACCCCGGCGCAGATCGATCGCATCCTCAAGGACAGCCTCGGCTTTCGCATGGGGCCGTTCGAGCTGTTCGACCTGGTCGGCCTGGACATCTCCCAGGCGGTGATGGAGTCGATTCACACCCAGTTTTACCAGGACCCGCGCTACACCCCATCGGCGCTGGTGCCCCCGCGTCTGGCCAGTGGTTTGCTCGGGCGCAAGACCGGGCAGGGCTTCTATCGCTACCAGGACGGTAGCGTGGTCGAGCAAGCAGAGCAGGCGCCGCCGCAAGTGGTGATCACCCAACCGTTCTGGCTGGACTGCGACGATTCGGCCATGCGCGAGCGGATCGCCGCGGTGCTGTCCGCTGCCGGCGTGGTCCTGGAGCAGGGCGATCAACCGAGTGCGCACGCCATTTGCCTGGTTACGCCTTTGGGCGAGGATGCCAGCAGCGTGATCGCCCGCAAGCGACTGCCGCCGCGACGCAGCCTGGCGCTGGAGACCTTTGTCGGTTTCGACACGCGCCGCGTGCTGATGCGCCAACCGGCACTCGATCCACAGGTGCTGGCCCAGGCACGCCAGGCCCTGGGTGCCGATGGTGTACCGGTGGAAGTCATCAATGACTCGCCGGGCTTCATCGCCCAGCGCGTACTCGCCGGCATCGTCAACCTGGGTTGCGAGATTGCCCAGCGGCGCATCGCCGAGCCCGCGATCCTCGACCGTGCGGTGCAGTTGGCCCTCGGTTACCCCCATGGTCCGCTGGGCTTTGGCGACCATTACGGTGCTTTGCAGATCCAGCAGATCCTGCAGCGACTGCATGAGCTGTATCAGGAGCCGCGCTACCGGGTCAGCCCCTGGTTGCGGCGTCGTGTGCAGCTCGGCCTGCCCCTGACCACCCCCGAGGAGCAAGCATGAGTGCCTACATCTACGATGGCCTGCGTTCGCCTTTCGCTCGCCACGCTGGCGCCCTGGCCGCTGTGCGCCCGGATGACCTGCTGGCCAGTGTGGTGTGTGCCCTGGTGGCGCGTAACCCGTTCGACGTGCGCGACTATGAAGACCTGATCGCCGGCTGCAGCAGTCAGGCCGGTGAGGACGGGCGCAACCTGGCGCGTCATGTCGCGCTGTTGTCCGGGCTGCCGACGGCCGTTGCCGGCTTGACCGTCAATCGCCTGTGCGGCTCTGGCCTTGCCGCCGTGCTGGATGCTGCGCGTGCCGTGCGCTCGGGCGAGGGCGAGTTGTTCATTGCCAGCGGCGTCGAGAGCATGAGCCGCGCGCCGTTTGTGGTGGCCAAGGCGCCAAGCGCCTGGTCGCGGGACTTCCAGGTGTACGACAGTACCCTGGGCGCACGCTTTCCCAACCCGAAGGTAGAGTCCGGGTTCGGCGCCGATTCAATGCCGCAGACGGCGGACAACGTCGCCCGTGAACTGGGCATCTCTCGCGAGGACGCCGACCGCTATGCCGCGCGCAGCCAGGCGCTGTTCGACGCGTCCGTGCGCGATGGCTTCCAGGCCGGTGAAATCCTGCCCATCGAAGTGCCACAAGGGCGCAAGCAGCCACCGAAGATCGTCGACCGTGACGAGCATCCGCGCCCACAAAGCAACTTCGAGGCGCTGTCGGACCTGCAACCGCTGTTTAACGGCGGCGTTGTCACCGCGGGCAACGCTTCGGGCATCAACGACGGAGCGGCAGCGCTGTTGATTGGCTCGCGGGCCATTGGCGAAAAGGTCGACCTCAGGCCTCGCGCGCGCATCCTCGCCGGCGCCGTGGCCGGGGTCGAACCACGCCTGATGGGCCTGGGCCCGGTGCCGGCCTGCACCAAGGCCTTGCAGCGCGCAGGCTTGACGCTTGCCGACATGGACCTGATCGAAATCAACGAAGCGTTCGCCGCACAAGTGCTCGGCTGTGCCCGGCAACTCGGCGTGGCCTTCGACGATTCGCGCCTGAACCCCAACGGCGGGGCCATTGCCATCGGCCACCCGCTGGGTGCTTCCGGCGCTCGCCTGGCCTACAGCGCGGTGCGGCAACTGGAACGCAGCAACGCACGCTACGCCCTGGTCAGCCTGTGCATTGGCCTCGGCCAAGGCATTGCCTGCGTGATCGAACGCCTCGACTGACCAACATTACAAGAACCCAACCGGAGAATGACCCATGGCCAACAAGGCAAGCTTCAACTGGATCGACCCGCTGCTGCTCGATCAGCAACTCAGCGAAGAAGAGCGCATGGTGCGCGACAGTGCCCAGCAGTTCGCCGCCGACAAGCTGGCGCCTCGGGTGCTGGAGGCGTTTCGGCACGAGCAGACGGACCCTGCGATCTTTCGCGAGATGGGCGAGACCGGCCTGCTCGGCGCGACCATTCCTGAAACCTACGGCGGCAGCGGCCTGAACTATGTGTGTTATGGCCTGATCGCCCGGGAAGTCGAGCGCGTGGACTCGGGCTATCGCTCGATGATGAGCGTGCAGTCCTCCCTGGTGATGGTGCCGATCAATGAATTCGGCAATGAAGCCACCAAACAGAAGTACCTGCCCAAGCTGGCCAGCGGTCATTACATCGGCTGCTTCGGCCTGACCGAGCCGAACCATGGCTCCGATCCGGGCTCGATGATCACCCGGGCGCGCAAAGTCGACGGTGGCTACCGCCTGACCGGCAGCAAGATGTGGATCACCAACAGCCCGATCGCCGACGTGTTCGTGGTCTGGGCCAAGGACGATGAAGGGCAGATTCGCGGCTTCGTCCTGGAGAAGGGCTGGCAGGGCCTGAGCGCGCCGGTCATCCACGGCAAGGTCGGACTGCGCGCGTCGATTACCGGCGAAATCGTCATGGATAACGTGTTCTGCCCGGAAGAGAACGCCTTTCCGGATGTGCGCGGCCTGCGCGGCCCCTTCACCTGCCTGAACTCGGCGCGCTACGGCATCGCCTGGGGCGCACTGGGCGCGGCCGAGGACTGCTGGCACACCGCGCGCCAGTACGTACTGGACCGCAACCAGTTCGGTCGCCCGCTGGCTGCCAGCCAGTTGATCCAGAAGAAGCTGGCGGACATGCAGACCGAAATCACCCTGGCGCTGCAAGGTTGCCTGCGTTTGGGGCGGATGAAGGACGAAGGCACGGCCGCCGTTGAAATCACTTCGATCATGAAGCGCAACAGCTGCGGCAAGTCGCTCGACATCGCACGCCTGGCGCGGGACATGTTGGGTGGCAATGGCATCAGCGACGAGTTTGGCGTGGCCCGTCACCTGGTAAACCTGGAAGTGGTCAACACCTACGAAGGCACCCACGACGTTCATGCGTTGATCCTCGGTCGCGCGCAGACCGGAATCCAGGCGTTTTTCTGATACTCGCCTGCCCGGTGTGAAGCCGGCGACAAGCCAAAAAAAGGCGATGGTCATATACCATCGCCTTTTTCATTGGGGCTACCCGTTTACCCCGGCACGTGCTCGGTGAAACCATGGAAGGAGGTGAAAGCCGCGACCGGCTCGCGCTGTGTCTGCAGGCCGTTTTCCGGTGCGTCGCGGTCCTCATGCCCGAGCGCGATGCCACAGACCAGGATGTCCTCATCCGCCAGGGGCACATGCCGGCGGACGATCTTGTGATACCAGGCGAACGCGGCCTGGGGGCAGGTGTGCAGGCCCTGGCCGCGAGCGGCGAGCATGATGTTCTGGATGAACATGCCCAGGTCGATGTAGCTGCCGGTATTGAGTCGGCGATCGAGGCTGATCAACAGGCCGACCGGGGCATCGAAGAAATGAAAGTTGCGCAGGTTCTGATGCTCGCGGGCCTCCCGGTCGTTGCGGTCGATGCCGAGCGCTTCATACAGGCCATAACCGGAGGCGCGACGCCGGCCCTGATAGGGTTCGAACCAGTTGTCCGGGTAGTACTGGTATTCAGGGTCATGCTGGCCGGGTTGGGTGGTGGACGCCAGGATATCGGCACACAGCGCCTGCTTGGCATCGCCGGTCAGCACATGGACATGCCACGGCTGCACGTTGTTGCCGCTGGGCGCCCGGGAGGCCACCTTGAGGATATGTTCGATCACCGGCCTGGAAATACCCATGGGCAGGAAGCGGCGGACCGATTTGCGGGAGCGTATGGCGTTGTCTACATGCATGGATCTTCTCCGATTATGCGCGGTTCAGTCGAGTTCGGCGTAGCCTCTGAGGCGAATGCGATTGTTCTCGTTGGCCAGTATCAGGTTGCGGCGGGTGCTGCCTGACAGGTACAGCCTTGGGTGATCGCCCAGGGCAATGGGCGACAGGAAGCGCACGCCAAAACGGCGCAGGCGCGAGCCGGGCAGCAGGCTGCCGAGCAAGCCCATCCCGAGCATGCCCTGGGCAAACACGTCCGGGTGCCCGGCCTTCTGCGCAATGGCCGGTTCCAGGTGGACGCGGTTGTGATCCCCTGAGGCGCTGGCAAATGCCTGGATCTGCTCCCGACTGATCTCGGGGGCGATGCGTGCCGGCGAATCGTGTGTATCGAGCGTCGGCCCGGCGTTGGGCGCGCCCGGTTGCGGAACGGCGACATAAATACTGAGCATCTCGCACGCCAGGGAACCGTCCGCAGCGAACAACCGGGTTTGCTTGTGCAGCAGGCTGAAACGCGGCTTGTTGATGACCTCGCTCAGGTGTGCGCTGCTGCGGTAGACGTGACTCGGCTGCAATGCCTGGTGATAGTGGAAGTGTTGCTCGCCATGCAGCAGTTGATGGGCCTTAAGCCCGGTCAACGTGAACAGCTGCTCGACCACGCCCCGGTCCATGTCGGCGCTGTAGGCGAGGGTCGGCGGCGGACTGCAGTTCGGGGGCATGCCAATGGCCTGATTCAGGGCCGAAACGCGTTCGGCTTCGAACGACCATTGGCATTGCGCGAACCGGTGGCCGGCGAGCGCGGTGAGATCCATGCCGGTCACCAGCCGCCGGCCACGCTAAGCGACTCGCCGGTAATGGCGCGCGCAGCGTGGGAGGCGAGGTACACGGCGCTGTCGCCGATCTCGCTGGGTTCCAGCAGGCGCTTGAGTGGTTGGCGCGCCAGGATGTGGCGTTGCAGCGCTTCCTCTTCGCTGATGTGGTCCTGGGCCGCCAGTTGCGGCAGCTGTTTTTCCACCAGCGCAGTGCGCACGGCGCCGGGCAATATGGCGTTGGCGGTGATCCCTCGATTCACGGTCTCAAGGGCCAGGGTTCGGGTCAGGCCGATCAGGCCGTGTTTGGCGGCGACGTAGGCGCTCTTGTAGGGCGAGGCCAGTTTGCCGTGCACCGAGGCGATATTGATGATGCGCCCGTCCTGTTGTTCGAGCATGCCCGGCAGGGCGTGTTTGCACATCAGGAACGGCCCCGTCAGCATCACGGCCAACAGGGTGTTCCATTGGCTCAGCGGGAAGTCCTGCACGGGCGCGATGTGCTGCAACCCGGCATTGTTCACCAGCACATCCACGGCGTCGCGCTCCGCCAGCAGTTGCTCATGAAAGGCGACGATCTGCGCCTCGCTGGTGACGTCCAGCGCATAGGCGCGGGCGTTGGGCAGGCTACACGCGGCTTGTTCGGCGGCGGCCAGATTGACGTCGCACAAGGCCACGAAATCACCCTGGGCGGCGAAGGCCCGGGCAATCGCCAGGCCGATGCCCTGGGCGGCGCCGGTGACCACCACGGTACGTTGCGTCGGATTCATGTTCAGGCTCCCGTTGATGCCGGTTGCAGGTGGCAGCGACTGATGACGTCAAGGGCGGCGGGATTTTCCATCGACGTCAGGTCACCGGCGTCCTGGCCCAGGTAAGCGGCGCGAATCACCCGGCGCATGACCTTGCCATTGCGGGTCTTGGGCAGCTCGCTGACGTAGTGCAAATGCTTGGGGCGCATCGCCTTGCCCAGCCGGGTGCCGATCAGGCCAAGCAGTTCGGTTTCCAGCTCGGGGGTCGGCTCGCTGCCTGGATGGAGCACCACGAAACACACCGGGGTTTCACCCTTGATCTCGTCGGGAACGCCAATGGCTCCGGCCTCCAGCACCTGGGGGTGGCTGACCAGGATCGACTCCATTTCGGCGGGGCCGATGCGCTTGCCGGCCACGTTCAGGGTGTCGTCGGAGCGACCGGTGATGGTCCAGAAACCTTCGTCATCGATGATCGCCCAGTCGCCGTGCACCCAGGTTTCAGGGAAACGGTTGAAGTACGAGTCTGCATAGCGTTGTGGTTCCTGCCAGAAGCTTTGGGTCATGCCGATCCACGGCTGGCGCAGCACCAGCTCGCCCAGTGCCTGGCGCACCGGTTGGCCCTGGGGATCGCAGACGTCAGCGGCCATGCCCGGCATGCGGCTGTTGAAGGTCACCGGGGCGATCGGCTTGATCAGCACGTTGGTCAGGATGCCGCCGCCAATCTCGGTGCCGCCGGCATAGTTGATGATCGGATAACGGCCCTGGCCTACGGTATTGAATAGCCACAGCCAGGGCTCCGGGTTCCAGGGCTCGCCGGTCGAGGTGAAGGTGCGCAGGGCACTCAGGTCATGACCTTGGGCAATGGCTTCGCCATGCTGCATCAGCGAGCGGACGAGGGTAGGGGATACGCCGATGTGCGTGGCGTGGTGGCGTGCGCCGAGCTTCCACACCCGATCTGCCTGTGGGTAGTCCGGCGAGCCTTCATAGATGACCGCGCAGGCACCGTTGATCAGGCTGCCGAACACCACCACCGGGCCGGTCAGCCAGCCCATGTCGGTGATCCAGAACAGCCGGTCGTTCTGCCCGACATCCATGCACAAACCGACATCCAGCGCCGCCTTGAGCGGGAATCCGCCGTGGGTATGCACCGCGCCCTTGGGCTTGCCGGTGGTGCCGGAGGTGTAGATGATCATCATCGGTGCCTGGCTGTCCATGACCGCTGTCGGGCACTGGCTGCCGTCGCAGGCTAGCAGCGTGGCAAAGTCCAGGTCGCGGGTCGGGTGCCAGGGGATGTCGCGGCCGAGGCGTCGCACCACCACGACTTTTTCCAGGGACGGGCTCAGTTCGGCGGCCTTGTCGGCCTCTTCCTTCATGGCGATCACCCTGCCGCGGCGCATGAAGCCGTCGGCGGTGATCAGCAGCTTGGCCCCGCAGGCTTCGATGCGCGTGGCCAGGGCTTCGGCGCCATAGCCGGAGAAGGCGGGCGTGAAGATCGCGCCGAGCTTGACCACCGCCAACAGTGCAACCACGGTCTCGATCAGCATCGGCATGAAGATGGCGACGCGGTCGCCGCTGACCACGCCCAGTTCGCTCAGGCCCTGGGCGACGTTGTTGACCCGCCGCGCCAGCTCGCCGTAGCTCACTTCAAGGCACTGGCCGTCTTCGCCTTCCCAGATCAACGCGGCTTTCTGCGCGTGCTCGGGGTCGACAGCCCAGCGTTCCAGCGCCGTGCGCAGGATGTTGAGTCGGCCGCCCTCGTACCAGCGCGGATGCTTGATGCCGCCCGAGGCATTGAGCGGCCTGTGATAGGGCTGGTCCCAGACAATGCCCAGGGCCTGCTCCAGGGCGCTGGCGAACCATTGCGGATCGTTGGTGGAGCGCTCGATGAAGGCGTCATAGTCAGGCTCGCCCACTGTCTGCATCCACTGATGCAGGCGCGTGCGACCAATGAAATCGGCGGACGGCGTCCAGACGGCGGAGGTGTTCATGGTCATGTCCTTATCGCAGATCAATGGGATCACTTGAAATTCTTCTTCACGAGCAGCTTGATCGATCCGACGACACCGGAACGCAAGCACAGTACGCAGAGCACGAAAATGCAGCCAAGGATCGGCGTGCCCCAGGTACCCAGTGGCGATTGCGCCAGCAGGTGTTGCAGCGAGATGACGATACCGGCGCCGACAAAAGGGCCGAGCAGGGTGCCGACGCCGCCGAGCAAGGTCATCAATACCACCTCGCCGGACATGTGCCAGTGTGCATCCGACAAGGTTGCCAGCTGAAACACCACGGCCTTGGTGGAACCGGCAAGGCCGGCGATGCCCGATGAAATGACAAAGGCCAGCCATTTATACCGCGTGACGTTGTAGCCCAGCGACGTGGCGCGGTCTTCGTTCTCGCGGATGGCCTGCAGGATCTGCCCGAAAGGCGAGTGCACCACGCGCCTGACCAAGGCGAAGCCCAGCACGGTGACGGCCAGCACGAAGTAGTACATGGCGTGGTTGTCCGCCAGGTCGATGAAACCCAGCAGCTTGCCGCGACTGATGCCGTGCAGGCCGTCTTCTCCACCGGTGAAGGGGGCCTTGAGGAACAGGAAATACAGCAATTGCGCGAGGGCCAGGGTGATCATCGCAAAATAGATGCCCTGCCTGCGAATGGCCAGCGCGCCAAACAACGCACCGACCAGCGCAGCTGCGGCAGTTCCGCCGATGATCGCCAGTTCCGGCCCGATGCCCGGGTGTTGGCTCAACAGATAACCGGTGCTGTAGCCGCCCGCCGCGAGGAACGCGGCATGCCCGAAGGACAGCAGGCCGGTATAGCCCAGCAGCAGGTTGAACGAGCAGGCAAACAAGCCGAAGCACAACAGTTTCATCAGGAACACGGGGTAAGCGACCCAGGGAGCGATCAAGCCGATCGCGATCAGGGCGATGTACAGCGTGTTGAGCTGGCGTCGCTCACGGATCCCGCGCTGTTGCGCGAATGTCAGCAGAGATTGAGTGTTCATGGGCTTACGCCTCCTTTCCGAACAGACCGTTGGGGCGTACCAGCAGTACCAGGATCATCACCAGGAAAATTACAGTGCCGGATGATTCGGGCCAGAACACCTTGGTCAGGCCTTCGATCAAGCCCATGGCGAGCCCGGTGAGGATCGCGCCCATGATCGAACCCATGCCGCCGATGACCACCACGGCGAACACCACTATCAGCAGGTTGGAGCCCATGGTCGGCGACACCGAGTAGATCGGCGCTGCCAGCACGCCGGCGAAGGCTGCCAAGGCCACGCTGAAGCCGTAGGTGAGGGTGGTCAGCAGCGGTACGTTGACCCCGAAAGCCTGCATCAGCGCCGGCTTTTCGGTGCCGGCGCGAAGGTAGGCGCCCAGGCGCGTTTTCTCGATCACGTACCAGGTGAACAGGCACATCCCCAGGCCGGCCGCCAGCACCCAGGCGCGGTAGGCCGGCAGGAACATGAAGTCCAGCTTGAAACCGCCTTGCAGCGCCGGCGGGATCGGGTAATTGCTGCCGGACACGCCGAACAGGTTGATGAAGCTGCCTTCGATGATCATGGCCAGGCCGAAGGTCAGCAGCAGGCCATAGAGATGATCCAGGTGCGCGATGCGCCGCAGCAGCAGGCGCTCGATCACTATGCCCAGGGCGCCGACCAGCAGCGGCACCAGGAACAGCGCTGCCCAATAGTTCACGTTCAGGTACTTGAGCAACAGCAGCGCGGCGAAGGCGCCGAGCATGTATTGCGCGCCGTGGGCGAAGTTGATGATGCGCAGCAGGCCAAAGATCACCGCCAGGCCCAGGCTCAACAGCGCATAGAAGGCGCCGTTGATCAGGCCGAGCAATAATTGGCCGAACAGGGCTGCCAGGGGTACCCCGAATAGCATGGTCATGTCAGTCGTCCTCAGGCTTGGTCAGGGGCGTAACGTGCTGGCGACTTTCTGATCGGCCGTCACCAGCTTGCACTTGCTTTGTGAAAGCGGCAGGAAAGCCTCGTCGGCCGGGATCGTGCCGAGGATCTTGAACAGATCCCACTCACCCGTGGATTCCTCGGGTGCCTTGACCTGGGCCAGGTACATGTCATGCACCATGCGGCCATCGACCCGAACCCGACCGTTTTTAGTGAACATGTCGTTGATCGGGGTCTTGATCATGTACTCGCGCACGGTCTGCGGATCGTCGGAGCCAGTGGCTTGCACCGCCTTGAGGTATTGGTAAGTGCTGGAGTACATGCCCGCCTGAACCATGGTCGGCATGCGCTGGGTGCGCTCGAAGTAGCGCTTGGCCCAGGCGCGGGATTCATCGTTCATGTCCCAGTACCAGCCGGACACGAACTTGGTGCCCTGGGCCGTCGGCAGGCCGATGGCCTTGATGTCGGTGATGAACACCATGAGGCTGGCCAGGGTCTGGCCGGATTCCATCAGGCCGAATTGCTTGGCGGTGGAGATGGCATTGACCAGGTCGGAGCCGGCGCTGGCCAGGCCGATGATCTTGGCGCCGGAGGCTTGAGCTTGCAGGATGTACGAGGAAAAATCGCTGGTCTGGAACGGGTGGTTGGCCTTGCCGATGATTGTGCCGCCGTTCTCGACCACCGCCTTCGACACCTGCGCCTCCATGGCGTGGCCGAAGGCGTAGTCGGCGCTGAGCATGTACCAGGTGTCACCGCCGCTGGCGACGATGGCCTTGGCCGCACCGTTGGAGACCGAGTAGGTGTCGTACACGTAATGCAGGTGGTTGGGCGTGCAATATTCGTTGGTCAGGCTGGCCGCGGCGGCGGTGGAGACGATGGCAAAGCGTTTCTTTTCCTCTACCAGGCGGGTGACGGCAATGGCCACCGGTGAGGCGTTGAGCCCGGCGATCAGGTCGACATTGCGCTGGTCGATCCATTCGCGGCTGATGTTCGCGCCCAGGTCGGCGTTGTTCTTGTGGTCGGCGGAAAACAGCTCGATTTTGTCCTGGCCGATCTTGCCGCCCATGTCCTCGATGGCCATGCGTATGGCTTCCAGTCCACCGGGACCGGCGAGATCGCTGTAGGGGCCGCTGAGGTCATCGAGGTAGCCGATGCGAATTTCATTGTCACTGATACTGGCCTGCGCCGTGCTGGCGAGCAGGCCGCAAATCAGGCTGGCGGTAATCGTCCGGGCCATTTGGGCGGTACTGAAACTGAATGCTGCTGACATGCGAATCTCCACGGCTTGAGCGCGCTAATTGTTGTTATGGGTCGTTTACAGCAGGGTCAAACGCCAAGCATGGCGTTCAGTTGATCGCGTTTGCCGTCCAGTTCCGCGGCGCTGAAGTGTTCGACGACCTGACCGTGTTCGATCAGGTAATGACGATCGGCCAGGGGCGCGGCGAAGCGGAAGTTCTGCTCCACCAGGACGATGGTGATGCCCCGGCGCTTGAGCGCCACCAGCACTTCGCCCAGGCGCTCGACGATCACCGGGGCCAGGCCTTCGGTGATCTCGTCGAGCAGCAACAGGTTCGCCCCGGTGCGCAGGATCCGGGCCATGGCCAGCATCTGCTGTTCGCCGCCGGACAGGCGCGTGCCCTGGCTTTTGCGGCGCTCGTGGAGGTTGGGGAACATGTCGAAGATTTCCTCCAGCGACATCCCGCCCGTGGCCACGGTTGGCGGCAGCATGAGGTTCTCTTCCACGTTCAGGCTGGCGAAGATGCCGCGCTCTTCCGGGCAGAACCCCACGCCGAGGCGGGCGATCTGGTGCGCGGCGGTCTTCACGGTCTCCTGGCCGTTGATGCAGATCGAGCCGCTGCGGCGGCCGACCATGCCCATGATCGATTTCAGGATGGTGCTGCGGCCGGCGCCGTTGCGGCCGAGCAGGGTGACCAGCTCACCGCGATTGACCGTCATGTCGACGCCGTGAAGGATGTGCGACTCGCCGTAGAACGCATGCACATTGGCCAGGCGCAGTTGTTCGCGTGGTGGATCAGGCAATTGAGACATGCCCAGCCTCCTTGCCCATGTAGGCTTCGCGTACCTGCGGGTTGGCCGATACGCTGGCGTAGTCGCCTTCGGCCAACACGCTGCCGCGGGCGAGGACGGTGATGCGATGGCACAGGCTGCTGACGACGCGCAGGTTGTGCTCGACCATCAACACCGTGCGGCCCACCGCGACCTTGCGGATCAGTTCAACCACCCGCTCGACATCCTCGTGACCCATGCCCTGGGTCGGCTCGTCGAGCAACATCACCTTGGGTTCCAGGGCCAGGGTCGTGGCCAGTTCCAGTGCGCGCTTGCGCCCGTAGGGCAGTTCGGCAGTCTTGTGCAGGGCGAAGTCCTGCAGGTCGACTTGTTCAAGCAGGTGCATGGCGCGCTGGTTGAGGTGGTCGAGGGAGTTGGCGGCTTTCCAGAAATGGAAGGAAGTGCCGAGCTCCCGTTGCAGGGCGACGCGGACGTTTTCCAGCACGCTCATCTGGCCGAACACCGCCGATATCTGGAACGAGCGCACCAGCCCCAGGCGGGCGATCCTGTTGGGCGCGAGCTTGCCGATGGCTTTTCCTTGATACAGCACCGCGCCGCGGGTGGCTGGCAGGAAGTGGGTCAGCAGGTTGAATACCGTGGATTTACCGGCACCGTTGGGGCCGATCAGGGCATGGATATGCCCCTCCTGCACTTGTAGATCGACCGAGTCCACGGCCGTGAAGCCATTGAACGCCTTGGTCAGCCCCCGGGTTTCGAGAATGACATTGCTCATCGCTGTTCTTCCTGCCTGGTGATGGTTTGCTTGGCTAGACAGTGCACATGCCGCATGTGCACGGGTCAGCCTTGATCGCTGGACGCGCACGCAAAGATCGAGCAGTCCGGCACTGCACGCAGGGATTTACGAGGGATATGAGTCATCATATTGTCATTAATGACGTCGATCCGGAATGTGACGGGATGGATGGATGACGTCATTTGTTTGGTTTGTCTCATTACAAGCACCTTTCTCACTGGATCTGATTGTTTTTATGGTGATGTGAAGGCTTTGTCGATGGAGCAGACAATACGCTCGGCGAATAATTAATGTCAATATGTTGTCCTTGTTTGAAGGGCGATATGCAGCCGACATCGCCCGCACTGCTTCGACTGTGAGGCCGCAGTGGTCGGGTCCTGCAATCAGGTAACCGTAAAGGAGGGGAGAGGCGATACGATGAAAGACGCCAGTCGACCTTGCGCCGACTGGCCGTGCTGATTTTTGCGGGGCGTCCGGCGTCGATAACGCCGGACAGGTCTTCAGCCCAGATCAGCGGCCTGATGCCGTTCAGGCACCTGGCTTGCCTCGTCCCCCCACGTGCGGTTGACGCGCTGGCCACGGAGGACCGCAGGCCGATCGGCGATTTCCTGCGCCCAACGCTGTACGTGGGTGTATTGGTGAGCCGATAGAAACTCGGCAGCCGAGTACACGTTGTTGCGCACCAACTGGCCGTACCAGGGCCAGACCGCGATGTCGGCGATGGTGTAACGGTCACCGGCCAGGTAAGGGCTTTGCGCAAGCCGGCGGTCGAGGACGTCCAGCTGCCGCTTGGTCTCCATCGTGAAGCGGTTGATCGGGTATTCGAACTTCTCCGGCGCGTAGGCGTAGAAATGCCCGAAACCGCCTCCCAGGTAGGGCGCCGAACCCATTTGCCAGAACAGCCAGTTGAGGGTTTCGGTGCGTCCTGCGGGATCGGCGGGCAGGAATTCGCCGAATTTCTCCGCCAGGTAGAGCAGGATCGAACCAGACTCGAAGACGCGAATCGGCGGCTCCACGCTGCGGTCCAGCAGCGCCGGGATCTTCGAGTTCGGGTTGATCTCGACAAAACCGCTGGAGAACTGTTCACCCTCGCCGATGCGGATCAGCCAGGCGTCGTATTCGGCGTCGGTATGCCCAAGTGCCAACAGTTCTTCCAGCAGGATGGTCACCTTCACGCCATTGGGCGTCGCCAGCGAATACAGCTGCAACGGGTGCTTGCCTGTCGGCAGCGTCTTGTCATGGGTCGGGCCGGCAACAGGGCGGTTGATATTGGCAAACTCGCCGCCAGAGGGCGCATTGTGTTTCCAGACCTTGGGAGGAACATAAGACGCTTTGCTCACGAGATGGACCCCATAGTGTGTAGTGATGGCGTTGACCGCTTACGATCGCTCAGGGTTGAAACAGTAAGTCGCGCGAGCGCTACGAGCAACTGCTGTCGATTTCGCAGCGTCTCGTTCGACTATGGGGCAGGGAATGCATTGGGGTCGACGTTCCCTGAACGAGAACTTTCACCAGGACGAATCAGGAGAAGCGTATGCGCAAGCTCATCGTTGCCGCGTTCATCAGCCTTGATGGCGTGATTCAAGCACCCGGCGGGCCGGATGAAGACACCAGCGGCCAATTCCGTTTCGGTGGCTGGATAGTGCCTTACTCGGATGAGGTTTCTGGCCAGGCCATACGGGATCTGTTCTCACAACCCTTCGAGTTGCTGCTGGGGCGTCGTACCTACGACATATTCGCGGCGTACTGGCCGCAGATAAACGCCGGGGCGCACAACTACATCGCCGATCTGTTCAACGCCGTGCCCAAGCAGGTGGCCACCCATCACCCCGATACGCTTGAATGGCACAACAGCCATGCACTGCAGGGCAACCTCGTCGACGCCATACGCACGCTCAAGCAACAGGACGGCGCCCACCTGTTGACCCAGGGCAGCGCCGATCTGGTGCGCCAACTGCTGGCAGCGGGGTTGGTGGACGAGCTTCGGCTGATGACGTTTCCCGTCGTCCTCGGGCACGGTAAGCGTCTGTTCGATGACAACGCACAAGCTTGCGCCTTCACGTTGGCGCATTCGACCAGCACTCCTGGCGGCGTGTTGATCAGCCGTTACGTGCGCAGCGGCGAGGTGCGCACGGGATCGTTCAACGATGTTGAAACCTAGCGAATACCGGTCCCCGCCATGGACTCCGGCACCCACTGCGCCGTCGACAACGGCTCGATGTAGCGGATGCCGCCATGGGGGCCCACCACGCCATTGATGTTGTAGGTGCCGCGCGACAGGTCGTACGTCATGAACGGGGTGGCATCCGGGACTTGCTTGTCATAGCTCTGGCTGAAGAACGCGAAGGAGCCACGATACAGCTGGCCTCTGGTGTCGTACTGGTCGGAGGCCACTGCGGCCCAGGTATCTTCATCCAGGTAAAAGCGGCGCTTCTGGTAGATGTGCTTGGCGCCGGGCTTGAGATTGCCCTCCACCACGTAGACCCGGTGTTTTTCCCAGCGCACGTAATCCGGGGCAATAAAGTCGGGGGTGGTCAGGGATTTGGCTTCGCGGGCGTAGGTGAGTTTGTAGGTGTTGTAGGGCACGATCATTTCCTGCTTGCCGACCAGCGTCCAGTCGTACAACTCGAGTGCACGGGCGGTGCCGGGGTTGGGCGTGTCGTAGGCCAGGATCGAAATCTGTTTGACCCGGCGCTGGGCGGGCAGGTACTGCCAGGCACGGCCAGGAAACTCGGTGGCGTTGGTGGCGTTCTTGAGCATGATCGACTCGCCAGCTCGGCGTGCAGGCCCGGTATAGGACAGCTTCAACTGATAATAAATGTCCGAGCTGCTGAACGGCTTCGACATGTTCTCGTAGATCGGGAAGGACACATAGGCCTCGCCGGTGACCGCCAGGCTCGGTACGCCCGCCGTGTCGACGCTCCAGGAGTCGTACTTGGAATGGATGTTGACGCCCTGGTAGCGCAGCAGGAAGTTCCACATGGCTTCGGCGCCCGACTGCGGGATCGGGAACGGCACCCCGGGCATTACATTGTCGATGGCCGTTCCGCCGTCGAGGGCGCGGGCGTTGGTGGCATTCGTGCGGCTGTTGTCCAGCACCGCCTGTGGCAACGAAGCGGTGCGGTGGGTCGGATACACGTCGACGCGAAAGCCGGGGTAGCGCCGGGCCAACGCGACGGTGGTGGCGGTCAGCATGCCTTTGTAGGCATCGACGTTCTTGCCGTTGATCACCAGCAGCGGTTTTTCGTGGGCAAAGGGGTCCGGGCGCATGCTGTCGCCGGCCTTGAAACTGGAAGGGGCTGTGGTCAGGCCACCGCTGTAAGGCGGAATGGAGCCGTCGGCATTGCCGGCCTGCTCGGCACCCACTCCCGTCAGGCTGGTGCCCAGCCGGGCGGCTTCCTGGCTCGATACATAGGCTTGGGCATCGATGGCCAGCCCCACGAGGGGGATGGCGGCCAGAAGACTTTTCACGAATTTCATCTTGTTATGCTCCTGCCAGGCGTACCAGGCAACTCGTGACTCAGAGGCCACGGTTGCATCCGTCGGCGCAATTGCCAGAGTTTGTAGCGCTATTAAAAAGCCTGCGAACGGGGGGCGCTTCGCATTTGACGACAGTTGCTTGGCTATTGATGACAGGGCCAGAGATTTGGCGAGGATGTGGAACCTGTTGGCCAGTGAGACGTCCGGGACCCACTCCACACGGGTGGGGGCGTGGAGGTGAAGGCGGATTATCCTTCAGGCCTCATAAAACCCGCACGTTCTGCAAGGGTGGGGCGAATTCGAAGAGGTGTCTGTCGTGAACCGTTGTTTATCCACTCTGGCCGGTAGCAGTCGCAAGCTTGATGGTGGCGTGATGTTCGGCAATACGCCGCGGCAGTTGTGGGCTGACTGGATCAAGCCTGACCAGGACAACCTGGTGGACCTGGCCTCGCGAGGCCTGTTGGTGCAGCAAGGGGGCAAGAATATCCTGGTGCTGGCCGGTGCCAGTGCCTTGCTGGCGCCGCTGCGGCGGACCTGCAGCTGCCAGAAACATCCCCCGGGATTGCTCGACAGCCTGGCGCAACAGGGGCTGGCCGAAGGCGACATCAGTGCGGTGGTGTTGACGCACTTGCATGCGCAACTGACGCCCGAACTGAGTGCGGCGATCGAAGAGGGCAATACACCGCGCTTGCTGTTTCCTGCTGCACATTACATTACCGGGGAGCGCCATTGGTCCCGTGCGCTTCACAACCATCCCCATGATCGCGCCTTGTTCGTCCGCCAGATCGTGCGCAGGCTGCAGGGCAGTGGTCGGCTGGTGCTGGTCGATGACGCGCGCTGCGATGAGCTCGGTGACGGTTGGCAGTTCCACTTCAGCGATGGTTACACCCCAGGACAATTGATCCCGGAAATCGCCATGCCCGGCGGGCCAGTAGTGTTTGCCGGCGACCTGATACCCGGAACCCATTGGTTGCGCCTGGATGTGACGACGGCCAACGATCGCAATCCGGAAGGGTTGGTGGGGGAGAAAGAAAGGTTGTTGGACCACCTGGTGGCCAGCGGTGGGCGCCTGGTGTTCTCCAGTGATCCGCAGATTGCGATGATCAAGATCATGCGTGATCGACATTCGCGTTATCAGGCGTTTGATACGTACACCACGTTGAGCCGTTTTGAGTGTTGATGGTTTCTCTCGCCCTCTGTTGCACCGCGTTATCGTTCTTCGCTTGTAGGAGCCAGCGGTGCGGCGGTCCGACTTGCCGGAGAACCAGACGCCGAGGTGTGTCTGCTGCACCGCGTTATCGTTCTTCACTTGTAGGAGCCAGGCTTGCCGGCGAACCGGGCAACGCGGTCTGTCTGGTGAACCGCGTTACCGTTCTTCGCTTGTAGGAGCCAGGCTTGCCGGCGAACCGGGCAACGCGGTCTGTCTGGTGAACCGCGTTATCGTTCTTCGCTTGTAGGAGCCAGGCTTGCTGGCGAACCAGGCGCCGCGGTGTGTCTGGTGACCCGCGTTATCGTTCTTCGCCGGCAAGCCTGGCTCCTACAGGTGAACCAGGCGCTGTGGTGTGTCAGGTGAACCGCGTTATCGTTCTTCCGATCGACAAGGACCCACGGTGGTCATCCCGGAGCGAATCGGATACTGGCCGGTGATGAACGCCGCGCGACCGGCCGTGCAGGAGGGCTGCCCTTAGTGATCGGTGAAGCGGATGCTCTCCAGCGCGCGGCGCAAGGATTCAGGTAGCGCCACTGGCCGGCGCGTCACGCGGTCCACATAGACGTGGACGAAATGGCCCTGCGCCGAAGCCTCGGTGTTGTCGTTGGCGAACAGCCCGACTTCATAACGCACGCTTGAATTACCCAGGCTCGCCACGCGCAGGCCAGCGCGCACCAGGTCGGGGAAAGCGATGGAGGAAAAATAACTGCAATGGGTATCGACCACCAGGCCGACCGCAGGACTGCGCTCGAAGTCGAGCACGTCCTGCTCCAGCAGCCAGCCGTTGACCACGGTGTCGAACCAGCTGTAATAGATGACGTTGTTGACGTGACCGTAGACGTCGTTGTCCATCCAGCGGGTGGTGATGTCCCTCAGGTAGGGATAGGCGTTGCGTTCCTGCGGTACGGGTTTGCCCATGGCCTCAAGCCTCCTGCTTCATGCGGCGCACGCGGATATCCGCCTGCTCCTGTGCACTCAAGGGCTGGATGCTATCGGCGCAGCACCGGCATGGGCTCCCCCCAAAGAGAGGGGGGGCGAGCGGATCGCCCTGCAGATAGCCTGTGCAAAATGGCGAAAAGCAGTGGACGTATTCCACTCTGAAGGAGTCGATATGCGCAGTTCGGACATGGCCGCTCCTGGCCTGGACACCAATGACGACATTGTGCTCAAACTGCCGGCCAGGCCGCGCAAGCAACCGAAGCAGGCACGTTCGGTGGCCCTGGTCGAAGCCTTGAAAACAGCCGGGCGCGACGTTCTTGAGCGGGAAGGGCGCGAAGCGCTGTCGATCTATCGTCTTTCCGAGTATTCCGGGGTGGCGATCAGTTCCATCTACGAATATTTCCCCACGATCGAATCGCTGATCGCCGGCATTTTCGAGGATTACCGCGCCGATACCCGCCAGCAGATCATCGTCGACATCCACGCACTGCCGGCCTCGGCGACGCTGTATGACGGCATCGAACTGGTGTTGCGCACGGGTCTTGCAGCCCTGCATCGCTGGGAGAAAATCGACTCGCAGTTGAGCATCAAGGCCGCTTACTACGCCGAGCTGGTGCGCCTGGAGATCGTCAAGCCGGAGCGTTTCTGGATCTCGAAGGTCATGCCAGCCCTGGTGCAGCGATTTTGCGACGAGGTTCGGGTGCGTGATCGCGAGAAGGCGGGCTTCCTTGCCTACCAGGCGGTCACGGCGTTGCCCCGTGCGCTGCTGATCGAAAAACCGGACTACCTGCTGGAAGAGGACACCGTGCGCATGCTGGCGCGCATGCTCCATGCCTTGCTGACGACGGCAGATGCGCAGTGACGTCGCCAACGCAGACAAACACGTGCCTACCCGCTTCGAGGGGGCAGGGCGGGCGCAAGTCGTCCTAAGGTGGCGTAAAGGCGTGCATCGCCAGAGCCCATCTTTAGGAGGTAATTGAATGATCCCGCGCACTCTCTTCGATCATGAACATGAAGCGTTCCGCGATAGCGTGAAGCGTTTTCTCGCGCAGCAATGCACGCCGTTCCATGAACAGTGGGAAGAGGACCATCGGGTTCCCCGGCAGGTCTGGGAGCGCGCCGGTGAACTGGGCATGCTCAACGCCACGACCCCGCAGGAATATGGCGGCCTGGGCCTGGACCGACGCTTTTCGATGATCGCCGTCGAGGAAGTGGCCCGCGCCGGGCTTTCCGGCTTGAACGGCTTCAACGTGCACGACATCTGCGCCGGCTACCTGATCAACTTCGGCACCGAAGCACAGAAACAGCAATGGCTGCCGAAAATGGCCAGCGGCGAAGTCATCTCTGCCGTGGCCATGACTGAACCCGATACCGGCTCCGACCTGCAAGCGGTCAAGACCCGCGCCGTGCTCGACGGCGATGACTACGTGATCAACGGGGCCAAGACGTTCATTTCCAATGGCACCAACAGCGACCTCATCGTGGTGATTGCCAAGACCGGCAATACCGGCAAAGGCTCGCGGGACATCTCGCTGATCCTGGTGGAGGCCGACCGGGTCGGCGTGACCAAGTCCAAGCCTCTGCGCAAGGTCGGCCTGCATGCCCAGGACACCACCATGCTGTTCTTCCAGGACGTGCGGGTGCCCAAGGCCAACATCCTGGGGGGCGAGCCAGGCCAGGGGTTCTACCAGTTGATGAAGGAGCTGGCCTGGGAGCGCCTGAGCATCGGCATCCTGGCCATTGCCGCAAGCCAGGCGGTGCTCGAGCAGACCATCGCCTACACCCGCGAGCGCAAGGCCTTCGGCACGCCGATCATCGAATTCCAGAATTCGCGCTTCAAGCTGGCGGATCTCAAGACCGAAATCGTCATCGGGCAGACCTACACCGATCGCTGCATGGAACTCATCCTGCAACACGAACTGAGCCCGCAGGCAGCAGCGGCGGCCAAATTGTGGTGCACCGAGCTGTATTCCAGGGTAGTGGATCAGTGCGTGCAGCTGCACGGCGGCAACGGCTACATGCTCGAGTACCCGGTTGCCCGGCATTACCTGGACAGCCGCGTCAACCGCATCTACGGCGGCGCCAACGACATCATGCGCGAACTGGTAGCGCGAACCCTCTGAATCGGCCTGACACCTGCGGATGTACCCAGCCCCTTGTAGGAGCGAGCCTGCTCGCGATGGTCGTCAACGATTACGCGGGAAGCCTGACACCCCGCGGCGTTCCCGGGTCCATCGCGAGCAGGCTCGCTCCTACAAGGTACCCCCCCCCTCGATTGTGGGGGGTGGGTTGTCTGTTTTCCCCGCCACAATCCTGCGCGCAACCATGACACTCGCTGTCTTTTAGCGGTGTTCGGGTAAATAATCCGACCATCGCCAGAACGTGGCCACACCTCGCCGATCCGTCGTGCAACGCGCGCCACGCTGTTGCGGCGGATTTGCCGGGATCGGAGACCAGGCAGGACATGCATACCGACAAGCTGCTCGTATCGACGAAATTCGCTCCACCGCGCATTGGTACCCAGACCATCCTGCGCGAACGCCTGCTCGAGGATCTGCGCGGCATGGCGCAATGCCGCGTGGGCCTGGTGACCGGCAGCCCCGGTTTCGGCAAGACCACGCTGCTGGCCCAGTGGCGGCAGGTGATGATGCGCTCCGGGGCGGAGGTCGCCTGGCTGGCACTCAGCGCCGATGACAAGCACGTGCCGATTTTCTTCGCCTATCTACGCGGTGCATTGCAGCGTCTTGGCATCGTCCTGGACAGCGGTGTGCCGCTGGAAGGGGCGCGACCGGAGTTCATCGACGAGGTGGTGGCGACCATCGTCGAAGGGGCCGCCAGCATCAACAAAGAGTTGTTCCTGGTGATCGATGACTACCAGCACGTCAGCGACCCGCGCTCCCATCAGCTCATGCAGAAGCTGCTGGACCACAGCCCCGAGAACCTGCACTTCGTCATCTCGTCCCGGGTAGGCCCGCCGCTGAGTTTCAGCCGGCTGCGCCTGAGCGGGCAGTTGCTGGAACTCGATTGCGCCGCCTTGCCGTTCGATCTGGCCGAATCCCGCGCCTTTCTCGAACAGAGCCTGGCGGCCTTGAAGCTCAGCCCCGAGGAATTCCATCAGATCCACGAGCTCACCAGTGGTTGGCCCGCCACGTTGCAACTGGTGATCATCCTGCTGCGCAGCGACCCCGACTCGCGCGGTGCCCTGCGTGAAATGGGCTGGCGTTCCGACGACCTGCAGAGCTACCTGGCCGAAGACGTCATGGCCCATCTGCCGCCCGAGTTGGCACAGTTCATGGAAAGCGTGAGTATTTGCCGGCGCTTCAATGCCTCCCTGGCGCAAGCGATTACCGGCGTCAACTCGGCGCAAGCCATGCTCAAGCGCCTGGATGAAGAAAACCTGTTGATCTTTCGCGTCGAAGCCGATGACCGTCAACCGTGGTACCGCTTTCATGCGCTGTTCGGTGATTTCCTGGCTACGCGGCTCGCGCGTCGCGACAGCGCAGCGCTGACCGAACTGCACAATCGGGCCGCCCGCTGGTTCGCCGAGCGCAAACTGCTGGCCGAGGCCGTACGCCACGCCACCCTGGCGGGCGACCTGGATTTCGCTGCGCAACTGATCGAAAGGGCAGCCCCGGCCACCTGGAGCCTGAGTCAGCTCAGCCCGCTGCTACGCCTGCTCGATCGCTTGCCACAGGACATCCTGTTTTCCCGGCCGCGCCTGTTCTTTCTCGGGTGCCTGGCCTATGCACTCACGGCTCGCCCGGCCAAGGCCGAGGTGTGGCTGGAGCAATTCCATCGCAGTGGCGCGGCGCAGCACGCTGACGTCGCCTATCGACTGCCGCTGGTGCAGGCGGCCATCGAAGTGCAGCGTGATCGCACCGAGCCGATCATTGGCTTGCTCAAGGATTTCCAGGCATTGCCGGATGACTATTCCGTAACGCGTTTCGGCGCGCCGGCGCTGCTGACCATCGCTTACCTGGCGGCGGGACGCATCGAGGAAGCGCTGCAGTGCCTGGATGACAACCCCATCCCGGAAGCCGAGCGCAATGGCGAAATGGCGTTGGTGGCCGAAGGCGCCCGCACCCTGTGTTACCTGCAGGCCGGCCAGATGCGCGAGGCCGAGCGGATCGGCTCGGCACAACTGGCCCGCGCGGTGTCAGTGCACGGGCACCGTGCCGCCAGTGCCTATCTGGGCGCTGCCACGCTCGCCGAGGTCTACCGCGAGGTGGACCGTACCGACGAAGCGCGGGAGATCCTCGCCAACCGCAATGGCCTGCTGCAATGGGCCATGCCCGACACCATGCTGCGTGCGACGATCTGTCGGGCACGCCTGGACCTGCTCCAGGACAGTGCCGCCGTGGCCATGGCCTTTCTGGAACGCCAGGAACGGCACTTTCGCACCATCAACCAGGATCGCGCCCTGGCGCATTGCCTGGCCGAGCAGGCCCGCATCGCCTTGCTGGAGAACGACAAGGAACTGGCCGCCGACCGGGTCGCCAAACTGCAGGTACTGGCCGAAAAACACCGCGAGTCCCCGGGCTTCCAGGCAGACATCCCGGCGATCGCGGCGCTGGCGCAAGCGCGTCTGCTGCTGGCCACCAACTACCCGGACAAAGCCCTCGCAGCCCTGGCGATCCTGGGCTCCTACGCGAAGAAGTTCAGTCGCGGGCAATTGTTGGTCACCGGCCAGTTGCTCCAGGCGTGCGCAAAAGGCGACCTGCTGCAGCCGGAACAGGCGCAAGCGCACTTGCTGGAAGCCTTGTCCCTGGGCCGCCGCCTGGGGCTGGTGCGCACCTTCCTCGACGAAGGTGAGGTGCTGCGCAAGATGCTCGTGGCACTGTCGAGCAAGCCGCTGCCCAGTGAGGATGAGGTTTACTTGAAAGGGCTGCTTGAGCGCTTTGGTCCTGGAAACGTCGGTCGTTCCAGCGAATCAGCGGCCAATGGCGCTTCTTCAATGCTCACGCCACGGGAGCTGGCGATCCTGGAATTGATCAGCCAGGCGATGGCCAACAAACGGGTGGCCTTGACACTGAACATCTCGCTGGAAACGGTGAAGTGGAACCTGAAAAACATCTACGCCAAGCTGGGAGTTTCGAGTCGCTATGACGCGGTGTCGTGGGCGCGCAAGAATGGGTTGATTGAGTGATGCCTACAGGCTTGTTTCACAGACAGAACACTAGCAGTTCTGCTAGTAGGCAGCGCTGGCCAATTGCGCGAGAGTAGTCGCCTGAAGCAACGGACCTTTCAGCGAGCCCGCCCCCATGCGAACGAACCGCGAAACCCCGCTCTGCCGCTACCACTACGACGCACTGGATCGCCTGGCCGTGTGTACGCCAGCGGAGCAGGCTAGCACCGGGCGCTTCTATCAGGAAAACCGCCTGGCCACCGAGATCCAGGACTGGGTGCAGCATTCAATCTTTCAATCCGACAATCAATTGTTGGCGCAGCGCCAGCGTCAGGGTGGCACAGTAGCAACAACCTTGCTCATCACCGATCAACAACGCTCGGTGTTGAACGCACTCGAGGCAACGCCACCTCGCTCTCGCGCCTACACACCTTACGGCCACCGCCCTGTGGGAAACGGCTTGCTCAGCCTGCTCGGTTTCAACGGCGAACGGCCGGATCCGGTGACAGGGCATTATCATTTGGGTAATGGCTATCGCCAATTCAACCCCGTGCTGATGCGGTTTAACAGCCCGGACAGTTGGAGTCCATTTGGGAAGGGGGGAATCAATGCTTATGCCTATTGTGCAGGAGACCCAATCAACAGGGCGGATCCAACGGGGCACGTATTGGATGCACTCGTGAAAACGTTGCAAAGTAAAGCCAAACTCACTCCGTCGGGTTCTCAGTTTATAAGTGATTTAAAGAAAATGGATAAAGCATTGGGCGGCAGTGAAGCAGTAATGAAAGCGGCAAATTCGAAAAAAAAAGTGACTCCTGAGAGCTATCTCTTCAATAAAACCGTCAACAAGCACCTGAGTGATAAATTAGCGGACATAAATACCTATCAGAATCAGATTGCCAAGGCCGCCAACGCTAATATTGTAATGGACGCTAGCTCTAATATCTCAGTAGAGGTAGAGAGGTATTTTCGATTCAAGGAATGGGTGTCCACTTATGATCTAGTGAATAATAAAGCGTGGGCAAGAATGCAGTCGATGTCAACTGATATTTTGGCTGTCGAGAGTAAAAGTAAACAAATGGGTATTGATAGAATAGTGGCCTTGGCGAACATTGCTTCGGCCTCTCCAAAACCAACCGACGCCGTTAGGAACATCCGAAAGTAATGGCTGCAAATTAGCCGCGCTATTGATTGTTCGCTGGACAAACAGTGCAACATTCAGCGCTTTTACTGCAATGGCCAACAAACCTGTGGCCCTGACACTGAACATCTCGCTGGAAACGGTGAAGTGGAACCTGAAAAACATCTACGCCAAGCTGGGGGTTTCGAGTCATTATGACGCGGTGTCGTGGGCGCGCAAGAATGGGTTGATTGAGTGATGCCTACAGGCTTGTTTCACAGACAGAACACTATCAGTTCTGCTAGTAGGCAGCGCGGGCCAATTGCGCGAGAGTAGTCGCCTGAAGCAACGGACCTTTCAGGGAGCCCGCCCCCATGCGAACCAACCGCGAAACCCCGCTCTGCCACTACTACTACGACGCACTGGATCGCCTGGCCGTGTGTACGCCAGCGGAGCAGGCTAGCACCGGGCGCTTCTATCAGGAAAACCGCCTGGCCACCGAGATCCAGGACTGGGTGCAGCATTCAATCTTTCAATCCGACAATCAATTGTTGGCGCAGCGCCAGCGTCAGGGTGGCACCGTAGCCACAACCTTGCTCCTCACCGATCAACAACGCTCGGTGTTGAACGCACTCGACGCAACGCCACCTCGTTCCGTCGCCTACACACCTTACGGCCACCGCCCTGTGGGAAACGGCTTGCTCAGCCTGCTCGGTTTCAACGGCGAACGGCCGGATCCGGTGACAGGTCATTATCATTTGGGTAATGGCTATCGCCAATTCAACCCTGTGTTGATGCGGTTTAACAGCCCGGACAGTTGGAGTCCATTTGGGAAGGGGGGAATCAATGCTTATGCATATTGTGCGGGAGACCCAATTAACAGGACGGATCCAACGGGGCACGTATTAAAACGAGTCGTGAATATAGTGGCTCAGAATGATGCATTCAGGATCGATGGTAACTTTGTTGCTACATTAAAGTATGTTAAAGAAGTGTTGGGTGGCACTAAAAAAATAAATAAAGCGGCAGCTAAGGCTCGCATTACCCCTGATACGTATCTATTCAGTAAAGCCGTCAATGAGGTGATGGACGGCTCATACGAATCTTTCAGGGGATACAAGAGAATGATTGATAGATCGACCAATATTGGTGAGGTGATCCATAGAAATTCTTTGGCCGCAGTAAAAACAAGCAAACTTCAAAGGTTTGAGCGTAAGCTAAAAAAACATACTATGCTTCTTGATGCGGAAACTCGTGCTAGACGGAAAGTGTGGGAGCGCGAATTTAGGCGTTGGGGTGCAGAAACTCAACAAGTGGCTCAAGATAAAATCATGGAATTAACGAGAGCTCAGTCTGACCTTCTGCCTCCTTATTCAACACACCATCCTTTCGCGCCTCCACCACCAAGTGACACCGCTAACAACATCCGACAGTAATGACTACCCACGAGATGCACAATCGACTGTGCGCTGGACAAACAGCGCACCATTGAGCGCTATCGCTGCAATGGCCAACAAGCGCATAGCCCTGACACTGAACATCTCGCTGGAAACGGTGAAGTGGAACCTGAAAAACATTTACTCCAAGCTGGGGGTTTCGAGTCGTTATGATGAGGTGTCGTGGGCGCGCAAGAATGGGTTGATTGAGTCGGGGTTAAGCAGCAGTGGGGCACTGCTTAAACGCGCTCAAGATTGCTTGTTTAAACGCCCTACAGATTACTTCCTGAAAGCTACAAGACCTTGCGCCGTTGCCTACGGGTACGCCAGAATCCGCCGGCTTGTGCGCCTTGGGGCTGCTCGGTAACTTTGTTCGGGTCACTGATTGTCAGTGATCGGGTTTAGTCGCCCGGTGGTTTAGTGAGGTGCATAGGTTCTATCAGTCAGGTATTCCCATGCCTGCACTCGATGGTAGCTGTGCGCAGGGCGCCTTCGGGCGCGCCGGTTTGCTAGATCCCCGGTCGACTAACCTGCGCACAGTTGCCTCCCTTTCGTTTAGTCGCGAGAGAGGGGCACTCCATGTAAGGATCTAGCTTATGTTCAAGGTCACACCCAATCCCCCGGACACCGATCCAGCATCCCCCTACGAACCCGACTCAAACAAACTCAACAAGGCCGCCGAACGCGCCCTCGATTACCACTTCCCCTCGACCGCCGACATCAAGGCCGCGCCGCGAACACCCAGCACGTTGTTTACCGTCGACCCGCAAGCCACGCGCGAAACCCTGATGGTTTATCTGGTCGAGACACTGGCCTCGGTCGATGTGATGGTGCACCAGTTGGTCGATCATCTGGACGGTGGGTCGCGCAATGCACTGCTGGGCATTTCCAACAGCGTGATGCTCGCGGAAATCACGGCGAATCGGGTGTTGGATCAGATTGATCCGCCTGGCTAGCCCATACAGGAACCTGCAGCATGCCCCCACAACCTACCCGGCAAGCCGACATTGAGCAGTTGCAGCGTGAAATGGCTGAGCTGGCCGAAGAAATGGACAGGCCAGCCCCCTCAATGGCACGCGCTTTTCTGTTGCCTTTCTGTATCGGTGCTGCGTTCGCTCTAACGATCTTTATTGTCGTCGTTCTGGAGGCCCGCCTGGGTTGATCCAATGTCCGTCCCACTCGGTCGCCTGGGGGTGTGTTGGATCAAATTGAGCCGTCTGATTAGCCTGACACTCCACTTGTGGCGAGGGGATTTATCCCCGTTGGGTCGCGAAGCGGCCCCAAAAGAGGGCCTGCTGCGCAGTCCAACGGGGATGAATCCCCTCACCACAAAATGCTCAGTGCTGCTGGATCTTAAGCGCGAACCACCAGCGCAGCGAAGAAAGGGCGCGTTGCGTGGACGCGCCATTCACTTCGCCCGCTGGGGTTTCGCCGGGTCAGTCTATCCCCGGTTTCAATTTGGTAACCAACCCTTGTAGGGGGGGATGGGCAAGCCACCCTGAAGTCCAGAGTGGCTGCCGGCAGATAATCAGGAATGCTTGATCACCGGCGGGAAATATTCACCCGCAGTCGCCCCACCCTTGGCCCCATAGAAGCGCAAGACCAGGCGATAGTTCTGGCCCGGCGAGGTGGGCAGCCAGTTGCCGTCGGCGACTTCCTGCGGTTTTGTGGGGGCGAAGTGCAGGGTCAGGGAGCCGTCCTTGTTGTAGGCCAGCGGCGAGTGACTGTTGATCGCAAAGCGGTTCTGCGCATTGGGCAGGACGCGGAAGTGCCTGGCGTCGGTGGCGGTGATCGACCAGTAGTAATTCACCATCGACGCGGGCAACTGGTCGGCGGGGAAGGTCATCGAATAGCTTTGTGCACTCTCCAGTGGCTTGCCGTTTTCGTCCAGCCCGCCTCGGTAGTAGACCACTTCTTGCTGGGTGTTGGCCCAGATACCGCCATGGTTCACCAGGGTACGGGTCAGGTAGTCGCTGCCGTAGGTGCCGGAGGTGGAAGGGCGACCCCAGCCATTGTTGACACGACCGTGGCCGATCAACGGCGCGGCCTTGGCGAGATCGGCGAAGGTGTGGCTGCGGATCGATTTGTCGATACGCGCCCGCTCCAAAGGATCGGCGATGGCGGCGGCGATGGCGCGGACCTTGGCTTGCAAGGGTTCCATCCCGGGGTTCAGGTCAGGCTCCTGTAGCGCCAAGGTGGCAGAATCGAACGCCTCTACGCCGGGCAATTGCTGCCCAGGGAACATCAGGGTCTGCGCAATCTCCGGCAATTGTGGCGTGCCAGTCGGGCGCATCTTGAAGGCGTGTTGCAAGCGCTCGGCCTCGCTCCAGTCGCTGCCCAGCTCGACGCGCGCCAGGACCCGCGCCGTGCGTGCCGCAAGGTCGACTCGCTGGGTGTTGGCAGGCAACTTGACCTTGGAACCTTGCAGGCAGGCCGCGAACTCGCCATGCGGATGCTTGGGGAACACACGTTCGTTGATGTTGGCCAGCGTCTCGCCCCAGCCGTTGAGAAATTGCACGGTGTAGTAGCGGCCACGGATCTCGGGCACCGAAATCAGCGTACAGCTGTTCTCGTCCACCGCTACCCAGGCTTCGGAGTAAGCCACATCCACGTTAGGGTTGGGCCAATCCACCGCGCCGGGCTGGTGATGGCTCAAGGTGTTCCACTGCATGCCAGCCTTGAAGTCCAACTGCTGCTGACGTGCTACCAGCAACCGACTGTACAGGTAGATATAGGCGTCGCTGATAGCCTGGTCGGTGATAACCGGGGTTTGCGCAAGCGCGACCGGCACCTGTAAACAGGCCGTCATCAGCCAGGCAGCGGTCGCGGCCCGTGTGAAAGGTAAACGCAAGGACATGAAGATCTCCGTCGAATGCAGTCGAAATGACCTCAGGGTCATGGCCAGTTAGCCTGCATCCGACGTAGTGCGCGCCCCCTCCTTTGGAGTGGTGGTCATCCGGGCCGCAGCCTGGTGAAGAAACCGCGGCGACCGACCGATCAGGCCTCGCGCAGCAGGCCTTTCTTTTTAGCCACATGCGTGGCCATTGCATCCATCAAATCCGGGGACAGGCAGTCGTAGGGCTCAAGGCCGAGCGAACGCAGGCGCTCACGGATAGCCGGCATTTGCGCAGGCGGTGTGCCGGTTTCGATGAGGGAGGACACGAACGCGGCAAAGCCCGGCGCCGCCCAACCGCTCTGGGGAGAGAGCTCGGTATGGACGAAGTCCAGGCCGTAAAACGGATGCTCCTTGTTCTCGATGCGCCCGAAGAGATGGGCGTGGCACTGCTTGCAGGCGTGACGCTGGATGGTGGCGGCTTCGTCGACAATCGCCAGCTTTTCCCCGTGTGCCGTAACGCTGACCTTATCCCGGGGAACCACGGCGATGACGGCGAATATCGCGCCTTGCGGTTTCCAGCATTTGCTGCAGCCGCAGGCGTGGTTATGCAGGGTTTGTGCGTCGATCCGGACCTCGACCTTGTCGCTCGCGCACAGGCATTGCAGGGTGCCACCGCTGAAGTTCGCGGCGGCGGGTTGGATACCGTTGTCCAGTGCAGGGTGAAGTTTCAAGGTGGCCATGCTGGCTCCTCCTGTTCAGGCTGCCCCCAGATGAATACCCCCAGATAAAGCATAGCGCGACATTCGAAGCGTTCCTCTGTGCTGGATTAGGCTTTTCTGCCATTTGGCACTATAGTTAATGCCAGATGTCGGAGCGACGGAGGTCGCCATGAGCGCCAGGAAGAAAGATGTTGTAGTCGATGAGGTTGCCAAAGATGCCAGCCGAGAAAGAAAGGTCAAGCCACGCCCCCCTAAGGTTAGTGCCAATGTCCTTACTTATGGCGAGCATCCGGCGGGGGTGGCAATGGCGCGCTCGAGCCGCGTGCCACCGATGGTTGCGGTCTTGCTTTCCGGGAAAGCCAGCGATGATCGCATGGACATCTACAGGGCCGTTAAACACGGTTTCCCGCTGCAGTTGGTGCTGGATATGATCGAAAACAGCACGGTGTACAAGCAAAGCGGTGTGCTGTCGAAGATCGTAGGCACCTCTGATCGTACGCTTGCGCGGCGGTTGAAAACGCCTAATGAAGCGTTGACCCCGGAGCAAAGCACGCGCGCGCTCAATTATGCCGAGGTCCTGGAAAAAGCCACGGATGTGCTGGGTTCGCGTGAGCTTGCCGAGCAGTGGATGGTCAAGCCCGCTCGGGGGCTGGATGGTGAGACACCCATCGACCTGATTTCAAATTCAGTCGGGTATGAGTTGGTGACTGACTTTCTGACGCGTATCGAGTACGGGGTCTATTGATGGCTAAAGACCCTTTGAGCGGTGAGATTCATTTCTGGCGCCTTGATCCTGCTGAACATGCCGCCACCTGGAATTCGGGCGTGGGGGCTGAAAAGGTGGGTGGGCGCTGGAACCCCAAAGGTATGGCCACCGTTTATGCCGCCCTGGATGCTTCTACGGCCATTCTTGAAGTGGCGGTGCATAAGGGTTTCGAGGCGCTGGATTGCAAGCCCCATCGTCTGACGCAGGTCCTCGTGCTCGACCGGTCGAAGATCTTTGTGGTGCAGCCTCAAAGCATTGCCAATTCCAACTGGCTGGTACCGGGTACCCCCAGCCGCAGCCAGCAACAGTTCGGTGCTGAGTTGTTGCGCCAGCATCCCTTTGTGCTGGTCCCTTCCAGTGTTTCGCCGCATAGCTGGAATTTAGCGATGAACCCGCAACTGGCTCTCGGATTGTACGAGTTGGTGTTGCAGGAGCCTTTCGCCCTTGATGGGCGCCTTAACAAGCCGTTGTCCTGAAAACGGTTCTGCCCACTCTCCCTGTGTTCAGCTAGCGTTGCGCTCAATCCCCCCCTCCCCGAGGGGGCGTATCGTCGATACCTGCTCCTATGATCGATCCAGAGCCCCTTCAAAGGTGGCCGACTGACGACCGAAGGAGAGAACCACCGATGATACCGCGCAGCCTGTTTGACCATGAGCACGAGGCGTTTCGCAGCAGCGTGCGGCGCTTCCTGGCTCAGGAATGTGCTCCCTGCCTCGAACAGTGGGAAACAGACCATCGGGTCCCGCGGTCCATCTGGGAGCGGGCCGGGGCGCTGGGCATGCTCAATGCCACCACGCCCGAAGCCTATGGCGGGCTGGGGCTGGATCGGCGTTTCTCGATGATCGCCACCGAGGAAATCTACCGCGCAGGCCAAGCGTCCGGCCTGATCGGTTTCGGCGTGCATGACATCGTCGCCGGCTACCTGGTGAATTTCGGCAGCGAACAGCAAAAGCACAGCTGGCTGCCGAAGATGGCGGCAGGCCAGGCCATCGGCGCGGTGGCGATGACCGAGCCCGATACCGGCTCCGACCTGCAAGCGGTCAAGACCCGCGCCGTACTGGACGGTGACGAGTACGTCATCAACGGCGCCAAGACGTTCATCTCCAACGGCACCAACTGCGACCTGGTGGTCGTCGTCGCCAAGACCGGTAATACCGGCAAAGGCGCCCAGGACATCTCGCTGATCCTGGTCGAGGCCGACCGCGCAGGCTTCAGCCGATCCCAGCCATTGCGCAAGGTCGGCCTGCACGCCCAGGACACCACCATGCTGTTCTTCGACAACGTTCGGGTGCCCAGGGAAAACCTGCTGGGCGGCGTGGCGGGGCAGGGCTTCATCCAGTTGATGAAGGAGTTGGCCTGGGAACGGCTCTCCATCGCCATCAGCAGCGTCGCCGGCGCCGAGGCGGTGCTCGACAGCACGCTCGAGTACACCAAGGGCCGCAACGTATTCGGCAAGCCGATCTTCGCCTTCCAGAACACCCGCTTCAAATTGGCCGACCTGAAGATGCAATTGGCGGTGTCGCAGAACTACGTCGACCGCTGCATGGAGCAATGCCTGGCCCGCACCCTCAGCCCTGAAGCGGCAGCCTCGGCCAAATTGTGGTGCTCGGACCTCTACACCAAGGTCGTGGACGAATGCGTCCAGCTGCATGGCGGCAATGGCTACATGCTCGAGTACCCGGTTGCGCGTCACTACCTCGATCACCGCGTCCTGCGTATTGCCGGCGGCGCCAACGACATCATGAAAGATCTGGTCGGGCGCACGCTCTGATCAAGGTTGCAGAGGACTACCCCCATGGAATACCTGATACCCCGTACCTTGTTCAGCACTGAGCACGATGAGTTTCGACGCGCCTGCCGCCGCTTCCTGGAGCAGCAAGTAAACCCGTTCCATGCCCAGTGGGAGAAAGACAAATGCGTGCCCCGTGAGGTCTGGCGCATGGCCGGCGAGTTGGGAATGCTGCTGCCGTCGATGCCGGAGGAATATGGCGGGCCCGGTGCCGATCGCCTGTTCGACATGGTCTTTGCCGAAGAATTCATGCATGCCGGCGCCTCGGGCCTGATCGGCTTCGGCGTGCACGGCCTGGTGGCCAACTACATCCTCAACTACGGCACCGAGGCGCAGAAGCAGGCCTGGTTGCCGAAAATGATTGCAGGTACCGCCGTGGGCGCCATCGCCATGACCGAACCCAATACCGGTTCGGACCTGCAGGCGGTGCGCACCCGCGCCAGGGCCGAAGGTGACGAGCTCGTCATCAACGGTTCCAAGACATTCATCTCCAATGGCGCGTCCTGCGACCTGGCGCTGGTGGTCTGCAAGACCGGCGACAGCGGCAAGGGCGCCCAGGACATCTCGCTGGTCATCGTCGAGAAAGAACGCGAAGGCTTCAGTCGATCGCAGCCGCTGGAAAAGATCGGCCTGCACGCCCAGGACACCAGCATGCTGTTCTTCGACGATTGCCACGTACCGGCGGAAAACGTGCTTGGCGGCGTGCAGGGGCAGGGCTTCTACCAGCTCATGCATGACCTGGCGTGGGAACGGATCATCGGCGCCGTCGGGTTTCAGTGCCAGGCGGAAGCGGCGCTGGATCACACCATCGAGTACACCCGTACGCGCATGGTTTTCGGCAAGCCGGTGCTGGACTTCCAGAACTCGCGTTTCACCCTCGCGCAACTCAAGACCGAAATACAGATCGGCCGCTCGTGGATCGACAGCTGCATGGCCTTGCTCCTGCGCGGCGAACTGACCGCCGAAGCGGCGGCGGTGGCCAAGTACTGGACCGCGGAGCTCAGCAGCCGCGTGGTCGATGCGTGCCTGCAGCTGCATGGCGGCAATGGCTACATGACCGAATACCCGATTGCCCGGTTGTACCTCGATACCCGTGGCAACCGGATCTGGGGCGGTACCAACGAAATCATGAAAGAAATCATCGCTCGCACGTTGTGAGCGCGATCATAGGAGAGCAAACGTGTCTCAAGAAATTCGCTTTGACGGCAAAGTTGCCATCGTCACCGGCGCCGGCAACGGCCTGGGACGCGCCCACGCCTTGCTGCTGGGTTCCCGGGGTGCCAAGGTGGTGGTCAATGACCTGGGCGTGAGCACCGAAGGCCTGGGCAGTTCAAGCGCCGCGGCCGATGAAGTGGTTGCGCAAATCCGCGCCATGGGTGGCGAGGCTGTCGCCGACTACAACTCGGTAACCGAGGGCGAGAAAATCGTCGCCACCGCGCTTGAAGTGTTCGGCACGGTCGACATCCTGATCAACAACGCCGGCGTCCTGCGCGACAGTTCGTTCCACAAGATGACCGAAGAACAGTGGGACCTGATCCAGGACGTTCACGTCAAGGGCGCCTTCCGCCTGACCCACGCCGTGTGGCCGATCATGCGTGAAAAAGGCTATGGCCGCATCATCATGACCGCCTCCGGCGCTGGCATTTTCGGCAACTTCGGCCAGTGCAACTATTCCACCGCCAAGTCGGGCCTGATCGGCTTCGCCAACTCGCTGGCCATCGAAGGTGCAAGCAAGAACATCCGGGTCAACACCATTGCCCCGGTCGCCGCGTCACGCATGGTGATCGCCAGCGGGCTGTTCCCCCAGGAGCTGCACGACAAGGTCAAGGTCGAAGACTGTGCGCCGCTGGTGGGTTGGTTGTGCAGCGAGGAATGCACAGACACCGGCGGTCTGTTCGAGGTCGGTGGTGGCTTCCATGCGAAATACCGTTGGGAGCGTTCCCACGGCCGGTTCCTGCACACCAATACCCTGAGCCCGGAACTGGTGCGCGATAACTGGTCGCGCATCACTCAATTCGATGAGCACAGCGTTCATCACACCGATGGCGCCGACGGCCTCAAGGAGCTGTTTACCCGCATGGAGTCGCCCGCCAAGGGGGGCAATGCGTTCGTTGACATGGAAGTGGCCGCCAACGCGGTCTCCCACCTGGAAACCGAATACGATCAGAACGATGCCGCGCTCTATGCCCTGGCCGTTGGCGCCGCCAAGGACCCGTTGGACCGCGATGAATTGAAGTACGTCAACGAGTTCCTCGGCGACGAGTTCCGCGTACTGCCGACCATGGCCGTGTTGCCGGCGACCGAAGTGTTCCTGCGTGCCGCCAAGTCCGGCGAGCCGCAGCTGGAAGGCCTGAACGTGCCCTTCGCCAAAGGCCTGCATGGCGAACAGTACACTGTGATGTATCGCCCATTGCCGCCCAAGGCCAAGCTCAAGCACAGCATGCGCTTGAAGTCGGCGATCGACAAAGGCAAGAGCACCGTGACCATCCTGGCCATCGAGACCACCGACGAGCACGGCACGCCGCTGTTCTACAACGAAGTGACGGGCTTCTACCCAGGCGTACCGGGTGCAGGCCTGCAACGTGTGCCCAGCGAAGAGATCAACGTGGCGCCAGATCGTGAACCCGATGCGGTGCTGGCGGACCAGACCGAAGTCAACCAGGCGCTGCTGTATCGCTTGTGCGGCGACTGGAACCCGATGCACATCGATCCGGACTACGCCGCCAAGGCCGGTTACGAGAAGCCGTTCCTGCATGGCCTGTGCACCTTCGGCTACCTCGGTCGCCACGTGATCAAGGCGTTCTGCGGCAACGATTCGCGTCTGTTCAAGAGCGTGCGCGCGCGCTTCGCGTCCATCGTGATGCCTGGCGATACCCTGGAAACCCGTATGTGGCGTGAGTCGCCGACACGCATCATTGTCGAGATGCGTGCGGTCGAGCGTGACGTTGTCGTATTGAAAAATGGTGCGGTCGAATTGTTCGAGTCCGTACCGGCCTGATTGCCTGGCCACCTGCCGCTTCCATGAACGGGAGGCGGCAGTTTTTCTATTTCAGGAGAGCACGATGCAACGTTGCGTCAATGTGATTGGCGTAGGTATGTCGCCCTTCAGCCCGGCCGCGCTGGGCCCCGATCCGCCGTTGCTGATCGGCGCTACGATAAAACAGGCGCTCACCGACGCCGGTTTGTGCGCGCGCGATGTTGCGCAGGTCCATGCCGTAACGGGCGCGATGGATGTCGCGGCCTTGCAGCGTGCTCTGCAAGCAGTGGGGCTGGGGCAGGTGCCGCTGCGTCACTTTGCGCCGGGTAGCGCTGATGGCAGTGCGTTGTTCGCACGCGCTTGCCAGGCCATCCTGCTTGGGCAGGCGGAAAGCATTCTGGTGCTGGGTATCGAGGGGGCGCCTGCGGCTACTCTCGGCTTTGAGCATCTGGGCGTCACGGCGCAGGCGTACATGGCGCGCTACCAGACTCGACGAGAAACCTTTGCCATGATCGCCGTCAAGGCGCGCCAGCATGCCGGGCTCGATAGCATGCTGACGCTGGATCAGGTGTTGCAGGCGCAGATGATTGCCGACCCGCTTACCCATCCGCAGGTAGCCTGGGCCAGTTCCGGTGTGGCCGCGGTATTGCTGTGTACCAGTGAGTTTGCCAGGCGCCACGGCAACGGCTCGTTGGTTCAAGTCGCCGCCCAGGCCTGTGTATCCCCGCAGCAATTGAAGGGTCTGGATCTGGGGGCGACCTTCGCCGGCGTCAACTATGAGGTTAACGTCGCCGCCGCCCAGGAGCTGTATGAGCAAGCGGGCAGGGGACCGCAGGAAATTGCCGTCTGCGAGCTGCACGACCTCAGCACCGTCAGCGAGTTGTTACTCTATGAAGCGCTGGGTTTCTGCGCCGAAGGCGACGGTGAGAAACTGGTCGAAGACGGCGATAATACCTACGGCGGCAATCTGGTCATCAACCCTTGCGGGGGCCTGCTGACATTGGGCCAAGCGTCGGCGGCGAGCGCTCTGGCGCAATGCATAGAGCTTGTGCACCAACTGCGTGGCAGTGCCGGCCGACGCCAGGTTGCCGATGCGCAACTGGCCCTGCAGCATCAGGTGGGTAACGACGGCACGGTGACCACGACCCTTTTCCAGCGCGGGTGAGGCGCCGAAACCGGCCACGAACAGAACAATTTCAATGGGTGGAACACCTTCCTTCAAAAATGCAGGATCTGTCATGAACAACAACAATAAACACCCGACACTGTTGCATCGCTTCCTTCACTGGGAGCACAGCACGCCAGATGCCATCTACCTGACCCAGCCCTTGCCCGATGGCAGCGTGCAAGACTACAGCTGGCGCGAAGTGGGCGACCAGGCGCGGCACATGGCCGCTCACCTGCAGGGCCTGGGCTTGCCGGCGAAGTCTTCGATTGGCCTCTACGGCAAGAACACCGCCCACTGGATCATCGCCGACCTGGCGATCTGGATGGCCGGGCACGTCAGCGTCCCGCTGTACACCACCGCCAACAGCGATACGGTGCGCTACGTGCTGGAGCATGCGCAGATACGCCTGCTGTTCGTCGGTCGTCTTGAAGGTGATGCGGCGGGTTGGAACGCTGTTTGTGCCTCGATTCCGGCCGATTTGCCGCTGATCGATTTGCCCATGTCCGGCGGCGGCCAGGGTGAATCCTGGGACCAGGTCATCGCCCGTACCGCGCCACTGCAAGCGGTGGTCGAAGCGGTGCCAGGCGAACTCGCCACCATCATCTATACCTCCGGCAGCACCGGCGACCCCAAGGGCGTGATGCACAGCTTCGGCGCCATGTACGCCGCACCGGCGGTGACCGGTTGCATGTACGCCAATGGCAAGGGCACGAGCACCAGCGATCGGCTGCTGTCCTACCTGCCCCTGGCCCATACCGCCGAACGGGCGGTTGTGGAAGCGGTGTCGCTGTACAGCGGTTGCCGGGTGTTCTTCAACCTGGGGCTGGAAACCTTCAGCGACGACCTGCGCCGCGCGCGCCCGACGATCTTCCTGTCCATGCCGCGGCTGTGGGGCAAGTTCTACCAGGGCATCAACGAACGGATCGACCCTGCCCGGCAGGCTACCGTCTTCGCCGATCCGGTGGAGGGAAAGCTGATGAAGGCGCAGATCCTCTCGGCTCTTGGGCTTGACCAGGTGCATACCGGGCTGTCCGGTTCTGCGCCCTTGCCGGTCAAGGTGATGGAGTGGTATCGCGAGCTGGGCCTTGAGCTGCTGGAAGGCTATGGCATGTCGGAGAACTTCGGCACCTCGCACTTCAGCCTGCCGGGCCAGGTGCGTGTCGGTTACGTGGGGGCGGCGATCCCGGGGGTCGAATGCCGTATCGGCGACAACAACGAAATCCTGGTGAAGAGCCCGGCGCAGATGCTGGGCTATTACAGGCAACCCGAGCTGACCGCCCAGAGCTACACCCGCGACGGCTTGTTCTGCACCGGTGACCGTGGCGAACTGGATGAGCAAGGGCGCCTGCGGATTACAGGAAGGGTCAAGGAGTTGTTCAAGACCGCCAAGGGCAAGTACGTCGCGCCTGTGCCGATCGAAGCCAAACTGGGCAATCATCCGTGTGTCGAGGCGTCGTGCGTCACTGGGGTTGGCCTGGCGCAACCGCTGGCCTTGCTCAACGTTTCCCCCGATACCCGCGCCGCGCTCGCTACGGCCGAGGGTCGTGACAAGGTTGCCACTGAGCTTGAGGTGTTCCTGGCCGAGGTCAATGCCCAGTTCGAGTCGCATGAACAACTGGGGTGCCTGGTGGTGGTGGCTGAGCCCTGGACCGTCACTAACGCGCTGCTGACACCGACCCTGAAGATCCGCCGCAGCCTGATCGAGGAGCGGTATCAGGGGCAGATCGAAGGGTGGGGCGCCAGCCGCTGCAAGGTTGTTTTCGAGTAGGGTTTTGTTGCGACGTGAGAGAGCCGACCTTTGGGTCGGCTTTTTTTTAACTGGTGAGTATGGGGGCAGGGTGTCAGTCGCCAATGATATTGGGTGTGCCGGCCTCATCGCGAGCAGGCTCGCTCCCACAGTGAATCTGCAGCGGATACAAAACCTGTGCACGGCCACAAACCTCCTGTAGGAGTGAGCCTGCTCGCGATGGCGGCGTGCCAGTCGCTAGTGATGTTGAATGTGCTGGCCTCATCGCGAGCAGGCTCGCTCCCACAGTGAGTCTGCAGCGGATACAAAATCTGTGTACGGCCACAACCCCCCTGTAGGAGTGAGCCTGCTCGCGATGGCGGCGTGCCAGACGCCGGTGATGTTGGATGTGCCGGCCTCATCGCGAGCAGGCTCGCTCCTACAGTAAATCTGCAGCGGACACAAAACCTGTGCACGGCCACAAATCCCCTGTAGGAGCGAGCCTGCTCGCGATGGCGGCGTGCCAGACGCCGGTGATGTTGGATGTGCCGGCCTCATCGCGAGCAGGCTCGCTCCCACAGTGAATCTGCAGCGGATACAAAACCTGTGCACGGCCACAAATCCCCTGTAGGAGTGAGCCTGCTCGCGATGGCGGCGTGTCAGACGCCGGTGATGTTGGATGTGCCGGCCTCATCACGAGCAGGCTCGCTCCCACAGTGAATCTGCAGCGGATACAAAACCTGTGCACGGCCACAAATCCCCTGTAGGAGTGAGCCTGCTCGCGATGGCGGCGTGCCAGACGCCGGTGATGTTGGATGTGCCGGCCTCATCGCGAGCAGGCTCGCTCCCACAGTGAGTCTGCAGCGGACACAAAACTTGTGTACGGCCAAAAATCCCCTGTAGGAGCGAGCCTGCTCGCGATGGCGGCGTGTCAGTCGCCAGTGATGTTGTGCCAAACGCAAAACGCCCCGCAAGCGGGGCGTCTTTTCATCCACTGTTGCTAGAGGTCAGCGAATACCCGCGTTACGCAACGCCGCCGGTGTGAAGTCTGCCAGTTTGGTGCGGGCGCCGTATTGCGGTGCCATTTTCGCCTCGTTGCTCATGGTTGCCACGATGTAGCGGCCGACAAGCAGGTCGTAGAACCCCTGGGCGGCCGGTGCATTCAGGCCTTTTTCGTAGTTGTTGTAGGTGTAGTTTTCACCGACGCGCCACAGTTGGCCACGGCCATCGTAATGGTCCACCTCGGAGAGTACCCAGGTGTCTTCATCGAAATACATGTCGCGCTTGGCGTAGATATGCCGTTCGCCAGACTTCAATGTCGCCTGCACGTGCCACACCCGATGCAGCTCGTAGCGGGTCAGGTCCTGGTTGATGTGGCCAGGCTTGATGATGTCCGCGTACTTGAGGCTTGGCGACTGCAGCTTGTAGTTGTTGTAGGGAATGTACATCTCCTTCTTGCCGATCAGCTTCCAGTCATAGCGGTCCGGCGAGCCGTTCATCATGTCGGCGTTGTCGGAGGTGCGCATGCCGTCCGAGGCCAGGCCGGGCGCATCGTAGGCCAGCTGTGGCGCGCGGCGCACACGGCGTTGCCCGGCGTTGTAGGTCCAGGCCTTGCGCGGCTCGGTGACCTGGTCGATGGTTTCATGGGCCATTGACACCGTGCCGGCCAGGCGCGCCGGCGCGTCGACGGCGAAAATGTAGTAATAGAGGATGTTCTTCTCGGCCTGCAGGTCCACGCCATCCATGTATTGCGGGAAGCTGTTCTGGTCGTGCGTCTCGACGATGGTGTAGTCACCGTTGACCTGCGGCACCGCCTGGACCGACCAGCGCTCGACGTTCTCACCGCGAAAACGCGTTACGAAGTTCCAGTAGACCTCAACGCCACTCTTGGGGATCGGGAAGGCGTAGTAACGCGAGTCGGCGAAATTGCCCAGGCCGGTGCCTTCGTTGACCAACTGCACATTGACTGCGCTTTTTTTCGCGGCAGCGTAGATGCCTACAGGTGCCGCGGCAGTACGGTGAGTGGGATAGACCGGAATTTTGTAAGTGTCCGGGTAACGCTGGAACATGGCGAGCTGGCCGGGTGTCAGCTTGTCCTTGTACTGCTGGGCATTGGCCGCGGTGATGGTGAACAGCGGCTTCTCGTTCTTGAAGGGGTCGCCCAGGAAACCCTTGGCGTCCACCGGTGCGGTGCCAGGCTTGAGGCCGCCATCCCAGGCGGGAATGCTCTTGTCGGCGCTGCCTTCCTTCTGCGCGCCCAGTGGCGTCAGGGTCGTGCCCAGTTGTGCCGCTTCCTGTTCGTTGACCGCGGCCATGACGCCGCTGGCCAGCAGGGAGAGCGCCAGGCCTGCGCAGGTGATGATCTTGCTTGCTTTCATGGATGTACCCTCTGTCTGTTGCGGCTCAGAAGTTGACGCCGAAGCTGAGCGAGACGAAGTCCCGGTCGGTGGTGGTATTGAATTGGCCGCCAAAGAAGTCCGTGTAGCTCAGGCTTGCGGTGTAGGTGGAGAGGTAGTCGGCATCCACGCCGACGCTGACAGCCTTGGCGCCTTCCTCGAAGTTCGGGCCCCAGCCGTCCACGTCATGGGACCAGGCCAGGTTCGGCGAGAGGTTGATGCCGGCGATGACGTTGGTGTAGTCCAGCTTGGCGCGCATCCGGTAACCCCAGGAATCGGTGGTGTAGAAGCCGTGGCTGTTGCACTCCTTCTGCGGGTTGGTCGCGGTGGCGCAGACGCTCGCGTTCTGGGTACCGGGGAATTCACCGGCGCCATACACGGGGCTGCGGCCAAACCGGACATCGGTGCCATCGGCCGAGCCCAGGCCATTGATGCGGTTGTAGCCGACTTCGCCGACCAGGGTCAGGCGGCTGGCCCCCAGTACCTGGTCGAAGAACTGCGTGGCCGTCACTTGCGCCTGCATCACCGGCATCCGTTTGTAGCCAGGCAAGTCACCGCCCAATGCCTGGGCGGTTTCACCGGAGGTGAAGACCGGTGAGGTCTGGGTGGTGAAATTGGTATCGGTGGATTGAATCGCCGCCAGGTTCAGGTCGGCGGTGTTGATCTGCAGCGGCATGTTGGGGCGGTAGCTCAGCTCGCCACCGACGGAGGTCTCGCCCAGGGTGGTCTGGAAGCTCAGCCCGTAAAGGCGGATGTCCTCCGGATAATCGACGAAGTAGCGCGCGGCGCGTACCCGGTCGAACTGGTTCTGGGCCACGCCAAGCGCCCGTGCGGCAGGGGGCAGGGCGCCCACCTGAGCCGCCGTGATCGGCGCGACGGTGGTTTGCTTGAAGCTCAGGTAAGGGTTGCGGCTGTGGTAGTTCATGGCATAGAAGCCGAACTCGGTGTCGTGCAGGTCGGGGGCGAACCAGCGCAAGGCAATGCCGTACTGGCCACTGTCGCGCGGGTCGTTGTCCTTGAGGCGAGGCATATAAACGTCGTCGACCACACGCCCACTGAGAATCTGCGCGGCTGTCGCCGTGTTGCTGGCCACGCCCGGGGCGAGGTCGGGACCGGCGAACACCAGGCGATCGTTGCAGCCCTGGGGCAGGGGATCGGAGCCGAAGAAGGTGCCGCAGTTATCGACCACCGAATTGGCCCACTGGATCTGGTAGAAACCCTCGACGGTGAGGTTCTCCGCCAGGCCCTGGGACAGGTAGAGCATGTTGACCGGGATCAGGCCTTCCTTCACTTCGGCACCGGGGCGGCGCAGGGCGGCGACGTCGACCGGGTTGATGCTGTTGATCGAGTTGCCGATGAAGGTGCTCTCGCCCCAGCTCACCACCTGTTTACCCAGGCGCACGTTGCCCGGCAGGTCGCCCAGGTTGTAGTTGTGGTAGATGAAGGCGTCGAGGAACTCGGCCCCGGAAGACTTGGCCAGGTCATCGCGGCCGCTGTCGTCGATATCGTAGAAGCGGCGGTGCTCGTCCTTCAGTTCGAAGTCATACCAATACTTGCCGCGCACGAAGACGCCGCTGTCGCCGTACTTCAATTCAAGGTCATGCACGCCCTTGAAGATCTTCGAGAAGGTTTCACCCTTCTTGAAGTTCTGCCGGTTGTCATCCGCCGTGCGGGTGGCCGATTCACCGCGAAGGCCAAGGGTGTTGGCGGCGTTGATGAACTTGGGGTCCGGCCCGCGTACGGCCCAACTGGCACCGATGGAAAGGGATGAATCGAACTGACCTTCGATTTCGCCGATCTGGAAGTCGACGGCGTTGGCACCGGCGCACGACCCAAGGCCCACGGCCAGGGCCAGCAGGTGAGGGCGAAACTCGATGGGAAGCGTGGTGGTGGACCACTGGCGTCGGGCGCTCTTATGTCTTGCGAAAGTCACGTGTTGGTTACCCCTCTGATCTTGTTGTTCTGGTGTACCGCCACGCAACGCTAACCCCGACGCCTTTTGCGCCTCCCCCTCGAGTGGGGGGGGATCCCCCTCCATTGGTCGCGCCCCCCGATGGCCTTGCGCATGGCTGCGAAGCCCCCTCCACCGGAGGGGGTATGGGGCCGTGCGGTGTACGTGACCATCGGTCGACGGTTTGCTGCGCTCGCTCCAGGCTGGGGCGTGCGGCACAGGCCTGATAACTGACCTTGGAGAAAGTGATGTCCCAGAAAGTAATTGTTGCCGGTGTCGGCATGATCCCGTTTGCCAAGCCCGGCCAGAGCGGTACCTACATCGAAATGGGCGCGCAAGCCATTCGCCAGGCACTGCAGGATGCCGGCCTGGACTACCGCAAGGTGCAGCAGGCGTATGCCGGTTATGTGTACGGCGACTCCACCAGCGGCCAGTCGGCGCTCTACGAGGTGGGCCTGACCGGAATTCCGGTGATCAACGTCAACAACAACTGCGGCAGCGGCTCTTCGGCGCTCTACCTGGCGCGCCAGGCCGTGGAAAGCGGCGCCGTGGATTGCGCCCTGGCGTTTGGCTTCGAGCAGATGCAACCCGGCGCCCTGAAATCCCATTGGCTTGACCGTCCGATCACCTACGGCAAGGGCCATGAAGTGGCCGACGCGATCTTCCCGGAAGGCCGTGAAATGCCGGACGCCCTGAAATTCTTCGGTGGCGCGGGCAAAGAGCACATGGAGAAATACGGCACGAAGATGGAGACCTTCGCCGCCATTCGCGCCAAGGCCAGTCGCCATGGCGCGAACAACCCGTTGTCGGTGTTCAAGAAGGTAGTGACAACCGAAGAAGTCATGGCCGACCAGGTGATTTTCCCGGGCGTGATGACCCGCCTGATGGCATGCCCACCGACCTGCGGCGGTGCGGCGACCATCCTCGTGTCTGAGCGCTTCGCCCGGCAACACGGCTTGCGCACCGATGTGTGCATCCTGGCCCAGTCCCTGGTCACCGACCAGCCGCAAGCGTTCGAGCCGCCGTCGCTGATCAGCATCGTCGGCGTTGGCATGACCCGTCAGGCGTCGACCGAGGTGTACGAGAAGGCCGGCGTCGGCCCGGAAGACATCCGCATCTGCGAGCTGCACGACTGCTTCGCCCACAACGAACTGCTGACCTATGAAGGCCTGGGTTTCTGTCCGGAAGGCGGCGCCGAAAAATTTGTCATGGACGGCGACAACACCTACGGCGGGCAAGTGGTGATCAACCCGTCGGGCGGCCTGCTGTCCAAAGGTCACCCGCTGGGCGCCACCGGCCTGGCCCAATGCTACGAGCTGACCCATCAGCTGCGCGGCACCGCCGACAAGCGCCAGGTGGACAATATCCAGCACGCCTTGCAGCACAACCTGGGCCTTGGCGGCGCGGGCATCGTGACGCTGTTCGGCCGCGGCTGATGACACGGCGCGCCTGTTGCGGGCGCGCCCTTTTTTTGACTGAAAAGACACACGGAGGACTGCGTGACATGCCAGACAAGAGTCTGATCGGGCGCTCATTGGGCGTGACCACTTGCGACGTTGAAAAGGGCCGCCTGCGCTTTTTCGCCAAGGCCATCGGCGAAACCAACCCGGTGTACACCGATGAAGACGCCGCCCGCCAAGCCGGGCATCGCTCATTGCCGGTGCCGCCCAGTTTCCTGATGTGCCTGGAAGCCGAGGGGCGTGACAGCGACCATATCGTCCAGGACATTTTTGGCTTCGACCTGGGGCGCATCCTGCATGCCGAGCAGGGTTTCGATTATCACGGCCTGGCCTATGCCGGCGACGTGCTCACTTTTGATACCCGGGTGGTGGATGTCTACGAGAAGAAGGGCGGGGCACTGACCTTCGTGGTGCAACAGACCCGTGTCACCAACCAGGAAGGTCAGCACATCGCTGATATCCGCTCGTCACTCGTGCAGCGCTGAGGAGCCCGCCATGAACTCATCTCAGTTGAATGACGTGCAGGTCGGCTTCGAGCTGCCGCCGCTGGTACTGCCTGCAATCAATCGCACGACACTGGCGTTGTACGCGGGGGCCTCGGGTGATCACAACCAGGTACACATCGACCTGGATTTCGCCCGCAAGTCCCGCCAGCCCGATGTCTTCGCCCACGGCATGCTCTCGGTGGCCTACCTCGGCCGCCTGCTCACCGCCTGGGTACCGCAGCAGCAGATCCGCAGCCTGGCGGTGCGATTCACCGGCATCACCCAACTCGGTCACATCCCCGCGTGCCACGGCAAGGTCATTGACCTGTTCGAGGTCGATGGCGAACGGCGCGCGCGCCTGGCGATTCGCTGCGTCAATCAATACGGCGACGAGAAACTGCTCGGCGAAGCCACCGTTGCACTTATCTGAAACCCCACAAGAACAAGGAATATCCCCATGAAAAAACTCGAAGGCAAAGTCGCTCTGGTCACCGGTTCCGGTCGTGGCATCGGGCGCAGTGTCGCCCTGAAACTGGCCAGCGACGGCGCACGCGTCGTGGTCAACGACCTGGACGCCGGCCCCGCTGAAGAAGTGGTTGCGCAAATCCGCGCCCTGGGCAGTGAAGCCGTCGCGTGTGTCGGCAGTGTCACCGCGGCCGATTTCGCCGAGCGTTTCGTCAAGACCGCAGTCGACAACTACGGCGCCATCGACATCATCGTCAACAACGCCGGCTACACCTGGGACAATGTGATCCAGAAGATGAGCGATGAGCAGTGGTACGCGATCATCGACTGCCACATCACCGCGCCGTTTCGCATCCTGCGCGCGGCCCAGCCGATCATCAGCGCCATGGCCAAGAAAGAGGCCGCTGAAGGTCGCGTGGTCAATCGTAAGGTGGTCAATATCGCGTCGACGTCCGCTGGCGGCAACCCGGGCCAGGTCAACTACTCCACGGCCAAGGCCGGCGTGCTGGGCATGACCAAGTGCCTGGCCAAGGAATGGGGGCGCATGAAGGTCAACGTCAACGCCGTTGCCTTCGGTCATATCGAAACCCGCCAGACCCAGCCGGTGGAAGGCGATCCGCGCTTCATCAACATCGAAGGTCGCGAGATCAAGGTGGGCATCAGTCCTGCGATTGTCGAGCAGTCGAAGAACATGATTCCGCTGGGGCGTCCGGGCAATACCGAAGAGGCTGCCGGCGCCGTGTACCTGTTCTGCATCCCGGAATCGGATTACGTCAGCGGCCAGGTACTGGTCTGCGGCGGTGGTCTGGGTAACGTCTGAGAACCGGGCGGGGCGTTTCGGCGCTCCGCCCTCCAGGAGTGCAAGGACATGACAGTGCCAGTTTCCGCCAACCCCAAACGACGCCTGCTGCACACCCGCAAGGTGTTCTGCACCGGTTACGAGCGCGAGGACGGCCTTTTCGATATCGAAGGATGCCTGCTCGATACCAAGGGCGTTGACACCGAATTCGCCTACGGCACGATCCCCGCCAATGGGGTGCTGCATGACATGCGCATTACCATGACCATCGACCAGAACATGGTCATCCGCCAGCTGCAAGCCGTTTCCGAACAGGCGCCGACGCCCGTGTGCAGCCATGTCAACCGAGCCTACGCGGCCCTGGTGGGATTGCGCATCGGCGCCGGTTTCAAGAAGCGGGTTGCCGAGCGCGTCGGCGGATTGAAGGGCTGTACCCATCTCACCGAAATGCTTGGCCCGATGGCAACCACCGCCATCCAGACCCTGGCCCCGGTCATGCAAAAACGCCTGCGCCAGCGCGCCGCAGCGGATCCCGATTTCAAGATGCCGGACCACTGGGTGATCGGCACCTGCCATGCCTACCACCCCGATGGCGACGCGGCGCGGCGTGTCAATAATTGGCGCCCCGGTGATGACGCCGGCCGATCTGAAATTGATGGCGACTGACCTGACGCCATCGCGAGCAGGCTCGCTCCCACAGGGTCAGGGTGGATCACTCAATGTGTGCCACGACACAGAACACTGTAGGAGCGGGCTTGCCCGCGAAGGCGATTGCACATCCGGCAACGGGCTGACTGACCTGACGCCATCGCGAGCAGGCTTGATCGTTCCCACGCTCTGCGTGGGAATGCCGCCAGGGACGCTCTGCGTTCCGCTCTCTACGTGGGCTTGAGTCTTACGCATGTGACGCGCAGCGTCACGGGATGCATTCCTTTGCTGCGCGTGGGAACGATCAGCTGCTCCTAGAGCGCCTGTTTGTCATCAACCTTCTGTGCAAGCGGTTTTCGGCCAACACGCCGGCCTTTCACAACCTTCGGTGCCTGGCTCGCCAAGCCCTTCATCTCCTCGTAGGAATCCATCAGGCACTGCGCGAGAAAGTCCGGGTCGGGAACGACGTTCGGCGAGCTGGTCAGTGAGATGAACATTTTTCCGCAGTAGCTGGTGGGGTTCCAGATCAACGACAGGCCATCGACCAGCGGGCCGACACCGCACCAATACACCAGCTTGGCGCCGAGCATGTAGAGCGGCACATTGGGGCCGGGGACGTTGGTCACCATGCAATTGTGCAGCACCACCGGGCCCTTGCCGCCCATGCCCATCAATGTCGCGAGGCGGCCGGCGAGGCCCAGGGTGGCCGGGGGGGCGAATTTCTGCAGGTTGGTCAGGTCGCTCGCACCCACGGCATTCTGGATCGCCTTGGACTGCGAGGTAGCAGCCTGCAACGCCTCCAGGCGGGCGATCGGGTCCTCGATGTCCGTGCGCAGGGGGAAGGTGAGCATCGACACGGTGTTGCCGGCGGCCACGCTTTCATTGCCCTGGCGGGTGTTGACCGGTGCCAGGGTCACTAACGACTTCTCCGGCAGTTCATCCTTGGCGATCAGGTAGCGACGCATCGCGCCGCCGACCATGGCCAGTACCGCGTCGTTGACCGTGGCCCCGGGCACCAGGTTCTTGATCTGTTTAACGACGCCCAGATCGAGGGTGACTGAATCCCAGACCCGACTGGACATCACGTTGCTGTTGAAGCGGGTGCGCGGTGCGCCGCCTTCGGAACTCAGTACCGAACGCGCCATCTTGCGCAGGCTGGCCACGGTCAGCTTGGGCAGCACACGGGCGAGGGGCAGGGCCATGCGAGCGGAGGCCATGACGTTGTCGGTCAGCATGCGGCTGACCGTGTCCAGCGGTCCCCATCGCAGCGGCAAACTCGCCGCTTCGGGCGCTTTATCCACCACGGCAACGGGCTTGCCCTGCGCGCCGGCCAGGTCGTGCAAGGCCCAGGTCAGTTCCGCGGCGGCAGCGCCATCCATCGCGGCATGGTGGGTCTTGGTGAGGATGGCGAAGCTGCCCTTGGGGATGCCCTCGATGTTGTCGAGACCCTCGATCACGTACATCTCCCACGGGGCCCGGGAAAGATCCACGGAGCGGGCATGGATGCGCGACACCATGATGCAGAACTGGCGCCAGTCGCCCGGTTTGGGCAGCGCGAAATGGCGAACGTGGAAGTCGATGTCGAACAGGTCGTCTTCCGCCCAATAGGGGTAGCCGAGACCGAAGGGCACCTGGACGATCTTGCGCTTGAACACCGGCGAGACATCGAGGCGCTCGGCGATATGCTCGACGATCTGCCGAAAGCCCAGGCGTTGCCCCTCTACCGTGGACTGATCGTAGATGTAGATCATGGTGCAGTGCGACGCGGCATGTGGACGATCGACTTTCAGGAACAGGGCGTCTTGCCCGCTCAGTTTGCTCATCGTTGAGGCTCTCGTTGGGGGGTGGATGTGGGTTGCCCGAGAGCTGTCCAACGAGCTCGTCCGGGCTCCGTCAATGCGACGAAGGTCGATGCCTGGCAGGTTCGTCGATCTGCCATTGCCCCGTACCCCTGCAAATGGGGGGGAGCACCTGGCTGGTGCGGTCTCTATTCTGGAGGCTGTCGAAGGGTCCTGTGCGCGTCGCCGTGGTGCGCAAGCTGACCCTCGCACGCAGAGGAGTCTTGTGTGTTGATTGAAGAGCGGTGCGTGAGTGAGCAAGGGCCAGGCGATTCACACAGTCCCTGGTGGGAGCGTTTGTCCGCAGACTTCTGGCGGCAGGCCGATGGCACGGAACTCGATGCCCGGCACCCTTTGAAGATCCATGGCACTGCCGCCATCGAGCGAGTGATGCGCACCGCCCTGTCGACGACTGTCGCGGCAAGTGCTCTGGCGACACTGTCCAAGCCTGGGCGTTTGCAGCGCGAATTCGAGGCACTGGATTTCTACGAACCGCTGGCACGCGCCGCAGATGCCTCGCGCGTATTCCTGCCGCCGCCGAAGGACATCGTCATGTCCCAGCGCGAGTTGCCCGGCAAGGACATCCGCCGCCTGCAGTTGCGTTTCGCAAGCCCGTTCAAACCGCTCAATCCGTTCGCCCGCCCGCAGTTCGAAGCCATGCAGCGCAACACCAGCGCCCATGCCCAGCATTGGTGCCATGGCGACCGGCCGCGACCGACGCTGATCGTCATCCATGGTTTCGCCGCCGACGCGCACTGGCTCAATGCCCACGCGCTGTCGCTGGCCGATTTGTACCGGCGCGGCTACGACATCCTGCTATTCACCTATCCGCACCACGGCCTGCGCGCCGAACGCGGCAACTGGTTCAGCGGCCAGGGATTGTTCGGCAGTGGGCTGGTGGCGTTCAATGAGGCGCCGCTGCATGCGATCCACGACCTGCGGGTGTTCATCGATTACCTGCAGGGACGCGGTGTCGAGCAGATCGGTGTGACGGGCATTTCCCTCGGCGGCTACACCGCGGCGCTGCTGGCGGCCGTTGACGAGCGCCTGGCCTGGTGTGTCCCGATCGTACCTGCAGTCAGCCCGGTCGATGTGTTCCTTGAGTGGCAACCCACGGGGCTACTGCTCTCGCGCTTGATGCGCAGCCAGGGCATTGGCGTGGCCGAAATGCGCGGACTATTGGCCGTGCACAACCCGCTGACCTACGCCCCGCGCCTGGATGGCGAGCGCATGCTGATCATCGGCGGCGCGGGAGACCGGGTCACCCTGCCACGCCATGTGCGCCTGCTGCACCAGCACTGGCCGGGCAGCGAGCTGCACTGGTTTGCGGGCAATCATGTCTTGCACCTGGGCCGGGGTGAGTACCTGGCACGCATGGGCCAGTTGATGGATCGATACGCCGGCCCCTTGTAGAAGCGAGCCTGCTCGCGATGGTCGTTAACGATAACGCGGGGAATCTGATTCCCCGCGGTGTTCTTGAGTCCATCGCGAGCAGGCTCGCTCCTACAGTTTCCTGGTATCGGGTTATGCCCGGGAATCTCGTCGATCCTTCAGGCAGTGGGCAGGTATCCCGATCAGCAACACCAGCGCCCCAAGCACCATCACGATCACCATCACATCGAACGCCAAATACAGGCTGCCGGTGGCGGACTTGATCGCCCCGACAGCGGCTTGGCTCAGCACGCCGGCAAGGTTGCCCAGGCTGCTGATGATCGCAATGCCACCTGCCGCGCCGGCCTTGGTCAGCAACGCCGGCGGGATCGTCCAGAACAGCGGGATGGCCGACAGCGCTGCGGCGGAGCCCAGGCTCATGAGGAAGATCGACAGCACCACATTGCCGTGCACCAGGCCGAGCAGGGCAAAGCTGCCCGCACCCACCAGCATGGTCAGGCCCAGATGCCAGCGGCGTTCCATATGCCGGTCGGAACTTCGCCCCAACAGGTACATGGCACACACCGCGACGATAAAGGGCAGGGCGGCCAGCATGCCGATCAGTTTCAGGTCTTCCAGGCCGAAGCCGCGGATCAGCGTCGGAATCCAGTAGGTCACCGTGTTCGAACCGCTGTAGATGCAGAAGTAGACGAGTCCGGCGATGTACATTCGAGGCTCGCGCAGCACGCCGCCGAAGTGACTGCTTGTGGCATCCGGCTCAGTGCAAATGTCCTGGGCAATCTGGCGCTTTTCTTCATCGGTCAGCCAGTTGGACTGCTCGGGACGATCCGTCAGCCAGAACCAGCCGAAGAGGCCCAGCAGCAGGGTAGGTGCGCCGGTCAGGATGAACAGCATCTGCCAGTCCTTGAAGCCCAGCCAGCCATCCAGGTGGGCCATGATCACGCCGGACAGCGGCCCGCAGATGATCCCGGCCACCATGCCCGCCATCAACAACCCGGCTGTGACCCGTCCGCGCAAGGACGCCGGCAACCAGTAAGTCATGTAGAGGATTATCCCGGGAAAGAACCCGGCCTCGGCCACGCCCAGCAGGAATCGTGCGGCGATCAATTGGTTGGCCGTGGTGACGAAGGCCGTCGCCACGGTGACCATGCCCCATAGCAGCATGATGCGGGTGATGGTGCGGCGCGCGCCGACCCGTTGCATGTACAGGTTGCTGGGGATCTCGAAGAGGATATAGCCGAGGTAGAAGATCCCCGCGCCGATGCCGTAGGCGGCGTCGCTCAGCAAGATGTCCTCGGCCATGCGCAGCTTGGCGAACGACAGGTTGATCCGGTCGATGGCATTGACGATGAAGGCCAGCACCAGGAAGGGCATCAACCGCCACAGCACCTTGGCGTAGACGCGTCGGGTGGCAGGGGGCGCGCAAGCGATATCCGGAAACTGCGAAAGGGTGTCATTCATGTGTCGCTCCGACGCGGAGGGTGGTGGTTGGGAGACTTGAGGTTCTTCACACGACGAGCTCGATCAGGAACGGCCCCGGCCGGCGGTTGGCCATGGCGAACAGTTCGTTGAAACGCTCCAGGGTGTCGGCCCGCGCCGCTTCCACACCCATGCCCGTGGCGATCTGCACCCAGTCCAGGTCCGGGTTGCCAAGATCGAGCATGCTCATGGCGGTCGCACCGGCCGTGGCGCCGACGCTGGCCAGTTCGAGCTGGAGAATGGCGTACTTGCGATTGGCGAGGATCACCACGGTGACGTCGAGACGCTCGCGGGCCATGCTCCACAGGGCCTGCGGCGTATACATGGCGGAACCGTCGGCCTGCAGGGCAACGACCCTTCGACCGGGAGCGGCGACGGCAGCGCCGAGGGCCATCGGCAGGCCGTGACCGATGGCGCCGCCGGTGTTCTGCAGCCAGTCATGGGGTGCGGCATGCCGGGTTCCCGGATAGAACGCATGGCCGAAGGTCGCGGCTTCGTCGACCACGATGGCGTGTTCGGGCAGCAGGACACTGAGTGACTGGGCGACCGCTGCGGAACTCAGCGGGCCGCTGCCGAGTTGAGTTTGCGCAGCGGCCTGGGGACAGGCCAGCGTCGGCGCTGCCAGCTCCTCGGCCAGGCGCCGCAGGGCGTCGGCCAGGTCCTCTTCCGGGCGCGCCAGCACGTGGACCGCGGCATCGTCCGGATAGGGGCGCGAGGGTTTGCCCGGATAGGCGAAAAAATTCGCCGGCGCCGGGGCACCGACCAGGATGATATTGGCGATGCCGGCGAGCCGGGCGCGGGCAGCGTCACCGAAGTAGGGAATCCGCTCGATCTCGAAGCGACCGCGCCCTCGGGGTATGCGCGCGTTCTGCACCGGACAGAAAAGCTGTGCGCCTGTTGCCGCCGCGATGCGCTGGGCATCGGCCATGGCATCCTCTGCCAGGGCGCGACCGGCCAGCAGCAACAGGCAAGGCCGGCCACTGCGCAAGGTGCAGGCGACTTTCAGCAGCGCATCAGGGGATACCCGTGGCGCGGGTATCGCCGGCAATGGCGCGACGACCTGGCCCCCTGCATCCCAGCTGACATCAGAGGGCAGGATCAGGCTGGCGACGCCGCCCGGTGCGGTACAGGCTGCCTGGATCGCCGCCGCTGCGGCAGCACCGACTGCGCTGGCCTCGGTGACGGTGCGCGTCCAGACCGACACCGGACGTGCCCAGCCTTCGACGTCGGCGGTCAGTGGCGTGTCGTACTGGCGATGATGGGTGGCGTGGTCGCCGATGATGTTGAGGACCGGCGAATTCGCGCGTCGCGCATTGTGCAGATTGGCCAGGCCGTTTGCCAGGCCGGGGCCGCAGTGCAGCAGCGTAGCCGCAGGCTTGCCGGCGATGCGCGCATAGCCATCCGCCGCGCCGGTGACGACCCCTTCGAACAGTCCCAGCACGCAGCGCATGCCGGGGACGCGGTCGAGCGCGGCGACAAAGTGCATTTCGCTGGTTCCGGGATTGGCGAAGCAGGTGTCCACGCCACCTTCCAGCAGCGTGCGTACCAGGCTTTCGGCACCATTGATTGGCGCGCAAGCGTTGCTCATCGTGTTTTCCTCTTGGACTTGTTGTTGTAGGCGAGGTCGTTCGTAGGGCGAGTATGGGGGATCGGGCGGGCGCGTTCGTTCCGGATTCCAGCGGTCGATGAAGCGCGTCTAACCCTTTGAAAATACGTGGGTTATTGGGTTATTTCGGAAAGCGTATCCGCGACACCTCCGGATAAGCCGACACCCACTCGGAAGGAGGGGGGTGAGGAGTCAAGTCGAGCCTCTACGGTATGGGCCTGGAGCCTCACGCCAGAGAAGCGGAGGTCGTCAAAACCAATACCTGGAGAACCCTTGCGATGCTATCGATGGCCTTCAATACCACCCGTTCGATCATCATCGAGCGTGGTGCCGCCACCCGTCTTGCCCCCCAGGTGCTGAACCTGGGGGCCAGCTCCGTGCTGCTGGTGACCGACGCGGGCGTCATGGCCGCCGGGTTGCTCGACCCGGTGCTGAGCGGTTTTGCTGCAGCGGGCGTGCCGGTGCGGGTATTTGCCGAAGTACTGGCCGATCCGCCGGAGTCGGTGATCCTCGCGGCGGTTGAAGCGGGCAAAGAATGTGGCGCCGATTGCGTGGTGGGATTCGGCGGCGGCAGTTCGCTGGATGCCGCCAAGCTGGCTGCGTTGCTGTTGCGCAGCGGTGAGGCGTTGACGCAGATCTATGGCATCAACCAGAGCAAGGGCGCACGCCTGCCGCTGATCCTGGTGCCCACCACTGCCGGTACCGGCTCCGAGGTGACCGCCGTCTCGGTAGTCACCACCGGTGCCGGTGAGAAGAACGTCGTGATCTCGCCAACCCTGTTGCCGGATCTGGCGGTACTGGATGCCGAGCTGACGTTGGGATTGCCAGCGCCTATCACTGCCGCGACCGGTATTGATGCCATGGTCCATGCGGTTGAGGCCTACACCAGCCGTCACCTGAAGAATCCGCTTTCCGACTGCCTCGCCAAGGATGCCTTGCGCCTGCTCTGCGGTAGCCTGCATCAAGCCTGCCACGAGGGAGCGGACCTGGTCGCCCGGGAAAACATGTTGCTGGGTGCGTGCCTGGCCGGCATGGCCTTTGCCAATTCGCCGGTGGCTGCGGTGCACGCCTTGGCCTACCCGATCGGCGCACGTTTCCATGTGCCGCACGGGGTGTCCAACGCGCTGGTGCTGGGTGCAGTGATGCGTTTCAACCTGGAGGCGGCAGCGCCGCTCTACGCGCAACTGGCCGGGATCGTGCTGCCGAACGTGACGGGTAGCGAACACCAGAGAGCACTCGCCCTGGCCGATCATCTGGGGGGCCTGGCCGGTGAGCTGAAACTGCCAACCCGTTTGCGCGACGTGGGCATCGGCGAGGCCGATATCCAGGGCCTGGCCGAGGATGCGATGAAGCAAGCGCGCCTGCTCGGCAACAACCCGCGCACGGTCAGCCTGGCCGACGTCGTGGCCATTTACCGGGAGGTGCTATGAGCAGCAAGGCCTACCGTCCCCGACGCGAAGACTTCCGGCGCTTCTACACCCTCGGCACACGCTGGGGAGACCACGACTCCTATGGTCATGTGCAGAACATTGTCTACTACTCGTTCTTCGATTCGGCGATCAGTCATTTCCTGGTGGAGCAGGGCACCCTGGACATCGACAGCAGCCCGGTCATCGGCCTGATCGTCGAGTCGAGCTGCACCTTCTTTTCACCCATCACCTTTCCCGACGTGGTGACGGTGGGGTTGCGCATCAGCCATCTGGGCAACAGCAGTGCGCGTTACGAGCTGGGCATTTTCCGCAACGAGGAGCCGGAGGTGTCCGCGCTGGGCTATGTCGTCTATGTGTACGTGGATCGCGCGAGCAACGTCTCGGTCGCCATGCCTGAAGGGGTGCGGGAGGCGTTGCGCCGGCTGGCCGACTGATGCGTTAGAGAACCGTGCGTGACAGGTCGATCCCCCTCGACAAGTGGGGGCGGCCCTTTGCCGGTCTGGTGAAAACGCTGTCCGGGGAATTATCCATCTACGGCTGGCCGGGCTTTTCTATCAGGCAAACAACTGACAGTTGAACTCAATACTTCGAACAGATTCACAGTTCAAAAAAGCAGCATATTTTTCCTGCGCTGGATTATGGAAGTGATTCTCCATATCTGACGGGGTCAGCCAGTGCCCGGTAACAATCCAGAGGTTGGAGTTGCAATGGCTTTGTACCGCTGAGTATGAGAGACAGCCTGAGGAGTCGCGCAGGGAACCTATCATTTCCCGTAGCATGAGGCCGACAGCCTCTACCTGGCCAGGGGCAGCATGAATGGTTACCGTGTTGGTTGCTGCTATAAACATGGTTTATTGCTCCACGCAAAATAGATACGGTGCACGGCCATAAAGGGGTCTTGGATACATTGCGCACTAGACACATGGGCAGGTTAGTGCGCTGAGTGATAAAGCTCGACATCCAATAAATAAAAAAAGAAGAAGTCCAATGTATGAAATTCATCTGATTGGGCCCTTTATTCTTGAAGTCGGACTCGTGGGATGCCGGCCAATGCACTCATGACCGTACATCCAGAGGATCAACGACAAAGGAAGCCATGAGGGCTGGTGGCACCACTCTGCCGAAAGGTAGTGCCATTTCGCGCCGACGCCGCCTATACTTCATTTGACGGAATAAATCCTTCAAGTGACGGAGGCATGATGAGCACTTCAGCAGTGGAGAGGCGCCACGAGAAACAGAAAGAAGCGTTACGTAGCGTAGGCGCCAACGAGTTTTGGGCTTTCAGCGCCTGCCGATACTCACTCAACGAATCAGAACGACTGCGCCAGATCAAGAGCGGATTTCCTGCCCATCTCTTCCTGGCCATGCGCCACACCTTCAACCTGCAAGATCCCGGTTTGGCGCTTCTACTCAATGCGTCGATCTCCACACTTGAGCGGCGTGTGCGGGAGCATCAATCCCTTGATACCGTTGCGTCCGAGCGCCTGGATCGCATTGCTTCCGTTTCCCTACAGGCTGAAGAGGTCTTCGAGGACCGGGTTGCAGCTGCGCAATGGTTGTCGAAGCCGAACAAAGCCCTTGGTAACAATGCACCGATTCTGCTCTGCGAAACTGAAATCGGTGCCAAGCAAGTTCGCCGTGTCCTGCACGCATTAGAGTGGGGCGGGGTCGCTTGATGCGGGTGTGGCGAATAGCGAAGGAGAAGCGAGCGACCGACCTGTCCGGCAAGGGCGCGGCAATCGAGGGTGGGCGATGGAACGATCAGGACGTGCCTGCCGTATACATGGGCATGACACCGGCCATCTGTTGCCTGGAAACCTTCGTGCATGCGGTTGGCGAGCCGACCTTCCCATTGAAAATCACCTGTTTTGAGCTGCCTGCCGAGGTCTCGCTGTACCTGGAAGTTGAAGCGCTGAAGCTACCTGATGGGTGGGCGAGTCTGCCTGCCGACCGCCCAAGCATGGACTTCGGTACCGCCTGGCTGAAATCCAACACTCACCTGGGCTTGATCGTTCCCTCTGCCATTTTGCCATTGGAACGCAACATTGTGATTAACCCAAATCACCACGCGGCGAGCCAGATCAAAGTGGTTGAGGTTTACGATTTCATGTACGACCCACGAATGTTCCAGGTCGGCAAGTAGTTCTCAGGACAAATCACCTTTCATCGATTTGTAGAAGGATGTCACGCAAGCGATCGAGCGCAGGATCAATATCAAGCGTCTCGATGGAGCCGAACCCCATCAACAAACCATTTTTTGGGGCTTGTTGATAATAAAACCCCTCAATTGAGTACAAACCTACCTCGACCTTCCTGGACAACTCAATCAGCAGCTTGAGATCGATCGGATGTTTGAAAAGCGCCGCGATGTGAAATCCGGCCGTTGTGTGAATGGCCTCAAGCCAGGGAGATAAATCGCCATTGAGGCGGCTCAAAATGCGTTCACGGCGCCCGGCATAAATGCCATGGCATCGACGAATATGCTTTTGCAATTCGCCGTCGGACATAAACCTGGCCAAGGCCCACTGTGGCAACGTTGAAGTGTGCCAATCCATGAATTGCTTGGCCTTCATCACAGCTTCCAGAATCGCGGGCGGAAGTACTGCGTAGCCAAGTCGAAGCTCTGGAAGCAGGGTCTTTGAAAACGTTCCCACAAACGCAACGATTCCACGCTCATCCATGCTTTGCAGGGAATCGGTAGGGAGCCCTTCGTACCTGAATTCGCTGTCGTAATCGTCTTCAATAATGATGGCGCCAAGCGCTTCAGCGCGATGCAAAAGCGCGGTACGTCGCGCAAGGCTCATTGGCATACCCAGCGGAAACTGATGAGCCGGCGTGACGTAAATCAACCGGGTATGGTCCGGAATGAGCTCTACGCGCATACCTTCCTGGTCTACGGGTACTCCAACAACCGTCGCGCCGTGCGAAGCGAACAACAATCTGGCAGGCGGGTAGCCTGGATCCTCAACGGCTACAACGCTGCCTTTCTCAAGAACCACGCGAGATATCATGTCCAAGGCTTGCTGTGTTCCGTTGCAGACAACCACGTCGTTGTCCTGACAAACCACCCCTCTGCAGAAGGCGATATGCTGGGAAATTGCGCTTCGCAGCACGGGCAGTCCTTCGCAATGGCTGTAGAAGCCGATGGAGCGTTGCATTTGGCGCAAGGCGTATTGAACGCACCGGCGCCATTCATCATGGGGAAACTGGCCTTTGCTGGTTGCCCCGCCGACAAACTCACGTTTCACGGTTCCTGTGAGAGTTGGATCAGGCAGGGGAGACTGGAGTGCTCGCCAAGCATCGATCCTGTCGGCGCTGGCGAGCTCGCAGGCATTTTGCTTACGCAAAGTCTTCGAAGGGCGCGCATTGACATAGGTGCCCTTGCCGACCCGGCCAATCAGGAAGCTTTCGTAGGTCAGTTGGGCGTAGATGTCAGAAATGGTCTTGCGTGAAATGCCTAGCTGCTCTGCAAGCAGCCGTGTCGGCGGCAACTGCATGCCTGCTGCCAATCGGCCGCTTTCGATCGCTTCACGCAGTTGTTTATACAACTGACCCGCCAGATCTTTACGGCCATTGATGACAACATGTAGTTCCATTGCGATCAGCTCACGCAGTATTGATTGAAACGCAGCTCTCTTGATATCCCACGAGAGCTGCACACCACAGCCTGGAACCATTGGATCAATTATAGCTAGCTGCTTTTAGCGTTGGGCTCGACATCAGACTTCGCGGTATTCTGGTTGTCGTTTTTTGTTTTTTCTTGCGCGGCAAGCGCTTGTTGTACGCGAACTTCATTTCTCTCGAATACTCTATCGGCGCCGCCTTCGGCGAAGGCCATGGAACTCAATGCGGACAACAACAAAGTACATGCGACGATCAGCTTCTTCATGGGAATGCCTTCCAGGTAGAGCCACGGCATGTGGCTTGAGGTTTCAGGCTATTCAAATGAAAACGTCCGTTAAACATCCAATGTTCAAAGAAAGTTACTGACCAATTTTTTCATGGGTAAAACAGATGTCGATTTAATCAAGGCGCCGGAAGGTGGATGGGATGAAGGCGAAGATCAGCAGGTCAATGGCCTGCTTTTTTTTCTGAATATTGGCGGTGGCCTGCGCTTGCAGGACACCCTACATTCTTGACACAACTGAGATGGAGCCACCTGATGGAACCTCGACTGGATTACTACGCAGCGTCACCCCGGGCGATGAAAGCGATGATCACCCTGGAGGCCATGACCAGCCATTTGAGTATTGAAGAACCTCTAATGCATCTGATCAAAATTCGCGCCTCGCAACTTAACCACTGTGCGTTTTGCACCGACATGCATTCGATCGACGCGCGCCGACTGGGCGAGTCTGACCGTCGCTTGTTTTCGATTTCCGTGTGGCGTAGTAGTGACTTCTTCAGCCCCCGTGAAAAAGCCGCCCTTGCCTGGACAGAAGCACTCACCCAATTGACCGGCAGTGACGTATCAGACGAAGTGTACGAAGCGTTGCGGGCCGAATTTACCGAGGCAGAGATGGTCGACCTGACCATGGCGATAAACGCCATCAGCAGCTGGAACCGCCTTGCCGTCAGTTTTCGGCAGAAACCGAGCACCTGACAGGACGCTTCATGAAAATACTGCTAACCAGAGGAGTGCGTACATGAAGCTGCTGCACGTCGATGCCAGTCCAAAAAGCGAGCGTTCCAATTCGCGAGCGCTAGCCCGCCACTTTGTAGCGTGCCTGCGCGAGCAAAAGGTAGCGCTCGATATCGATTACCTGGATCTGGCGCAAAATCCGCCAGCGCACATCGACGAATCGTTCACCATCGCCGCGTACACGCCTAGTGTGCAGCGCACGGCCGCGATGGAGCAGGCCCTGGCTGCGTCCACAGCGTTATGTCAACGGGTGCTGGATGCCGATGCCTTCCTGTTCGCCATGCCCATGCATAACTTCTCTTACCCTTCGGTTTTCAAAGCGTTCATAGACAACATCATTCGAGCCGAATTGACTTACGTCGTCGGCAGTTCAGGTCAATACATCGGTCTATTGACCCAACAGAAAACCCTGTTCATCACGACCCGAGGCACCGACATGCGTGCGGGAATGCCGCTGTCGGATATGGATGCACTGACCCCATCCCTCAAAGCGGCATTCGGCTTCATAGGTATTCAAAACCCTGAATTCGTCAATGCACAACCTACGCAATTTGCAGCAACCGAAGAACGTGAAAAAGCGTTGCAAAGAGCCCGTATCCAATTGTCGGACGTGGCTCGCAAGTGGGCGAAAGAACAGATATCGAGTTGAGCACGAAAAAAGCTGCGCAACACCGGTAAGTAAATCGACGCCACCATCGAAGGGCAGATCCACGAACGTATGGAAAGGGCTGAGGTATCGTACTCGCAGTGCTCCGTTTCGAAGTACGAACCTCAGCTTGATGCTTAACCCTCGGTCAGCTTCTTCAATCGATAGGCCAGCGCCGGGCGCGTTATGCCAAGCAGCCGGGCGGCTTCCGATACGTTCTGATTCGCTCGATCCATGGCACCCTGTAGCAGTTGTTGTTCCACATCATCCAGGCTCACCCCCAGGTCGAGGAGCCTGTCCACCCAATCGTCTGCAGGCTCAAGTTTCTGGCTGACCAGATTGCCATCGCTCGACAGCCCGATGCTGAGTGCTTCTACCGACAGGTGCGGGAAGAGCGCCTCCACCGAGATGGTTTTGTTGTTGTCGGTGATGATCACACCACGCTCTATCAGGTTTTCCAGCTCACGAATATTGCCCGGCCAGTCATAGCGCAGGCACGCCTCGTTGGCCCGATCAGACAGCCCGAGGGTCTTTTTTTCGTAGCTCAGGTGCAACTTTTCCAGGAAGTGCTCAATCAGGAGCGGGATGTCTTCGCGACGATCGCGCAGTGCCGGAATTCGAACCGGATAAACATTCAGGCGGTAGTAGAGGTCGGCTCGAAATCTGCCATCCTTTACCGCCTGGCCAAGGTCTTCGTGCGTCGCTCCGATCACACGTACGTCGACACGTCGAGTCTGGCTATCGCCCACCCGTTCGAGCTCACCCTCCTGCAGCACCCGCAACAAACTCGCCTGGGCACGTGGCGTGAGCTCGATAATTTCATCGAGAAACAGCGTGCCCCCATGTGCCCGCTCGAAACGGCCCATACGCGATTGTTGTGCACCGGTATAAGCACCTCTTTCAACGCCAAACAGCTCAGCTTCTATCAGGTCAGGGCTGATGGCTGCGCAGTTCAAGGCAATGAAAGGGCCTCCCGCACGCTCACTGCGCAAATGCAGGCTACGGGCGATGACTTCCTTGCCGACGCCCGTTTCACCCAGAAGCAACACGGATGCTTTCCCGGGCGCGACCTTGTCGATCAGATCGCAGGTCTTGCGGTAATTGGCTGATTGACCAATCCCGTAAAACTGACCGGCACGCAGCTGCAGGCGTTGATTCATGTTGTCGACTTGAAGCTGCAGGGTGCGCAACTCATCGATGATTGGATCACTCTGGAAGTAGCGCATGAATGTATCGGCGTCCTCCCACTCTTCAGCGGGCTTGCCGATGATGCGACACACGCTGTCGCCACAGCCGCGGCAGCTGACTTCCTTGTAGATGATCTGGCGGCCGATGAAAAATGACGAATAGCTGATCGCGTACCCGAGCAAGGTCCAGCAGATGGGTTGTTCGGAATGCAGTTGCTCGCCCTGGTGGTTCTCGACCTCGAACGAGTCGATCCATTCGATATCGGCGTAGAAGGTTCCTGCCTCGATATCAATGTCCATGACGATCGGACGCACCTTGACCATGCCCTTGAGCGAATGCAGCTGAGGGCCTATCAGGAACATGTCGATGTCACTGCTGTTGGGGCGCAGTTTGCGGGCCAATTCGGCATCTTTCAGTCCGGACTGGTAGCCCAGTCGAAGGAAAAAACCCTTCGCACGCTCTTCGCCAATCGTCTCGATCAGCTCCCGACGGAAGGACGCCATCGATGAGGCCTGCATCAGCAGCATCCGCTGTTCATCAAGCCAGATTTTGCCTTCACTGCCGAGGAAGTGAATGCGATCGGTCAGGTCCTTGAGCAGCACTGAGTGCTCCGAGGCTCGGTATTTCATGGTCATGCACACGCACCCCTAAGTCTTTTTTGTTGGTGGGGATTATTCGGCCCCTTTGCCTTGGCTGGGGCGTAGGGGGGGGCCAGAAGCCGAACTCTTGCAACTTGCGTTCCGCAAAAAAATTCAGTTCCAGAGCGTCCTGGAACCTGCCTGGAAGTCACCTCCAGAGCGCTTGATCACAGGGTTAAGGATAACCCTGCACTTGTTGGACATGACTAGCGCCGATTGGTTATTTGCTCAAATCGCAGAGGTGCAGAGTGATCAAATGATCAAATCGTGGAAATCGGCAGTCCCTCAAAAATAACCTCAAGCCTAAGCAATGGAACGCTAAAGAACATCTTAAACTTTTGTTTTATAACGTTTTTACTCATCTGTTCATTTCTCGCAGGTTGGGCTGGCACCGTTGTTGCTCTGTCCCTCTCCATAACAACAGGGGAGCACCCGAGCATGAACCCACCTGGTAGCACGTTCGATCAAATGCCGCGCTACATCCGCGTGCGCAGCAAGCCAGAAGATGCCTTCGTCGAATTCGATTTCGCAATCGGCTACCCGGAGCTGTTTGTCGAGCTGGTGCTGCCGCATCCAGCGTTCAAGCAGTTCTGCGAGAACAACCATGTGCAACACATGGACGCGCGAATGTCCGACGCCCTGGACGCCGATGCACGCAAGTGGCGTTACGGCGAAACCCGCGACGTTGAATAAGCCGCCCACCACCTAAAACAACAACTACAGGAGACCACTCCATGAGTGTCGAGATCAAGACGACGACTGTCGAGACGATCCGCAACACCTTCAGCCATACGCGTCGCCGTTTTGGCGACAAGGTTGCCAGCCGTTATCAGGAAGCCAGTTTCGACCTGGAGTCGGCGACCAACTTTCATTACCGGCCGCTGTGGCAGCCCGACAAATTGCTCAACGATGCCACGCGTACCGCTGTGGTCATGGCCGACTGGTATGCCGTCAGCGATCCGCGCCAGTACTACTACGGTGCCTATGTCCAGGCCCGGGCCAAGATGCAGGAAAACGCCGAGCACGATTACGCCTTCTGTGAAAAGCGCGACATGCTCGGCGGTTTGTCACCGGAGAATATCCAGCTGATCAATACGCTGTTGCTGCCTCTGCGCCATGCGGAGCTGGGCGCCAACATGAACAACAGCAACATCGCCGCCGATGGCTTCGGCACCAGCGTCACGCAGATGCATATGTTCCAGGCCATGGATCGACTGGGCATTGCCCAATACCTTTCGCGCATCGGCTTGATGCTCGATGACGGCGATGTCCTGCTTCTCGCGCAAGCCAAACAGCTGTGGCTGAACGATGCTGCCTGGCAAGGCATGCGCCGCTACGTCGAAGACACCCTGGTCATACGTGACTGGTTCGAATTGACCGTGGCGCAGAACGTCGTCAGCGATGGTCTGGTTTACCCACTGATGTTCCACAAGCTCGACGAGCATCTGTCGGCCAATGGGGCTGGCCAGGTCGGCATGCTGACCGAGTTCATGCGCCTGTGGTTTGCCGAAAGTCAACGCTGGGTGGACGCTCTGCTCAAGACGGTCATCAACGAAAGCCCTGAAAACAAATCGATGGTGCAAGGCTGGATCGATCGCTGGAGCCAGCGCTCGCTTGAAGCCCTGGCCCCATTGGCAGCCAAGGGTCTCGGTGCCGCTGCACTCGACGAAGTACATACAGAGTTCACCGCGCGCCTGAAAAAAATTGGCCTGACAGGAGCTGCCGCATGACTTCCCTCGTCTACATCAACCTGCAAGACACGGATTACGCACGCTCGATCGTGGAAGCAATCAGGGCCGACAACCCCCACGCGGTTGTCCAGCATCAGCCATCGATGATCCGCATCGAGGCCAGTAATCGCCTGGAAATTCATCGCGAAACCATAGAGCAGATCACAGGTACCCCATGGGATATCCAGGAAATGCTGATGTACGTGATCACCCTGGGCGGAAACGTCGAGGAAGAGGACGACAGTTTTTCCCTGCACTGGAACAGCTGAACGCTGCCATCGCGACGTTAGCGTTTGTTCGATAACAAGAATCTGGGAGAGCCATCATGGCCGTGAAAAAACGCCTCAATGCCAAAGAAAAATATCGCTGCATGACTCGTGACCTGGACTGGGAACCCAGCTACCAGACCCATGAAGACATCTATCCACACGAGCGTTTCGAAGGGATCAAGATTACCGACTGGGATAAGTGGGAAGACCCGTTCCGCCTGACCATGGACACCTACTGGAAGTACCAGGCTGAAAAAGAGAAAAAGCTCTACGCGATCTTCGATGCGTTCTCGCAAAACAACGGCCACACCACGCTGTCAGACGCCCGTTATGTCAATGCGCTGAAATTGTTCCTGTCGGGCGTTACGCCCCTGGAGTACCAGGCCTACCAGGGGTTCGCACGGGTTGGTCGGCAGTTCAGCGGCGCCGGTGCACGCATCGCTTGCCAGATGCAGGCTATCGACGAACTGCGTCACGTACAGACTCAGATTCACGCCATGAGTCACTACAACAAGCACTTCAATGGCCTGCATGATTTTGCCCATATGCATGACCGCGTGTGGTTCCTCTCGGTACCCAAATCGTTCTTCGAAGACGCACGCACGGCGGGCCCGTTCGAGTTCCTGACCGCGATCTCGTTCTCCTTCGAGTACGTGCTGACCAACCTGCTGTTCGTACCGTTCATGTCCGGTGCTGCGTTCAACGGTGACATGGCCACGGTCACCTTCGGGTTCTCCGCACAGTCCGACGAAGCCCGGCACATGACCCTGGGTCTTGAAGTGATCAAGTTCCTGCTGGAGCAGCACGAGGACAACGTGCCAATCATCCAGCGCTGGATCGACAAGTGGTTCTGGCGCGGGTACCGCCTGCTGACGCTGGTCGGCATGATGATGGACTACATGCTGCCGAACAAAGTCATGTCCTGGTCCGAAGCCTGGGGCGTGTACTTCGAAGAGGCCGGCGGTGCACTGTTCAAGGACCTGGAGCGTTATGGCATCCGTCCTCCAAAGCATGTCGAAGAAGCCAACATCGGTAAGGATCACATCAGCCACCAGGCCTGGTCGATCTTCTATCAGTACAGCCAGGCGACCAACTTCCACACCTGGATGCCGACCGACGAAGAGTTGGATTGGCTGTCTTCCAAATACCCAGACACCTTCGACAAGATCTACCGCCCACGCTTCGAACACTGGCGTGCGCTGCAAGAGAAGGGCGAACGCTTCTACAACCCGACGCTGCCGATGCTCTGCCAGATCTGCCAGATTCCGCTGTCGTTTACCGAACCTGATGAGCTCACGACCTTGAGCCATCGCAGCGCCACGCATGAGGGCGAGCGTTATCACTTCTGCTCCCAGGGTTGCTGCGACATTTTCGAGTACGAACCCACCAAATACATCCAGGCCTGGTTGCCGGTGCACCAGATCCTCCAGGGCAACTGTGGGGCTGGCGATGTCGAGGGGGTTGTACGCGATTACTACAACATCAATTCCGGCGAGGACAACTTCGAGTACCTGGGCTCCGCTGAGCATCGACGCTGGCAGGACTGGCACCCGAACGATCGAAACAGCGCGCCAGCGACCCCCGTCGACCCGGATCTGCTCAAGACCGGTTGAGCCTTGGCGCTGTGCGATGAGCGGGTGCCCGCGCCCGCTTCCTGATACCTGACAAGAATAAGGACAACATCATGCCCGTGACTGCTATTGGCGCCTACAGCGCCCACCCCCTGGATAGCCAGGACAACTTCAATGGCCTGCAGCTGGTGTACCTGTGCTGGGAAAAACACCTGATGTTCTGCGCGCCGTTCACCTTTCCATTGCCACCGACCATGCCGTTCGGGGCGTTCATCGAGCAGGTGGTGAAATCGTCCATTGCGCAACACCCGGACGCCCCTCGCGTCGACTTCAGCCAAGCGCTGTGGCGATTGAACGATCAGCCTTTCACCCCGGACTACGCGGCCAGCCTGATCGATAACGGCATAGACCATAAAAGCCTGCTGCATATGAATACGCCAGGCTTAAACGGCATTGCCGGCACTTTCAACTGAGGAACCGGCCATGAGCTACCAAGTAACCATCGAACCCACTGGCGAGCAAATCGAGGTGGAGGAGGGCCAGACCATCCTGCAGGCAGCCTTGCGCCAGGGTGTCTGGCTGCCATTCGCCTGCGGCCACGGTACCTGCGCCACCTGCAAGGTCCAGGTGCTCGAAGGTGAGGCAGACCTGGGGGCGGCATCGTCATTCGCCTTGATGGACATGGAGCGGGATGAAGGCAAGGTGCTCGCCTGTTGTGCGATTCCTCAAAGCGACATGGTGATCGAAGCGGATATCGACGCCGACCCGGACTTCCTCGGACATCCTGTCGAGGACTATCAAGCGGTTGTCACCAGGCTTGTGGACCTGTCGCCCACCATCAAAGGCGTCCACCTGAAACTCGACCGGCCAATGGCGTTCCAGGCAGGCCAGTACATCAACCTGCAATTGCCGGGGGTTGAAGGGACGAGGGCGTTCTCGCTCGCCAATACCCCGAGGCAGGCGGATGAAGTCGAATTGCATGTGCGACGTGTAGACGGCGGACTGGCTACGAGCATGATCCACGATGAACTTCACGTCGGTGATGCGGTAGAACTTTCCGGACCATACGGCCAGTTTTTCGTGCGTACGTCGCAAAGCGGCGATTTGATTTTCATTGCCGGCGGCTCGGGTTTGTCGAGCCCTCAATCGATGATTCTCGATCTATTGGAGACCGGCGATACCCGCCAGATTGTGCTGTTCCAAGGTGCACGCAATCGAGCTGAACTCTACAACCGCGGGTTATTTGAAGAACTGGAGCGCGAGTTTACCAACTTCACCTACGTGCCTGCGCTCAGCCAGGCGGCAGACGACGAAGAATGGACAGGATTCAAGGGCTACGTGCATGACGCTGCGAAACAGCACTTCGAGGGACGATTCAGCAACCGCAAGGCGTACCTGTGCGGGCCGCCTGTGATGATTGATTCAGCCATCACCTGCTTGATGCAGGGTCGGTTGTTCGAGCGTGACATTTTCATGGAGCGTTTCTATAGCGCTGCCGATGGAGCCTGCGAAAGCACGAGATCGGCACTGTTCAAAAGGATCTGATTTCACCGCAAACCTAACCGCCAATCCTGCTGGTTTCCCGACGACCAGCAGGGTTGCGGCTGACTATAAAAACAACAAAAGGTCATCATCCATGAAAGCAGCAGCAAAGAAGACTTGCGCGCGTCAACTGTGCCACACCGGTTTAAGTATTCTAGCCGCCACCAGTATTGGGGTTCAGGCCACCGAGAACGGTGGTTCCTCTTATCCCATGGGTTCCGAAAACTATATGTCCGGCGCAATGCCTCCACCGGGCTTGTATTCGCAGTTCTTCGTCAATCACTACGAAGCCGATTCACTGCGTGACAATAGCGGCGACAAAGTGCCGGTGGATTTTCGCGTGCGGGCCAACGCCATTGCACCGCGATTGATCTGGGTAACTGAGCAGCAAGTGTTCGGGGGGAGCCTGGCTTTCCATGCAATCGCTCCACTGGTGGATTTGAAAGTTGAGCTCAACGGGCAATCGCAAAACAAACAGGGCTTGGGCGATATGATTTTTGGTCCGGCGCTGGGTTTTCATCACAGCGAGAAACTTCACAGTATCCTCGCCCTGGACTTTATCGCCCCCACAGGCGAGTACGACAAGAATGACCTGGCCAATCTCGGACGTAACTACTGGGTGATCGAGCCTGTCTTAGCGGTGTCCTATATCGACCCGGACGGACTGAACATAGATGCCAAGACCATGTACGACTTCAACCTGCGCAATAAAGATACCGACTACCGCTCAGGTCAGGAGCTGCATATGGATTACGCCGTAGGTTGGGGGCTGGGTAATGGCTGGGTCGTGGGGGTAGGGGGTTACATTTACCACCAGACCACGGATGACCGACAAGATGGCGAGACGATAAAAAACAATAAAGGCAAGGTATTCGCTATCGGGCCTTCGGTGAAATACACGAGTGATAAGGGATGGTTTCTGACGGCTAAATGGCAGCAGGAGTCCCAGGTACGGAACAGGGCAGAGGGGGACGCTTACTGGGTGAAACTGACTGTACCTTTCTAAATGACCTGTCACCTCAGCCTCGCTATACCGGCAGGTGCCGGTATAGCTGGACTGTGCAACAGCCGTCAGTGCGAATGGCGTGGCTCGCCACCACTTCGGGCGATAACCCGCAAATGCAGGGTGGCTGGCTCCAGGCAGCCGCCCGTTGACAGCTGTCCTACCAATTGCCGGTACAGCTCTTGCCAAGGGGTTTGCGAGGCCGGGATGTTTGGCGTCCACTCGGCGCGGCGGCGGGCCATTTCGGCTTCGTCGACCAACAGGTTCACCGATCTCGCGTTAAGGTCCACGCGCAGGCGGTCGTTGGTTTTCAGTAACGCCAGGCCACCTCCCACAGCAGCCTCCGGCGACATGTTGAGGATCGAAGGGCTGGCCGAAGTGCCGCTCTGGCGACCGTCGCCCAGGCAGGGCAGGGAGTCGATGCCCTGCTTGATCAGCGCTGCCGGGGGCGCCATGTTCACGACTTCGGCACTGCCCGGGTAGCCCACGGTGCCTGCACCGCGGATGACCAGGATGCAGCGCTCATCGATGTCCAGCGCCGGGTCGTCGATCCGGGCGTGGTAATCCTCCGGCCCTTCGAACACGATCGCCCGCGCTTCAAAGCTGTTTTCCTCGCCAGGCTCGGACAGGTAGGTCTTGCGAAAGGCTTCGCCCACCACCGACATCTTCATGATTGCACTGTCGAAGAAGTTGCCGCTGAGCACAATGAAACCGGCGCGGTGCTTGAGCGGCGTTTCAAAGGGGTAGATCACGTCGGCGTTGCTGGTCAGCGTGCTGCTGACGATCTCGCCGATGCTCTTGCCGCTGACCGTGGCGCAGTCTTCGTGCAGGCGCCCGGCTTTTTGCAGCTCATGCATCACCGCCGGTACGCCGCCCGCGCGATGGAAACCTTCACCCAGGTACTTGCCTGCCGGCATGCAGTTGACCAGCAAGGGCACGTCTTCGCCAATGCGTTGCCAGTCGTCCAGGCTCAGCTCGACGCCCATGTGTCGGGCGATGGCGATCAGGTGAGGAGGGCAGTTGCTCGAGGCCCCCAGTGCCGAGGCCACGGCGATGGCATTTTCGAAGGCCTCACGGGTCATGATCTGCGAGGGCCGGACATCCTGCATCACCAGCTCGCAAATGCGCTTGCCGGTGGCGTAGGCCATTTGCCCGCGCTCGCGATACGGTGCCGGAATACTCGCGCACCCCGGTAGCGACATGCCCAGCGCTTCGGCCAGGGCGTTCATCGACAAGGCCGTGCCCATGGTGTTGCAGTGACCCACCGAGGGCGATGCCGCGGTGGTCATTTCCATGAAGCCTTCGTAGTCGATTTCGCCGGCGGCCATCAGGTTGCGCGCATGCCAGAGTACGGTGCCGGAGCCGATCAATTCACCTTTGTGGTAGCCGTCGAGCATCGGCCCGCCAGACAGGACAATGGCCGGAAGATCCGTGGTCGCGGCGGCCATCAGGCAGGCCGGGGTGGTCTTGTCGCAACCGGTGGTGAGTACCACCCCATCGAGTGGATAGCCGTGGAGAATTTCCACCAGCCCCAGATAGGCCAGGTTACGGTCCAGTGCGGCGGTCGGCCGGCGAGACTGTTCGGCGATCGGGTGGACGGGGAATTCCATGGGGATACCGCCGGCATCACGAATGCCGGCCTTGACCCGCTGCGCGAGTTCCAGATGGTGACGGTTGCACGGTGTCAGGTCGCTGCCAGTCTGGGCGATACCAATGATCGGGCGACCCGATTGCAGCTCTTCACGGGTCATGCCGTAGTTCATGTAGCGTTCGACATACAAGGCGGTCATGTCGGCGTGGGCAGGGTCGTTGAACCATTGTTCGCTGCGCAGGCGACGTCCAGGCGTATCACTCATGATTCATTTCTCTCTTGTAATTGGATGAATCGACAATCTTGTGGGGCATCAGCGTGCAAGCAGTCCACGGGCGGCCAGGTTACGCAGCAGGGCACTCACGCCAAAGGTCCAGGGCGTTGCCTCAGAGCTGTGGGTCACCTGGTTGTGCAAACCGCCAAGCAATGGGCTGCTGATACTGACCCGGTCACCCAGCTTGTGGGTGAAACCGCTGCCGACATGATCGCGATCTTCGGTCGGGGCGAACAGGGTACCGAGAAACAGCAGGAAACCATCGGGATATTGGTGATTGGCGTTGAGGGTCTGGCCGGCCAGGTCCTGCGGGTCACGGCTGATCTGGCTCATGGAACTCGAACCGTGCATGCGGTAGCCGTCCTCACCTTGCACCTCAAGGTCGACCACGCAGGCGCGGACATCGTCCAGGCTGAAATGCTCATCGAACAGGCGGATGAAGGGCCCGATCGAGCAGGATGCATTATTGTCCTTGGCCTTGCTGAGCAACAGCGCGCTACGGCCTTCGAAGTCGCGCAGGTTGACGTCGTTGCCCAGGGTGGCGCCGTGAATCTGCCCGCGACTGTTCACCGCCAGCACCACTTCCGGTTCTGGGTTGTTCCACTGCGAACCCGGGTGAATGCCGATTTTGCTGCCGCTGCCGACAGAAGCCAGGACCGGTGCCTTGGTGAAGATTTCCGCGTCCGGACCGATACCCACTTCCAGATATTGGGACCACATGTCCTGTTCGATCAACAAGGCTTTCAAGCGCATGGCCTGCTCCGAGCCCGGTACGATCGAGCGCAGGTTGTCGCCGATCACGCCGTGCACGGTGGCGCGCACGGCTTCGGCCTTGGCAGCGTCACCGCCGGCCTGTTCCTCGATCACACGCTCGATCATGCTGGCGGCGAAGGTCACGCCGGCCGCCTTGATCACCTGCAAATCCAGGGGCGCCAGCAGGTAAGGCCTGGACGGGTCGGCGTCGGGGCCGGTGTTGGCCAGCAGGTCTTCAACACTGGCAATGAAAACACCGGGGGTCTGGCGTACTGCCGCGAGCGGGGCATCGGATTCGAGCAAGTCACTCAAGGTCGCGAAGCGCTCCGACAGGTCGAACACGCCGTCGGCGCGCAGGACGATCGGCGACGGTCCGGCAATTTGTCCTGGCACCCAGGCACGGCCGATCAAGGTACCGGCCACGCCATCGACCGGCAGGGTGTTTTCGGGAGTAAGCATCAGCGACATGGCAATTTTCCTGGTTCGTAAAGGCTTCACGCTAGGGCGCACAGCCGATAAACTCCAATGAGATAATTTCAGTATTCGATAACGTACAGTTATTGCTCGGCGAGGAGTGCCATGTCGGAACTTTCATTCTCCAGCTTTTGCGGATGGCTCAAATTCAGGCATTTGCAGCTGATCGACACCCTCGGGCGCACGCGCAACATGCACCTGGCGGCGCAACAGATGAATCTCAGCCAGCCGGCCATCAGCAAGATGCTCAAGGAAATCGAAAGCCTGCTCGGCTTCGCCTTGTTCGAACGCCTGCCGCGCAGCATGCCGCCCACGGCGCTGGGTGAGCATGTGTTGCGCTATGCGCAGATTGCCCTGAACGACGCGCGCTCGTTCGTCGAACAGATAAGCAGCCTGCGCGAGGGAGGGCATGGCCACCTCAGGATTGGCGGTATTTTCGCCGCCACCGCCGTGGCGTTACCCGAAGCCATCTTGCAGATCAAGGAGCGCTGGCCATTGCTGTCGATCGAGGTGGTGGAGCAAACCAGCAACCACCTGATGAAAATGCTCGAGGAAAAGAACCTCGACCTGGCCGTCGCCCGTTTCACCGATCAAGGCCAGCAGCAGCGCTATGACTTCCAGCCGCTGGCGCCCGAACCGTTCTGCATCGTGGTCAACGACCGTCATCCGCTGGCCGGTGCCGGCCCCCTCACATTGCAGCAATTGGTGGACTTGCCGTGGATTCTCTACCCGGTCGGTACCCCCATTCGCGGGCGCATGGAACTGGCGTTTGCCGAGGCTGGCGTGGGCATGCCGCGAAACACTGTCGATACCATTTCCATGCAGACCTTCCTGCAGGTGCTGCAACGTGGGCCCATGATTGGCATGCTGCCCCATGCCATGGTTGATCCGTTGCTCGAGAGCGGCCAGCTCAAGACCCTGGATACGCCGTTGCACCTGGTGCCCCAGGATTACGGCATCCTTACGCGCAAGGGTGAGCAACTGCTGGGGCCGGCCCTGGAGTTTGCCGAGATATTGAAGGAGAACGCGCGGCTGGCCAGGGATTCGGTGGGTTGAAAACGTTGGGGTTGTGTTTGAAAACTTGGGGTGTACATATCCATTCCTGCGGTAACGGCCGCTTATGGTTTCGCCCTTACGGCGACTCACTTTTTCAAACGCCAAAAAGTAAGCAAAAGGCTTTGCCCCACCACTCGGTGCCTCGCTAGGGCTCGGCATGCCCTCTCTCCGGCATTGCTCCGTGGGTCGCCGCGATGGGCCNNCCCACTGCGCAATGCCTGCGTTCGGCCATCGTGGTTAACGGGGCACCCAGATCAAAAGCTAAAGCGAGGCGGCCTTAAAGCCGACCTGACTTTTCCGGTTACCCCCAACCTGATCGTTCCCACGCTCTGCGTGGGAATGCATCCTGTGACGCTCCGCGTCACCATTGCGCACGGCTCACGTCATGCGTCGTCTGCGGAACACGGAGCGTCCCTGGCAGCATTCCTTTGCGGCGCGTGGGAACGATCACATCGCGGACAGCCCCTGCAATCAGGTCGGCTTTAAGGCCGCCTCGCTTGCGCGTTTGATCTTGATCTGGCTTTTGATTTTCTTGCCCCCTCGAGAGGCTTCGTTCCGGTTCTGCGCAGTGGGTAAACCGGCATGGATGCCGGTTTAGCCGCGCTGGGCCATGGAT
>NZ_JAAVXC010000013.1:0-49025 GCF_013416725.1 Pseudomonas sp. SbOxS1
CGTTTCGACTGCGCCGGAAGTGGGGCGAATTATAGGCCTCCAGAATCTGCCGTCAAGCATTGATTTGGCTTTTCTATCGAGAAGTTACTGGAGACAGGAAAAGCCGCCCTCCCCTCTATATAGAAGAGACCAAACCGAAAGCAGAATAGGCAAGCCTGCCCGACAGCTCGAGCTACGGCGCGACAGAGACGGCATTGATGATTTTCGCCCGAAGCAATCCATTTGCCCTGCACCCTGACCCCATAAAGTCTGGCGAGCGAATCATGAACTGCTGGAGGCTGGATTTGAATGGTGTCCCAGGGCAGGTTCGAACTGCCAACCTTCCCCTTAGGAGGGGGATGCTCTATCCAATTGAGCTACTGAGACACAAGATGCCCGCGAAGATACGCGTAGCGATAGACGGCGTGCATGTTAACGGGCGAGCCTGCCTTTGTCATGTCATCCGTGGGCTTTTTAAGTGTAGGCAGATGTCACGCGAGAGCTTGAAGTTTTCATGCCCAAGCCAGAAGAGAACCAGCGCCTTCCCCGCCAAGGAAGACAGCCTCTTGAAAATCAGCCTGCCACCCATCCTAAATGACTCTCGTTACACGCATGCCACTAGTAAATCGGCCATTTGCCACTATCCTGTACAGATAAGGAAGAGTGATCGAATTCGCATGGGATGCCCCTCGGTTTTTTCAGAAGTCCTGCGGGGGCAAAGGACGCGACCAGAGACACGGATCGGTAAATTTTCAAGACCAGTCCGCATTTCTGACAATTGGTGCTGGCAGAACGCCTTTATCCAGCTCAATATTTGTCACAGAATTGACGCCAATGAACTGGCGAACTTGAGGCATGATACGAGCCTCTATCAATTCAGGTTGAACATTTGGCCAGAGCGCTTGTCCTATCAGACATCCTGCGGCCAATCCCGAGAACCGCTCCCCTGAACTAACCGGTTAAATATATGCGCCCATTGAAACAGGCAATTTATTCCAGCCGTACGGCTGACAAGTTCGTCGTACGTCTGCCAGACGGAATGCGTGAACGCATTGCCGAGGTGGCTCGCAATCATCACCGCAGCATGAACTCCGAAATCATTGCGCGCCTGGAGCAGAGTCTCATTCAGGAAGGCGCACTGGGCGAAGAGCTAAGCATGCGCCTGGACAGCCCGGAGCTGTCATTGCACGAGCGTGAACTGCTCCAGCGTTTCCGCCAACTGTCTCATCGTCAGCAAAATGCGCTTGTTTCACTGATCGCCCATGACGCCGAAATGACCGCAGACGCTTCCTGATTCGTCCCCGCAAGCTCAAGCCAGCCTGATCGCTGGCTTTTTTTTGTCCGAAATTCAGCCATAAAAAAGCCCGCCGTAGGGCGGGCTGCAAAACAAGTGCCTCAGAGCAGGAAAATCGTCGCCAACCCAAGGAAGATAAAGAAGCCACCACTGTCGGTCATGGCGGTAATCATCACACTGGCCCCCATGGCAGGATCTCGCCCGAGTCGCGCCAGCGTCATCGGAATCAAGACCCCCATCAATGCCGCAAGTAACAGGTTGAGGGTCATGGCAGCGGTCATCACCACACCGAGCGACCAACTGCCATACAACAGGTAGGCAACCGCACCGATCACACCACCCCAGATCACGCCGTTGATCAAGGCAACCGCCAGCTCCTTGCGCATCAGCCGCGAAGTGTTACCCGTACTCACCTGGTCCAGCGCCATAGCCCGAACGATCATGGTGATGGTCTGGTTACCGGAGTTACCTCCGATACCCGCAACGATCGGCATCAATGCAGCCAGCGCCACCAGCTTCTCAATGGAGCCTTCGAACAGACCGATCACCCGGGACGCCACAAATGCGGTGATCAGATTCACTGCCAGCCAGGCCCAGCGGTTACGCAGGGACTTCCAGACCGACGCGAAAATATCCTCTTCTTCACGCAGACCCGCCATGTTGAGAACTTCGTTTTCGCTCTCTTCACGAATCAGGTCGACCATTTCATCGATGGTCAGACGGCCGATCAGCTTGCCGTTCTTGTCGACGACGGGTGCCGAGATCAAGTCGTAACGCTCAAACGCCTGGGCAGCATCATAGGCCTCTTCATCCGGATGGAAACTCACCGGATCGCTGGCCATGACCTCGGAAACCTGCTTATCCGGATCGTTGACCAGCAAGCGCTTGATCGGCAGCACCCCCTTGAGTACGCCGTCGTAGTCAACCACGAACAATTTGTCGGTATGGCCTGGCAGCTCCTTGAGGCGTCGCAGGTAGCGCAAAACCACTTCGAGACTGACATCCTCGCGGATGGTGACCATTTCGAAGTCCATCAGCGCGCCGACCTGGTCTTCGTCATAGGACAATGCCGAGCGAACACGCTCGCGCTGCTGAGCGTCAAGGGTCTCCATCAGCTCATGGACGACATCCCGTGGCAGCTCGGAAGCCAGGTCGGCCAGTTCGTCGGCATCCATGTCCTTGGCCGCCGCCAGGAGCTCGTGATCGTCCATGTCGGCGATCAGGGTTTCACGAACAGAATCGGATACTTCGAGCAGGATGTCGCCGTCGCGATCAGCCTTGACCAACTGCCAGAGCGTCAGGCGGTCATCCAGCGGCAGGGCTTCAAGAATATAGGCGACGTCGGCGGAGTGCAGGTCATCGAGCTTGCGTTGCAGCTCAACGAGATTTTGCCGGTGAACCAGGTTTTCGACTCGATCCTGATGTGGACCTTCCTGGCGATGAGTCAGGTCTTCAACCACTCGCTGACGCTGCAACAGCTCAACAACTTGAGCCAGGCGGTCCTGCAAGCTTTCTTGCGTTTTCTTTACTTCTACTTCAGACATAGGCGAACTCCACTCCCAGCAGCGGGGTGCGCCGGAAGGATCAATCAGTCAATTCATGATTGGAAAATCGGGGTATTGAGTAACTACTGGGTAAGTCCATGGAGGTAATCCAAAAGCCCCGGCGGGGCTGACGGGCGCAATCATACACCGACTGGCGGCTGAAAACGTTAAAAAATCGCGGCTGAAACAAGCGCTTGCGAAACAATCTTGAGCGCGCGCCTGACACATGAAAGTGCGACGACTCATCTCGAAAAGAAAACACACTGGCGATGGAAAATGCAGGTACCAGCCCTGCATGTGGAACCCCGATCAGCACCGGGCAGCGCTCATCAATCAGCACGTGATCGTCGGCATGAGCCAACAGGACGTCGAGAGCGCTCTGGGCAAGCCAGACAAGTTCAGCATTCACAACTCAAGCACGCGCTACCACTATCAGACCAGGCGAGGTCGCAGCGCCAGCATCGAGTCTGACGAGAGAGGATGCACGAAAGGAAAAGCCAAATCCCAGACAGCAAAAAGCCCGCTTTAAAGGCGGGCTTTTTGTTTGTATGGTGCACTCGACAGGATTCGAACCTGTGACCGCTCGGTTCGTAGCCGAGTACTCTATCCAGCTGAGCTACGAGTGCATTTGTGTTTTCATACCAGACCACAACTGGTTGAAGCCAAGTCATTCACATTGCTGTAAACAACTCTTAAATGGTGCACTCGACAGGATTCGAACCTGTGACCGCTCGGTTCGTAGCCGAGTACTCTATCCAGCTGAGCTACGAGTGCATTTGTTGCCGCGCACTATAGGCCGTCTAATCTCTATGTCAAACACTTTTTCTAGTAATTTCAACAACTTACCGAAAAAGCCAGATTACGACGTACTACGCAAATAATGGCGGAGAACGGGGGATTCGAACCCCCGACACCCTTTTGAGGTGTACTCCCTTAGCAGGGGAGCGCCTTCGGCCACTCGGCCAGCTCTCCGCAACACGGGGCGTATCTTAACCAACCTTTTCCCCGTTTGCAAACATAAAAAACGATAAAAATTAATGGCTTGGTTCTTCGTCCTTCTCTTTCTTTATCCGCAGGTAGATTTCCTCACGGTGGACCGCAACCTCTTTCGGGGCGTTGACACCGATGCGCACTTGATTTCCTTTGACGCCGAGCACGGTCACGGTGATTTCGCCATCACCAATAATCAGGCTTTCTGCGCACCGACGAGTCAGAATCAGCATACCTTTCTCCTCACGCATTACATTTTCAGGGACAACAGTCTGCAAAAAAAAGGCACTCGACCTACAACCAAAGTGGTCGAAGGCCTACATGCCTGAGTATTGACCAGCGCGAGCAAAAGAACAGCCTTGGGGTCGCGCCGTGCAAAAAAACAAAGGGCGCGGTCAGACCGCGCCCTTTGGCAAACGCATCACTCGCCCTGGCGGACCGGTGCGTCCAGTTCGAAAGCCGTGTGCAAGGCGCGCACAGCCAGTTCCAGGTACTTCTCTTCGATCACCACGGAGACTTTGATTTCCGAGGTCGAGATCATCTGGATGTTGATTGTTTCCTTGGCCAGCGCTTCGAACATGCGGCTGGCGACGCCTGCGTGGGAACGCATGCCAACGCCGACGATCGACACCTTGGCGATCTTGGTGTCGCCGATGACCTCACGGGCACCCAGCTCGCCAGCGGTTTTCTCCAGCACGGTTTGCGCCGCCTGGTAGTCGTTGCGGTGCACGGTGAAGGTGAAGTCGGTGGTGTTATCGTGCGCGACGTTCTGCACGATCATGTCGACTTCGATGTTCGCGGCGCTGATCGGGCCGAGAATCTTGAAGGCAACGCCCGGGATGTCTGGCACGCCACGGATGGTCAGCTTGGCTTCATCGCGGTTGAAAGCGATACCGGAAATGATCGGCTGTTCCATGGTTTCCTCTTCATCAATAGTAATGAGGGTGCCCGGACCCTCCTTGAAGCTGTGCAATACGCGCAGCGGGACGTTGTACTTGCCGGCGAACTCCACCGCACGGATCTGCAGCACCTTGGAACCGAGGCTGGCCATTTCCAGCATCTCTTCGAAGGTGATCTTGTCCAGGCGCTGGGCCACGGACACGACACGCGGGTCGGTGGTGTAGACGCCATCGACGTCAGTGTAGATCTGGCATTCGTCAGCCTTCAGGGCCGCTGCCAGGGCCACACCGGTGGTGTCGGAACCGCCACGACCAAGGGTGGTGATGTTGCCGTGCTCGTCGACGCCCTGGAAACCGGCGACAACCACCACACGACCGGCCTTCAGGTCACCGCGAATCTTCTGGTCGTCAATCTGCAGGATACGCGCTTTGTTGTGTGCGCTATCCGTCAGGATCCGTACCTGGTTGCCGGTGTAGGACACCGCTGGTACACCGCGCTTCATCAACGCCATGGCCAACAGGGCAATCGTCACCTGCTCACCGGTGGAGACGATCACGTCCAGCTCGCGAGGAACCGGTTGATCGCCGCCACTGATTTGCTTGGCCAGATCGATCAGACGGTTGGTTTCGCCGCTCATTGCAGACAGCACAACCACCAGGTCATCGCCGGCATCGCGGAATTTCTTAACCTTGTCGGCAACCTGCTCGATTCTCTCGACGGTGCCGACCGAGGTGCCTCCAAATTTCTGTACGATCAAAGCCATTTCAAAGCCGCCTCTGCCCATGAAGGGCGCCCAAATAATCACTCAAACAGCGTTGCGGCCCGCCACTAGACTGCGGGCCGCAGGCACTGCCTTATAAACCCTGCTCTACAAACGGAACGGTCAGCGCCAGTGCCGCATCCAGGGCGCCAGCGTCGGTACCGCCGCCTTGCGCCATGTCTGGACGACCACCGCCCTTCCCGCCCACTGCCGCAGCGGCCTGTTTCATCAAATCACCGGCTTTGAGTTGGCCAGTCAGGTCTTTGGTTACGCCTGCAACCAGAACGACCTTTTCCTCATGGACACTGCCGAGCAGGATCACTGCGCGGCCGAGTTTGTTTTTCAGTTGATCGACCAGCGCCAACAGCGCCTTGCCATCCTGCCCGTCCAGACGCACGGCCAGCACTTTCACGCCCTTGACGTCCAGGGCTTGCGCCGACAGGTCGTCACCCGCCGCACTGGCGGCCTTGGCTTGCAACTGCTCGAGTTGCTTCTCCAGCAGACGGTTGCGCTCCAGCACAGCCGACAGCTTGTCGATCAGGTTGTCGCGGCTGCCCTTGACCAGGCTGGCCGCTTCCTTGAGTTGCTCTTCCGCAGCATTCAGGTAAGCCAGTGCCGCAGCGCCTGTCACCGCTTCGATACGACGCACGCCAGAAGCCACACCGCCTTCGCTGATGATTTTCAGCAGGCCGATGTCGCCGGTACGGTTGGCGTGGATACCACCGCACAGCTCGACGGAGAAATCGCCCATGCTCAGCACGCGCACGTTGTCGCCGTATTTCTCGCCGAACAGCGCCATGGCGCCTTTCTGCTTGGCGGTTTCGATATCGGTTTCTTCGGTTTCAACTTCGGAGTTCTTGCGAATCTCGGCGTTGACGATGTCTTCCAGCGCTTTCAGCTGTTCAGGCTTGATGGCTTCGAAGTGGCTGAAGTCGAAGCGCAGGCGCTGACTGTCGACCAACGAGCCTTTCTGCTGGACGTGATCGCCCAGCACCTGACGCAATGCAGCGTGCAACAAGTGAGTCGCCGAGTGGTTCAACGACGTCGCATGACGCACTTCGGCATCGACGTGAGTCTCGACCGGAGCACCGACGATCAGGCTGCCTGAATCCAGAATACCGTGGTGCAGGAACGCGCCGCCGGTCTTGGTGGTGTCGCGCACGTCGAAACGCGCAGCGCCAGCCTGGAGGAAGCCGCAATCACCGATCTGACCACCGGATTCGGCGTAGAACGGCGTCTGGTTCAGGATGACCACACCCTCGTCGCCTTCATTCAGGACGTCGACCGATTGCCCGTCTTTATAGAGAGCAACGATTTTTGCCGAACCGCTGTGAGCGGTGTAGCCGGTGAACTCGGTGTCCACATCAACCTTGACCAGGCTGTTGTAGTCCATGCCGAAGGAGCTGGCCGAACGGGCACGGACGCGCTGGGCTTCCATTTCGCGCTCGAAACCTGCTTCGTCGATGGTCAGGCTGCGCTCGCGAGCGATGTCGCCGGTCAGGTCCATCGGGAAACCGTAGGTGTCGTAGAGTTTGAACACCACGTCGCCCGGTACCACGTCGCCTTTCAGTTCGGCCAGATCCTGCTCGAGGATTTTCAGGCCCTGCTCCAGGGTCTTGGCGAATTGCTCTTCTTCGGCTTTCAGCACGCGCTCGATGTGCGACTGCTGGGACTTCAGTTCCGGGAAGGCTTCGCCCATCTCGGCGACCAGGGCCGCGACGATCTGGTAGAAGAAGCTGCCCTTGGCACCCAGTTTGTTGCCATGACGGCAAGCGCGACGAATGATCCGGCGCAGCACATACCCGCGACCTTCGTTGGACGGCAGCACGCCGTCGGCGATCAGGAAACCGCAGGAACGAATGTGGTCAGCCACGACTTTCAGGGAAGCCTGGGCGTCGTTGGTGCAACCGATGGCCTTGGCCGATGCGCTCAGCAGGCTCTGGAACAGGTCGATTTCATAGTTCGAGTGAACGTGCTGCAGCACGGCACTGATCCGCTCCAGGCCCATGCCGGTGTCCACCGACGGTGCTGGCAGCGGGTGCAACACGCCGTCGGCGGTGCGGTTGAACTGCATGAACACGTTGTTCCAGATTTCGATGTAGCGGTCGCCGTCTTCTTCCGGCGAGCCCGGTGGGCCGCCCCAGATGTCGGCGCCGTGATCGTAGAAAATCTCGGTGCAAGGACCGCACGGGCCGGTATCGCCCATGGTCCAGAAGTTGTCGGAGGCGTACGGCGCGCCCTTGTTGTCGCCGATGCGAACCATGCGCTCGGCCGGAACCCCGATTTCCTTGGTCCAGATGTCGTACGCCTCGTCATCGCTGGCGTAGACGGTGACCCAGAGCTTTTCCTTCGGCAGGTTCAGCCACTTGTCGGAAGTCAGGAAGTTCCAGGCGTAGGTGATGGCGTCACGCTTGAAGTAGTCACCGAAGCTGAAGTTACCCAGCATTTCGAAGAAGGTGTGGTGACGAGCGGTATAACCGACGTTTTCCAGGTCGTTGTGCTTGCCGCCGGCGCGCACGCATTTCTGGCTGCTGACGGCGCGGGTGTACGCGCGCTTTTCCTGGCCCAGGAAGCAGTCCTTGAACTGGTTCATCCCCGCGTTGGTGAACAGCAGGGTTGGGTCGTTGCCCGGAATCAAAGAGCTGGAGGCTACACGGGTGTGGCCTTGCTCTTCGAAGAAGCGAAGGAAGGCTTCACGGATTTCTGCGCTTTTCATTAGGTTCTTCCACGGAGGCTGCGGCCAAAGGCCTGTTCGAAACGTCAACAGACGAAACGACGGCAAAGGGCCGCATTATATCGGCCCTGCGCGCGGGGTACAGCGTGTTTATACGATAGAAACGGTCAATTGGAGCGCTAACGCTATCACTTACTGGAAAAGTCGACGAATGTCGCGACGACCTGCTCGATTTGCGCAGCGCTGACGTCCATGTGCGTGACCATGCGCAGACGAGCGGCAGCACTGAGCTTGATCCCGCGCTCGGCGGCAAATGACTTGAGCGCTTCGGCCTTGTCACCCATAGCGACGTAAACCATGTTTGTCTGCACCGGCTCGACCTCAAAACCTGCTGCACGCAGGCCTTGCGCCAGCAATTGGGCATTGGCGTGGTCGTCGGCCAGGCGTTGGACGTTATGGTCCAGCGCGTACAGGCCCGCCGCTGCGAGGATCCCGGCCTGGCGCATGCCGCCGCCGACCATCTTGCGCAGGCGCCGTGCCTTGCCGATCAACTCGACCGAACCGCACAGCACCGAACCCACCGGCGCGCCCAGGCCTTTGGACAGGCACACCGAGACGGAATCGAAATGCCGGGTGATTTCCCGGGCATCGACACCCAGCTTGACCGCCGCGTTGTAAAGGCGCGCACCGTCCAGATGCAGTTGCAAGCCGTGTTCGCGGGTGAAGCTGCGGGCCCGGGCCAGATACTCAAAGGGCAGGACTTTGCCCTGCATGGTGTTTTCCAGCGCCAGCAAGCGGGTGCGGGCAAAGTGGAAGTCGTCGGGCTTGATCGCCGCGGCCACCTGCAAAAGGTCCAGCGAGCCATCGGCCTGTACCTCTAGAGGCTGTGGCTGGATCGAACCGAGCACCGCCGCCCCGCCGCCTTCGTACTTATAGGTGTGCGCCTGCTGGCCGACGATGTATTCGTCACCGCGCTCGCAATGGGCCATCAAGCCCAGCAGGTTGCTCATGGTGCCCGTAGGGACGAACAGTGCCGCGGCAAAACCCAGGCGTTTTGCCAGCTCAGCCTCCAGTCGATTGACCGTCGGGTCTTCGCCATATACATCGTCACCGGTGACGGCGGTGGCCATCGCGTCGAGCATGCCAAGGGTGGGTTGGGTGACGGTGTCGCTGCGAAGATCGATAACGCTCATGAATCTGGCCTCGGTTAGCTGGGGAAAATCCCTTTCAGACGGGAAGTACTGCGGCCACGCCAACCAATATTCAACCCTTGGAAAGCAAACGACTTGCTGGTTCGACGAAAAACTCGATAGCAATCATCAAATAGCAGCCATGCACAGAAAAGAAATATGTGATAAAAAAGCTTCGCCGCCTAACTATCTGGCGGCAAAACGTTCTCAGGGCGGGGTGCAACTCCCCACCGGCGGTAATTGCGTGCAACACGCATAGCCCGCGAGCGCTTGGTGACAGACACGGTTTTTGCCGTGCATGGCGACAAGGTCAGCAGACCCGGTGTGATCCCGGGGCCGACGGTCATAGTCCGGATGAAGAGAGAACGGGATTGGCGCCAAAGGGCCGTCCGCAGGCACTCATGCGAGCGTGCGTACCCTTAAATCCCATTCGATTCATAAGCCCTGTTTTTCACACAAACAGGAATCAGAACATGCAACCCACCGCAATCGACAGCAAAAGCAAACACCATCACGGCGAACGCGTTGCGTTCATCCAGGCCTGCTGGCACAAAGACATTGTCGACCAGAGCCGTAAAGGTTTCGTCGCCGAAATGATTGCCCAGGGTTATCAGGAATCAGACATCGATTTCTTCGAAGTCGGCGGCGCCTTTGAAATGCCCCTGCACGCCAAGTTGCTGGCCAAGACCGGCCGTTATGCCGGTATCGTCGCGGCCGCCCTGGTAGTAGACGGTGGGATCTACCGCCACGAATTCGTCGCCCAGTCGGTAGTCAGCGGCCTGATGCAGGTGCAGCTGGAAACCGAAGTGCCAGTGTTCTCGGTGTCCCTGACTCCGCACCACTTCCATGCGGGTGAAGAACTGCATCATAAGTTCTTCTTCGAGCATTTCGTGCATAAGGGTCAGGAAGCAGCGAAGACGTGCGCGGATACGTTGCTGAAGATCCGCTCGCTGCGTCGCACCGAGCCGCGTGCCGTAGCCGTCTAAACACAAAACCTGTGGGAGCGAGCCTGCTCGCGATGACGGACTGACAGTCGAAATTTATGGCGACTGATACTCCGCTATCGCGAGCAGGCTCACTCCCACATTGGTCCTACGTGGACTTCAGGCGAGGTTTTCGTCGGTGGTCGGCACGATCAGGATGCCGGCACGCAGGCCATTCTTCACCTTGGGGTTCGGGAAGATGATCCGGGCGCCCTCCTCCTCGATGATCCAGCGGGTATTGGCGATGTCTTCCGCCAGCAGGTAACCCACTTCCAGTTCCGAAAAATTCTCGATGTCCACTGGCAGGTTCAGGCGGAAGCTGTCGCTGTGCTTGATGATTTCCCGTGCCACGCTGAACAGCTGCAAACCGTCCAGCGCCTCTTCAGCCAATTCGGGCTCGGTGCCTTCGATGATCTGCTTGAGACGGTTTTCCAGCAGGGAGACATTCACCCCGTCGTTCTGCCCGAACGGCCGCGCCTTACCCAATTCAAGGGTGAAGGACTCGGCACCGAGCTTGTCGTAGGTATAGGAACTGAAGACGATGGACGGCTTGTTCTGCAACAGCACCGCCTCCATGCCCGCGGCGCGCAGCCGGGCCAGTTCCTGGCGCGAATGCTGGCGATCTTCCTTCCAGGGGTACAAGGCGAACTGCTCGATTTTCGAGCCGCGAATCGCCGTGTGCAAATCGTAGTGCAGCCGCTGACGATCCGGCAGGCTGAAGAAACTGGCCGCCAGGCGCTCCAGTTCACAGGCGCGCAGCGCTTCGGAGCCGCTGCTTTGTTCGTGACGGCCGTTGAACAACCGATTGACGTCCTGCTCGACGAAACGCTCGCCCTTGCGAATGGCTTCAGGGTTGCCGAACAGGAACAGAATACGGGCACGCGGCTTCAGGTCGCCGCGGGCGATGTCATGCAACAGGCGATCGAGCAGTTCGATCGGCGCTGTTTCGTTGCCATGGATACCGGCCGATAACAGCAGGTCCAGGCCATTGTCGCGAGCCAGCGGTGGCCGCACTTCCAGCGCACCTTCGCTCAACCAGCGCATGCGCACGCCTTCGACAGTCAGTTGAGTCTTCTCCGCCGGTTCGCGGCCGGCGAGGGTCAGTTCAAGCAGTTTGCCGAGGGCGAGCATAGAGCGGTTTCCTTAATGGTCGTGATTGCAATCCGGGCCGTGGACGTGTTCCTCGTCGTCGCCGAGGTCAGCCGGTTCCATCTCCAGTTGCAGACTTACCAGATTAGTCGCCAATGGGCGCAGCAGCAGGTTGGCGTATTCGGCGTCGCCTTCTTCGACGTCCACGCCGATCAGCAATTGGCCACGGCCATCGTGCTGGATCCACAGCTCTTTGCCTTGCCACATGACCGCGACGCGGGTGCAGGAGGTTTCCAGTTGCGTGCCGTCGGTGTCTTCAAGGATCAGCTGCAGTTTGTCGCTCATGTAAATACGCTCTCGTTTGAGATGAAGCGGCGCGCTGTCGGGCCCGAAAGCGCGCCGTCGATCAATTGATCTGGAATGGATAAACCGCGCCCAGTTTAAGGATTTGTGTCAGTTCATCCAGTGCCGTCCGGCACTCAAGCAGCAATTGCGGGTCCGCCAGATCGTTTTCGGTCATGCGGTCGCGGTAGTGCTTCTCGACCCATTCGGTCAGAGTGCCGTACAACGGTGCCGTCATGATAACCCCTGGGTTGACGGCCGCCAGCTCGGTTTCGTTGAGCGCGACACGCAACCTCAGGCAAGCAGGGCCACCGCCGTTCTGCATGCTCTGCTTGAGATCGAAGACTTTCACTTCGCGGATCAGGCCGCCGGAGCTGGTCAAGCCCTGCAGGTATTGCCATACGCGCTCGTTGCCATGGCACTCTTCCGGCACGATCAACAGCATGGAGCCGTCAGGACGCGTCAGCAGCTGGCTATTGAACAGGTAGGAGCGAACCGCGTCTTCGACGCTGACCGCCGAACGCGGTACGCACACCGATTGAAATTTCCCACCGACCTTGGCGAGTTTGCCCTGCAATTCGGCGAGCATCTTGTCGGTCTCGAGGAACGCGTCCTCGTGATAGAACAACACTTCGCCATTGCCCACGGCAATCACGTCATTGTGGAACACGCCCTGGTCGATCACCGACGGATTCTGCTGGGCGTAGACCACGCCGTCATCACTCAGGCCGTGCAGGCGCGCGACCGCCTGGGACGCTTCGAGGGTCTGGCGCGCCGGGTATTTCTGCGGTGCCGGGTAGCGAGTGTCGAAGGCACTACGACCGAACACGAAGAATTCGACACCGGCCTTGCCGTATTCGCGGCAGAAACGCGTGTGGTTGGCCGCGCCTTCGTCACCGAACTGCGCCACGGCCGGCAAGGCGGCGTGGTGGGCGAAGTGCTTCTGGTCGGCGAACATGGCGCCCAGCACGCGGCTGGTGGTCGGATGTTCGATGCTGCGGTGGTATTTGCAGTTGAGGTTGGCGGCGGTGAAATGCACGCGGCCATCCGCGGTATCGGCGCTCGGGCTGACGGTGGCGGCGTTGGCCACCCACATGCTCGATGCCGAGCAACTGGCGACCAGCAATGGCATGGCTTCCTTGGCGGCGCGCTCGATGACTTGAGCGTCGGTGCCACTGAAACCCAGGCGACGCAGTGCCGCCACGTCCGGGCGCTCTTGTGGCGCCAGCACGCCTTGTTGAAAGCCCATGTCCATCAGCGCTTTCATTTTCGCCAGGCCTTGAAGCGCCGCTTCCTTGGGATTGGAAGACTGCTGGCTGTTGCTCTGGGACGCGACGTTACCGTAGGACAGGCCGCCGTAGTTATGGGTCGGCCCCACTAGACCGTCAAAATTGACTTCATAGGATTTCATCAGCGAGGCTCCACGAGAATCTGTTGTTATGGCTTCAGGTAACAATTCAGCAAGACCGCGTCGCGGCCTTCGCGGGCAAGCCTCGCTCCTACAGGTTCAGCAGCGTTCACACATTTTGTGTTCGACTCGGACCTTGTGGGAGCGGGCTTGCCCGCGATTGGCATCACGCCATCTTCACGCCAGGCGTAAGCGCTGCGGGCAACACCAGGCTCGGAGTTTCCAGCGAGGCCACCGGGTACGCGCAGTAATCCGCGGCGTAATAGGCGCTGGCGCGGTGGTTGCCCGAGGCGCCGACGCCACCGAATGGCGCGCTGCTGGCGGCACCGGTCAATTGCTTGTTCCAGTTGACGATACCGGCACGGCTTTCCAGCCAGAACTGCTGGTAGCGCGCTTCGGAATCCGACAGCAGGCCGGCCGCCAGGCCATACTCGGTGTCGTTGGCTTCAGCGATCGCCGCTTCAAAATCAGCGTAGCGGATCACCTGCAACAACGGACCGAACAGCTCTTCGTCCGGGCGATCGGCTACTGCCGTGACGTCCAGAATCCCAGGGGTCAACAAGGCGGCGCGGGCTTGAGGCTGGGTCATTTCCAGCAGCGCCACGGCGCCGTTGGCCAGTAAATGTTCCTGGGCATCCATCAACGCTTTTGCCGCGCCGAGGGAAATCACCGAGCCCATGAAGGGTGCTGGTTGCTGATCGAACGCGCCGACTTCAATCGACGAGCTCACCGCCACCAGACGCGCCAGCAATGTATCGCCCCAGGCGCCTTGCGGCACCAGCAAGCGGCGGGCACAGGTGCAGCGCTGGCCGGCAGAGATGAATGCCGACTGGATGATGGTGTAGACCGCGGCATCGAGGTCGGCGACCTGATCCACCACCAGCGGGTTGTTGCCCCCCATCTCCAGCGCCAGGATCTTGTCCGGACGACCGGCGAATTGATTGTGCAGGTGATTGCCAGTGCGGCTCGAACCGGTGAAGAACAGGCCGTCGATGCCCGGGTTCGCCGCCAGGGCGATACCGGTTTCGCGAGCGCCCTGCAGCAAGTTCAGCACGCCCGCCGGCAAACCGGCCTCGATCCAGCACTTGACCGTCAGCTCGGCGACTTTCGGCGTCAGCTCACTCGGCTTGAACAGCACGGTGTTACCGGCCAGCAGCGCCGGCACGATATGCCCGTTGGGCAAGTGGCCCGGGAAGTTGTAAGGGCCGAACACTGCCACCACGCCGTGCGGTTTGTGACGCAGCACCGCGGTGGCGTCGCCCAGCGGGCCGCTCTTCTCGCCGGTGCGCTCACGGTAGCTCTGCACCGAGATCGCAATCTTGTTGACCATGCTGGTGACTTCGGTGGCCGATTCCCACAGGGGCTTGCCGGTTTCCTCACCGATCGTGCGAGCCAGTTCGTCAGCGTTGCTCTTTAATGCCGCGGCGAAAGCTTCGAGCACCGCAATGCGTTCTTCCAGGGTCCGACGGGCCCAGCCCGGGAACGCCTGGCGCGCAGCCTGCACGGCCGACTCGACCTGATCAGCGGTGGCACCGGTGCCGGACCACAGCACCTGCTGGGTCACCGGGTTCAGCGACTCGAAGGCTTCGCCCCCACCTGCCAGCCATTCACCTGCAATGTATAGCGACTTCATTATTTCGACTCCCGAGCAGCGGACAACGCCACGGCGCGCACTTGGTCGCCAGCGTTGAGTTGAAGACGTTTGGCGGTCAGCGGGTCGACCACCAGGGTGCCGGCGGCCAGACGTGCCGGAGCGGCAGTGATGCGGCAGTCTTCGCGCTTGCGGTTGTGAATGATGAACGGCGTGGCGTCGTCGCCCGGCGTGCCGATGGCCAGTACCAGCGCCTGGCTGTCGCGCACTGCGCGGATCTTGCCGGTTTCGCACTCGATGGCCGGGCCTGCGTCGAAGATGTCGACGTAGCCCTGATAGCTGAAGCCTTCGCTCTTGAGCATCGACAAGGCAGGCTCGGTGTCCGGGTGCACCTGGCCAATCACGTTGCGCGCATCAGGCGACAGGAAGCAGGTGTACAGCGGAAACTTCGGCATCAGCTCGGCAATGAAGGCTTTGTTGCCCACGCCGGTCAGGTAGTCCGCCTGGCTGAATTCCATCTTGAAGAAATGCCGGCCCAGGCTCTCCCAGAACGGTGAACGCCCGGCTGCGTCGGAAACCCCGCGCATCTCGGCAATGATCTTGTTGCCGAACAGTTGCGGGAACTCGGCGATGAACAGCATCCGCGCCTTGGACAGCATGCGACCGTTGAGGCCACTGCGGTAATCGGCATGCAGGAACAACGAGCACAGCTCGGAATTGCCGGTCAGGTCGTTGGCCAGGAACAGCGTCGGGATCTCGCGGTAGATGTTCAGCTCTTGCGAAGCGCTGACCGTCAGGCCGACCCGGAAGTTGTACCAGGGCTCACGCAGGCCCACGGCGCCGGCGATGGCGGAAATGCCCACCACGCGGCCGTTGTCGTCCTCGAGCACGAACAGGTAGTCCGCATCGCCCCGCCCGGCTTCGCCGCGGAAGGTCTTCTCGGCCCAGCCAACCCGGTGGGCCAGACGCTCTTCGTTGGCCGGCAAGGTGGTCAGGCCGGTGCCGGTGCTGCGGGCCAGGTCGATCAGAGCGGGTAAATCGCTGCTGCGTACGGGACGAACGATCATGCTATCTCCTCAAACGGGCCGCTTGCGCCACCCGTGAAACTCGCCGCTTTTCAGGCATTTTTTGAAGCAGGCGTTAAACCGCCACCAGGCGCACGCTGGCACCTTCACCGACGCCCAGGGCTTCGGCCGCTTCCAGATCCAGGGTCACGGGTTTGCCCGGCGCGTAATCGAGCTCGAGCATGATTGCGCGGTAATCCTGCAACTGGGCATTGGCCACCAGGTACTGGCGACCGGCACCCTTGACCGGCTCACCGATCTTCACCGGCACCACGCGGCTCTGGGCGATCGAACGGATCCCCGAGACACGGGCATGCAGGGTCGGGCCGCCGTCGAAGATGTCGATGTAGTGATCAGTTTCGAAGCCTTCGCGCATCAGGATGTCGAAGGTGATCTGCGCCCGCGGATGCACCTGGCCCATCGCTTCTTGCGCGGAGTCCGGCAGCAACGGCACATAGATCGGGTAATGCGGCATCAGTTCGGCGAGGAAGGTCCGGCTTTTCAGGCCACACAGACGCTCGGCTTCGGCGTAGTTGAGGTCGAAGAAGTTGCGACCGATGGCATCCCAGAACGGCGAGTCGCCATTTTCATCGCTGTAGCCGACGATCTCGGTCACTACCGAATCGGCGAAACGCTCCGGGTGGCTGGCGACGAACAGCAGGCGGCCACGGGAATTGAGCTCGGCCCAAGGCGAACCCACCAGCTCGCGCTGCACGTAGAAACTGGTGAGCAGGCTGTTGCCCGTCAAGTCGTGGCACTGCGAGAGCACGTGGATCTTGTTATGGATCTTCAGCTCGCGGGAGGCATGCACGAAGGTTTCATTTCGGAAACTGTAGAACGGCTCGGAATACCCCGCCGAGGCGACGATCGCCGAACAGCCCACCAACTTGCCGGTGGCCGTGTCTTCGAGCACGAAGAAATAGCTCTCTTCACCGTTGAAGCTGACTTCGGCGGCGAACGAGGCTTCGCTCGCGGCGATCTTGTCGCTCAGTCGTTCAACGTCATCCGGCAAGGAAGTGACACCAATCGGGCTGTCCGCAGCCAGACGCTGTACCTCGCCCAGATCAGCCATTTGCGCGGGGCGCATCACCAGCATGGTGTCACTCCTTAATCAAGAAACAGGTCGACCCGATTGGTCGACGGAGGAAAAAATACCGGGGTTGCCCTGAAACGCCCCTTTGTAGGAGCTGGCTTGCCAGCGAAGACGGTCGAAAGCCTCGCGGCGATTAATCGGCCGCCTTCGCTGGCAAGCCAGCTCCTACACAGGGGTGATGCGTCAAGGCTGGCCCGGCATAAAAATTGGGTTCGACGCCTGAACGATCAGGCGCCGAAGGGCCTATCAGGCTTGCGTCAGTTTTGCCGCGGCACGTTCGAAGCGGTCCAGGCCTTCGTCGATGTCCGCGTCTTCGACCACCAGGCTTGGCGCGAAACGCACCACGTCCGGGCCGGCTTGCAGCACCATCAGGCCTTCTTTTTCAGCGGCGTTGAAGATGTCCTTGGCCTTGCCTTTCCAGGCATCGCTCAGCACGCAACCGATCAACAGGCCCATGCCACGGACCTGGGTGAACAGGCCGTACTTCTCGCCGATCTGCTCCAGGCGCGCCTTGAACTTGTCGTGCTTGGCGTTGACGCCAGCCAGCACTTGCGGGGTGTTGATCACATCGATCACGGCTTCGGCGACAGCACACGCCAACGGGTTGCCGCCGTAGGTGGTGCCGTGGGTGCCGACGACCAGGTGCTTGGCCAGGTCTTCGGTGGTCAGCATTGCCGCGATCGGGAAACCGCCGCCCAGGCTCTTGGCGCTGGTCAGGATGTCCGGAATTACGCCGTAATGCTGGTAGGCGAACAGATGGCCGGTACGGCCCATGCCGGTTTGCACTTCGTCGAAGATCAGCAGCGCGTTGTGCGCGGTGCAGAGCTCGCGGGCGCCTTGCAGGTATTCGAGTTCGGCCGGGATCACGCCGCTCTCGCCCTGGATCGGCTCCAGTACCACGGCGCAGGTCTTGTCGGAAATGGCGGCTTTGAGCGCGGCCAGGTCGTTGTACGGCACATGGGTGATACCGGTGATTTTCGGACCGAAGCCATCGGAGTACTTCGACTGGCCACCGACGTTGACGGTGAACAGGGTACGGCCGTGGAAGCTGTTGAGCGCGGCGATGATTTCGTACTTCTCGCTGCCGAAGCGGTCGAAACCGACACGACGGGCCAGCTTGAAGGCCGCTTCGTTGGCTTCGGCGCCGGAGTTACAGAAGAAGGCACGCTCGGCAAAGGTGGCATCGACCAGCTTATGGGCCAGGCGCAGGGCCGGCTCATTGGTGAACACGTTGGACACGTGCCACAGCTTGTTGGCCTGCTCGGTCAAGGCACCGACCAGCGCCGGATGCGCGTGGCCCAATACGTTGACGGCGATCCCGCCGGCGAAGTCGATCAGCTCGCGACCGGACTGGTCCCAAACGCGGGAACCGGCGCCACGCACGGGAATGAAGGCGGCTGGTGCATAGTTGGGAACCATTACCTGGTCGAAATCGGCGCGTTCTACCGCAGCGTGCTCAACGGACATCGGAGTCTCCTGAAGAGGAACACCCGCCTGAAACTGGCGAGCGATGGGGGGATTGTAAGGACAGTTTTCAGCCCGGCCTTGCCGCCAAGCGACAACTTCTTATAGCGCCAAACCCGGTTATTCCCGGGTTTATGGCAATGCGACAAATAGGGTCGCAAAGGCGCAGTTTAACTGTACGAAGCAGTTAACGGCAGAGCGACTGCGGGTTTTGATTGGCCGACCCCGATGCCCCAGCCGAAGGTTGTAGACAGGGATAACTAATTGCCCCTGCAGGAGCTGTGTAGGAGCTGTCGAGTGAAACGAGGCTGCGATCTTTTGACTGTTAAAAACAAAGTCAAAAGATCGCAGCCTTCAGCAGCTCCTACAGGGAGGGACGGTTAGCCGCGTTCGGACGGCACCGAAGACAATTCGAACGGGCTGCTGCTGCGCCGCTGGTTGCGATCTTCGCGCGGCGTGGCGCCGAAGAAGTTGCGATAGGCACTGGAGAAATGCGGCCCCGAGGAGAAGCCACAGGACAGGCCGATCTGGATGATCGACTTGCTGGTTTGCATCAGCATCTGACGGGCCTTGTTCAGGCGCAGTTCCAGATAGTACTGGCTCGGCACGCGGTTGAGGTATTGCTTGAAGATCCGCTCCAGTTGCCGACGGGACACGCACACGTGCTGGGCGATTTCGTCGGTGGTCAGCGGCTCCTCGATATTGGCTTCCATCAGCAACACCGCCTGGGTGAGCTTTGGATGGCTGGAACCCAGGCGGTTCTGCAGCGGAATGCGTTGGCGCTCACCGCCCTCACGAATCCGCTCGACCACCAGTTCTTCGGACACCGCACCGGCCAGTTCCGCGCCATGATCGCGAGCCAGTACCGCCAACAGCAAGTCGAGTACCGACATGCCACCACACGCAGTCAGGCGATCGCGATCCCAATCGAACAGATGACTGGTGGCGATGACTTTCGGGAAGCGTTCGGCGAAATCATCCTGCCAGCGCCAGTGCACCGCGGCGCGGTAACCGTCGAGCAAACCCAGTTGCGCCAATGGATAAACACCGGCCGACAGGCCGCCGATCACGCAACCGGCACGCACCAACTGCTTGAGCGCACTGCTCAGCGCCGGGGCGAGACTGGTCGGTGGCTCGTCGGCGAGCAGGAACAGTTTCTGGAAGTTTTCCAGCTTGCCGGTCCAGGGTTCACCGGGCAATTGCCACTGGCCTTCGCCCTGCGGTTCGGCCTGCAGGAACGACAGTTCGTAGACCACGTCCGGATGCACACGCTGGGCAACCCGCAAGGCCTCCTCAGCCAGCGCAAGCGTCAGTGCTTTTGTGCTGGGCCAAATCAGGAAACCTATTCGATGGGCAGTCATGGGCGAGCGATCCGAAGCAAAGAACAGTGATGAAGGCATGGGCCAATGCTAGCCCGTAAATGAACACAAATCGCAAAACCAACACAGATCACTGTAGGAGCCGGCTTGCCGGCGAAAGCGGTGTGTCAGAGGCAGAGATCGTATCTGACACACCGCTTTCGCTGGCAAGCCAGCTCCTACAGAGGATCGGGGCCAGCCTTTAGACTGCGAAGCATGCACTATCGCGGTGCACAACGGCAGCTCTGATTACTTGAGGCTACCCGAAAGGAATTGCTGCAGACGTTCGGACTGTGGATTGACCAGCACCTCACGCGGGTTGCCACTTTCTTCAACGACACCTTTGTGCAGGAACACCAACTGGTTCGACACTTCACGGGCGAAGCCCATTTCGTGCGTCACCACGACCATGGTCCGGCCTTCCTGGGCCAGGGCCTGCATGACCTTCAGCACGTCGCCGACCAGTTCCGGGTCGAGGGCCGAGGTCGGTTCGTCGAACAGCATCACCTCAGGCTCCATCGCCAGCGCACGGGCAATCGCCACGCGCTGCTGTTCGCCGCCGGACATGTGGCCCGGGTAGGCATCTTTACGATGAGCGACGCCCACTTTGTTCAGGTAGTGCTCGGCCTTTTCGCGAGCTTCGGCCTTGGACACACCGAGTACGTGCACCGGCGCTTCCATGATGTTTTCCAGCGCGGTCATGTGCGACCACAGGTTGAAGTGCTGGAACACCATCGACAGGCGCGAACGCATGCGTTGCAGCTGTTTCGGGTCGGCGGCCTTCAGCGCGCCGTCCTTGTTCGCCACCAGCTTCAACTCTTCGTTGTTGAGCAGGATCTTGCCCGCGTGCGGCTGCTCCAGCAGGTTGATGCAGCGCAGGAAGGTACTTTTGCCGGAGCCACTGGAGCCGATGATGCTGATCACATCGCCAGCCGCCGCTTTCAGGGACACGCCCTTGAGCACTTCGTGACTGCCATAGCGTTTATGCAGGTCTTGGACTTCAAGCTTGTACATGCGGTCGGTTCTCACAAAAACAGTCAGTCAGTCGTTGAGCAAGCGCCCGTGACGCAGCGCTTCGCGCCCCGCCACCTTGGCCAGCCAGAAACCGGGTTGGGCGTAACGCAGCCGTTCAATGGCAAACAGCACCCCGGACGTACCAGCACACACCGTGCTGACCCGATCCGCCAGCGGATCGATCACTTCGAAAATCTCATCGCCCGCCTCAACCCATTCACCGGGCTTGCGCAGGAAACTCACCACACCGGGATGCGGCGCGAACAGCAGTTCGGTGCCTTCGAACGGCAGGCCTTCGCAAGGTTCGTGCGCCGCGTTCGGCCACTCACCGCTGATCAGACCCTGCTCGGCGAGGAACGCCAGGATGCCTTCGGCGTGAGCCTCGGATTCCGCGCGACCGGTGTCGGCTTGGCCACCCAGTTCAATGGTAGTCGCCAGGCACGCCAGCGGAATCAGCGCGTCCGGGAACAGACGCGCCAGACGCAACCACGGCAGCGAACAGGCTTCATCGAAAGAGCTGCCGCCGGAATCTTCCGCCAGCAGGCCAACCTTCACATCCAGGTGCGCGGCGAGAGAACGCCACTGCGGCCAGTGCTGTGGCAAGGCGTACATGTGCAACGCCGCTTCGGCATCGCAATGCAGGTCCAGCACCACATCGGCGGTGCAGGCGTGGCTGAGCAGCACACGTTGCATGCCTTGCAACTGGCTGCTCGCCTCCGGCAATGCCGCCAGGTGATCACTCATGGCCTGGCGAATCAAACGAATATTGGCGTGCGGATCATCACCCAGGTGCCCATCAAGTTGCGCAGCCACTGGCGCGCTCAACTCAACGAAATCGCGGTTGAAATTCTTGCCACTACCGGCCTCGAAACGCCCTTGATGATTGCCCTGCAGCAACTGACCGAGGCCCAGTGGATTGGCCACCGGCACCAGCTCGATCACACCGTTCAACAGACCTTGGGCTTCAAGTTCGGCCAGGCGTTTTTTCAGCGCCCAAGCCGTGCGCATGCCCGGCAACTCGTCGGCGTGCAGGCTGGCCTGGATGTAGGCCTTGCGCTCGCCATTGCCGAAGCGAAACACCGAAATCCGGCGTTCGCTGCCCAGGTGGCTCCACGGCAATGCATGATCGATGCGTTCCATATCAGTGCTTCCGCGGGGCCAGGTAGCCCAGCCAGCGGCGCTCGGCCATCTTGAACAGCTTCACCAGGATGAAGGTCAGGCACAGGTAGAACACGCCGGCGGTGATGTACGCCTCGAACGGCAGGTAGAACTGGGCGTTGACCGTGCGCGCGGCACCGGTGATGTCGATCAGGGTCACGATGGATGCAAGGCTGGTGGTCTGCAGCATCATGATCACTTCGTTGCTGTACTGCGGCAACGCCCGGCGCAGGGCCGACGGCAACAGGATGCGCTTGTACATCTTGACCCGCGACATGCCCATGGCCTTGGCCGCCTCGATCTCACCGTTCGGCGTGGCCCGCAGGCTGCCGGCGATGATTTCCGCGGTGTAGGCGCTGGTGTTGATGGCGAACGCCAGGCAGGCACAGAACGTGGCGCTGGACAGCCATGGCCACAGGAAGCTTTCCCGTACGGCTTCGAACTGCGCCAGACCGTAGTAGATCAAGAACAGCTGCACCAGCATCGGCGTGCCGCGGATCACGTAGGTGTAGAGCCACGCCGACATGTTGACCACGGCGTTTTTCGAGACGCGCATCAAGCCCAGCGGCAACGCACAGAGCAGGCCGAAGAACAGCGACAGCGCGAGCAACTTGAGGGTGGTCACCAGGCCGCCGAGGTACAGCGGCAAGGCCTCCCAAATGACGTTGTAGTCGAAGATCATAGCTCAGCCGCCCTTACGCCTACCGAGTAGCGCTTCTCGAGGTGACGCAATGCCAGCAACGAGACACTGGTGATCACCAGGTACATCGCCGCCACTGCGAGGAAGAAGGTGAAAGGCTCGCGGGTAGCGTCTGCCGCCTGCTTGGCCTTGAACATCATGTCTTGCAAACCCACCACCGAAATCAGCGCGGTAGCCTTGGTCAGCACCAGCCAGTTGTTGGTGAAACCCGGAATCGCCAGGCGAATCATCTGCGGTACCAGCACCCGGAAGAACACCTGGAAACTGCTCATGCCGTAGGCCATGCCCGCTTCAGCCTGCCCCTTGGGGATCGCCATGAACGCGCCACGGAAGGTTTCCGACAGGTACGCACCGAAGATGAAGCCCAGGGTGCCGATACCGGCGGCCAACGGGTTCAGGTCGATGTATTCGTCATAGCCCAGCATCGGCGCGACGCGGTTGAGCAGATCCTGGCCGCCGTAGAAAATCAGCAGGATCAGCACCAGGTCGGGAATGCCGCGGATCACCGTGGAATACAGGTCGCCCAGCCAGGCCAGCCAGCGCACCGGCGACAGACGCAGTGCCACGCCAATCAGGCCCAGGACAATGGCCAGGGCCATGGACGACAAGGCGAGCTGAAGCGTCAGCCAAACGCCATCGAGGATGACAGCCCCGTAGCCTTTCAACATGATTCAGGTCCTCGAAAGTTGGGATGAAAAAATGGCGCAAACCTCAGAGATCCTGTTGCTTGCGCCATTTCGGACTGGTCGTTGCGACGTACTTACTTGCCGTAAATGTCGAAATCGAAGTACTTGTCCTGGATTTGCTTGTACTTGCCGTTCTCGCGAATGGCAGCGATCGCGGTGTTGATCTTGTCTTTGAGCGCGTCGCCCTTGCGAACCGCGATACCCACGCCGTCGCCGAAGTATTTGACGTCGGTGAAGGCAGGTCCCACAAAGGCGAAACCTTTACCGGCGTCGGTTTTCAGGAAGCCGTCATTCAACAGGGTAGCGTCTGCCACGGTGCCGTCGAGGCGGCCGGCGGCCACGTCGAGATAAATTTCGTTCTGCGAACCGTAAGGCTTGATTTCGGCACCCAGCGGGGCCAGCACTTCACGGGCGAAACGTTCGTGGATCGAACCACGTTGCACGCCGATGTTCTTGCCCTTGAGCTCGGTCAGGCCTTCGCTGACCTGAGTGCCTTGCTTCATCACCAGGCGAGCCGGGGTGTTGTAGTACTTGTTGGTGAAGTCCACGGACTTCTTGCGATCTTCAGTGATCGACATGGACGACAGGATCGCGTCGATCTTGCGCACTTTCAGTGCCGGGATCAGGCCGTCGAACTCTTGCTCGACCCACACGCACTTGACCTTCATCTCTTCGCACAGGGCGTTACCGATGTCGTAGTCGAAACCAACGATGCTGCCGTCCGGCGCTTTGGAAGCGAACGGAGGGTAAGCCGCTTCGATACCGATCTTCAGAGGTTTTTCATCGGCGAAGGATGGCAGGGACAGCACGGCGGACATTGCCAGGGCGCCAAGCAGCACGAGTTTCTTCATCTTGGGACTCCATCGGTAAAGGGCTAAAACGGCAGAGTGAGCGACAGCCCAATATGCGAATGAGTGGAACCGGAAAGCGTTGCTGCGTCCGGGGATGCGGGTGTTGAAATTCAACACAGGCAACGACGAGCGAGTGATCGGCATTCTAACGACAGGCCCGAAGCCGATATTTCTTCAATGCGACAACTAATTACAGAAGCACCGAGAAAGCCGCCCGGGCACGTTGACAGCCTTGCAAAATCATGCAAGAGCAAAAGACAGTGAACCGATCAATATTGCAAGTTGCGGGCCTATTATTGGCAAACCCTTCTAATCCGGCAAGCTTGGCGTGGACTGTTATTTTTTTGAGCACCACAAATGCACCATTGCCGGCATTTAGCGTTTCCCAATGCCCCGTATCCGCGCCGAGCGGTTACACATTTAGTTACTTGAAAAGTGACAGGTAACAGTGGGAAAGGCCCTACACGGGAAGCCGATAATTATTGGTTGTTGTTTATGTGGCGCCTGATAGATCGCCATCGCGAGCAGGCTCACTCCTACAGGGATCTTTGGTGGACACAAAACCCTGTGGGAGTGAGCCTGCTCGCGATGAGGCCAATACAGCCAACACAAAAACCCCAGACAACAAAAAGCCCCACCAGGCTCACACCCGGCAGGGCTTCGGCGACTCAGGAACGCGACTTACGCCACATTCATCGTCTTGTGCGTATCAATCAAATGCTGCACCACACCCGGATCCGCCAGGGTCGAAATATCCCCCAACCCATCGTATTCCGCCGTGGCGATCTTGCGCAGAATCCGCCGCATGATCTTGCCCGAGCGCGTTTTCGGCAGCCCCGGCGCCCACTGGATCACATCCGGCGAAGCAATCGGGCCGATCTCTTTACGCACCCAGTTCTTCAGCTCCAGGCGCAATTGCTCGCTGGTCTCTTCGCCGGCGTTCAGGGTGACGTAGACATAGATGCCCTGGCCCTTGATGTCGTGCGGCACTCCGACCACCGCCGCTTCGGCGACTTTCGGGTGCGCAACCATCGCGCTTTCGATCTCAGCAGTGCCCATGCGGTGCCCGGAGACGTTGAGCACGTCATCCACTCGCCCGGTGATCCAGTAGTAACCATCGGCATCGCGGCGGGCGCCGTCACCGGTGAAATACATGCCGCGGAAGGTCTTGAAGTAGGTGTCGACGAAGCGGTCATGGTCGCCATACAGCGTGCGCGCCTGGCCCGGCCACGAATCGAGAATCACCAGGTTGCCCTCGGCCTCGCCTTCGATGATGTTGCCCAGGTTGTCCACCAGCGCCGGCACCACGCCGAAGAACGGACGTGCCGCCGAACCCGGCTTGAGGCCGTGCGCACCCGGCAACGGGCTCATCAGGGTCGCGCCGGTTTCGGTCTGCCACCAGGTGTCGACGATCGGGCAACGGGATTGACCGACGTTCTTGTAGTACCAGTCCCAGGCTTCCGGGTTGATCGGCTCACCCACCGAACCCAGCAGGCGCAGGCTGCTGCCATCGGCGCCTTCGACGGCAGCCGTACCCGCCGCCATCATGGCGCGGATCGCGGTCGGCGCGGTGTAGAGGATGTTGACCTTGTGCTTGTCGACGATCTTCGCCACCCGGGTAATGTCCGGATAGTTCGGCACGCCTTCGAACAGCAGCGTGGTTGCGCCGTTGGCCAGCGGGCCGTAGACGATGTAACTGTGGCCGGTGACCCAGCCGACGTCGGCGGTGCACCAGTAGATTTCACCCGGACGGTAGTCGAACACGCGCTCGTGGGTCATGGCCGCGTACAACAGATAGCCGCCGGTGGTGTGCTGCACGCCCTTGGGCTTGCCGGTGGAGCCGGAGGTGTAGAGGATGAACAACGCTTCCTCGGCGCCCATCTCTTTCGGCGCGCACACGGTGCCCGCCACTTTCATCAGGTCTTCGTACCAGATGTCGCGGTGCTGGTTCCACTTGATGTCGCCACCGGTGCGCTGGCAGACGATGACTTTCTGGATGCTGCTGGTTTCCGGGTTGGTCAGGGCGTCATCGACGTTGGCCTTGAGCGGAATCTTCTTGCCGGCACGGATGCCTTCGTCGGCGGTGATCACCACCTTGGACTTGCAGTCGATGATGCGACCGGCCAGGGCTTCCGGCGAGAAACCGCCGAACACCACCGAGTGAATCGCGCCGATGCGGGTACAGGCCAGCATGGCGACCACGGCTTCGGGGATCATCGGCATGTAGATGGTCACCACGTCGCCGCGGTGCACGTCCTGGCCACGCAGGGCGTTGGCGAACTTGCAGACTTGCTCGTGCAGTTCGCGGTAGGTGATGTGGCGGCTTTCGCTCGGGTCGTCACCTTCCCAGATGATCGCGGTTTGATCGCCGCGCTCAGCCAGATGCCGGTCCAGGCAGTTGTAGGAAACGTTCAGGGTGCCGTCGGCGAACCACTTGATGTCGACATGGTGATCGTCGAAGGAGGTCTGCTTCACCGTGGTGAAAGGCTTGATCCAGTCGAGGCGCTTGGCTTGCTCGCGCCAGAAGCCGTCCGGGTTGACGACTGACTGCTGGTACATGGCCTTGTAGGTCGCCTCGTCGGTCAGGGTGTTGGCCAGAACCTCGGGACGAACGGGATACAGGGAAGCCGCACTCATCTTTCTTACCTCGGTGGAATAGTTGTTTTTGTATGACCCTGTTTTAGCCGGGCGGGGTCTATAGAACCATTCGACGATGGTAGTAACAAGCCCATACAAAACGTCCTGATAACCACAACCACGTCTGGAACAAATGTCCCAACTATCATCCTCCCCCTGTTACTGATCGTTCCCACGGTCTGCGTGGGAATGCAGCCCGTGACGCTCCGCGTCACTGGACGCAGAGCGTCCCTTGAGGCATTCCTTTGCGGCGCATGGGAACGATCAATATCAAAGGTAATTCCGGGATTGTTACAAAATCCGTCAAAGGTGTTTATCAAAACCACGCCTATATGAATCCCACCCCCACGCCTAAAATTCGCTCCGCCAACCCGGCAAACTGAGTTAACCAAGTTACAGCCCCCACGAAGGCAGTTAACCCAAACCCAAGTAGTCAGATACACACGCAACCCCAAAAAGGTTGCGTGACCCCACTCGACTTCAAAAAGGTAAACACTAGATGAAAGCTTTATTGGTTCTGGCCCTCAGCAGCCTGTGCGCAACCGCCATGGCAGACGAGGCCCAGACTGATGTCGCGCAGCAACAACCGGCCATCGAGGATTACACTTACTCGATGCACCTGGACATCGCCAAAGTTATTTCAATGAGCGAAGTCCCCAATGTGTGTGAAGTTGTCCCGATGAAAATGGAATATGACGACTCCAAGGGCCAGCGCCATATCCTGCGTTACAGCGTCATGGGTAACGGCTGCTCCAGCGGCTGATCTGACTGCGCCGAATCCGGCCTGCTCAGCAGCTTGCTGAAGGTCGATTCCAGCCCGGCTCACGCCGGGCTAAGTTGTGTCTGGACTGGTCAAAAAACGCCCAGAAACACAAGATGTAGTGAAAAAAGCCATTTTCTGCCTACTTTTTGAACAAAACCGCTACCCCGCCATTTTTACGAAAAAAAATCTTCACCCGCCAAAGCCCTGTAAACCCTCGCTCCGACCGAAAAACCCGCCCTCTCGACCGCTCCATGCGCGGATTCGCCCCACCACGACCCTGAAAATTTCCCTATAATGCGGCCTTAAACGGGCCTGCAATATCCCCTTACAGGGATGAAAAGCCAGTGTGAAGCCCCGCAACAGCATTCGATGCTGATTGCGCCCATCAGTGGCTCTCGGACCCCCCGTACAAAATTATGTTTATTTGCCTGCGTAGCACCGCAAAAAAACGATATCCAACGCGGCCAGCACCGCCGTGTGAAAAACCAACCCATCCATTTTCACACGGGCACGCTGGCCCTCACGCAGGAGACGACACGTCATGCTGAGCTGGGACGAATTCGACAAAGAAGACACGGAAGTAGTAGTCAAGAGCGCCAACGCCGGCCACGCCACCGAAGCCAACATGGACCGTCTCGACAGCGCCGGCGGTGCCGCCGCCCTGGAAGCCCGCGCCGTGACCGCCGCTGACTCCGCCGCCGTTGCCCGCGCCAAGGCTGCCCTGGATTCCCTCGACGTCGCCGAAGGCCTCGCCGAACTCGAAGGCGCCTCCGCCCGTGTCGCTGTCGATGAAAAGCGCATGATCAACTGCCGCGCCGACCTCAACCAGCTCGTACCCTTCAAGTACGACTGGGCCTGGCAGAAGTACCTGGACGGCTGCGCAAACCACTGGATGCCGCAAGAAGTCAACATGACCGCCGACATCGCCCTCTGGAAAAACCCGGAAGGCCTGACCGACGACGAGCGCCGCATCGTGATGCGCAACCTCGGCTTCTTCTCCACCGCCGACTCCCTGGTTGCCAACAACCTGGTCCTGGCCGTGTACCGCCTGATCACCAACCCGGAATGCCGCCAGTACATCCTGCGCCAGGCGTTCGAAGAGGCGATCCACACCCACGCTTACCAGTACTGCATCGAATCGCTGGCCATGGATGAAGGCGAAATCTTCAACATGTACCACGAGATCCCATCGGTCGCGAAAAAAGCTACCTGGGGCCTGAAATACACCCGCTCGATCTCCGATCCGAAGTTCGAAACCGGCACCGTCGAAACCGACAAAGAGCTGCTGCGCAACCTGATCGCCTACTACTGCGTCCTGGAAGGCATCTTCTTCTACTGCGGCTTCACCCAGATCCTCTCCATGGGCCGCCGCAACAAAATGACCGGCGTTGCCGAGCAGTTCCAGTACATCCTGCGCGACGAATCCATGCACCTGAACTTCGGTATCGACGTGATCAACCAGATCAAAATCGAAAACCCACACCTGTGGGACGCCGAAATGAAGGAAGAAGCTTCGCAGATGATCCTGCAAGGCACCCAACTGGAAATCGAATACGCCCGCGACACCATGCCTCGCGGCGTACTGGGCATGAACGCGGCGATGATGGAGGACTATCTGAAGTTCATCGCTAACCGTCGCCTGTCGCAGATCGGGTTGAAGGAAGAATATCCAGGGACGACTAACCCGTTCCCTTGGATGAGCGAGATCATGGACTTGAAGAAGGAGAAGAACTTCTTTGAGACTCGCGTAATCGAGTACCAAACCGGTGGTGCGCTTAGCTGGGATTGATTCCAGAGTTAGCTACGATTTGACGACTTGAATCGGCAAATCGAACATCTGAAAGCCCCGATCTGATCGGGGCTTTTTTGTGGGGTAGGAAAACTCTTACTCGCAATCTCAGGAGCAGCTAAATCTCCTACATGTATTCCAGCACCTTCTGTATTGAAGGCCATTCCAAGCGGCCTTAAGCTCTACTGCAGGTGCCTAAGAAACGCCCAACGTAGAAAGCTAGCCAATTGCACAGACGAGCAGTCACCCTTGGTGATTTATCGTACGGCTGTGTGAGGCTTTTGCTCGTTGGAGCTTCTTATTGTCCACTCTATGTTGGGGTCAGGCCCGCCAAAGTCCAAACGTAGAGGTAATGGATATGCCTGAACACAACCTTCTCGTCACTCTCCAAACCATGGAGATCAGTCATGCCTGATCTCTTTTCTGTAACAGTCTTCACCCGCCACAGCCTCCCTCTCCACGCCCTCCTCCTAGAAAACCAGCCATGGTTTTGCGCCCGTGATATCGGACGCTTGATGGGTTTCCATCTAAGTGAGCGCATGGTCAACAAACTGGATAAAGACCAACACCACACGTTGTGGATTGAGTATTACCGGCAACCGGAAAAGCAGTTGATGCTCAGCGAGTCCGGTGTCTATGCGCTGCTGGTCTATCACTACGCGCCTGGAAATCGGTTGCTGCGTGAGTGGATAACTCATTTAGTGGTTCCGGCCTTACGTGATGCGAAGCACTCGAATCATTCGGATCGACCGATGCTGAGTCTGTTGGATTGGCCGGAAATGTCGCTGAGCCTACTGCACTGGCAGGATGAACCGTGGATTCGGTTACGGGATATGCCTTGTTTACTTCTGGGCCAGCAGCGAACGTCTTGGTGGCGGAAGATTTCGCAGTTTTTTCCGTTTTAACAGGCTGTCGCAAAAAGGGTGCAACCCTCTGCTCCCTATATTGATTTTTCCCGCCGAACGTCCAGTCGACTAATCACTGACCGTCTGTAACCACTGAGATTGCAGCGGCAATCCCTCAGGCCCACCCATCAAGATGCCCTGCTCCAAATCAAATGGCAGCACCCAGAGTTTAAGCTGTGGTGCGAACTCGAACACCTGCAATGGGGCATCAAACGCAGCTTGTCTTGGGTAGATCAGCACCAATTCCCCATCACCCGATAAATATTTATGACCATAGGCGAATAACTGATAAAAATCCGATTGCTTCAATCCGTAGTTTTTATTCTCGCCCGAGGAGTTCAGCCGCTTCCATTTTGTATCGAGCACCCAACTTTTCTGCTGATATTGGATCATGAGGTCCGGCCGTAGCTGAAAAAAGTTCTCATTCCTATGTTTACACAGGTGTTCGCTGCGGGTTTGGGTCAGCAGTCGCGCATCATGCAGCAGATCCCTATTTAGGCTCGCAGCTACATAACGCTCAAATAGCTTTTCCATAGGGAATAACAAACTCATCCCGTGCCAATCCCCAGCGACAGCTAAAGGCATCTGTTGTTTGATGATTAGCTCGCACCATGGTTTTACCGGTACGTAGTGCGCCATCAGTCGCTCGTTACTCCACAGTTTGAAATCCTGATGCACGTCGCGGCTTGTAGACACCTCTAACAGCACGCTTCTTAACTCATGAGCCAGTCGCCAGTTACTAGCATCTTTTGTTGTTTTGCAGACCTTATCTAACGCGAGTTTGATTAAGCGATTCTCTGGTCGATCAGGCAAATAGATATCATGCCGTATCTGGAAATGGTGTTGGCGACCATGGGGTTGGCGCATTTGCTTGACCACATCTAACTGACCACGAAGAAATCGCTGCTCCTCTTCCACTCGCTGGTAGTCAAAACGTAGACCTCGGTTGATCAAGTGATCCAGTGCCAGTAAGAACCGGCCCAAGACCCATTCGCTCAACGGCGCATCGAAACTCTGAAGATCCGCCGCACCGACTTCACGGGTAGGCAAATCTAGAGATGCTTGGATCATGCGCCTCAGTAACGCTCTGCTCTGCTTAATGCAGTCTTCACGCTCGAAATGTTTGGGAAGAATTTCAAGGCAAGTGCCACAGGGAGTTTCCAACACACCGACGTAGTTATCGAGCTTGAGTAAACAACGATTCTCAAGCTGAACCAACGCCGCCCCAGCGCTGCTGAAAGAAGCATTTAATTTACACAACCAATCGAAGGCGGAAACTGATACTTGAGCGATATCCAGCGTCGGCGCAGTGATGCTATCTGTCGTCAGCCTTGCGTATTCACGGACCGTGATGACGGCTTTCACGCCGTCACTCCTTTCAATGCACTGATAACCGCCTCACCGAGTTGACGAGTATTAAACTCACGACCACTTAAATCGTGTGTTATCAGGCCATGCTCTGCCGCAAGATCTCGCAATATAGAGTTAGAGGGGCGGACAATCTTCCCTGCCTGTAACACTTCGATGGAACCGCTTTCGAGCTGACGAACCTGGATATCGCCTTTTTCAGCTTCGATAGCGTCTCGCAGCTTTGGAGGTGCTGCTTGGTGATCGATGACCCCCCAATAAGACTCGATCCGGGCAAAAGCCTCTTCATTGATAAGCCATCGGTTATTTTTGTTGTTAAGCACAACTTGATCACCAAACAATGAATCGGGGTTGGATGGTGGCTGTTCGATAAAGCAATTTTCAGGGGGTTTGCGATGATCATTGAGCACCCACTGAATCCGCTGCCAATCTTCGAAAAAGTACTCTTGCAGTAACGGAAGCACTTGCTCGCGAAAGATTTTCTCCAACCGTTCCAGCGTTCGATCACTCATTAGCGGCATGAAATACGCGTGCCCTAAGCAATGGTCTCGATCAAGCAGCATCTCGATTCGCTGATTCATCACTATCAGGAGCTGGGCAATGTTGAGCTCGTCCACGGTAATATCTTTCAGCAACTCCGGCCTAGGCGGCATTTCGCGGAAAGTGAAACGGCGACGCAACGCGATATCTAGCCCGGACAATGAACGGTCAGCAGTGTTCATCGTGCCAATAAGATAGACATTGCTCGGTACACTGAAATGCTTCTTCGAATACGGCAGCGTTACTTTCAAAGCCTCGTCAGCCCCGGCACGCTTGGACGGTTCGATTAGAGTGATCAGTTCACCGAAGATTCGAGAAATATTGCCACGGTTTATTTCGTCAATGATGAGTACACGGGTATTGGAAGGCTGAGTTTTCGGCTCAACCTCGGCGTCCTTGGATCGCACATCCAATATGCGCGCCACCAAATGTGGCAAAATATTGTTGTAGCCATTGATGATATACGGCTCCAGCATAGTCTCTGGAACTTTGTCAAAAACCTGCTTATTGCGAATATCTGCGACAGTTAAACGTCCTGTGCGCACATACTCAGCAAGCGTGCTAAGCATGTTCATGCCAACAGGCAACTCTTTACCGTTGGGCTTAGCCAAGTTGAGCAACTCTGTGGATGAACTTGTAACTACATATCCAGAACCAAAGGTTTCGCCCTTAGTAAAAGGAGTACCACGACTCACCTCCGCTGCGGTGGTTTGTTGGGTCAATTTGGCAGTGGTACATAATTTTTTGAACACACCATCGACAACGTCATAACGCAATTGCCCATCGTCTCCGCTTTCCGCGCGCAGACCTTCGACGAAGTCTTCGTAGCTGAAGCTTTGATGAAACGTGACGAACTCGACATGCCCGTCTGCAGCGAACTCATCAAAGCGTTTTTTCAGCGCGGCCCTATTTTCTTTGTTGATCTGAAGAAACTCAGGAGCAAGGATTTCTAACGCCGCCTCGATAGTGGCGAAAGTCTTCCCTGTACCGGGTGGGCCAAACAGGATCTGATTGAGTGCAGGCGAAGTCATCGAGTCGCTGTCCTTGGCTACATGAGCAAAAAAATGGGCATCGCGTGATAGCGGCTCGATCAATGTCGGTAGGAGGTATAGGAACCAAAACCCGACGATGGAAACAGACTACAGCCGCAGGAAATTTATCCTACAACGGTAGCTACATTGCCATCACGGGTAAAGCAGCAAAGAGAGGCGGATCTGTTGCGGAGATTGGAAGCAGTCGACCACCGTTCATCAAGCAGAAGTGCTACGGGCGAGCTCTACTGGAGATCCCGTTGACGGATTTGCTCTTGCTCCCTATTCGCCGATGACATCGCGAGCAGGCTCGCTCACCGGGAAGCTAACGGTACACACCGCAAGCCCGCCACATAGACACGACGGCGATATCGAAGAGATCTCATTGTAGCTATTGCATCGAGTGCGCCATCACTGGAAGCAGGTCACCTAAAGAAACTGGAACCCACCATGAAATTCGACCTTACCCACTGCCTCAGTCTCGACGTCAAGCTGTCGATCTATGACGTGCGCAATTTGAATTTCGACGAGACCATGGCGTTCGATTCCGCGAAAGAGCACTTCCAATGCCCCAACGATGCCTGCCACTTAACGTTCGACGCAGTGAATGAGTTGGGCACGGACAACGCCCTGAGCAGACCTTCGGATGTTCAGTACCGACAGTGAAAATATGGATCACTTTATTATGCGGGCGCCGCCGGGGTTGGATGGCAGGTGATCTGTTTCCGCGTTATTGCCCTGGTTCGTGCGCTCGCCGAAGCTGCCTTTCCAGCGCCCATATCTCCCGCCTCACTTCCTTGCGCCGCTCACGGGCGGCTTGAATGCGAGACTCGTCAAGGCCACCGTAACGACGTAACCAATGAACGATCATTTCCTCATCAGGGTGGTAATAGTCCTTGTGGCCTTTACTCCCTCGCAGGGTGTCGTTCATCTCACTGTCGAAGCGGCCAGCCGTGAATTCATCCGGGGGCAACGTACCCCATTCGGCGGCGCAACCCTCGAATACCCAGGAGATCTCATTGAGGTGTTTTTGCGCTCCGCGATGCCCGCGTTTGTAAAATACCTGCTCACGGCAGCTCTCCTGAAAACGCTCCATCATCGGCTCGTCATCGACCCAGCGAAGGATGTCGTAGTGGCCCGCATGGCGGATCAGGCCGTTTATCCAACGCTCGGCAAAACGATCGACAAAACCTTCGATGTCCGCTTTTTTCGCCTCCGCAAAAATCATGCAATAGCGGGTTTGCACATGGATGACGAGCAACACGTGCTTGCGTTGAACGGTAATGGCGTGGACCAGCCATTGTTCGGCTGACTCATCAGGCACATCGTCTTCAATAACGGGCGATTGCGGTTTTTCAACCGGGGTGATTTTCTTGCCCTTGTGGACGCGACTGAAAAAGTTGCCCGCGGCTTCGGTGCAATTGAAGATCAACATCCTGGTTCTCTGGTAGAAGGCGGGTGATAGCGGTTTTCAGTCTTGCCGCACGATCTCATCAGCCCATTCAATCTCATAGGGCTGGCGAACCACGTCAGCAATCTCTTCCCGCGCCGCTTCGCTGAGCACCGACAGCTCTGCATCGGTCAGCAAGTCGTGCCTGACCATCATTCTCAAAGCCATCAGTGCGCTATAGCGACTGTAAGGATCGAAAGTCCGGACGATGTCTTTATCCCGGTCGCGCATCAGCCGATAAAGCATCCCATACCTGGCTTGAGCCGAAAGCGCACCATGCTCAGTGATGGTCTTCGCATCGGCCAACACACCCTGGCAGAAACGATCGAGCGCAAGCTTGTGCAGTTCCTTGAACTTCTTCCAGTCGCTTTCGATGATGGACATGAGCATTACCCCTGCGAAGGATCATTGACGAAGTAAAACTCATTCTTGTCGAAAAATCCTGTCGCATTCAGGTCATCAACGACCGTCAGGCTGAACGGGACAAAGTCACACAGATCAAAAAATCAATGTGATCCAAGCTCAAAAAAACTGTGCAAGAAACACAGTACATTTTGATCAGCACTCTCCAGCCCGGAGTCCCCCCTTGCCTCTCAAGCGATGATAGTTACCCAGGAGCGTATCGCCCTTTTCCAATCCACCCCGGCACACTGCACCTAGACCCGAGCGATTCTCCACCCATCTCACCAAGCGTGGTGCCCATCCAGATGAGTGGCATATCCCGGCATCTGCCCTACGTCCGGCTTACGTCCGGCGATGAACCAGTCTCTGACAACTGCTGACATCCCAATCAAGCCAAGTATTATCCTACTAGCGAGTAGTACTAGAAGACTGCAGTGCAGAGATACAGGATTCGGTTTGAGAAGCCAGGCTTTCTGGGCGTTGTTACCTAAGGCCAAAAATTTTCGCAACGCACCACAGTAAGACTAATGACACTGAAAGTAATGTTAGGCTCCGCCACAAAAAAACCAGCTTGCACTTGATTGGCATTGGAAGGTTCTCAATGTCCTCAGCACTGATACTGCCATTTTCGATACCTCTACGTGGTGACGAGACGTAATGGGCAATATTGCCGATCATCCTCAATCGCCCCGATGGCCCTGCGTGTCGCCAGAAGGCGAGAACGGTAATTGCCGGGCTGTTTTTTAGGTGCTGAAAGAGTACATCCATCTTGGTGTAAGCCATATGAAGTGCTACTACGAGCCAGACGAAAATCAGTAGGAGAATTACGCCACCGAGAGTACCGAATATCATCGATGCTTTACTCATCTCGTGGCCTCATAGATAAGGTCACCAATCCACTCGCCAAATCCACTGCCTACTGCTCCCCCCACCAAGGCCCCTGTTGCTACCGCCACTACGGTACATATCCCGGTCCCCAATCCACCATTAGTTGTTCCGAGTGCAATGCAGAGCCTGCCGGTTGTCTCAACTGACAACCTTGCACCTGCGGCGGCACCTCCCATGATTCCGCCAGCGAAGCTGCCCGCCTCGGTGAATCTAACACGCTCGCACGCTTCGGTATTTCCCGCCATACACACATCCTGCACCTTCATGGCAGATGCTCCTCCGCCAACGGCAGTACCCAGCCAACCGCCGTATTGAACGTATTTAGAAGCCTTCGCCACACCTTCAAGATGGGTGGCATGACCCGGTATTTGCCCCGCGGGACTGGCATTGGTCCAGTGGTGGACCAGGCTTTGGCTGGAAATCCCCAGCATTTTTTTCAAGTTGATATGGTCAGGGAATCCAATGCCCTTGCGGGTCAGTGCCGTCATATGGCTGTTCAGTTGTGCGAGCAGACGCTGGCGCTCTGCAAAGAACGTTGGCGAGCGCAGGTGCCCATCTCTTTGAAGCGTATCCCATTGCAACGCTTCAATGTCCCTCAAGGCATTGCCTACGTTATCCAGGTTGTTCTTGAAAATACTCGCGCCAACGCCAATAGCGTTCGAGCCATAGGTCAGGAAGGCCTGGATGACATCACGGTGTTGCACCATGAAATCCGCTTCTTCAGGGCTAAGCGTTTCAATGATCTGGTTGGTTCTGGCCGCCACGTCCATGAGCAGGGCTTCTTCACGGGTGCACTGGTAGTTGTTGGGGTCGCTCAGCACGATCATCGAACCGGCTTTGACGTCGCGCAGGTTGGGATTGAGCAGTTTGAATTTGCCCATCACCGCCGGATCACGCAGGGTAAACAAGGAGGCTTCGAGCTGTTCGCGGGTGGTGCTCTTGGGCACGATGTAGAAGCCCGGCTCCTGGGCTGCTGAACTGCCTAAGGACACTGGCTTGGGAGTGTTCGACGCCGACGCGAAACTGGCTGGCCGTGGCGCTGCCGGATTGCCGGCGAGAGGTGTGGTCGGTTGAGGCGCGGTCCTTGTGGTCTGGGGCGCAGCACTGCTACGCGATTCATAAGTGGCGTTAAACACCGACGGGATCAACCTGGCTCTGCACGGGCAAGTGCTGTAGCTGTCCAGCGAGCCCGCCACGATCCTGCCATGACTGTTGATGTAGGAGACGCCTCCCACGATGGTGTAGGTTTCGTCGTTTTTTCCGCAGGAAACGCGGTCGCCTTCACGGGCATGGGCGATGCCAAACATCATGACGCGTGTGTCGGCCTCCAAAACCTGGCCACCGCAAGTGGTCTTGTCACCCAGGCGAATGAAATGTCCTTGTGCCATTGCTGATCTCCCTCTCGAAGGGCGCCCCAGTCATGGAAAGCGCGCCACAGTTAACGATCGATAAGCCGACTCGGGATGAGTGGCTTAACGCAAAGTACGTGGACAGAGAGGAAACTCAAGATGGCCGAGAAAATCAGGAAATGTCCCACAAGCTATGCAGAAAAAGGCGACAAAAATGGGGATAGTGAAAATATCCATTCGTGCTTGGTTTGTAAAAATTCAACAAAGGGACATTTAGAACGAAACATCCTTCGCCTCTTCATCTGTTCGGCGGCAGGTCATGGTGGCTGATTCAGCATGTGTGTTGGATGGGCTGGCGCTTTCGCGGGCAAGCCCGCTCCTACAGGGGTTGCGGTGGGCTGTCGGGCATTGTTTGGACCCGGTGAGTAGGATTGGGGGTGCAACTCAAGTATTGGTGGTGGTTGGGCTGGCGCTATCGCCAGCAGGCTGGCTCCCACAGGGGTTTTGTGGGGTGGCTGGGATTTGGGACTGGCCTTGAGTTTTGAGACTATTTGGTATTTGGGCCGGGGAATGGCTTTCGGTTTAGAGCGAAATGGACTGCTTGCTCAATCCGCACGACTCAGTGAGGTCCACAACAACTGCGCCGCATACCCCCGATACGGCCGCCACCCCTCAGCCCTCTCCAACAACTGCCGAGCCGTCACCGGTCCACCCTCCAATGCCGCCAACGCATTGATCAGCCCCACATCCCCATTCGGCAACCCATCCATTTCCCGCAACTGCCGCAGGGCTATGTATTGCGCCGTCCAGTCGCCAATGCCATACAACGCCAGTAACCGCTTCACACCACCCTGCCGACCGGGCTCAAACAACAAGGGATCATCGAGCACCGCCTGGGCCACGCCCGACAGCGTACGGCCGCGGCTTTTCGGCATCCCCAATGTCGCAAGGTCCGCTGCCGCCAACACCGCCGCCTCGGGGAACACATGGGTCAAGCCACCACGCGCCGAGGTCAAGGGCACGCCATATTGCGCCACCAGTTTTCCGGCCAGTTTGATAGCCGCGCCCACGGTAATCTGCTGCCCCAGTACCGCGCGGATCGCCAGTTCCAAACCGTCCCACGTCCCCGGCACGCGCAGCCCAGGGCGCTCTGCGATCAGCGGTGCCAGCAGAGGATCAACAGACAGGTGCTGATGGATGGTGGTCAGGTCAGCATCCAGATCAAACATCCGCCGCAACCTGGCGACGATCTCTGGCACTGCGTTGGTATCGGGAAAGTCCAGGGTCAGCTCCAGTGAGTCCGCCGTCGCCGGCTTGATCGACAGCGTGCCGTGTACCCCATTCAAGCCGATGCTGCGCGAGTAAACGTCATCGGCCACTTCTTCGATTCCGGCGATCGCCCGCGCCGACAGGAACCCCACCATGGCGGGCCAGTCGTAGGGCGGCTGGAACGCGAGCAGCAACCTCACAGGCTGAGCAATCCGCTGTACAGGGCATACGCCGCTAACCCGGCAGCGCTGATGACACAGGTGAATATGCCCTTCTCGATGGTCGTGAACACCGGCTTGCCCTGTTCATGCCTGGCCTTGGCGAACAGGATCACGCCCGGCGCATAAAGCAGCGCCGAGAGCAGCAGGTACTTCACGCCACCAGCATACAGCAGCCACACCGCATAGCTCAGGGCGATGCCGCCGATCAGCAGGTCCTTGGTGCGTTCGGCGGAGGCGTGCTCATAGGTTTCGCCGCGCCCGCTCAACAACACCGCATAAGCCGCCGACCACAGGTAAGGCACCAGGATCATCGATGACGCGAGGTAGATCAGGCTGGTGTAGGTGCCGGCGGAAAACAGCGTGATCAGCAAGAACAGCTGAATCATCACGTTGGTCATCCACAGCGCATTGACCGGCACATGGTTGGCGTTTTCCTTGGTCAGGAACGCCGGCATGGTCTTGTCCCTGGCCGTGGCGAACAGGATTTCGGCGCACAGCAGCGCCCAGGACAGCAAGGCACCCAACAGTGAAATCCCCAGGCCGATGCTGATCAGCAACGCGCCCCACGGGCCGACGATATGCTCCAGCACCGATGCCAACGACGGGTTCTGCAAGGTGGCCAGTTCCGGTTGGCTCAGGATCCCCAAAGACAGCACGTTGACCATCACCAGCAGCGCCAGCACCCCGAGAAAACCGATGACCGTGGCCCGGCCCACATCCGACCGTTTCTCTGCCCGCGCGGAGTAGACACTGGCGCCCTCGATGCCGATGAACACGAAAACGGTGACCAGCATCATGTTGCGCACCTGGTCCATCACGCTGCCGAAACTCGGGTTGCTGCGCCCCCAGATGTCGCGGGTGAAGATGTCCGCTTTAAACGCCACGGCGGCGATCACGATGAACATGATCAGCGGCACGATCTTGGCCACGGTCGTCAGCAGGTTGATGAAGGCGGCTTCCTTAATCCCGCGCATCACCACGAAATGCACGGTCCACAGCAGCACCGACGCACAGGCGATGGCGATCGGGGTGTTGCCTTCGCCGAATACCGGAAAGAAAAAACCCAGGGTGCTGAACAGCAGCACGAAGTAGCCGACGTTGCCCAGCCAGGCGCTGATCCAGTAGCCCCAGGCCGACGAAAATCCCATGTAGTCGCCGAAACCGGCCTTGGCGTATGCGTACACCCCCGAGTCCAGTTCCGGCTTGCGATTGGCCAGGGTCTGGAACACGAAGGCCAAGGTCAGCATGCCGACGGCGGTGATGGACCAGCCAATCAGGATCGCCCCTGCATCGGCCTTGGCCGCCATGTTCTGCGGCAAGGAAAAGATCCCGCCGCCAATCATCGACCCCACCACCAGGGCGATCAGTGCGCTCAGGCGAAGCTTCTGCGTCGATTGCGACATGGCGGCGTCTCCAGTTTCCAAGGGGCGGCAGTCGCCACGAGAACGTCACTAAATCTGTGGTAACCAAACGGATAAAGCGTAATGACGTTTATTGGATAACGCCAACAAACGTCCTTTTAACTGTGAAATGTGACCGAATAGGCGTCGATATATTGTTTCGCTTTATACATGTTTTCAATAAGCAAATTCTGTTCTTAGAATCCCTCACTAAAATTTGCGGAATGGCAAAAACGGACTAGTTTGATACATCGCAAGGAAGGCGAAAAAGTTTCAACAAAAATTCAACGAAGCCTCTGGGACAAGCATTACAGGCATTAGCTTTGTATGAGCAATTCTTTCAGTTATTAACAACGGAATGTAGAACTGTGTTGATCCAAGTCAGTCGACTGGATGGTTGACGGACTTAGTCTGCTCTCCCCTCTCCTGCAACGGAGTCATGCAATGTCTGAAGCTCCCGGAAAACTGAAACTCGGCGCGCTGGTTGCCCTGGTCGTCGGTTCGATGATTGGTGGCGGCATCTTTTCCCTGCCGCAGAACATGGCGGCCAGTGCGGACGTCGGCGCCATTCTGATTGGTTGGGCGATCACCGCTGTCGGCATGCTCACCCTGGCCTTTGTGTTCCAGACGCTGGCCAACCGCAAACCTGACCTGGACGGCGGGGTCTACGCCTACGCCAAGGCCGGGTTCGGCGACTACATGGGTTTCTCGTCGGCCTGGGGCTACTGGATCAGTGCCTGGCTGGGCAACGTCGGTTACTTCGTGCTGCTGTTCAGCACCCTGGGCTACTTCTTCCCGGTGTTCGGCGAGGGCAATACCGTGGCCGCCGTGATCGGCGCGTCCGTGTTGCTGTGGGCCGTGCACTTGCTGGTGTTGCGCGGGATCAAGGAAGCGGCGTTCATCAACCTGGTGACCACGGTCGCCAAGATCGTACCGCTGATACTGTTTGTGCTGATCGCGATTTTCGCCTTCAAGCTGGAGATCTTCACCGCCGACATCTGGGGCATGAAGAATCCGGACCTGGGCAGCGTGATGAACCAGGTGCGCAACATGATGCTGGTCACCGTGTGGGTGTTCATCGGCATCGAAGGCGCGAGCATTTTCTCGGCCCGCGCAGAAAAACGCAGTGACGTGGGTAAAGCCACGGTGATCGGTTTCATCACCGTGCTGCTGATCCTGGTGCTGGTGAACGTGCTGTCGCTGGGCATCCTGACCCAACCGGAACTGGCCAAGTTGCAGAACCCGTCGATGGCCGCCGTGCTCGAACACGTGGTGGGCCAGTGGGGGGCGGTGCTGATCAGCGTCGGCCTGATCATTTCGTTGCTCGGAGCGCTGTTGTCCTGGGTGCTGCTGTGCGCGGAGATCATGTTCGCCGCCGCCAAGGACCACACCATGCCGGCGTTCCTGCGCAAGGAAAACGCCAACCAGGTACCGGTCAACGCGCTATGGCTAACCAATGCCATGGTGCAGATATTCCTGATCATCACGCTGTTTTCGGCCAGTACCTACCTGTCGCTGATCTACCTCGCCACCTCGATGATCCTGGTGCCGTACCTGTGGTCGGCGGCGTACGCCCTGCTGCTCGCCGTGCGCGGCGAAACCTACGAAGGCGCGGCGGGCGAACGCCAGAAGGATCTGCTCATCGGCGCCGTGGCCCTGATCTACGCGGTCTGGCTGCTGTACGCCGGCGGCATCAAATACCTGCTGCTCTCGGCCCTGCTCTATGCCCCCGGCGCGATCCTGTTCGCCAAGGCCAAGCTGGAACTCAAGAAACCGGTTTTCACCAACGTCGAGAAGCTGATTTTCGCCCTGGTGGTCGTCGGCGCCCTGGTGGCGGCCTACGGTCTCTACGACGGCTTCCTGACCCTGTAACACGACTGTTTTGCCATCTGGAGGTTCACTGAAATGACCACGGAAAAAGTTAAGTACGGCGTCCATTCCGAAGCCGGCAAACTGCGCAAGGTGATGGTTTGCTCCCCAGGACTTGCCCATCAGCGGCTGACCCCGAACAACTGCGACGAACTGCTGTTCGATGATGTGCTGTGGGTGGCCCAGGCCAAGCGCGACCATTTCGATTTCGTCACCAAGATGCGCGAACGCGGGATCGACGTGCTGGAGATGCATAACCTGCTGACCGACATCGTCGCCATCCCCGAAGCACTCGACTGGATTCTTACGCGCAAGATCACTCCCGATACCGTCGGGGTAGGCCTGATCAAGGAAGTGGACTCCTGGCTGCGCAGCCTGGAACCTCGCCAGATCGCCGAGTTCCTGATTGGCGGCGTCTCGGGTGATGACCTGCCGGACGCGTTCGGCGGCAAGGCCATCCAGATGTTCCGCGACTTCCTCGGCAGCTCCAGTTTCCTGTTGCCGCCCCTGCCCAACACTCAGTTCACCCGCGATACCACCTGCTGGATCTACGGCGGTGTGACCCTCAACCCCATGTACTGGCCGGCACGCCGTCAGGAAACCCTGCTGACCACTGCCATCTATAAATTCCACCCGCAATTCACCGGCGCCGACTTCCAGATCTGGTACGGCGACCCGGACAAGGATCACGGCGCGTCTACCCTCGAAGGTGGCGACGTGATGCCGATTGGCAACGGCGTGGTCCTGATCGGCATGGGCGAACGCTCGTCACGCCAGGCCATTGGCCAACTTGCGATCAACCTGTTCAAGAACAAGGCCGTTGAGAAAGTGGTCGTTGCCGGCCTGCCCAAGTCCCGAGCGGCGATGCACCTGGACACCGTATTCAGTTTCTGCGACCGCGACCTGGTGACGATATTCCCGGAAGTGGTGAACCAGATCGTCGCCTTCACCCTGACCCCGGACGAAAGTAAACCGGGCGGCATTGACATCCGTCGGGAGAAAACCAACTTCCTCGATACCGTGGCCGCCGCCTTGAACCTCAAGGCCCTGCGCGTAGTGCAGACCGGCGGCAACAGCTTCGCCGCCGAACGCGAGCAATGGGATGACGGCAACAACGTGGTCGCCGTGGAGCCCGGCGTGGTCATCGGCTACGACCGCAACACCTACACCAACACCCTGCTGCGCAAGGCCGGTGTAGAAGTCATCACCATTAGCGCCGGCGAACTCGGACGCGGTCGCGGCGGCGGCCACTGCATGACCTGCCCGATCATCCGCGACCCGATCGACTACTAACCTATCAGCCTTGGCCCGCGCTGACCGAGCGCGGGCCAACGGGATAACCGACACCTTAGGAGATCCAAAATGGCGTTCAATATCCATAACCGCAATCTGCTGAGCCTGGAACACCACACCCCTCGCGAATTGCGCTACCTGCTCGACCTGTCCCGCGACCTGAAACGGGCCAAATATACCGGCACCGAACAGCAACACCTCAAGGGCAACAACATCGCGCTGATCTTCGAAAAAACCTCGACCCGCACCCGCTGTGCGTTCGAAGTCGCCGCCTATGACCAGGGTGCCAACGTCACTTACATCGACCCGAACTCCTCGCAGATCGGCCACAAGGAAAGCATGAAGGACACCGCCCGCGTGCTCGGGCGCATGTACGACGCCATCGAGTACCGTGGCTTCAAACAGGAAATCGTCGAGGAGCTGGCCAAGTTTGCCGGCGTGCCGGTGTTCAACGGCCTGACCGATGAATATCACCCGACGCAAATGATCGCCGACGTGCTGACCATGCGTGAACACGCCGACAAACCGATCCACGAGATCAGCTACGCCTACCTTGGGGATGCGCGTAACAACATGGGCAACTCCTTGCTGCTGATCGGCGCCAAGCTGGGCATGGACGTGCGCATCTGCGCGCCGAAAGCCCTGTGGCCGGCGGACGACCTGGTGGCCCGCTGCAAGAAATACGGTGAAGAAAGCGGTGCACGCATCACCCTCACCGAAGACCCGAAAGCCGCGGTCAAGGGCGTGGACTTCATCCACACCGACGTCTGGGTTTCCATGGGCGAACCGGTCGAGGCCTGGGCCGAACGTATCCAGCAACTGCTGCCGTACCAGGTGAATGCCGAACTGATGAAAGCCAGCGGCAACCCACGCACCAAGTTCATGCACTGCCTGCCGGCCTTCCACAACAGCGACACCAAGGTCGGCAAGCAGATTGCCGAGCAGTACCCGCACCTGAAGAACGGCATCGAAGTGACCGATGACGTGTTCGAGTCGCCGGCCTGCATCGCCTTCGAGCAAGCGGAAAATCGCATGCACACGATCAAGGCGATTCTGGTGTCGACGCTGGCTGACCTTTAACGGCCGACCCGGCTCCCACTGACGGAACATGGCCAATGTGGGAGCTGGCCTGCCAGCGATGGTAGCGCCGCGGTGCAGCTGACAGACCGCGGCGATCCCATCGCGAGCAGGCTCGCTCCCACAGGGTCAGGGTTCCATCGATAGACCGAGTCACCGCTTACTTCTCATTTAGAAGGACATGCACCATGCGTATCGTCGTTGCTCTGGGCGGTAACGCCCTGCTCCGCCGGGGTGAACCCATGACCGCGGACAACCAGCGCGCCAATATCCGGATCGCCACCGAGCAGATCGCCAAGATCCATCCCGGCAACCAACTGGTCATCGCCCACGGCAATGGCCCGCAAGTCGGCCTGCTTTCGCTGCAAGCGGCGGCCTACACCTCGGTGTCGCCGTACCCGCTGGACGTACTCGGCGCCGAAACCGAAGGCATGATCGGCTACATCATCGAACAGGAACTGGGCAACCTGCTGGACTTCGAGGTGCCTTTCGCCACCTTGCTGACCCAGGTCGAAGTCGATGCCAACGACCCGGCCTTCAAGAACCCCACCAAACCCATCGGCCCGGTGTACACCAAGGCCGAAGCAGAAAAACTCGCGGCCGAAAAAGGCTGGGCCATTGCCCCCGATGGCGACAAATACCGCCGCGTGGTCGCCAGTCCCAAACCCAAGCGCATCTTCGAAATCCGCCCGATCAAATGGCTGCTGGAAAAAAGCAGCATCGTGATCTGTGCCGGTGGTGGCGGCATCCCGACCATGTACACCTCGCCCGGTAAACTGGAAGGCGTCGAAGCGGTCATCGACAAAGATCTGTGCTCGGCGCTGCTGGCCGAACAGCTGGAAGCGGACCTGCTGGTGATCGCCACCGACGTCAACGCCGCCTTTATCGACTTCGGCAAACCCACCCAGAAAAGCATTGCCCAGGCGCACCCCGATGAAATGGAAAAACTCGGCTTCGCTGCCGGCTCCATGGGACCGAAGGTGCAGGCAGCCTGCGAATTCGCGCGCCATACTGGAAAGGTCGCGGTGATCGGCTCTCTGGCAGACATCGAGGCGATCGTCCAGGGCAAGGCTGGCACACGCATCAGCACGGCGACACCTGGCATTACTTACTTGTAAGGAGAGAAGTCGATGGCACAGTTTGAGCCAGGACACTTGCACATTGAGCGTCATGCGCTGACACCGGACGATGTCAGCTACAACGTGAAGCTCGACTATGAAGTCAGCAAGAATGACAAAGGTGAAAAAGGCATCCAGTTCACCATGCATGGCAGCATTCAGGGCAAGGACATGTCAGAGACCTTCTTCCTGCCCAAGGAGGAGGCCTACAACTTCGCCAGGGATGTGACGAGAATTGCCGAGAAGTACGGGATTCCGAAAACACACAGCCAGATCGGCTCAATCCACAAGCATTACGATTTGATGTTTGAAGACATCCGGCAGCAGTTGAATATGAAATCCGGCGACCCGGTGAACCCTGAACACTTCGAATAACCTCCTCAGCAAATGGACGCTGTAACTGTGGGAGCGAGCCTGCTCGCGATGGCGGTGTAACCTTCAACAGTGATGTCGGCTGACAGGCCCTCATCGCGAGCAGGCTCGCTCCCACAAGGGTCTTCCCCTGCATTGAAGACCGCGCAGGATTTCACCATTAGCCCGCCCCAAGGCATACTTGCCACCCTCCGCACGTCAGAACCCTAAATCGCACCATGCGTATCCACGTCAGCTTCATCGATCGCGTCGGCATCACCCAGGAAGTCCTGGCCTTGCTCGGTGGACGTAACCTCAACCTGGATGCGGTGGAAATGGTCCCGCCCAACGTCTACATCGACGCGCCGACCCTGAGCCCGCAAGTGCTCGAAGAGTTGCGCGATGCGTTGTTGAGCGTGCGTGGCGTGCAAGCGATGACCGTGGTCGACATCCTTCCCGGCCAGCGTCGACACTTGCAGCTCGATGCGCTGCTCGCGGCGATGACCGACCCGGTGCTGGCGCTGGACAGCGCCGGCAAGGTGTTGCTGGCCAACCCGGCATTGATTGCCTTGTACGGTCGCGAGCCGGCCGGCGAAAGTGTCGCTGACCTGTTTGCCGACCCGGCGCTGCTCGATGCGTTGCTCGAACACGGTTTTCGCCTGCCGCTGCGGGAAATCACCGTCAACGGCCAGACGCTGCTGCTGGACGCCACCCCCATCACCGACGCTGGCGCCCTGCTGACCCTGTATCAACCCAATCGCATCGGCGAGCGCCTGTCGGCACTGCACCATGATCACGCCGAAGGCTTCGATGCGTTGCTGGGCGAATCGCCGGTCATTCGCACGCTCAAGGTTCGCGCTCAACGGGTGGCGGCCCTCGATGCACCGCTGTTGATCCAGGGCGAAACCGGCACCGGCAAGGAACTGGTGGCGCGGGCTTGCCACGCCATCAGTGCCCGCCACAACTCACCGTTCCTGGCACTGAATTGCGCGGCATTGCCGGAGAACCTCGCCGAAAGCGAACTGTTCGGCTACGCCCCCGGCGCCTTCACCGGCGCGCAACGGGGCGGCAAGCCGGGGCTAATGGAACTGGCCAACCAGGGCACGGTGTTTCTCGACGAAATCGGCGAGATGTCACCGTACCTGCAAGCCAAGTTGCTGCGCTTCCTCAACGATGGCAGCTTCCGTCGGGTCGGTGGCGATCGTGAGGTCAAGGTCAATGTGCGGATACTCAGCGCAACCCACCGCGACCTGGAAAAAATGGTCAGCGAAGGTCTGTTCCGCGAAGACCTGTTCTACCGCCTCAACGTCCTCAATGTCGAAGTCCCGCCCTTGCGCGAACGCGGCCAGGACATCCTGCTCCTGGCCCGCTACTTCATGCAGCAGGCCTGCGCACAGATCCAGCGCCCGGTCTGTCGCCTGGCGCCGGGCACTTACCCGGCCCTGCTCGGCAACCGCTGGCCGGGCAACGTGCGGCAGCTGCAAAACGTGATCTTCCGTGCCGCGGCCATTTGCGAAAGCAGCCTGGTGGACATTGGCGACCTCGACATCGCCGGCACCTCGGTGGCGCGCCAGAGCGATCAGGATATCGACAGCCTGGAGCAGGCCATGGATGAATACGAGAAAACCCTGCTGGAAAAGCTCTACGTCAGCTACCCCTCGACCCGCCAACTGGCCAGCCGCCTGCAAACCTCCCACACCGCCATCGCCCATCGGTTGCGCAAGTACGGCATCCCCAACAAGCCGTAAGCCTCGCAGCTCAAACACCTCTCCCTGCCAGCAAAATCTCCTGTGGGAGCCAGCCTGCTGGCGATAGCGGTCTCACAGACAGCAACGATGTGAATGTGATGCCCCTATCGCCAGCAGGCTGGCTCCCACAGGTTTTGAGTTCGACCCGGAAATATCACTCCAAAAACGACCTCTACCTGTACTGAAAGCGCTACAGCGGAACGATATCGCTACACCCCTCTCCAACCAGCCCTGCGCAAGGCTTTGATCCACTTCAGCTTTTTTCTCCTGCTGCGGCTGTAGCGATTTCGCTACAGCCTGCATAAACAGTCTTGTCTAAAAACAACTTAACTCATTGATTTATAACAATAATTAAACATTGGCCGCCTTTTTGCTTAGTAACCCCTCATAAACCAGGGCATTGCCCAAGCATTCAATCGCGTCCACCAGACGAGTCTGGCCCCCTTAGGAGTTTCCATGAGCGAGTTGCGTTTTACTGAAGATCACGAATGGCTGCGCACCGAAGCTGACGGCAGCGTCACAGTCGGCATCACCGCTTTCGCGCAGAACGCACTGGGCGACGTGGTTTTCGTACAACTGCCAGAGCTGCAGTCCTACGACAAAGGCGCTGAAGCAGCCACCGTGGAATCGGTAAAAGCCGCCAGCGGTGTGTACATGCCGCTGGACGGAGAAGTACTGGAAGTGAACCCGGCACTGGACGCCAGCCCTGAACTGGTCAACGAAGACCCGCTGGGCGAAGGCTGGTTCTTCCGTTTCCAGCCTGCTGACGCTGCCGCTGTCGGCCAACTGCTGGATCAGGACGCTTACGACCGCCTGATCAAAGCCCAAGCCGAAGCCTGAGGAACCCGCCATGACTATCAATCTCAGCACCGCCAACGAATTCATCGCCCGCCACATCGGCCCCCGCGCCGGTGACGAGCAGGCCATGCTCAACACCCTCGGTTTCGACTCCCTCGAAGCCCTGGGCGCCAGCGTCATTCCCGACAGCATCAAGGGCACCAGCGTGCTCGGCCTCGAAGACGGCCTGAGCGAAGCGGACGCCCTGGCGATGATCAAAGGCATCGCCGGCCGCAACCAGCTGTTCAAGACCTTCATCGGCCAGGGCTACTACGGCACCCACACGCCGTCGCCGATCCTGCGCAACCTCCTGGAAAACCCGGCCTGGTACACCGCCTACACCCCGTACCAGCCGGAAATTTCCCAGGGCCGCCTCGAAGCCCTGCTGAACTTCCAGACCCTGATCAGCGACCTCACCGGTCTGCCGATCGCCAACGCCTCGCTGCTCGACGAAGCCACCGCCGCCGCCGAAGCCATGACCTTCTGCAAGCGCCTGAGCAAGAACAAGGGCAGCCACCAGTTCTTCGCTTCCGTGCATTGCCACCCGCAGACCCTCGACGTGCTGCGCACCCGTGCCGAGCCATTGGG
>NZ_JAAVXC010000014.1:0-123101 GCF_013416725.1 Pseudomonas sp. SbOxS1
TCAAGATTAAATTCCAAAACCCCTATCTGCGCATGCAGGTAGGGGTTTTGTTTTTGTGCTCCGTTTTTCTGTAGGAGCGAGCCTGCTCGCGATGAACCTGAGTACGCCACGGGGTGTCAGGTTTCCCGCGTCATCGTTGACGACCATCGCGAGCATGCTCGCTCCTATCTCCTACAAATGAAGCCAATCGCCTTCAATGTTAAAGTCGCCCCTCGATTTGCGCTTTCCAAGGAAGCCTTTATGCCGGACGCAACGTCCCTCAGTGCTGGTTTTATGGTGGTCCATGGCAATCGCCTGGACGAGTTACGCAGCCTGGTAGTGAGCTGGATGCGGCGCTACCCGCTGGCTCCCCTGGAAAATGAAATCGCCCTGGTGCAGAGCAACGGCATCGCGCAATGGCTGAAGCTGGCACTGGCAGAAGACGCTGAAGATGACGACATGGGCGGCTGCGGAATCGCCGCCGCCATCGATGTGCAGCTCCCCGGCAGCTTCATGTGGCAGCTCTACCGGATGGTCCTGGGTCGCGACGAAATCCCGGCCAAGTCGCTGCTGGATAAAGCCCCCCTGACTTGGCGCCTGATGCGGTTGTTGCCACAGTTGATCAATCAGCCACACTTCGAGCCGCTACAGCGGTTTCTTACCCATGACCCCGATTTGCGCAAACGCTATCAACTGGCTGAGCGACTCGCGGATCTGTTCGACCAGTACCAGGTGTACCGCGCCGATTGGCTCGAAGACTGGGCGCAAGGTCGTCACCAGTTACGTAACGGCAGGGGCGAAGCCAAGCCGCTGACCGCGGCCAATGCCTGGCAGGCAGAGTTGTGGCGCGCACTGTTGCTGGATGTCGGTGAAGAGGGGATGGCGCAAAGCCGTGCCGGCGTGCATCAGCGGTTTATCGAACGCATCAACAGTCTCGACGTTGCTCCGGTCGGTTTACCGTCCCGGGTCATCGTGTTCGGCATCTCCTCGCTACCCGCCCAAGCGCTCGAGGCCCTGGCCGGGCTGGCCCGGTTCAGCCAGGTTCTGCTGTGCGTGCACAACCCCTGCCGTCACCATTGGGCGGACATCGTCGCCGACAAAGACCTGCTGCGCCATCAATACAAACGTCAGGCGCGCAAGAGCGGCATGCCGGGCGTGCTCGACCCGCAAACCCTGCATCAACACGCCCATCCTTTACTGGCTGCATGGGGCAAGCAGGGGCGGGACTACATCAACCTGCTCGACAGCTACGACGATCCCAACAGCTATCGCTCGGCGTTTCGTGACGGGCGCATCGACCTGTTCAGTGACAGCCAGCCGCTGCACATGCTCAACCAGTTGCAGGACGACATCCTTGAGTTGCGCCCACTGGGCGAAACCCGTGAATGCTGGCCAGCCGTAGACCTGCAGAAAGATACGTCGATCCGTTTCCACATTGCCCACAGCGCCCAGCGCGAAGTGGAGATCCTGCACGATCAATTGCTCGCGCGCTTCAGCGCCGACTCACATTTGCGTCCCCGGGATGTGATTGTCATGGTCCCGGACATCGATGCCTATGCCCCGCACATCCGCGCGGTGTTCGGCCAACTGGAGCGCCACGATCCGCGCTTCGTACCCTTCACCCTCGCAGACCAGGGGCAGCGCGGCCGTGATCCGCTGCTGATTGCGGTGGAGCATCTGCTCAAGCTGCCGGACAGCCGTTTCCCGGTCAGCGAGATTCTCGACCTGCTGGACGTCCCCGCGCTCCGGGAGCGCTTCGGCGTAGAGGAACGCGACCTGCCAACCCTGCATCGCTGGATCGAAGGGGCGGGCATCCGCTGGGGGATGAATGCCGAGCAGCGTGCAGGCCTGGGCCTGCCTGAGGCACTGGAGCAAAACAGTTGGCGTTTTGGCCTGCGGCGGATGTTGCTCGGGTACGCCGTAGGCAGTTCCGGTGCCTGTGGCGGCATCGAACCCTACGACGAGATTGGTGGTCTGGACGCCGCGCTCATAGGCCCGCTGGTGGCGCTGCTGGATGCCCTGGAAATTGCCCATCACGAACTCTCTCGACCGGCCTCGCCCCAGCAATGGAGCCTACGTTTACAGGCGTTGGTGGCCCTGTTCTTCCGGGCCAGTAACGAGCACGACGAGTATTTGCTGACGCAGCTGGAAACGTTGCGCGAAACCTGGTTGGAGAACTGTGAGTCAGTCGGCTTGCAAGACGAACTGCCGCTGACCGTCGTCCGTGAAGCCTGGCTGGCCGGCCTCGATCAGGGGCGGTTGTCCCAGCGCTTTCTGGCCGGAGCGGTCAACTTCTGTACCTTGATGCCCATGCGCGCGATCCCCTTCAAGCTGGTGTGCCTGCTGGGGATGAACGATGGCGACTACCCGCGGGCACAGCCGCCACTGGACTTCGACCTCATGGGCAGCGACTACCGGCCCGGCGATCGCTCGCGGCGTGAGGATGACCGCTATTTGCTGCTGGAGGCCTTGTTGTCGGCACGCGATCAACTCTATGTGAGCTGGGTCGGTCGCAGCATTCGCGATAACAGCGAGCGCCCGGCATCGGTGTTGATCGGCCAGCTCCGTGACCACCTGGCCAGCGGTTGGCGATCGGCCGATGCCGAGCAAGACTTGCTTGAGGCCATGACCCAGGAACATCCGCTGCAACCCTTCAGTGCCCGTTACTTCCACCAGGGCGATGCCCTGTTCAGCTATGCGAGTGAGTGGCAGGTGCTCCATCAAGCCAGCGGGCCAGCGCCTGTTCACGGGATGCTCGATGCCCACGTCCAGGAGGAGCCGTTGAGTCTTGGGCAGTTGCAGGATTTCCTGCGCAACCCGGTGCGACATTTCTTCAGTCAGCGATTGAAGGTGTTCTTTGAAGCGGCCGAAGCGCCTTTGGCCGATGAAGAACCCTTTGTCCTCGATGCCTTGCAACGCTATGGCCTGAGCGACAGTTTGCTCGGCGCGGCACTGGCAGACCTGGATAACACCGACCGGGTGCTGGAGGCGCACGCCAGTCGCCTGCAAAACAGTGGGCTGCTGCCCATGGCGGGGTTTGGCGAATGCCTGCAACGCGAGCTGATCGAACCCTTGCCGGACCTGCTTGCACGTTATCAACAGCTCCTGGCCCTGTGGCCAACGCCCCTGACCAGTGCCCTGCCAGTCAATCTGCAAGTGGATGACCTGCGAATCGAGGGCTGGCTCAGCGGCCTGCATCAACGTGCTGACGGTGGCTTGCTGGCAGTCACGACGATCCCCAACAGCATCGGTTCGGTCAAGACCCGTAAATGGCATCGGCTGACACGGCCGTGGGTCAACCATCTGGTGGCGTGCGCCAGCGGCATGCCGATGACCACCGCCTTGGTGGCCAGTGACGACAGCCTGCTGCTCGACCCGATTGCACAGGACAGTGCCTTGCGTATCCTGGGTGATCTTTTGCTGGCATGGCAATCAGGCATGCGCCAACCGCTGCCGATTGCGGTCAAGACCGCCTTCGCCTGGCTTGGGCAAACCGATCCGGCCAAAGCCCAGGCCGCTGCCCGCAAGGCCTACGAGGGGGACGGTTTGACCACTGACGGTGAGCGCCGCGAAAGCGTGGCGCTCGCGCGGCAGTTCGCCGATTACGACGCCCTGGTCGCCGACGAGACGTTCGTCGACTGGTGCGACGCCCTGTATCGACCGCTGCTTGAGGCGCCTTGGCGTTCAGTGTCCAGTGAGGAAACCCGCCCATGACCACCCAGACACCCTTGGCCCTGGCGTTCCCGCTGCGTGGCAGTCAACTGATCGAGGCCAGTGCCGGGACCGGCAAGACCTTCACCATTTCCGCACTCTACCTGCGCCTGGTCCTGGGCCATGGCGCAGACCTCAATGGTTTCGGACGTGAACTGCTGCCGCCACAGATCCTCGTGGTGACCTTTACCGATGCAGCCACCAAAGAGCTGCGCGAACGTATTCGTACGCGCCTGGCAGAAGCCGCGCGCTTTTTCCGCGACGAAACGCCAGCCCCCGACGGGCTGATCGACCAGTTGCGGGAACAATACGCACCCGAGCAGTGGCCCGGCTGCGCCAATCGCCTGGACATCGCCGCGCAATGGATGGATGAGGCGGCGGTGTCGACCATCCACAGTTGGTGCCAGCGCATGTTGCGCGAGCATGCCTTTGACAGCGGCAGCCTGTTTACCCAGACCCTGGAAACCGACCACAGCGATCTGCTGGGTGAAGTCCTGCGCGACTACTGGCGGCTGTTCTGTTATCCGATGCAAGGCGATGCGTTGAACTGGGTGCGCAGCAATTGGGGCGGGCCGGCGGCTTTGTTGCCGCGAATTCGCGGGCTGTTCGCCAGCGAGCGCGACACCCTCAGCGGTAAAGAACCGGCGCAGTTGATCAGCGAATGCCTGCAGGCGCGGCGAGCCGCCTTGCTTGAACTCAAGAGGCCGTGGAGCCAGTGGGCCGACGAGTTGCTGGCCCTGTGTCACGAAGGTGTCGCCAGCAAGAGCGTCGACGGGCGCAAGATGCAGGCGCGGTATTTCGAGCCCTGGTTCGAGAAAATCAAAGCCTGGGCCGAAGACGAGTCCCTTGAACAACTGGACATCGGTACCGGCTTCACGCGACTGACCCCCGACGGCATGGCTGAAGCCTGGAAGAAGGGCCCCGCGCCGGATCATCCGGGGCTGGACGCGATGCCTGCACTCAAGGCCTGTCTCGATGGCTTGCCGACGCCCGATGCCGTCGTGCTGCAACACGCTGCCCATTGGGTGGGGGCGCGTTTCGAAGAGGAAAAGCGCCGTCGTGCGGAAATGGGCTTCGACGACATGTTGCTGCGCCTGGATGCGGCGCTGCAAAGCGATGGCGGCGAGCGCCTGGCGAGCTTGATTCGTGAACAGTTCCCGGTGGCGTTGATCGACGAATTCCAGGACACCGACCCGGTGCAGTACCGGATCTTCGAGAGCATCTACCGCATTGAAGACAACAGCCCCGACAGTGGACTGTTCCTGATCGGCGACCCGAAGCAGGCGATCTACGCCTTCCGCGGTGCCGACATCTATACCTACCTGCGTGCCCGTCAGGCGACCACTGGCCGCCTGCATACCCTGGGTACCAACTTCCGTTCGAGCCATGGCATGGTCAGTGCCGTGAACCATGTGTTCGACTATGCCGAGTCTCGCGAGTCGGGGCGCGGAGCCTTTCTGTTCCGGGAAAAAAATGGCGACAACCCGGTGCCGTTCCTGCCCGTCGAGTCCCAGGGGCGCAAAGAAGTCCTGCGCATCAATCATCAGGCAGTGCCGGCGTTGAACATCTGGCACCTGTCGGCTGAGCAGCCGTTGTCCGGCGCCGTCTACCGCCAGCAACTGGCCGCCGCCTGCGCCAGTGAAATCACTGCCTTGCTCAACGGCGGTCAACAAGGCCTTGCCGGGTTCGTGCGTGACGACCAGGCGCTGAAAGGCCTGATGCCCTCGGACATTGCCATCCTCGTGCGCGACGGCAAGGAAGCCCAGGCGGTGCGTAGCGAGCTCGCTGCCCGAGGCGTGCGCAGCGTTTACCTGTCGGACAAGGACTCGGTGTTCGCCGCGCAGGAAGCCCACGACGTGCTGACCTGGCTCAAGGCCTGCGCCGAGCCGGACGTCGAGCGGCCTCTGCGCGCTGCATTGGCCAGCATCACGCTGAATCTGTCGTTGACCGAACTTGCGCAGTTGAACCAGGACGAGCTGGCCTGGGAAGCGCGGGTCATGCAGTTCCGTCGTTATCGCGAACTCTGGCGCAAGCAGGGTGTGTTGCCGATGCTGCGACGCCTGCTGCATGACTTCAAGCTGCCCCAGGCATTGATGGCGCGCAGCGATGGCGAGCGCGTGCTGACCAACCTGTTGCACTTGTCCGAGTTGCTGCAGCAGGCGGCCGCCGAACTTGACGGCGAGCAGGCCTTGATCCGGCATTTGTCCGAGCACCTGGCCTTGTCGGGCCAGGCGGGTGAAGAGCAGATCCTGCGCCTGGAAAGCGATGAGCAACTGGTCAAGGTCGTGACCATCCACAAGTCCAAGGGGTTGGAGTACCCGTTGGTGTTCCTGCCGTTCATTTGCTCGGCCAAGCCGGTGGATGGCAGCCGCCTGCCGTTGCATTACCACGACGCCGCGGGCAAGGCCCAGGTGAGCTTGAACCCCACGGCCGAACTGATTGCCCTGGCCGATGACGAGCGCCTGGCCGAAGACCTGCGCCTGTTGTATGTGGCCCTGACCCGGGCGCAACACGCCTGCTGGCTGGGCGTGGCGGATCTCAAGCGTGGTAACGGCAACAGTTCGGTGCTGCACCTGTCGGCACTGGGGTATCTGTTGGGCGGTGGTGCCTGCCTGAACGAGTCGGCGGGTTTGCAGGCCTGGTTACGAGACCTGCAACAGGGCTGTCCGGCGATGGGCTATGGCGAAATGCCTGAGGCCACCTCCGAGCATTACCATCCTCCGAAGAACACCGCCGCGTTGCTGGCACCGTTGACGGTGCAACGCAAGGCCAGTGAAAACTGGTGGATTGCCTCCTACAGCGCCTTGCGCATCGGCGACAGCCTGAGCATCGGCAGTGACCAGGCGCCCGAAAGCCCGCAGGCACAGAAACTCTTCGACGACGAACGTCTCGACCCGCATGCCCCCCGGGAGATGGTAACCGGCGGTGCCGATATCCATCGATTCCCCCGTGGCCCGAACCCGGGCACCTTTCTCCATGGCTTGCTCGAATGGGCAGGCAACGAAGGTTTCGCCGTCACCCCACAAGCCGTGGAAGATGCTATTGGCCGTCGCTGCAACCGCCGTGGCTGGGAGGGCTGGATCAGCACGCTGAGTGAATGGTTGCAGCATCTGCTCAAGTCGCCTTTGCCGCTGGGCAGCGGCGAGGCCCCGGTGGTATTCGGGCAGTTGACCCAGTACCGTGTTGAAATGGAATTCTGGTTCGCCAGCCACAAGGTCGATGTGCTCAAGCTCGATGCCCTGGTGTGCCAACACACCCACAACGGCGTGCCGCGGGTGGCCGCCGAACCGGTGATGCTCAACGGCATGTTCAAGGGCTTCATCGACCTGACGTTCGAGCATGACGGCCGCTACTACGTCGCCGACTACAAATCCAACTGGCTCGGGGTCGACGACACGGCCTATACCGAACAGGCCATGGAACAGTCGATCCTCGACAACCGGTATGACCTGCAATACGTGCTGTACCTGCTGGCCTTGCATCGCCAGCTCAAGGCCCGACTTGCCGATTACGATTACGACCGGCATGTCGGAGGGGCTCTGTACCTGTTCTTGCGCGGCACCCGTGCGCCAAGCCAGGGCGTGTTTTTCGCCCGTCCGCCCCGGGCGCTGATCGAGCGCCTGGACCGCCTGTTCCAAGGCAAGCCGGAGCCCAGGGTCGAACCCGCCTGGGAACAGGGAGTACTGCTATGAACCGTACCTTCGCCGATGTGCTGTCGACGCCACTGAGCGCCGACAGCCTGGCGCAACTCACCCCATTGAGTCGTGCCGAAGACCTGTTGCTGCTGCTCACGCGCTGGGTCGAGCGCGGCTGGTTGCGAGCACTGGACAAGGCCTTCGTCGGCTTTCTCCACGAGCTGGCCCCGGACGATGATCCGCTGGTGCTGCTGGCGGCGGCGTTGACCAGTCACCAGCTGGGGCACGGGCATGTGTGCCTGGATCTGTTCGAGACCCTCAAGGAGCCGGATTTCGCCCTGTCGCTGCCACCGGAAGGCGACATGCAAGGTGGCGCGATGTTGCTGCCTTCGCAGCTGCTCGAAGCGCTGGATGGCGCCCATTGGTGCAAGGTGCTGGCCGCCAGCAGCCTGGTGGCATTGGCTGCGGACGAGCGCGACAGCGTGCAACAGCGGCCCCTGGTGTTGGCCGGCAAGCGCCTGTACCTGCGGCGCTACTGGGCCTACGAGCGGCGTATCGACAATGCCTTGCGTGAGCGCCTTGCAGTGCATGAGAGCGCACCGGATGATTTGTTGCAGCGCCTGACGGGGCTGTTCGGTCCGGCCAGGCCCGGTGAGGTCATCGACTGGCAGAAACTCGCCTGCGCCCTGGCGACGCGCAGTGCTTTCAGCATCGTCACCGGCGGCCCGGGAACCGGCAAGACCACCACGGTCGTGCGCTTGCTCGCTTTACTCCAGGCTCCGGCGGTAGAGGCGGGCAAGCCGCTGCGCATTCGTCTTGCCGCGCCCACCGGCAAGGCCGCGGCGCGGCTGACCGAGTCCATCAGTGCGCAAGTGCGCACGCTGAAAGTCTCTGAAGCCATCCGCGATAAAATCCCCTCTGATGTCACCACCGTGCACCGCCTGCTTGGCAGCCGCCCGGGGACGCGGCATTTCCGTCACCACGCCGGCAATCACTTGCCGCTGGATGTACTGGTGGTGGACGAAGCGTCGATGATCGACCTGGAAATGATGGCCAACCTGCTCGACGCACTGCCCGCTCATGCCCGCCTGGTGCTGCTGGGTGACAAGGACCAGCTGGCGTCGGTGGAGGCCGGTGCCGTGCTGGGCGATCTGTGTCGCGACGCCGAAGCGGGCTGGTATAGCCCGCAGACTCGCCAGTGGCTGCAGGCCGTCAGTGGCGAAAGCCTGGACGCCAGCGGATTGGAGGAAGATACCCAGGGCACCCATCCGCTGGCCCAGCAAGTGGTGATGTTGCGCCACTCGCGGCGATTCGGCGAAGGCAGCGGCATTGGCCAGCTGGCCCGTTGGGTGAACCAGCAACAGCCCACGCAAGCCAGGAAGTTGTTGGCGGCGCGAAGCCACGACGATGTGTTCTGCCTGTCCCTGCGCAATGAACAGGACCGCGCGCTGGAGCGCCTGTTGCTCGAAGGGCATGGTGAGGGGCCGCAAGGCTACCGCTACTACTTGAGCCTGCTGCGCAACCAGCGTCCAGCGCTCGATTGTCCCTTGGAAGACGCACGCTGGACCGATTGGGCCCGGGAGGTCCTGCAGGCATTCGACGCCTTCCAGTTGTTGTGCGCCGTGCGCAAAGGCCCTTGGGGCGTGGAAGGCTTGAACCAGCGGGTGACCGACGCCTTGCTGAAGGCACGGCTGATCGACAGTAACCAGCAGTGGTACGAAGGCCGGCCGGTGCTGATGACACGCAATGATTACGGCCTGGGCTTGATGAATGGCGACATCGGTATTGCCCTCAAGCTCCCCGAGCGCGAGGGGCCCGAAGCCGGCAAACCAGTGCTGCGGGTAGCCTTCCCGAGGAACGACGGACAGGGCGGTGTGCGCTTTGTGTTGCCCAGCCGCCTGAATGATGTCGAAACCGTGTACGCCATGACCGTGCACAAATCCCAGGGCTCGGAATTCGCCCACACCGCGTTGATCCTGCCCGACGCCCTGAACCCGGTGCTCACCAAGGAGCTGATCTACACCGGCATCACCCGGGCCAAGGACTGGTTCACATTGATCGAAACTCGCTCAGGCGTCTTCGAAGAAGCGGTGCGACGCCGGGTCAAACGCTTGAGCGGGCTGATGCTGGAACTCAAGGAGGCGAGCGACTGACAGCGCTCGCAGCGCATCTGCCAAAAAATTGGACGATACACTTCACGCCATGAAAGCAACGTCAAAAAACCAGTTATTCAGCAACTGGCTCGCGACAAAATTTTATCGTGGCGTGAAGTGTAAAGATCAGAAGGTGGCCTAGACTTCAGGCTTGAATGGTCTGGCTCCATGAGATTTTCACTGCTACGACTATTGGGTTTTCATATCCAAAGAGCGAATGCCAATATGAGTGATAGTTCCGTAGCAGGCTCTCGATTAAACGTACTTGATGGATGGCGCGGCATAAGTATCTTGCTGGTCCTGGCGTGTCACTTGCTACCACTTGGCCCAAAGTTTTTGCAGTTGAATTCCGCCGCTGGCGTCATGGGCATGGCTATATTTTTTACGTTGTCGGGTTTCCTGATAACAAGCTTTCTGCTCAATAACGACAGCGTCATTGATTTTCTGATTCGCAGGTTCTTTCGCATAGTGCCTCTCGCCTGGCTGTACATGGCAATAGTTTTGCCTATGATGAGCAGCCCTCCGGATTACTACATCGCAAACTTCTTGTTCTTTGCAAACTGGCCACCCATGTGGCTTGGCAATATAAACGGCCATCTATGGAGTTTGTGCATGGAGGTCCAGTTTTACTTGGCCATCGCGTTGCTGGTCGTTCTGATGAGGAAAAGGTGGATGGTGCTGATCCCTTTTCTCGCCATCGCCGTCACGACCTACCGAGTCATGAATGATGCCCATGTCGTCATCAATACCTATTACCGCATTGATGAAATACTGTCTGGCTGCATACTGGCGCTGATCTATCACAAAAGACTGGGTAGTAACCTTGTGAAAGCTCCAGCACAAATGCTGGTCGTGCAAATAACGTTGTTTGCCCTGTTTGTAGTATCCAGTCATCCCGACGGCGGCTTCATGAACTACTTGCGCCCCTATATTGCTGCGGCCATGGTGGGGAGCACATTACTCAATGGCCGGACATTCATTGCCCACGTTCTGAACAACCGCATTCTGTTTTATATCGCCACCATCTCCTACGCGCTCTACGTGGTTCATCCGTTGCTGGCGCATACCTGGCTGGGTAGCGGAGATACGGTCGTTAAATACCTGAAACGTCCGTTGTTGTTCGCCGCCATTTTCATAACCGCCCATATCTCGACCTTCTACTATGAAAAGTGGTGGATTGCTTTTGGCAAGACATTGTCCAGGAAAGTGGCTGGTCGCCAACCGGTTACAACCTGAACGTTTTTGAAGGTCGTCAGTCGGCGAACAGCATCTGCCGACTGTCCCCCATCAACAGTGCCTGGTTCTGCTCGGTCGCCGCGCGGATGTAATCCCACAACAGGGTAATCCGCTTGAGCTTCCTCAAATCCTCCCGGCAGTACATCCAGAACTGCCGGGTAATGTTGATTTCCTGCGGCAACACCGGCAGCAACCGTGGGTCCTGGGCGGCAAGGAAGCACGGCAGGATGGCCAGCGATCGTCCTTGCTGCGCGGCCACGAACTGCGCGATCACGCTGGTACTGCGCAAATTGGCGCTGGCGCCTGGGAGCACGTTGGCCAGGTACAGCAACTCGGAGCTGAACGCCAGGTCGTCGACATAACTGATGAACGCATGCTTGCCCAGGTCGGCGGGGCGGCGGATCGCCGGGTGTTTGTCGAGATATTGCTGGGTCGCATACAGCTGCAGGCGGTAGTCGGTCAGTTTGCAGCAGACATAGGGCCCGTGCTCCGGGCGTTCCAGGGCGATGACGATGTCGGCCTCGCGCTTGGACAGGCTGATGAAGTGCGGCAGCGGCAGGATGTCCACCGAAATCGCCGGGTAGGCATCGACGAAATGGCTCAGTTGCGGGGTAATGAAAAAGCTGCCGAAACCTTCGGTGCAGCCCATGCGCACATGGCCGGACAACGCCACCCCGGAGCCCGATACCTGTTCGCAGGCCATGTGCAGCGTACTTTCGATCGATTCGGCGTACCCCATCAGACGCTGGCCTTCGGCGGTCAGGACAAAGCCGCTGGTCCGGGATTTCTCGAACAGCAGGGTGCCCAGCGAAGCTTCCAGTGAACTGATGCGCCGCGACACGGTGGTGTAGTCGACGGCCAGGCGCTTGGCTGCTGTGCTGGCCTTGCGGGTACGGGAGACCTCAAGGAAAAACTTGAGGTCATCCCAGTTCAGCGAACCTAGAGACGTGATGTTTTTTTGCATGATGGACCGGCTTTTATGTGCGTTCTTATTAGAAGTTTGCACATCTATACTCCAAAAACAGCCCGATCACCAATTCGCGGCACACGCCTCATCGCAGGGTGACTGTTCGCCCTGGCTCCTGGAATAAAAACAAAGATTTGGAGACCCACATGAACGCTTCGCTTACGCCTAACGAAACCACCGTGCAAAAGGTCAAGCTGTTGATCGATGGCCAGTGGGTCGAATCCCAGACCACTGAGTGGCACGACATCATCAACCCGGCAACCCAGCAAGTGCTGGCCAAGGTGCCGTTTGCCACCGCTGAAGAAGTCGACGCTGCCATCGGCGCTGCCCATCGCGCCTTCCAGACCTGGAAGCTGACGCCGATCGGCGCGCGCATGCGCATCATGCTCAAGCTGCAGGCATTGATCCGCGAACATTCCAAGCGCATTGCGGCGGTCCTGAGCGCCGAGCAGGGCAAAACCATTGCCGACGCTGAAGGCGATATTTTCCGTGGCCTGGAAGTGGTCGAGCACGCGTGCTCCATCGGCAGCCTGCAAATGGGCGAGTTCGCTGAAAACGTGGCGGGCGGCGTGGACACCTACACCCTGCGTCAGCCAATTGGCGTTTGCGCTGGCATCACCCCGTTCAATTTCCCGGCGATGATTCCGCTGTGGATGTTCCCGATGGCCATCGCCTGCGGCAACACCTTCGTGCTCAAGCCGTCCGAACAGGACCCGATGTCGACCATGCTGCTGGTGGAACTGGCCATCGAGGCCGGCGTTCCGGCCGGCGTGCTCAACGTGGTGCACGGCGGCAAGGATGTGGTGGATGCGCTCTGCACCCACAAAGACATCAAGGCCGTTTCCTTCGTCGGTTCAACGGCGGTCGGCACTCACGTCTATGACCTGGCCGGCAAGCACGGCAAGCGCGTGCAATCGATGATGGGTGCGAAGAACCACGCCGTGGTCCTGCCCGATGCCAATCGCGAACAGGCGCTGAATGCGCTGGTGGGCGCCGGCTTCGGCGCGGCCGGTCAACGCTGCATGGCGACTTCGGTGGTGGTGCTGGTCGGCGCGGCCAAGCAATGGCTGCCAGACTTGAAGGCGCTGGCGCAGAAACTCAAGGTGAATGCTGGCAGCGAGCCGGGCACCGATGTCGGTCCGGTCATCTCGAAAAAGGCCAAGGCGCGAATTCTCGACCTGATCGAAAGCGGCATCAAGGAAGGCGCGAAACTCGAGCTCGATGGTCGCGAAATCACCGTTCCCGGTTACGAGAAGGGCAACTTCGTCGGCCCGACCCTGTTCTCCGGTGTGACCACTGACATGCAGATCTACACCCAGGAAATCTTCGGCCCGGTGCTGGTCGTACTGGAAGTGAACACGCTCGACGAGGCCATTGCCCTGGTCAACGCCAACCCGTTCGGTAACGGCACGGGCCTGTTCACCCAATCCGGTGCGGCGGCGCGCAAGTTCCAGAACGAAATCGACGTCGGCCAGGTCGGCATCAACATCCCGATTCCGGTGCCGGTCCCGTTCTTCAGCTTTACCGGTTCCCGCGGTTCCAAGCTCGGCGACCTGGGCCCGTATGGCAAGCAAGTGGTGCAGTTCTACACTCAGACCAAGACCGTCACCAGCCGCTGGTTCGATGACGACAGCGTCAACGACGGTGTGAACACCACCATCAATTTGCGTTAAGGAGCCGGACATGAACATCGCTTTTATCGGTCTCGGCAACATGGGCGCGCCGATGGCGCGCAACCTGATCAAGGCCGGCCATTCACTGCGCCTGGTCGACCTGAACAAGACCGTGCTGGCGGAGCTTGAGCAACTGGGCGGCAGCATTAGCGCTTCGGCCCGTGAGGCGGCGCAAGGTGCGGAACTGGTCATCACCATGCTGCCCGCTGCCGTGCATGTACGCAGCGTCTGGCTGGGCGAAGACGGTGTGCTCGCCGGTATCGGCAAGGGTGTACCTGCGGTGGATTGCAGCACCATCGATCCGCAGACCGCCCGTGACGTGGCCGTCGCCGCTGCCAAGCAGGGCGTGGCCATGGCCGATGCGCCGGTCTCCGGTGGCACCGGTGGCGCTGCGGCAGGGACCTTGACGTTCATGGTCGGTGCGACCCCGGAACTGTTCGCGACCCTGCAACCGGTGCTGGCACAAATGGGCCGCAACATCGTCCATTGCGGCGAAGTCGGCACCGGGCAGATCGCCAAGATCTGCAACAACCTGCTGCTGGGTATCTCCATGGTCGGCGTCAGTGAAGCCATGGCGCTGGGTGATGCCTTGGGTATCGACACCAAGGTGCTGGCGGGCATCATCAACAGCTCCACCGGACGTTGCTGGAGTTCGGAGATGTACAACCCGTGGCCGGGCATCGTCGAAACGGCACCGGCTTCGCGCGGCTACACCGGTGGCTTCGGCGCCGAGTTGATGCTCAAGGATCTTGGGCTGGCCACGGAAGCGGCACGTCAGGCGCACCAACCAGTGGTGCTTGGCGCGGTGGCGCAACAGTTGTATCAGGCGATGAGCCTGCGTGGGGAAGGCGGCAGCGACTTCTCGGCGATCATCAACAGCTATCGCAAACCGCAATAGCAAGACTGTGGCAAAAACTTGTGGGAGAGAGCCTGCTCGCGATAGGGCCGGCACATTCAACACTAATGGTGACTGATCCACCGCTATCGCGAGCAGGCACACACCCACAGTTACTGGATTGCCAGACACTTACCGGGAAATCACGTCGGGTGATTCCCCGGTTTTTTTGCATCAGGCAAACACGAAATACTTGCGCACGGTTTCCACCACTTCCCAGGTGCCTTTCATCCCCGGCTCAATGACAAAGATGTCACCGGCACGCAGGTGGATCGGCTCTTTTCCTTCCGGGGTGATGATGCAGTAGCCCTCGCGGAAGTCGCAGTATTCCCACTTCACGTATTCCACGTACCACTTACCCGGTGTGCAGATCCAGGTGCCCATGATCTTGCTGCCATCTTCGCTGGTGTAGGCGTTGAGGTTGACGGTGTGCGGGTCGCCTTCGAGTTTTTCCCATTTGCAGGCGTCGAGTACGGGCAGCGGATGGGTGTCGCGAAGAACGGTAATCGGTGCGGTCATGATGACTCCGGCGTTGGGGGAGAGCTGAAGTCGAACCCTATAGGGCCTGCCGGGGGACCAGTTGTCTGTGCTCGACATCGAGGTATCCAGAAACGCAGCGGCCGTCACCTGCTCGACGTCAGCTGGCGGCTGTGGAGCCATTGAAATTTCCCCTCGATAAACCGCCGATATCTGGCAGTTTGTGCGAAAGCCCCGGGCTTTTTCGAATGTTTTTGCAAGAACATGCACAGGTATCGCTCGTATCATTCACTTCGGAAAAGGCCGAGAGCTGTGCAATGAAAAAAACAATGTCGTGGTGGGACATCAGCCCGCCCTTGAGTACCGCAACACCGACCTGGCCGGGGGATACGCCGTTTCAGGAGGAGCGCGTCTGGACGTTGGGGCCTGAGTGCCCGGTAAACGTCGGGCGCATCACGCTGTCGCCGCACACCGGCGCCCATGTTGACGCGCCGCTGCACTACAGCAAGGACGGCGCGGCCATCGGCGATGTGCCCCTTGATGTGTATATCGGGCCTTGCCGGGTGCTGCATTGCCTGGGCAGCGACGCTCTGGTGCAACCCGGGCAACTGCAAGGTCGTTTGGCTAACCTGCCCGAACGCGTCCTGCTGCGCACCTATCAGCACGCACCGCTGACGACCTGGGACCCTGAATTCACCGCGGTCGCCAAAGACACCGTCGACCTGCTCGCCAGTCTCGGCGTGCGCCTGATCGGTATCGACACGCCGTCGCTGGACCCGCAGCAATCCAAGACCATGGATGCGCACAACGCCGTGGCGCGTCACGGCATGGCCATTCTCGAAGGCATCGTGCTCGATGACGTCCCGGAAGGGGATTACGAGTTGATCGCGCTGCCGCTGCGCTTTGCCAACCTCGACGCCAGCCCGGTCAGGGCGATCTTGCGTCCATTGAATTCACAGCCACATGAGGAGCCTGCTCAATGAGCCAATGCCCGTATTCGCCTGCTAATCAGACAGAGGAATGGCATAACGCCGAGCTGAATTTTTCCGACTCCATGAGCTACGGCGACTACCTGGACCTGGGGCGCATTCTCAGTGCCCAGCACCCGTTGTCGCCGGACCATAACGAGATGCTGTTCATCGTTCAGCACCAGACCTCCGAACTGTGGATGAAGCTGATGCTGCACGAGCTCAAGGCCGCCCGCGAACATGTTCGGTTGGGTGAGTTGCCGCCGGCCTTCAAGATGCTGGCGCGGGTCTCGCGGATCTTTGATCAGCTGGTGCATGCGTGGACGGTGCTGGCCACCATGACGCCCACCGAGTACCACTCGATCAGGCCTTTCCTGGGGCAATCGTCGGGCTTCCAGTCGTTTCAGTACCGTGAAATCGAGTTTATCCTGGGCAACAAGAGCGCGACGCTGTTGCGCCCCCACGCCCATCGGCCGGAGCTGTTGCAGGCACTCGAAAAAGCCATCGCCACCCCTTCGCTGTATGACGAAGCCATTCGCTTGATGGCCAACGCGGGACTGGCGATTGACCCGCAGCGTTTCGAGCGTGACCCGACCGGCCCGACGCAGCATGACGCCTCGGTCGAAGCGGCCTGGCGTGTGGTCTACAAGGATCCGTCGCGTTATTGGGATCTCTATCAACTGGCCGAGAAGTTCATCGATCTTGAAGATTCGTTCCGGCAGTGGCGCTTCCGCCATGTCACCACGGTCGAGCGGATCATCGGTTTTCAACCCGGCACTGGCGGCACTGAAGGGGTTGGTTATCTGCGCAAGATGCTCGATACCGTGCTGTTCCCGGAGTTGTGGCGGGTGCGTTCGACACTTTGATCTGACCGGAATTGAAAAGCCCCGGCATTCAATGAATGCCGGGGCTTTTTGTTGCGTGCAGGATTATTGCGCGACTGGTAAACCGCGGTTGCGCGCCACACGCATCCGGTAGAACACGTAGATGATCAACACCCACACCGGGATGGCGATGACCGAGGCGCGAATGCCCGGAATCATCCACATCACGCAGATGATCACGGCCATGAACGCCAGGCACAGGTAGTTGCTGTAAGGGAACCAGAACGACTTGAAGCTCGGCACGGTGCCTTGCTGGCCCATGATTTTGCGAAACTTCAGGTGGGTCAGGCTGATCAGCGTCCAGTTGATCATCAACGAGGCGACCACCAGGGCGAACAGCAACTCCAGCGCTTCATGGGGCGCCAGGTAATTGACCAGCACGGACAGCATCGTGATCAGCGCCGAGATGCCCAGCGCCCGCAGTGGCACGCCCTGTTTGTTCAGTTTCATCAGCGACTTCGGTGCATCGCCCTGTTCGGCCAGGCCGTAGAGCATGCGGCTGTTGCAGTAGACGCCGCTGTTGTAGACCGAGAGCGCTGCGGTGAGCACTACGAAGTTGAGGATGTGCGCGGCGGTGTCGCTGCCGATCAGCGAGAAGATCTGGACGAACGGGCTGCCGCTGTAGGCATCGCCGGACGCGCCGAGGGTCTGCAGCAGTTGATCCCAGGGGTACAGCGACAGCAGCACGGTGAGTGCGCCGACGTAGAAGATCAACACGCGGTAAACCACTTGGTTGATCGCCTTGGGAATCACCTTCCTCGGTTCGCTGGCTTCAGCGGCCGTGATGCCGACCAGTTCCAGGCCGCCGAAGGAAAACATGATGAACGCCATCGACATCAGCAGGCCGGTGGTGCCGTTGGGGAAGAAACCGCCGTGGCTCCACAGGTTACTGACCGACGCCTGCGGGCCTCCGGAGCCGCTGAACAGCATGTAGCAGCCCAGGACGATCATGCCGATGATTGCCACGACCTTGATGATCGCGAACCAGAACTCCATCTCGCCGAAGACTTTGACGTTCATCGTGTTGATCAGGTTGACCAGGACGAAGAACACCGCGGCGCTGACCCAGGTCGGGATCTCCGGCCACCAGAACTGCACGTACTTGCCGACGGCCGTCAGTTCGGCCATGCCCACCAGCACGTACAGCACCCAGTAGTTCCAGCCTGACAGGAATCCGGCAAAACCGTTCCAGTACTTGTGGGCGAAGTGACTGAACGAACCGGCCACAGGCTCCTCGACAATCATTTCGCCCAACTGGCGCATGATCAGGAAGGCGATGAACCCGGCAATCGCATAACCGAGGATCATCGACGGGCCAGCCGACTTGAGCACGCCTGCGGAGCCGAGGAACAGCCCGGTGCCAATCGCCCCGCCCAAGGCGATCAGTTGAATATGTCGATTTTTCAACCCTCGCTTGAGCGTTCCCTGTTGCAAGATTTCATCCGCCATCTCGTTCCCTTCTGGTTATTGTTGTCAGGCCTGATTTGAAAGATCAGATATTACTCTCGGTGAACTTTTCGTAATACAGGTGAACGCTGTCCAGTGCCTGGGTCTGCGACCAGTCCTTGATCGACTCGACCATCGGCGGTGGACCACAGACGTACATGTCGACCGGCGCGTCGCGCAGTTCACTGAGGTCGAAGTGCTCGGCAATGTAGCCGCGCTTGCCCGTCCACTGTGGCGATGGATCGCTGACGACTTCGGTGTAGCGAAACCCCGGAAGGTGTTCGGCATAGGCCTCGATCCGTGCGCGTTCGCACAGGTCGGCAGCGTCGCGCACGCCGTAGTACAGGTGCACCGGCTGCGCGCAGCCGCGTTCGGCGAGGTCGTCGAGCATGCCCAGCAGTGCGGACAGCCCGGTGCCGCCGGCCACCAGGATCAACGGTTTGGCCACATGCCGCAGGTAGAACGCACCCAGCGGTGCCTCGAGCATGATTTCGTCGCCCACGCGGCAGCGCTCCCGGATGTAGTTGCTCATCACGCCGTCGGGCAGCAGGCGAATCAGGAACTGCAGTTGATTACGGCTATCGGGGCGGTTGGCGAATGAATAGGAACGCAGGCTTTGCGTACCCGGAACCCGTAGCCGCGCGTATTGCCCCGGCAGATAGTCCAGCGCCTGGTTTGCAGTGCCCAGGTCCAGGTGCAGGATCGCCGTGCTCGCCGAAATCTGCCGCACATCAGTGACCGTCGCGCTGTGGCGATCGGGGCCGCTGGCGTTGCACAGGCTGGAAGCGAAGTCGAAGTAAAACGCCGCATCGGACTTCACCCGGGTCTGGCAGGTGAGCATCTTGCGTTGCTGCAGGTCCAGGCTGGAGAGCGCTTCCTCGTCCACGTAATCCTGGCTGTAGTCGCCCGATTCACAGCGACCCTGACAGGTTCCGCAGACACCTTCGCGGCAATCCAGAGGTATATTGATGCCGTTGCGCAGGGCGGCGTCGAGCAGGATTTCGTTGGGTTGCACGGGAAAGAACAGGGTTTTGCCGTCGGCAAAGCTGAACGCTACTTTGTGATTCATGCCTCGGTCTCCATGGATTCAGAGGTGGTAGAAGTCGAGTACCGAGTTGATGGTGTCGTTGAGCAGCAGCACATGCTTGCGCCTGATCAGCCAGCTGTCGGCGTGGGGCTTGAGCCGGTAGGTCGCGCGGCCATAGAACTGCTCGGAGGTGGCCAGGCGATAGAACAGCGTGTGCCAGTTCAGGCGCACCTCCAGTTCACCGTTTTCCAGTTCGCCGATGCGCACGTTGTTGATCAGGTGCAAGGTGCGCGGCATCGGCGTCGACGACGCTGACTTGCCCGTGCGCAGGCGGAACACGCGATCTTCCAGGCCTGAACGGTTGGGGTAGTAGATCAGCGACATTTCGCGTTTGGGGTCACGGGTGTAGACGTGTTCCGAGTCCCATTGCGGCAGGTGGAATTCACTTTGCTCGTCGAACAGCTTGAGGTAGGCGTCCCAATCCTGGGCATCGCAGAGTTCGGATTTGCGGTAGAAAAACTGTTCGATCTGGTACTGCAATTGCGCATTCATCATTGCACCTCACGGAGTTTCAGGGATTTCGCGTCCAGGCCATCGAGCAGGAATTTCTGCCAGTTGCCGTGCTGGTTGACGTAGAGCCCTTCGTGGGTGAATTCGGTGCCGGTCATGGCCGGGGCAATGCCGATCGACTCGCTGTTGGACGTGGCGCCGGTGGCCCATCGATGACTGCCGCGGGAAATGTCGCTCCAGCGCTCCAGGCGCGCCTGGAAACCGCGCTGGGCTTCACGGAACTCCACCAGGTCGTCCGGTGTGCCCAGGCCCGACACGTTGAAGAAATCCTCGAACTGGCGAATGCGGTTTTCGCGGTCGGCGTCCGATTCGTTTTTCACCCCCAGGCACTGGCTGATGATCTCGGTCTTGTTCCAGGCCACCGGACGGATGATGCGCAATTGCGAGCTGATCTGGTCGAGGAAAAACAGGCTCGGGTAGATGTTCAGGTTGCGCAGGCGATGCATCATCCATTCGGCCTTTTCCTGGCCGTGTTCTTCGACCAGGCGCGGCATGATCGTGGCGTAGCCTGAGCGCACCGTCGGGTTCGGCATGTCACTGAACAAGACGCTGTGACCATTGTTGAAGGCGAACCAGCCGTCATCGGTATTGGCATCGCCGGCACCGAGCTTGCTGTAGTCCAGGGTGCTGCCGCTGCTGGTGCCGTTATCGCTGTTGACCTGCTGGCGATGCTGCACCGTGGCCACGTAGTTGTAGTGCACCGTGCTGACGTGATAGCCGTCGAGGCCGTTTTCGTTCTGCAGTTTCCAGTTGCCGTCGTAGGTGTAGGCCGACTTGCCGGGCAGCACTTCCAGCTCACCGGTTGGCGACTGGGCGACCATCATGTCGAAGAACACCTTGGCGTCGCCGAGGAAGTCTTCAAGGCTGTTGTCGGCGTGAACATCGAGGCTGATGAACACGAAACCCTTGTAGCTCTCGATACGGGCCTTTTTCAGGCCGCGGGTGGCCTTGTCGAAACCTTCCGGATACTCGCCCGGCGCCTTGACCTTCACCAGGCGCCCGTCGCTCTTGTAGCACCAGGCATGGAACGGGCAGGTGAACGTCGACTGGTTGCCCTTGCCGACGCGGGTCAGGGTCGTGCCGCGATGCTGGCAGGCGTTGATCAATGCGTTGAGTTGGCCGTCGCCGTCGCGGGTAATGATCATCGGCTGACGGCCGGCGCGCATCGTGACGAAGTCGTGGTTGTTGGCCAGCTCGCTTTCATGGCAGGCGTAGATCCAGTTCTTCTCGAAGATCAGTTCCATTTCCAGATCGAACAGCTGCGGTTCGGTGAACATGTCCCGGGCGATGCGGAACACGCCTTCTGCCGGACGGAAATCCAGGCAGCCCTGGATAAACGCTTTCCACTGCTCGACGTTTTTTTCGCCACTCATGGGTGTGTACCTGTTTTTTATTGGGGCTAATCGGTGCGCTCATTAGAGGGAGTGGGGCGGGTGGGGGTCTATCCGGTTTGTGGGCGAAGGCAGTCCGTAAAGTTTGTCGGGTAACACGCGCACGGTACCAAGCTGGGCAGCGACTACCCAAACAGCGCGCCAAACGATGAACGGCTGCACCTGTTTGCAGCAATCAGGTACTGTTTTGCGCAACGTCGAGTGCCTGTTGGGTCGCGTTCATCGGCTGCGTTATCCGCATAGTCGAGGATTGCTATCCGCTCAGTTGGCGTTGGTGTTTTGTGGCCTGGAACTTGCCTTTTCCAAGCCAGAGACGCGCCGTCAGAGCGCGCTGAAAAATAGCCCGTAGGTGCACCGTGATGAACAGCAAGACCGATCCGCAGTGTCGCGACATTCGTGTCGACAGCGACGACCTTGAGGCCGCGAGAAGCTGGATGTCCGGAATTTGCGGGCCGCATCGACTCGTGACCACGACGCCCGAGCGCATCCGCTTCCATCACAGCGCCAACATGTTCAAGTCGATGGCCACGACGCTGGGCACTATCGAATACGGCACCGATGTCACCATCGATATCGAAGACCCCGAGCACTTCAGCAGCTACAGCCTGAGCCTGCCCCTGGTGGGCGAGCAGGAACTCAGCAAGAACGGTAGCGTGGTGAAGTCCGACCGCGACCAGGGCGTGATCATTTCGCCGAATGAAAACCAGTTGCTGGCGATTTCCGGCGACTGCCGTAAAGTCCAGGTGGTGATCACCCGCGTTGCCATGAGCGAGTCCCTGGAAGGCTTGCTGCAGCGGCCGCTGGATGCGCCGCTGCGCTTTGAACCGGTGATGGATGCGGTCGACGGCGCGTCGGCGTCCTGGTGGCGCATGGCGCGCTATTTCATCGCCGAGCTGGAACGCAGCAGCGAACTCTACGAGCAAGTGGCCTTCACCCGGGACATTGAAAGCTCGCTGATCAAAGGCTTGATCTTCGCCCAGCCGAACAATTATTCAGAAGAGTTGCGCGAGGTGCTGGGTACAAAGTTGCCGCACTACCTGATCCGGGCGCGGCAATACATTCACGACAATGCTCGCGAGGCCTTGCACCTGGAGGACATCGAAGCCGCCGCCGGGGTTTCGCGCTTCAAGCTGTTCGAGGCGTTCAAGAAGTACTTCGCGTTGTCGCCGATGGTCTACCTGAAGAAATACCGCTTGAACGGTGTGCGCCAGGAGATTCTCGAGCACGGCTCGGCGCGCAATATTTCCGCGATCGCCATGGGTTGGGGCTTCACCCATTTGGGGCGTTTTTCCGCGGAGTACCGCAAGCTGTTCGACGAGTCCCCGAGCATGACCCTGCAGCGAAATGAAGCCCGGCGCATGCGCGGCTTATGAGCGATTCGGCCCTTACTTGCGCACTACCAGGTCCAGCAACTCTTCACGCTCCTTGATTTTCTGCAGGACGATTTCCGAGCGGATATCGGTGACCCCCGCCGTGCGGTTCAAGTGGTTGACGATGAAATCGGAGAAGTGCTTGAGGTTGCGCGCCTGGACCCGCAGCACATAGTTGCTCGCGCCCGTAATCACGTACGCGGTGACCACTTCCGGCCACGACTGGACCTTCTTGATGAAGGTCTCGTGCCAGTCCTCGACGTCCTGTCGCAATGACACGTGGACGATGGCTTCCAGTTCGATTCCCAGCCGTTCGGCATTCAGCACGGCGCGATAGCCCGTGATGATTCCCTCGCTTTCCAGCAGGCGTAAGCGGCGCAGACAGGCTGACGGCGACAGGGCGACTTTCTCCGCCAGTTCCTGGTTGCTGATACGGCCATCCTGTTGCAGTTGATGGAGGATTCGCAGGTCTGTCGCGTCGAGATTCATGGTTGGTGTAAATCCGCGTTTATAGGTGTTGGATTCGAATTTTGTGCGAAATAACTACCCTATAGCCGCTTACTTTGCACGAAAATTCTCCAAAGCTTCGTTCATTATCTCTCCACGAAAAAGGGGCCGACAACGCCTGAAAAAACGCTTCGACCTTCAAGGAACAGGACACCCGATGACAACAAGAAACGATTGCCTGGAACGTGATGCCCAGGACTCTCTCGCGCCGCTACGCCAGCAATTTGCGCTACCCGACGGTGTGATTTATCTCGATGGCAACTCGTTGGGCGCACGACCGGTCGCGGCATTGGCGCGTGCCCAGGAAGTGATTGCCCAAGAGTGGGGCGATGGCCTGATCCGCAGCTGGAACAGTGCCGGTTGGCGCGATCTGTCCGAGCGCCTGGGTAACCGCCTGGCCGGGTTGATTGGCGCCCGTGACGGTGAAGTGGTGGTGACCGACACGACCTCGATCAACCTGTTCAAGGTACTCAGTGCCGCGCTGCGGGTGCAAGCCACAAGGTCGCCAGCACGGCGGGTGATTGTCACCGAAACCAGTAACTTCCCCACCGACCTGTACATCGCCGAAGGCTTGGCCGACATGCTGCAGCAGGGTTATACCCTGCGCCTGGTCGACAGCCCTGAAGAGCTGCCGCAAGCGATTGACCAGGACACGGCGGTGGTGATGCTCACCCACGTCAACTACAAGACCGGCTACATGCACGACATGCAAGCGCTGACCGCGCTGACCCATGAGTGTGGGGCGCTGGCCATCTGGGACCTGGCGCATTCCGCTGGCGCGGTGCCGGTCAACCTGCATCAGGCGGGTGCCGACTACGCCATCGGCTGCACCTACAAGTACCTCAACGGCGGTCCGGGTTCGCAGGCGTTTGCCTGGGTCTCGCCGCAGTTGTGCGATCTGGTGCCGCAGCCGCTGTCCGGTTGGTTCGGCCACTCGCGGCAGTTCGCCATGGAGTCGCGCTACGAGCCGAGCAGCGGCATCGCTCGTTACCTGTGCGGCACCCAGCCGATCACTTCGTTGGCGATGGTCGAGTGCGGGCTGGATGTGTTCGCCCAGACCGACATGGCCAGCTTGCGTAGCAAATCCCTGGCCCTGACGGACTTGTTCATCGAGTTGGTCGAGCAGCGTTGCGCGGCTCACGAACTGAAGTTGATCACGCCGCGCGAGCACGCCAAACGTGGCAGTCACGTGAGCTTCGAGCACCCCGAAGGCTATGCAGTGATCCAGGCCTTGATCGAGCGGGGCGTGATCGGCGATTACCGCGAACCGCGAATCATGCGCTTCGGCTTTACCCCGCTGTACACGACCTTCACCGAGGTCTGGGATGCGGTGCAGATCCTGGGCGAGATTCTCGATCAGAGCACCTGGGCGCAAGCGAAGTTCCAGGTTCGCCACAGCGTCACCTGATACCTGCGTTGCCGAGGTCTTGCTGCTGGATTTCCTGGCGGCAGGGCCTCGATCGCCATCGATAAAGAGTTCTGTGCAATCACAATAATAAGGAGCACGCAGAATGAGACTGTCCCCCTGGCCTGCCTTGTCGCTCGCCATCAGCAGTGGCTTTGGGCAAATGGCCTATGCCGCCCCAGACAACGGGTTCGTCGAAGACAGCAGCCTGACCCTGACCAACAGTAACTTCTATTTCTACCGCAACAACCTCAACAACCCTGGCGGGCAGAATTATCGGGATGAATGGGCCCACGGGATCATGCTCGATTTCCGCTCCGGGTACACCCAAGGCACGGTTGGGTTTGGAGTCGATGCCTATGCGCAGTTGGGTCTCAAACTCGACAGCGGCAAGGGACGCACGGGCACCGGTTTGCTGCCGGTCGATTCTGACGGTCGCCCCGAGGATGAATACTCGGAAGCCGGTGGCGCGGTGAAGGCGCGGATCTCCCAGACCGAACTCAAGTACGGCAACCTGACCCCGCTCAACCCGGTGTTCGGCACCGGCAATGCGCGACTGTTCACCAGTGTTGCCACCGGCTTCCAGCTGACCAGCAATGAGCTCAAGGCATTGCAACTGGACATCGGTCATTTCACCTCTGGCAACGACAGTAACTCGACCAATGCCGATGGCGCGCTGAAAGCGCTGTACGCTGGCGTGGAAACCCGCAGCGTCGATTATCTGGGCGGCAGTTACGCCCTGAGCGATCAACTGAACGTCAGCCTCTACGGTTCGCAGTTCACCGACATCTGGCGCCAGTACTACGCCAATGGCAACTATACCTTTGCCCTGGGTGAAGGTCAGTCGCTGAACCTGGATTTCAACCTCTATCGCACCAACGACGATGGCCAGAGCCTGGCCGGCAAGATCGACAACACCACCTGGTCGCTGGCCACCGCCTACAAGTTCGGTGCCCATCGATTGACCCTGGCTTATCAACAGGTCGATGGCGATGAGCCGTTCGATTACCTGGGTTTCGACCAGCAGCCAGGCACTTCGATTTTCCTCGCCAACTCGGTTCAGGTGCTCGACTTCAACGCCCCCAACGAGCGTTCATGGCAACTGCGCTATGACCTGGACATGGCGGCCTTCGGCGTGCCGGGCCTGAGCTTCATGTCGCGTTACGTCAGCGGTGATCATATCGACGACAGCCATTACGACGGTGGTCCCAACGGCGCCTATGGTCGCTACGGCGATGACGGCAAGCGCTGGGAGCGCGACATCGAGGCGCGCTACGTCGTGCAGTCGGGCAAGGCCAGGGACCTGTCGGTGCGGGTGCGCCAGGCCAGTGTGCGGTCGACCGCGCAAGTGGCGCGTGCCGACACCACGGACAACAACGAAGTCCGCGTCATCATCGAGTATCCACTGAGTATTTTCTGATCCGTGTCCTGTTGTGCGTGGCTGATCCCCACCGGGTAAAAACCAAGACGTGCCCTTCAAGAAAGACAATATTCAGAGGACATAAAAATGACCGATAACGCCGGTTTTGAAACGATATCCAACCGTGAACAGGGGTTGCGGCGTCAGTTGACGTCAGGGCAGATGAGCATGATCGCCATTGGTGGTGCGATTGGCACCGGGCTGTTCATGGGCAGTGCCTACGCGATCGGCTATGCCGGGCCCAGCGTGCTGCTCAGCTACGCCATCGGCGCGATCATCACTTTGTTGTTGATGGGCTGCCTGGCGGAAATGACCGTGGCCCATTCGACCTCCGGTTCGTTCGGTGCCTATGCCGAATTCTATGTCAGCCCGCTGGCCGGTTTCCTGGTGCGCTATGCCTATTGGGCGGCGATCGTGCTGGCGGTTGGCACGGAAGTGACGGCGGTGGCGATGTACATGAAGTACTGGTTTGCCAACGTGCCGGAGTGGGTGTGGATCGTCTCGTTCTCCAGTGTGCTCATCGTGCTCAATGCGATCAGCGTGAAGACCTTCGGCACTTTCGAGTACTGGTTCTCGACCATCAAGATCGGCGCGATTGTCGGCTTCATCATTCTCGCGGTGTACGTGGTGTTCGGTTCCGGCAACCCGGAATACGGCGTGCACAATTACACCGCCCACGGCGGTTTTTTCCCTAATGGCCTGCAAGGCATGTGGGTCGCGGTCATCGTGTCGATCTTCAGTTACCTGAGCGTGGAGATGATCGCCGTGGCCGCCGGTGAAGCGCAGGACCCGGAGCAGGCCGTGAAGAAAGCCTTTCGCGCGACCATCGTGCGGCTGGTGGTGTTCTATCTGCTGACCCTGGCACTGATGCTGGCGATCGTGCCGTGGGTCCAGGCCGGCCATGCCCAGAGCCCGTTCGTCACGGTCATGCAAGCCATCGGCATTCCCGGCGCAACCGGGGTGATGAATTTCGTGATCCTGATCGCCGCGCTGTCGGCGATGAACAGCCAGTTGTACATCACCACGCGCATGATGTTCAGCCTGTCCCGTGGCGGTTACGCACCCAAGTCCATGGGCAAGTTGAGCAAGACCGGGATTCCGCTGAACGCACTGTTGTTGTCGAGCTCGGGCATTGCCCTGGCGACGTTGCTCAACATCCTGTACCCGGAAAGTTCGTTCACCTTGATGATGGCGATCTCCATGTTCGGCGCCATCTTCACCTGGTTCATGATCTTCCTGACGCACTATTGTTTCCGTCGTTATCACCAGCGTCACGGTGAGCGAAAACTGTCGTTTCGCATGCGCCTGTTCCCTTACAGCACGTGGTTGGGGTTGGTGCTGATGGGCGCGGTGATGATCACCACCTACTTCACCGAAGCCTTCAAGATGACCCTGGTCTTCGGCGTGCCGTTCCTGGTGCTGCTGACGGTGGTCTACGGCCTGTTTTTCAGGAAGCCAAAACCGGCCTCACTCAGTGAGCAACGCCTCGAGCAGCGCTCTGGCATAACCGGGCAGGCCAGTGAATGAGCGCGCGCACAACAGCAGTTTTCGCTGAGCCCAGTCCTCCTTCAAGGCGAAGCTTTTGAGCGGTTGATCCAGTGCCCGGCGCTGGATCGCCGCCAGCGGCACGATCGCCAGCCCGGCGCCGCGAGCCACCATGCGAATCACCCCGTCGAAGCCGTCCGCACGGATGCGGATCTGCATGCGCATACCCGCGTGCAACGCCTGTTCTTCGAGGTACACCGCGAGTGCGCTATTGGCGGATAGGCCCACGTAGTCGTGCTGCAAGGTATCGCTGAAACTGGGTGGGTCGCCGTCGGCCAGCGCATGCCCGGGCGGCATGATCAGCACCAGCGGGTCGTCGCGAAAGGGCAGGGTTTCGAGGGCGTGGGTGTCCACCGCGTCGGAGACGATGCCCAGGTCGGCGGCACCCTGGCGCAAGGCGTGGGTGATGCGTGCGCTGGGCCGTTCCTGCAGGTCGATGTCGAGGTTGGGGTGCTCGCGCAGGAAGTCGGCGAGCAACTCCGGCAGGTATTCAGTGATCGCCGTGGTGTTGCACAGCAACCGCACCTGGCCTTTGACGCCCTTGGCGTATTCGGCCAGGTCCTGCTGCATGCGGTCGGCCTGTTGCAGCAGGACCCGGGCGTGTTGTGCGAGGGCTTTACCGGCCGGCGTGGGGGATACGCCGCGCCGGCCGCGTTCCAGGAAATCGGTGCCGAGTGAAGATTCCATCGCACGGATTCGTGCGCTCGCGGCGGCCAGGGACAGATGGCTGCGCGCGGCACCGGCGGTGATGTTGCCGGTGTCGAGGATGTTCAGGTAGAGGCGCAGGTCGGTCAGGTCGAAGTGCATCGTTACGGCCTCAGGAGGTGTGTCGTTTTGGCGGGCCTCTTCGCGGGCAAGCCCGCTCCCACAGGTGACCGAGTTCCCATTGGCAAAATGCAATCCACTGTGGGAGCGGGCTTGCCCGCGAAGGCGTCAGCAGCCACGGCGATTACCTAAGCCTCTGCCAAATCAAGAGGCACCCTCAGTATATGGCAGATTTTCATCCGGCCCATCCAGCCTCACCATAGCCCCATGAATACACTCGCCTCGTTCTACCAGAATCTCGGATTGACCCTGTCTTTGCTGGTCATTGCCACCTTCCTGCTGGCCGGTATGATCAAGGGTGTCATCGGTCTCGGCCTGCCGACCATCGCCATGGGCCTGCTCGGTCTGGCTATGGCCCCATCACAGGCTGCTGCACTGTTGATCATTCCCGCCACCCTGACCAACGTCTGGCAGCTGGCTTTCGGCGGGCATCTGCGCGGGTTGATCAAGCGGCTGTGGCCGATGTTGCTGGCGATTTTCATCGGCACTGGCGCGGGTACGCTGTGGATCGGCATGGCGGGTGGGCATTGGGTGGTGCGCGGATTGGGCGCGGCGTTGTTGCTCTATGCGCTGAGTGGCTTGTTCCTGCCGACCTTGCGTGTAGGCGCGGGTCATGAGCGCTGGCTAGGTCCGTTGTGCGGCGTGCTGACAGGTGTGATTACGTCGGCCACGGGTGTGTTCGTGATTCCGGCGGTGCCTTACCTGCAGGCGCTGGGCTTGAGCAGGGACGAACTGGTGCAGGCATTGGGCCTGTCGTTCACCGTCTCGACCCTCGCCCTTGCGGGTGGACTGCTATGGCGCGGCGCCCTCGGCGGTGGCGAGTTGAGTGCGTCGCTGTTGGCGCTGATCCCGGCGGTACTCGGCATGTGGCTGGGGCAGTGGCTGCGCCAGCGGATCAGCGCCCTGTTGTTCAAGCGCGTATTTTTCATTGGCCTCGGGTTGCTCGGCGGCCATTTGTTGATCAGCGGCTAGCGGATGACGGGCTGATCATTTCGATGGCGCGGATCTCGAAATCCCGTTCCAGGTACTCGTCGCGCTGATCGAGGAACTGCTTCATGTGCGGCAGGTTCGAGTGCACGTCGAGGTGTGCCTGGGACTGCCAGACCTCGTAGAAAATAAACAGGGTAGGGTCCTGCTTGTCGCGCAGCATGTGGTACTCGATGCAGCCGGGTTCGGCGCGACTCGCCTCTACATAGCCGCTGAAAAACGCTTCGAAGGCGTCGGATTTTTCCGGGCGGGTCTTGGCGTGCAGGATGAAGCCTTGCATTTCACTCATTGGAAAACACTCCTCAAGTCAGAATCGGCGCCAGTCTAAGACAACAATCGCCTATTGATTCGTGCGTCTGGGTCAAATGAATTTTGCGAAATCGGCGCTTATTCCGCGCGAGGCAGATCGTTACTCTGCCGCCATCCGATTCCTGACCCTTCCGAGACCTCCCATGAAAAAAGTCCTGCTGCTCAATGGCGGTAAAAAATTCGCCCACTCCGATGGCCGCTACAACACCACCTTGCATGAAGCCGCGCTGAGCGTGCTGGATCGCGGCGGTGTGGATGTCAAAGCCACCTTCATCGACGAGGGTTACGACGTCGCTGAAGAAGTCGCCAAATTCCTCTGGGCCGACGTGATCATCTATCAGATGCCCGGCTGGTGGATGGGCGCGCCATGGACCGTGAAGAAGTACATCGACGAAGTCTTCACCGAAGGTCACGGCAGCCTCTACGCCAGCGACGGCCGCACCCGTTCCGACGCCTCGCAGAAGTACGGCAGTGGCGGCCTGATCCAAGGCAAGCAATACATGTTGTCGCTGACCTGGAACGCGCCGCAGCAAGCCTTCGACGACCCAACCGACTTCTTCGAGGCCAAAGGCGTGGACGCGGTGTACTTCCCGTTCCACAAGGCCAACGAATTCCTCGGCATGACCGCCTTGCCAACTTTCCTCTGCGTGGACGTGATGAAGCGCCCGAACATCGAGGCCGATGTGGTGCGTTATGAGCAGCATCTGGCCGAGGTGTTTGGCCTGAAGGCTTGATGCTCCGCTACTATCGATAACTGGAACCAGAACCTGTAGGAGTCCGGCTTGCCGGCGAAGGCGATCTTGAGGTCGCTTTCGCCGGCAAGCCGGGCTCCTACGAAAAGCAATTGATGTGCGCCGCAAGTTATCGATAAGGAACACACGTGAAAGCCAGATCCGATGAGTTGCAGATTTTCGTCTGCGTGATCGAGTGCGGGTCGATTTCCGCGGCTGCCGAGCAGGTCGGGCAGACGCCGTCGGCGGTCAGCCGCACGCTGTCGCGGCTGGAGGCCAAGCTCGATACCACGTTGATCAACCGCACCACGCGGCGCATGGACCTGACCGAGGAGGGCAAGTATTTCTTCGAGCACGCCAAGCTGATTCTCGATCAGATGGATCAACTCGAAGAGCGCTTGTCCTCGCGCCAGCAAACGCCGTCCGGGCGTTTGCGCATCAACGCCGCGTCGCCGTTCATGCTGCACGCCATCGTGCCCTACATCGATGAGTTCCGTAGGCTGTATCCGGATATCCAGCTCGAACTCAACAGCAACGACCTGATCATCGACCTGCTGGAGCAAAGCACCGACATTGCCATCCGCATCGGCACCCTCGCCGACTCGACCCTGCACGCCCGCTCCCTGGGTTGCAGTCCGCTGCACATCGTCGCAAGCCCGGCGTACCTGGAAAAACACGGCACACCGACCGCCGTGGCGGACCTGGCCGAACACACCCTGCTGGGATTCACCCAGAACGAAGGCCTCAACCAATGGCCGCTGCGCTACGTGCATGGCGATCGCTGGCCGATCCAGGCGTCACTGAGCGCGTCCAGCGGTGAAACCATCCGCCATCTGGCACTGGAAGGCCAGGGCATCGCCAGCCTGTCGCATTACATGACCATCGAAGACATTCGTGCCGGACGGTTGAAGGTGTTGCTGGGCGAGTTCAACAGCGGCTATCGCCAGCCGATCAACGCGGTGTACTACCGCAACTCGCAACTGGCCTTGCGTATCCAGTGCTTCCTCGACTTCATCCAGGGCAAATTGGCGGTTTACGCTTCCACGGATTTCAGCGGCTGATTCGTGATTCCTGCGCAAGAGTGAATTGGGTCAGCAGGGATTTTTCGTCAGGGATCGCTGCTTGATACTCGTTGCATCACTTATCAACGCAGGGAGTTACTCCATGAACGTATTCGTTACCGGTGCTGCCGGTTTTATCGGTGGCTCCATCGCCACCGGCCTGGTCAAGGCCGGCCACACCGTTACCGGTCTGGTGCGCAACGCCGAACAAGCGGATGAGCTCAAGGCGCTGGGCATCACGCCAATCACCGGCACACTGGATGACAGCGCGCTATTGGCCGAACAGGCCCGGGCCGCCGACGCCGTGATCAACGCCGCCAGCAGCGACCATCGCGGCGCTGTCGAAGCCTTGCTCGATGCCCTGCGCGGCTCCAACAAAGTATTCCTGCACACCAGCGGTTCGAGCATCGTCGGCGATGCCTCGGGCGGTCAGTCCAGCGACGTCATCTACGTTGAGGACAACTTGCCGGAACCCACCGTGGACAAGGCCGCACGGGTGGCCATCGATAACCTGATCCTCGCCGCGGCCAAGGATGGCGTGAACTCGGCCGTCATCTGCAACACGCTGATCTACGGCCACAGCCTGGGCGTCAATCGCGACAGCGTGCAGTTGCCGCGCTTGCTCAAACAGGCGCGCAAAAGCGGCGTGGTCCGCCATGTCGGGACCGGGCAGAACATCTGGTCCAACGTGCACATCGAAGACGTGGTGTCGCTGTACCTGCTGGCGCTGACCAAAAATGTCCCAGGCACGTTCTACTTCGTCGAAAGCGGTGAAGCGTCTTTCATCGACATGACCACGGCAATCGCCGAGGCGTTGAACCTGGGCAAGCCGCAAGACTGGCCGTTGAAGGACGCCGAAGCCGAGTGGGGTTATGAAATGGCCAACTATGGCCTGGGCTCCAACAGCCGGGTTCGCGGCAAGCATGCGCGGGAATTGCTGGGCTGGGTGCCCAAGCGTACCTCGGTGCTGGAGTGGATTCGTAACGAGATGGTGTGAGTCCGCTCAACACCGAGTTGCTGCCATCGCGAGCAGGCTCACTCCCACATTAGACCGTGCCCGTCTGGACAACGCGGTCCACTGTAGGAGTGAGCCTGCTCGCGATGGCGTTTTCAAGGTCTCACAACTGGCCGGGCCGCCCTCTATTCCGTAACATCCGCACACTCCTTCTGCGACTCCCTGCATGCGGTCCCCCATGAAACCAAAACATCTACGCGCTGATGCCCTCGCTGGCCTCACGACGTCTTTCGCCCTGTTGCCCGAATGCATCGCCTTCGCGCTGGTGGCTCATCTCAATCCGCTGATGGGGCTGTACGGTGCGTTCATCCTTTGCACCCTGACCGCGTTGTTCGGTGGTCGGCCGGGCATGGTGTCGGGTGCTGCCGGCTCGATGGCGGTGGTGATCGTCGCGCTGGTGGTGCAGCACGGTGTGCAGTACTTGCTGGCGACGGTGCTGCTGGGCGGGTTGATCATGTCGGCGTTCGGGCTGTTGCGCCTGGGCAAGCTGGTGCGCATGGTGCCGCACCCGGTGATGCTCGGTTTCGTCAATGGCCTGGCGATCATCATTGCCCTGGCGCAACTGGAGCATTTCAAGAGCGGCGAGACCTGGCTGAGCGGTACGCCCCTGTACTACATGATCGGGTTGGTGGCGGTGACGATGGCGATTGTCTATGTGCTGCCGCGCCTGACCCGCGCGGTGCCGCCGGCATTGGTGGCGATCCTCGGGGTGGGTCTGGCGGTTTACTTGCTCGGCCTGCCAACCCGCACCCTGGGCGACATGGCACATATTGCAGGTGGCTTGCCGACATTTGCCTTGCCAGACATTCCCTGGAGCCTGGAAACCCTGCACATCATCGCGCCCTACGCGATCCTGATGGCGATGGTCGGCCTGCTGGAGACGTTGCTGACCCTGAACCTCACCGACGAAATCACCGAGAGCCGCGGCTACCCCGATCGCGAGTGCGTGGCATTGGGGGCGGCCAACGTGGTGTCCGGTCTGTTCGGCGGCATGGGCGGTTGCGCGATGATCGGGCAGACCGTGATCAACTTGAGTTCCGGGGGGCGTGGCCGGTTGTCCGGTGTGGTCGCCGGTGTGTCGATCCTGCTGTTCATCCTGTTCCTGTCGCCGCTGATCGAACGTATTCCGTTGGCGGCGTTGGTGGGGGTGATGTTTGTGGTCTCGCAGCAAACTTTCGCCTGGGCTTCGCTGCGGGTGCTGAACAAGGTGCCGTTGAACGATGTGCTGGTGATCATCGCGGTGACGGTGATCACGGTGTTCACCGACCTGGCCACGGCGGTGTTGTGCGGCATCATCATTGCTGCGCTGAATTTCGCCTGGCAGCAGGCTCGGCAGCTGTACGCCGACAGTCACCTGGAAAACGACGGCAGCAAGCTTTACCGCGTGCATGGCACCTTGTTTTTTGCCTCGACCACGCCGTTTCTCAACCAGTTCGACCCGGCCAACGACCCTGCGCAAGTGACCCTCGATTGTCGCCACCTGAGCTTCGTCGATTACTCCGCCATCGCGGCATTGGATACCTTGCGCGAGCGCTACAGCAAGGCTGGCAAGCACCTGCGGGTGCTGGGCCTGTCCGAGCGCTGCAAGAAACTGCTCAAGCGTGCCCGGGTGCAGCACGACTGAAATCCGCCTGGCCGATGATCGTTCCCACGCAGAGCGTGGGAACGATCAGTGAGGTCATGAAAATCCGCCTGCCTGATTTTCATTAATCGCGACACGGCATATCTCTAAGCGACATCCCTTACCTCTGCACGAAAATTACTTTCACCTCGTTTGAAAATAACGCTTCGAAATGTTTTAAGAGTTTCACAAAACTTTCGACGTGACCCTCTCGAGGAGTACCGCATGACCCTGTCCTTCGGCTATTGGCTGCTGGTGTACGCCGCCATCGCCATCATCGCGCTGATCGTGCTGATCGCCCGTTACCGGCTCAATCCGTTCATCGTCATCACCCTGATTTCCATCGGCCTGGCGCTGGTGGCGGGCATGCCGCCGTCCGGCGTGGTCGGGGCCTATGAGGCGGGTGTCGGCAAGACCCTGGGGCATATCGCACTGGTGGTGGCGCTGGGCACCATGCTCGGCAAAATGATGGCCGAGTCCGGCGGCGCCGAGCAGGTGGCGCGCACCTTGATCGACCGCTTCGGCGAAAAGAACGCGCATTGGGCGATGGTCTGCATCGCCTTCCTGGTGGGGCTGCCGTTGTTCTTCGAGGTCGGTTTCGTGTTGCTGGTGCCGATTGCGTTCACCGTGGCGCGGCGGGTTGGCGTGTCGATCCTGATGGTCGGCTTGCCGATGGTTGCCGGCCTGTCGGTGGTGCATGCGCTGGTACCACCGCACCCGGCAGCGATGCTGGCGGTACAGGTGTACCAGGCGTCGGTGGGGCAGACCTTGCTCTATGCGATTGCGATCGGCATTCCCACGGCGATCATCGCCGGTCCCCTGTACGCCAAGTTCATCGTGCCGCGCATCCAGTTGCCGGCGGAAAACCCGCTGGAGCGGCAGTTCCTCGAGCGTGAACCGCGCGATAGCCTGCCGAGTTTCGGCCTGACCATGGCGACTATCCTGTTGCCGGTGGTGCTAATGCTGATCGGCGGCTGGGCCAACCTGATTTCCACTCCGGGCACGGGCCTCAACCAGTTCCTGCTGTTCATCGGCAACTCGGTCATCGCATTGCTGCTGGCGACATTGTTGAGCTTCTGGACCCTGGGCCTGGCCCAGGGTTTCAATCGCGAGTCGATCCTCAAGTTCACCAACGAATGCCTGGCACCGACCGCCAGCATTACCTTGCTGGTGGGCGCCGGCGGCGGCCTGAACCGGATCCTGGTGGATGCCGGCGTCACCGACCAGATCGTCGGCCTGGCCAACGAATTTCACTTGTCGCCGTTGCTGATGGGCTGGTTGTTTGCCGCGTTGATGCGCATCGCCACCGGTTCCGCCACCGTGGCCATGACCACCGCCTCGGGCGTGGTCGCGCCCGTGGCCATCGCGATGGGGTATCCGCATCCGGAGCTGCTGGTGTTGGCGACGGGGGCGGGCTCGGTGATTTTTTCCCACGTCAACGACGGCGGCTTCTGGCTGATCAAGGAATACTTCAATATGACGGTGACCCAGACCTTCAAGACCTGGACGGTGCTGGAGACCCTGATCTCGCTCGTCGCCTTCGGCCTGACCGTGGGCCTTTCCTACCTGATTTAACCGGAGCCGCCTGCCATGGACATCCTCTACCAGATCCGCGCCCGCCAGGATTCCTTCAGCGCCGGAGAAGGACGCATCGCGCGCCTGATGCTCGACGATGTGGGGTTTGCCGCCTCCGCAAGCCTGGATGAGCTGGCGCTGCGCGCAGAAGTCAGCACCGCCACGCTGTCGCGTTTCGCTCGCACGGTCGGCTGCAAGGACTTGCGCGACCTGCGTTTACAACTGGCCCAGGCCAGTGGCGTCGGCAGCCGTTTTCTCGACCCGGCGGGCACACCGGATCAGTCGGCGTTCTACGGGCAGATCGTCGGCGACATCGAATCGACCCTGCGCCAGCACCTGTCGGCCTTCGACGAGTCGCGATTCGCCGATGCGGTGAAACTGTTGGGCAAGGCGCGGATGATTCACGCCTTCGGCATGGGCGGCTGCTCGACCTTGTGCAGCGATGAGTTGCAGGTGCGCCTGGTGCGCCTTGGCTACCCGATCGCGGTCTGTCACGACGCGGTGATGATGCGGATCACGGCGGCCAGTCTCAGTGCCGATCAGGTGGTCATCGTCTGTTCATTGACAGGTATCACCCCTGAACTGCTGGAAACCGTGGAGCTGGCCCGCAGCTACGGCGCGCCCATCCTGGCCATCACCCGAGGCGATTCGCCGCTGGCGCAACTGGCCGACATCGTGCTGCCGCTGCAAAGCGCCGAGACCTCGTTCATCTACAAACCGACAGCGGCACGCTACGGCATGCTGCTGGCCATCGATGTGCTTGCCACCGAGCTGGCACTGGCCAATCCTCAAGACAATCAAGAGCGCCTGCGGCGGATCAAACTCGCCCTGGACGATTACCGCGGCGGCGACGATCACTTGCCGCTGGGAGACTGACATGATGTACGACACGCTGATTCGCAATGCCCTGGTCATCGACGGCAGCAACAGCCCTGGCTACCTGGCCGACGTGGCGATCCGCAATGGTCGCATCGAGCGCATCGGCGACTTGCAGGATGCCCGTGCCACCGAGGAAATCGACGCTGCCGGTCGCGTGCTGGCGCCCGGCTTCATCGATGTGCACACCCACGACGACACGGTGGTGATCCGTCAGCCGCAGATGCTGCCCAAGATCAGCCAGGGCGTGACCACGGTGATCGTCGGCAACTGCGGGATCAGCGCCTCGCCGGTGAGCCTGCGCGGCGATCCGCCGGACCCGATGAACTTGCTCGGCAGCGCTGCGGCGTTTGTCTATCCGAAGTTCAGTGATTACCGTGCGGCGGTCGAGGCGGCGAACACCACACTGAACGTCGCCGCGCTGGTGGGCCACACCGCGTTGCGCAGCAACCACCTCGACGACCTGTTTCGCACCGCTACGGCCGACGAAATTGCCGCGATGCGCGAGCAGTTGCGCGAAAGCCTGGAGGCTGGCGCCCTGGGCTTGTCCACCGGTCTTGCCTACGCCAGTGCGTTCTCGGCATCCACCGAGGAAGTGATGCAACTGACCGAAGAGCTGACGGCGTTCGGCGCGGTCTATACCACCCATTTGCGCAGCGAATTCGAGCCGGTACTGGAAGCCATGGACGAGGCGTTCCAGATCGGCCGCCATGCGCAATCCCCGGTGATCATTTCCCATCTCAAATGTGCCGGCGCCGGTAACTGGGGGCGCAGCCCGCAACTGTTGGCGTCCCTCGAACAGGCGGCGAAAACCCACCCGGTGGGCTGCGATTGCTACCCCTATGCCGCCAGTTCCTCGACCCTGGACCTCAAGCAAGTCACCGATGCCCACCGCATCACCATCACCTGGTCAACGCCGCACCCGCAGATGGGCGGGCGCGACCTGATGGATATCGCCGCCGAGTGGAACCTGTCCTTGCTCGAGGCCGCCCGCCAGCTGCAACCGGCTGGCGCTGTGTACTACGGGATGGACGAAGCCGATGTGCGACGAATCCTGGCGCACCCGTTGTCGATGGTCGGCTCCGATGGCCTGCCGGAAGACCCGTTTCCCCATCCACGCTTGTGGGGCGCCTTCCCGCGGGTGCTCGGCCATTTCAGCCGTGACGTAGGCCTGTTTCCCCTGCACACCGCCGTGCACAAGATGACCGGGTTGTCGGCGGCGCGATTCGGCCTGAAGCAAAGGGGCGAGATCCGTGAAGGCCATTGGGCCGACCTGGTGCTGTTCGACCCGGCGACCATTCGCGATGTCGCCGATTTCAACGATCCGCAACGGGCGGCCGAAGGCATCGATGGCGTGTGGGTCAACGGGGTGTTGAGTTACCAGGACGGTCAGGCGAACGGGCGCAGGGAAGGGCGGTTTTTGGCGCGGGAAGGGGATTTGCGCGCAGGATTTGTGTGACGCTAAAAGATCGCAACCTGCGGCAGCTCCAGAGGAGGCTTCGTGCTAGTGTCGTCCGATGATCTTGATAAGTTCGGGAGGCGCTTGTGGCCAGCATCACCATCAGTAATTTTGACTCTCGGCTTTTTGAGTTACTGCGCGTAGCGGCAGACACCAACGGTCGGTCGATGGAGGAAGAGGCTCGCATTATTCTTGGGCACTCACTCAATCAGAAGGATTGTGTGAGTGGCTTGGGGACTCGAATACACAATCGGTTCAAATCCGAAGGTGGTGTGGAGTTGAATCTGCCTGCTCGCTGATGCGGGCATATAGGTTGCTTGTCATATCGCCATCGCGAGCAGGCTCGCTCCCACAGGATGCTCATTGAACCTGTGGGAGCGAGCCTGCTCGCGAATGGATCGTTCATTCCCCGCGCAATGAACGTCAGACGCGGAAGTGGCTGACCATCATCTGCAACTGATTCCCCAACCGCGCCAGTTCAACGCTGGACTTGGCCGTCTCATCGCTGGCCGCAGCGGTCTGTTCCGATACATCACGCACGTTGATGATGCTACGGCTGATTTCCTCAGCCACGGCGCTTTGCTGCTCGGCAGCGGCCGCGATCTGCTGGTTCATCGACTGGATGTTGGACACTGTGCGGGTGATGTTTTCCAGTGAGGCGCCGGCCTTGCGGGTCAGGGCCACGCTACTGTCGGTCAGGGTGCGGCTGTTGTTCATCACGGTCGCCACTTGCTGGGTGCCGTTCTGCAGGGCGGCCACCAGGCCTTCGATTTCCTCGGTGGATTTCTGCGTGCGTTGGGCCAGGCCCCGCACTTCGTCGGCCACCACGGCGAACCCGCGACCGGCTTCCCCGGCGCGTGCCGCTTCAATGGCGGCGTTGAGTGCCAGCAGGTTGGTCTGTTCGGCCACGGCCTTGATCACGTCCATGACGCTGCCGATCTTGTCGCTTTCCTGTTGCAGCAGGCCCATGGCTTCGGTGGAGCGCGCCACCTCGTTGGCCAGGCGCTCGATCTGGGTGATGGCTTCGCCGACCACCTTGTCGCCTTCGCGTGCTTCACCATCCGCCGCGGCGGCGGCCTGGGAGGCTTGTTCGGCATTGCGCGCGACTTCCTGCACGGTGGCGGTCATCTCGTGCATGGCGGTGGCGACCTGGTCGGTCTCGACTTTCTGGCTGTTGACCCCGGCGCTGGTCTGCTCGGTCACGGCCGACAGTTCCTCGGCCGCGCTGGCGATCTGGGTGACACCGTCGCGGATACCGCTGATCAGGTCGCGCAGGGTCACGCCCATGCGCGCAATGCCTTGTTGCAAGACACCCAGCTCATCGCGGCGTGTCACCTGGACGTCATGGGACAGGTCGCCGCTGGCGATGCGATCGACCACGGCCAGGGTCTCGCGCAAGGGGCCTGTGATCTGCCGGGTAATGATGACGGCGGCAATAATGCCCACCAACAACGCCAGCAGGGCGCTGATCAGTTGCAGGGTACGCGCCTGGGCGCTTTCGGCGTCACGACGGTCGAGCTGGATCTGATACAGCTGCTCGCTCAGGCTCACGATGGCCGCGCCCTGGTCGGTCATTTCCTTGCGCGCCTGTACGGCATCGCTGTTCGCGGCTTTGTAGGCCTGCAAGGCGCTGCGGTAGTTGCCCAGCGCGGTCTCCAGTTGACGCAGGGCCTCGGGCTGGATGTCGGTGAGATGCACGTTGAGCTGTTTCAGGCTGGCTATTGCGGCGTCCAGTTGGGCGACGGCTTTTTGCTCGGTTTCGGCATTGGTGGTCGCGGTGTAGCCACGTACTTCGTAGCGGGCCAGCAAGAACGCTTGTTTGGCGGCGGTGATGGCCTGGAACTGTTCGAAGCGCTGATCGCTCGGTGGCAGTTGTTGCACGCGGCTGTTCAGATCGTCGATCAACGTGCTGGCCGTTTCGGCGTTGGCGCCCATGACGTCGCGGGCGCTGTTGCCGGTGCGGTAGGCGCCACGCATCTTGGCCAGGGACGTCTTGTAGGCGTCGATGACGGTGCCTTGCTCTTTGAGCAGCTTGAGGTTTTCCGGGCTCTTGAACTTGGCCAGCAAGGCTTGTTGCTGATCGGAAAAGGCCTGCAGCGTGGCCTGGACATTCTGCGCGGTGGCTTCGTCGCCGTTGGTCAGCATGTATTGCAGGCGCACCACGCGCAGCTTGGTCAGGCCGGCGTTGAGCTGGGTAATGTCGCTCATCCAGTTGCTGCGGTCGATCAAACTGCCCAGGCTGGTCCAGCCGGTCAGGGCGAGGATGCAGGTCAGGGCCAGGACCAGGCCGAAGCCCAGGCCCAGTTTCAGGTTCACGCTGATGTTGCCGAACCAGCTATTCATCAAAATTCCTCCAGGAACGTGTGTTTCTTGATCGTCGGTTGGCTGGAAGATTGTTGTTTTTAGGCGCCAGCAAGGTGGGTTGCAGGTCTGTATCGGCAGCAATCACGAGAGCTGAAAGGATTTTGTCGGACGGAATCTGTAACAAGTTTTTTGCCGCAGGCTTAAGCTTTTTTTCACATCTGTTTCACTGCCTGCCGACGCCACCCTCATTACCCTCGCGGGATCGAATGAAGGGCTGCATGCCGGCGAGGCGGCTTGATGTGGAATTGAGACTGAGTCTGTTCGGAATAAACCGCTCGATCGACCTGAGCCGTTTTGCCCGTTATCGCAATGCGCTCGTGGTGCTGGCCTCGGCGCTGCTGGCGATCCCCGTGACATTATTGCTGCTACGTCCTGCCGCCGTGCCGGACCTGGCCCATGGCAACGTGGAGGGCGCGCGGGCGCTGTTGGCGGGTTGGGCCAAGGGCGACATGATCGTGCTGGTGCGCCATGTCGAACGTTGCGATCACTCCAGCGCGCCCTGCCTGAGTGGCAACGATGGCATTACCGATCGCTCGCGCAGCGTTGCGGTGGCCGTCGGTGCGCGGTTCGAGCAGCTTGGACTGGGGAAGGCCGACATCTACAACAGCCCGATGGTGCGTACGGCACAGACGAGCGGGTACATGTTCAACAAGGTCGGCACCGGCGACGACTGGCTGATCAACTGCAAGGGCACGATGTTGCGCGACGCCCTGGCGCACAAGGTTGCCGGGCGCAACCTGATCCTGGTGACGCACAGCGAATGCATGGCGCAACTGCAAAAGGATCTCAAATTACCGACTTCGACCCTCGGCTATGGCTCCGCACTTTTTGTCACCGCCCAAGCGCTGCAAGCGCCACGCGTACTCGGCTTCATTGAGGCCTCGGACTGGCAATCGGTGACCACCGAATGAATTCACTCTCTGAATCAGGACGCACCATGCTGACGGCTTCCCGCTCCCGCTTTTACTGGCTGAACTTCGGTATCCCACTGGCCTGCGCGGTCGTGGTGTTCCTGATGTTCGACCTGACCCGGATCGACATCGCCTTCAACGATCTTTTTTTTGACCCGGTGACGCAGACGTTCCCCCTGGACCATGTGCACCTGTTCGAAAAAATCACCCATAAATGGGCGCGGATCATTCCTAACTGGACCGGCGAAATCGCCATCATCGGTGCCTTGCTGTCGTTTCTCTGGCCGCGTTTGAAGGCCGAAAAACACGCGAAAATCATCGCCTTCCTGGAGAAGATCAAAGTCGCGCCGGTACTGCGCTTTGCCACCAGGCATCGTCGTGATTTCCTCTACGTGGTGTTTGCCTTCTCCATCAGCACCGGCGTGATTCACTACCTCAAGGGCCATACCAGCGTGTATTGCCCGATCGAGACCACCCAGTACGGCGGGAAGATCGAACACAAGGAGTGGTACGAGAATTTCGATTTGCTCAAGGTCGCGGGGGAAGGGCGCTGCTGGCCGGGCGGGCATGCCTCCGGCGGTTTCACCATGCTCGCGTTGTACTTTGTTGCACGCCGTTACCGCTGGCGCCATGCCAAGGCGCTCATGTACGGCTCGCTGGCCCTGGGGTTCGTGTATGGCACGACGCGGGTGTTGCAGGGCTGGCACTACATGTCCCACACCTTCTGGGCCGGGATCTTCGTGTGGCTGGCGTGCCTGCTGACGGCGCTGGCGTTTTACGGGCGAGCACGGTTGGAGATGCCGGTGCTGCGCAAGGCTGAAAAACCGGTATTGGTGGCTCAACCTGTCGGACTTACGCCTGCGGATCAATAGAATCCAGCGCCCGGTTCACAGCCAGCTCCGCCAGGGTCTTTTCCCTGGGAGCTGTCCCGGAGCGGGACCTTTCTCAAGACAAAAAAAAGCCCGCGGGAGGGCGGGCAAACCGTAGTTTCTTGAATGAGCAAGGCAAATGTACAGCGAGTTGCCTGAACGCGGGGTGAAGAAAAGTTCATGTCGTTCCCGAGGCGCACTCCGCCGCGCCTAAGGCAGATGATCCGCTGCAAAATCCGCTTCCGAGCGCGCGTGTAATTTTCCCTTGCGACACGCTTGCTGGAAGTGTTCGAAGTCGCGCTCGTTCTGTTCGCCATAGCCTTGGGCATACTGGTAGAGCGCATCGGCCAGTGCCTCGCTCTTGCCGAGGTAGCCGCTGATGTACGCGGCGTGTCCTGAAGACTTGGCGTGCGCGCGGGCCAGGGCGCGGCCACAAACCCGTGCGTAGGCCGCGAACGCTTCCCCGTCGAAGGTCTCGAGTTCGGCCGAGACCTTCATGTCGCGCAACTGCCGCACATAGAAGTGACGCCCGCTGGGGCCGGTGGTCCAGCCAAGGAACAGGTCGCTGGCCGATTGCATCAGGCGTTGGCCGTCCACCACGCGCTGCCCCTCATGCCGGGCCCGTGATTTGGTTTTCACATAGCCGGCGAGCACCGAGCGTCGTGCTTCCTTGAATTGCAGGAACAACGGGAATTCCTGCTCGTCGGTCAGCAGCGCCACCAGGCAACGCGTACCGACGCTGCCGACACCCACCACTTTGAACGCCATGTCCTGCGCCTCAAAGCGCGACAGCAGCTCGCGGCGGTCGGCTTGCAGCGTGCCTCGGTAGTCGCGCAGGAAGGTTTCATACAACGGTCGCCAGTCCGCAAGGCGCAGCCAGTCATCGTCGGCATTCAGCAGGGTGGTGTGGTTGTGCAGGTGGAAAATTTCCGGCAGGTCATCGCGAATGATCAGGCGGCCCTGTTTGTCGCGCTCGCTGATTTTCGGCAGCAGTTGCGCATGGGTACGACGTTCGGCTTTCTCTATCGCCCGTTGCACATGCTCCAGGGTGTTTTTGCTCGCCTGTGCGCGTAAGTCGTCATAGGTGATGGACTCGTACCAGGTGTCCATCGCGCTCTGTTCGGCGCATTCGAGCATCGTTTGCTGATAAGCGCCCACCAGTTGGCGGCAGACCGTTTCTTCCACCGAACTGCCATGGCGCAGGTCACGGGTGGCCACCAGGAAACTGGCCACCAACCGTTTCAAGTCCCACTCCCAGGGACCGGGATGGACCTCGTCGAAGTCGTTGACGCTGAACAGCAGATTGCGCTCGGGGGTGGCAAAACCACCAAAATTCATCAGGTGACAGTCGCCACAGATCGGCGCAACCAGCCCCATGTCTGGTGTCCCCGCCAGGTCGTGCGCCTGCAGCAACGCATTGCCGCGATAGAAGCTGAAAGGCGATTCCAGCATGCGGCCATAACGCAATTCGACCAACGATCGGATGCGACCCTCACTCGATGCCTTGATCAGCGGAACAGGATCGCGCCTGGCTTTGCCCATTGAAGCCTGCTGGTTGCGTGGACACTTCTTGCGGGCTTCCTTGCCTTGCTTGAGACGGTCTTTGAGTGCAGTCATGTGGGCTCTTTCGGCGGGAGAGGCGGGAGGTGTGCGATTGAGTGTAGAAGGGGTTTGGGGGGAAGCCGCTGTTACACCGATCATCCTCAATATTCCGTCACCTTCTGCCTGCGCAAAATCCACCCTGCCTCCCCGGGCATCAACCGGTACTGAATTTCGCGCATTTTCCCGGTCCGACCCGCCGAGGCGTCCGTGCTGTCATACAGCGCAAACCGCTGTACCAATGTGTTTTCCACTACGGCAAACTCGTCCTCGCCCCGATACCCCTCGGCGATCTTCGGGTCTTCGCTGACCGGTGGCAGATAGATCGCGCTGAGGGATTTTTTACGGTTGGCGGCGTAGGCCACGAGTTCGCCGGGCAATCCGCGCCCGGGTGACCTGACGAACACGTAAATTTCCGGTGAACCATCCCCATCGAGGTCCCCGACCTCCGCCCGGGCAATGTTGCCAGCCAGGGGATGAGACATGGCGGAATTATCGATTTCCAGCCCTTGGGGAACGATGCGCAATGCCCGGCTGCCATCGACCGACGCCTGCGTCACATGAAAAGTAATGCCCTGTAGTTCAAGCGTCTGGTCGAAAGGCTGCTTGCCATTGCCCGGCTCTGCGGCGCCAAGGTTCAACGAGAGGCTGTAGTTCGCCACCTCGTTGCGCCGCGCGGCGTTGCGCATGAGGTACACCTGGACAATGTATTCGCCATCGACGGGCAGCGGTCCGCGGAAGTGATTGCCCATGATCGAGCCGTTGAACAGCGCGTATTCCTCGCCTTTGGCGGTGATATTGAAATAGGCGGACGCGTTGGAAGGCTTGAGGTCGACGGTCAACATCTGGCCCGCCTTCGCGCGCAGGCGATACTCGGCGGTCAGCCGGCCCTTGATGGCGTCGGAGAATTCGACGGTATCGACGCCGTTGTTGAAAGAGACATGTTCGACCCGAGGGGCGACTGCGCTGTCGGCCTGTGCCGGCAGGGTGACCATCGCCGCCAGCAGGGCCAGAATCCGGATGTTCATGTTCTGCGTCCCGAATGCTTCTGTTCAGTGGAGGGATGAGCATAGATCCGCTTGCCAGTTCGCACCGCTCACGATCGGCCAGTGACCTATTCTTTGATTCTGGCCAGCATTGAAAGGGGCAAGCCCCATGAACGACTTGCTGAAAAAAGTACTCGACGCCCATGGCGGCCTGGAGCGCTGGGACAGGTTCACCACGCTCAACGCCACCATCGTCACGGGCGGGGAGCTATGGGCAATGAAGGGCGTGGTGCAAGACACGATGCCCCGTCAGATGACCGTCAGCCTGCACCAGCAAAGCGCCAGCGTGACGCCGTTCGGCAACCCGCACTGGCGCACGGCATTCCGCGCCGACTACATCGCCATCGAAACCACCGATGGCGAAATCGTGCGCGAACGAGCGAACCCGCGAGAATCATTCGCCGGGCACGCCATGGACACACCCTGGGACCCGCTGCACCGCGCGTACTTCAGCGGATACGCCATGTGGACCTACCTGACGACGCCGTTTTTCATGGCGATGCCGGGGTTCAACGTCACTGAGATCGCGCCCTGGCAGGAAGGCCCCGAGATCTGGCGCGGTCTGCGGGTCGAGTTTGCGCAACACATCGCCAGTCATAGCCGCTTCCAGGATTTTTACTTCGCAGATGACGGCCTGTTGCGTCGACACGACTATCTCGTCGACGTGGCCGGGGGCTTTGCAGCTGCCCAATACGTGAGCGAGTACGTTGAAGCGCAAGGCTTTCGTTTTCCCTCCCGACGTAGAGCCTACCTGCGGGGTGAGGATCGGCAGCCGGTGCGCGGGAGGGTGATGGTTTCGATTGACTTGAGCGAGTTTCGTTTGAGTTGAGGGATAAAACGCGGGTAACAAAAAAGCCGTAAAACGTTGGCTTTACGGCTTTATACTTGACCGGTTTACTTGTCCGAGTAGTCAGTTAGCTCGTTTGGTTTGAGCTTCCATCATCACAAGGTTTTGCTGCTTGGTAGCTTCAGTCAGTACTTCGCTGTAGACACGCTTTTTCTGCTCTGATTTAGCATTGCGAATGAAATCAGCAAAGGGGCTCTTGGTGCCCTTGGATAAGTCTAGCTTGATCGAAATCATTGATTCGCTCCTGATCCTAACCCGAGCTCGGCCATTAAGTCAGCCCGCGTGTGTCGCTCAGGGGTATGGTAGTCAATTTTATCGACTCCAGCCTTGTAAAGACGTCCTGAATTATCGATATGCTTGAGCAGTAAATCCACGTGCACGCCGCCTCCGTACTCTAGCTTAAGAGTGTTTACCACGTCACGCGCGGCGAAATACTGATCGATGAAGTGCTCGGACCGGATTCTTCTCCCTTCAGCGGCTTCGCGGGCTTTGACAAAGTCCCATGCGAGGAGTGGATTTTGGTAGACGTAGAGGATTTGTACGAACCGTCCCTTGCGCAGTGATCGCTCCACATTCCTTCTTGCCACTTCGATATTGGAAAGTGTTCCATCCAGGACAAATGACTGTCTCTGATCGAAGGCGCAATCCAGAATTTTTTCGACCAGAATCGACACTCCACTCTGGAAAATCCAGGCGTTTCCCCCGGAATACTCACAAAATTCGCTGCGAAGCTCATCAGGATCAATTCTTAGGATTGCTGTATCAGCAAAAAGATTCACTAGAGCGATTGACGCTTCTGTCTTCCCTGCTCCCGGCGAGCCAGCCATAAATACTGATACAGGATCTTGCTCCGGAGGGTATATCGCTATGTCAGTTCGACGCCTGGCTATGGCTTTCTTGTTCGACCGGGCAAAGGAAATCGCTTCATTCTGCATGAGCTGTTCATCAGGAGTCATCGCCAGTCCTTTGGTATGGAGTACATCAAAGGTGAAGCACAGATTGGAGACCGAATCGTTGTGAAACAAAGCATACAGATTTACTTATCGCGCTCCAGTGCCTGGCGGGCGACACGAGTTGAAGGAAATTTCCTAGGACTGGAACCATATGCTTGGCATGGCAGCTTCCGCTCTAACCTTGTCGAATTGCTCCCAACGTCACCGTGTGCTTGAAATGATGCTCCCAAAGCCTCACCCCCATTGCTCCCGTGCGATCCAGCGATGACCCCACTGTCAAATCCGTGATCAACGTCGGCTGCAACCCCGCATCGAACAACGCGAACCCGGCCGCCAGGCAGCAGGTTTCGGTTTGCAGGCCGCACACCAGTACCCGCTCCACTTTCAGGCTCAGCAAATACTCGATGGTTTCCGGCGACGGTGCGTAGCCGTGCTTGATGAAGATACGGTCGGCCTCGATCAGGCTGTCGTCGTCTGGCGCGGGTTGCCAGCCGAGTTGTTTCTGGAAGGGTGTTATCGATTCGTCGTGGCGTTCGACGGTGGCGACACTGGGCAGGGTGCCGATCAATGGGCGGATGCCATCGACGAGCCATTGGGGTGGGGTGAAGCTGGGTTGCACGTCGATGATCAGGAGGGCTTGGCGCATTGGCTTCTCCGAGGGGGGCGTTGTGGAGGTGGCTGCGAATCTTGCGGTAGTCTCGCTGGCCTCTTCGCGGGCAAGCTCCGCTCCTACAGGGGGAGGCGTGTGAGTCTGGGATTACGAACCCCCAGATGCAACAAAACCCGCACTGGGCGGGTTTTGTCTTGCTTCGTATTTGGTGGAGCCGGGGGGATTTGAACCCCCGTCCGCCAGTACTCCGCTGTCGGTACTACATGCGTAGCCGTGTCTATTAAGTTAACCCTCAGCGACCCGACGGGCAGGGTGCTTTGGGCGAGTTGTGTAAGTTTTAGCCGCTTCGTCCACAACGTACTGCACGGCGATTCTGTTCTATATGACAATCACTTTGGGTTTACAGACATCCCCTGGTGATTGCTGGACCCGAAGGTACCAGAAGCTCAGGGCTAAGGCTGCTTACGCAGCGAGAGCGAATTCCTGGCCGTAGTTTTCGTCATTGGCAACTATAAGTAGTTGCAACAGTGGATTTACGAGTTCTGTTACCAACTCGGCATGCACCTAAAGTTTCGCAACCGGCGTCGAATCCTAAACGGCCCCGAACTCATTGCCCGAAAATCTCGTTGAGCAACAAGCCTGTACAGTGTACGCCAATGAGGCGCGGAAGGCCAACCCGAAGGTTGGCCTTGCCTGTGATCACTTTTTAGTAGGGCTGCGCTGCTGAATTTTCTCAAGCATCTGACCGGAGACCTCGATGCAGTCCTTGTCGTTACCGGACGCCTGGGCCTTTTTCGCATCGGCCAGTGCGGTTTTCGCGTTATCCATGGAGTTCTCGGATACGGCGGGTGCGGTGGTGATTGCGTCTTCCAGTTTTTGAACTTGCGCGTCACAAAGATCTTTGTCCGCCGCAAACACCGGCGAGGCCAACAGTGCAGCAGAAATGAACAATCCAGCCATTGCAGAGTGCTTCATGGGTATCTCCTTGCGCATGAGGGCTCGGTGCTGCCGGTCGATGGGGCTGCTGGCCGAGGTGGTTATAAGCCCGTTTTGCAGGGCCTAGCTAAATGACTATAGCCGCGCGCAGGAATTCGGTTTTCTTTTGCTGGAAGTGAGTACAAATGCAAAAAGGGGCGAAAACGCCCCTTTTCATTGCGTCATCCTCAAGCCGGGCGCGCTTGTGTCACGCGGTCCACCAGATAGACCAACCCGTGATAGTCGATCCCGCCATGCTGGCTCAAGCCGATCTCACAGGTGCGGCTGGTGGAAATGCCTTCGCTGCAATATTGCACCGCATCCTTCAAGGTGCGCAGCGAATGGGCGTTCAGCTCGGGGGTGGTGAAGCCCTTGTCGCCGGCAAACCCGCAGCAGTGAATGCCTTCGGGGATGACTACGTTCTTGCTGCATTTGCGCGCCAGATCGATCAGCGCCTGGCTTTCGCCCAGGTGCTGGGTACTGCAGGTGACATGCACCGCGATGGGCGCTTCCTGCGGCGTGAACTGCAGTCGATCCATCAAGTGCGTACGGATGAAACGTACCGGGTCGTACAGGTCCAGGCGCACATCGCCCAGGTCCTGGGTCAGGCGCAACGTGCAGGGGCTGGTGTCGCAATAGATCGGATCGAGCCCGCCACGGCTGGCGTGGAGCAGGGCGCCGATCAACTCCTGGCGCTTATGTTCGGCTTGTTCCGCATAACCTTTGGAGGCGAATGGCTGCCCGCAGCAGAGGTTGTCCAGATTGTCCGGGAAGACCACCTGATAACCGGCTTTTTCCAGCAGGCCACGGGTCTTGTCGTACAGCGACATTTGCTCCTTGTCGCCCGCCGCCGGGCCCATGGCTCGTGAAACGCAGGCTGCCAGGTACACCACGCGCGGGCGTTCGTCGGTCACCGACGGGCTGAAGCGAATGGCTTTTTCCGGCTGCGGCATGGCGTTGGTCCATTGCGGGACCTGGCCTTTGGACAAGCGGGTCAGCGTTGCCGATAACTTTGCCAGGCGTGGCGCACCCAGCAACATCCGTGCACCGTTGGCCACGTGCAGGGTAAAGCGCGCACCTTGCAGCGCCGTGGCGAAATTGCCTTCAAGCCAGTTGGCGGTTTTCTTATGGGTGGCGTGCTGCCCACGAAGCTTTTTCACCAGCTCGCCGGTGTTGATTCCTACAGGGCAACGTTGCGCACAAAGACCGGTGGCGGCACAGGTGTCGATGCCCTGGTATTCATAGGCCGCCTCGAGTTCGCGGGTATCGACACCGGCGCGTTTCTTCGCCTGGATGTCACGCCAGATCACGATGCGCTGGCGCGGGCTCAAGGTCAGGCCTTTGGAGGGGCAGACCGGCTCGCAGAAGCCGCATTCGATGCACTTGTCCACAATCTCGTCGGCGGCCGGCAGCGGTTTCAGGTGCTTGAGGTGGATCTGCGGGTCTTCGCTGAGCACCACGTCCGGATTGAGAATGCCGTTGGGGTCGAGCAGGCGCTTGAGCTGCCACATCAACTGGTAGGCGTCGCTGCCCCATTCCAGTTCGACGAAGGGTGCCATGTTGCGTCCGGTGCCGTGCTCGGCCTTGAGCGAACCACCGAACTCGACAGCCACCAGTTGCGCCACGTCATCCATGAACGCCTGGTAGCGTGCGACTTCCTGCGGGTTGTTGAAGCCTTGGGTGAAGACGAAGTGCAGATTGCCTTCCAGTGCATGTCCGAAAAGGATCGCTTCGTCGTAGTGATGTTTGTCGAACAGTTCGATCAGCCGGTTCACACCGATGGCCAGTTGTTCCACCGGGAAGGTCACGTCCTCGATGATCACCGTGGTCCCGGTTTTACGCACCGCACCAACGGCGGGGAAGGTGTCCTTGCGGATCGCCCAGAGCCGCGCGTTTTCCAGCGGGTCTTCGGTGAAATCGACTTGTTTCTCTACCGGGAACGAGGACAGTGACGCCATGATCTGCGCCAGTTGTTCCTGCAGCAACGAGGAAGATGCCGCGCGGGATTCGATCAGCAGGGCGCAGGCATTGTTCGACAGCTGTTGTACGAAAGCGGGCATGCCGGGTTTGTTCTGCACCGAGCGCAGGCTGCGGCGGTCCAGCAGTTCTACCGCTGACACCGGTTGGCTTTTCAGCACGGTGACGGCGTTGCAGCAGGTTTCCACGTCCGGGAACACGATCAGCGCCGAGGCTTTGTTCGGGTGATCGATCACCGTGTCGTAGGTCACCGCGCTGATGAAGCCCAGAGTGCCTTCGGAACCCACCAGCAAATGGCTCAAGATATCCACAGGCTCGTCGTAATCCACCAGGGCGTTGAGTGACAGGCCTGTGGTGTTTTTCAGACGATACTTGTGGCGAATTTTCGCAGCCAGTTCGGCATTGGCGCGGGTCTCGCGGCCCAGGGTCGCAAGACGCTCCAGCAGGTCGCCATGACTGGCGCGAAACGCCGCGACACTGGCAGCGTCTTCGGTGTCGAGACGGCTGCCGTCGGCCAGCACCAGGCGGATGCCCGCCAGGGTGTGATAGGTATTTTGCGCCGTGCCGCAGCACATGCCGCTGGCATTGTTGGCAACGATGCCGCCGATTTTGCAGGCGTTGATCGACGCTGGATCCGGGCCGATCTTGCGTCCGAACGGTGCCAGCCAGGCATTGGCCTGCGCACCGATCACCCCCGGTTGCAGGCGGATTTGTGTGCCCTGGCCACGGATCTCGCGACCGTTCCAGTTATCCCCCAGCACAATCAGCACCGAATCGCTGATGGCTTGCCCGGACAGGCTGGTGCCAGCCGCGCGGAAGGTCACGGGAACCTGGTCGCGCTGCGCCAGCTGCAGCAGCGCTACCACTTCATCTTCGGACTCGACGCGAATCACCAGTTGCGGAATCAGGCGATAGAAGCTGGCATCGGTGCCGAAGGCCAGCGTCGACAGCGGATCGTCGAAACGCCGTTCCCGGGGAATCAGTTGCTGCGCATCGCGCAGGAAAGCGGCCGGTAGACTCATTGGTCCTCCAGGATCAACACCACCAGGTCTTTCGGACCGTGGGCGCCGTAGGCCAGGACTTGCTCGATGTCAGCGGTTTTCGACGGGCCGGAAACCAGCAAGGCATTGGTCGGCATGCCCTGGGCCCATTCGAATTCCTGTTGTACCTGATAGAAGTTATCGCGGATTTCACTGGCCTTGAGCAAGGCAAAATGCACCGGCGGCGCCAGGCTCATGAGGCGCGGTTCTTCCCGCGTCGGCCAGATAATCAGGCTACCCGTGGCGGCGATTGCGCCCAGGGTGGTGGTCAGGCTCGCCGGGGTGTCGTTGAACAGTTCCGCTTTCCATTCTTCAACCGGGCGGTCGTAGGCCTTGAGCGTCGGCAGGTCGGGATTTTTCGCCCAATGCTGTGAGACACGTTGCCCGTGCGGCGTAGTCGGGGCGATCAACAGGCTGGGCAACTGGCGATCTTGCAGCAGTGTTGCCAGCAAGGCTGGCCAGTGTTCACCCGAGGTCAGGTGGATTTCCGTGTGCACCGCTTCCATCAATTTGCGCAGTTGCGGGATGCGTTGATCCGGCGTGTAGGTGTAGGGCTTCGTCACCAGCTCGACGTCGAAGTTGTCCGCCACCGGGGTGGTGCCTGTCAGGCTTTTGCGCAGCTTGGCGAGGATATTTTGCTTGGCGCTCATCAACGATCTCCCTGTTTGGCCAGATGCTCGCGGGCCATGTCATGCAGCGAGCGGGCGGCGGGTTTCGGCGCGCTGTGGTTTTGCGTCCAGGGGCCGACATTGCTCGGTGTAAGGGCGCGCAGGCGGGTAGCGGCCAAGCCGAACAGGCGATACAGCGTCGGAGAACTGTTGAGTCTGGCCCAGGCGTTCCAGATGAACCGCTCCTTGCGCGAGTACTTGCTGCCCTGGCCACGCATCACTTGATCCGGGCTGTCCGGCGCCTTGACGTTCTCTTCGCGCAAACGGCGCAGCAAGGCAGGGATCGGGATTTTTACCGGGCACACTTCACCGCAGGCACCGCACAACGAAGAGGCGCTCGGGTGGTCTGGGACTTTGGCCAGGCCAACCATGTGCGGGGTGATGATTTTGCCGATAGGGCCGGGGTAGACCTCGCCGTAGGCATGACCGCCGATTCGGGTGTAGACCGGGCAATGATTCATGCAGGCGCCACAGCGGATGCAGTTCAAGGTTTGGCGCAGTTCGCTGTCGGCAAACGCCTGGCTGCGACCGTTGTCGAGCAGGACCAGATGCACTTCCTGCGGGCCGTCGAGCTCATGTTCCTTGCGCGGGCCGGAGATCATGTTGACGTAGGTGGTGATCGGGATGCCCAGGGCCGAACGGGTCAGCAACGACAGCAACGGCACCACGTCGCGCAGGTTCTCCACGACTTTCTCGATGCCGGTGACGGCGATGTGCACCGGTGGCACAGTGGTCGTCATGCGGCCGTTGCCTTCGTTTTCCACCAGCAGCAGGGTGCCGGTTTCGGCCACGGCGAAGTTGACGCCGGAGACGCCGATGTCCGCTTCGAAGAATTTCTGCCGCAGGACCCTGCGACCGATCTGAATGAGTTGGTCAACGTCCTTGGTGTATTCCACACCCAGTTTGTCGTGGAACAAGGACGCGACCTGACCGGCATTCTTGTGGATCGCCGGCATGATTATGTGTGAAGGCTTCTCGTGGTCGAGCTGGACGATGTACTCGCCCATGTCCGATTCCAGGCATTCAATGCCCTGTTCAGCGAGGACATGGTTCATCTCCATCTCTTCGCTGACCATCGATTTACCCTTGATCACTTGCCGCCCCTCGTGAGCGCGGATGATCGAGAGGACGATGCCATTGGCTTCGTCCACCGTTTCCGCCCAGTGCACTGTCACACCGTTGCGGGTCAGGTTCTGTTCAAGTTGCTCGAGCAATTCGGGCAACTTCGATAACGCACGGGCGCGGACGGCATTGCCCAGCGCTCGCAGATGTTCTCTTTCATGGGCATCGCTGAAAGCCGTTGCCCGTTTGGTCATCAGTGAATCCATCGCCTTGCGAAAGTTGCCTCGCAATTGCGCATCACCCAAGGCTTCGTGAGCCCGGGTGCGGAAGTCTTCTTCTACGGCGACCGTAGGAATAATCTCGGCGGCACTCATTGGGCACCCCCGGTACGCTGCCAGAGGAAGCTGGCCAGGTGTTGACCGCGCAACGCTTCCTTCTGTTTCTCCAGCGAGCCGTTGATGTTCATCAGGCAACCGCAGTCGGCACTGAGTACCTGGTGCGCGCCGGATTCCTTCAGCGAGCGGGTCTTGTCAGCCACCATCGCGCCGGAAATGTCTGGCATACGGACGCTGAAAGTCCCACCGAAGCCACAGCATTCGCTTTCGTGACTGTGCTCCACTCGTTCCACGTTGCCCAGTTGCGACAACAACTCGCGGCCGTGCAGGTGGGTGTTCATTTCACGGCGTGCCGAACACGACGTGTGCAACGCTACCTTCACCGGCGTGCCGCTGTCCTTGAACTGCACCTTGCAGACGAACAACAGAAACTCGGCCAGCTCATAGGTCCTGGCTGCCAGGGCCCGGACCTGTTGCAACGTGTCCGGCTCATCCTTGAACAGGTCGGCATAGTGCTCGCGCAACATGCCCGCGCAGGAGCCCGAAGGCACCACCACCGGATAATCCCCGGCGAACAGCGCCAGTTGCGAGCGCGCGACGGTCCTGGCCTGCTCGGTGTAGCCCGAGGTGTAGGCCGGTTGACCGCAGCAGCTTTGCCCTTGCGGGTACTCGACACGAATGCCCTCGCGTTCCAGCAGGTGGATCGCGTCCATTCCGGCTTGCGGGTAGAACAGATCCACTACGCAGGTCCCGAACAGGTACACCCGTTGCGGTTTCTCGCTGGGGTATTGCCGAGGCTCGGGCAGTGGCGGGGCGACACGGGTCGCATTCGGCACAGCGTTGTAAAAAAGCTCGCTCATCAGGCGTGTCTCCGGGTGGGCCCGGTTATCCGTCCGTTGAGGCCGCTGAATATAGAGTGGGATTCTTTCAGCAGCCTTACAGACCGGGTAGTGAATAGCTGACGCCGGGGTCGTGGCCCGGCGTCGGTTTTTTCCATGTCGCTTGTAGTGCTTAGTGCACCAGCATGCCGGTGAACCAGTAGGCCTGGGCCAGGGTGATCAGGCCGACAATCGTTGCAAAGAACAGGCTGTGCTTGAGGGTGAAGCGGAACAGGTCCGATTCCTTGCCCACCAGGCCGGTCGCCGCGCAGGCCACGGCGATCGATTGTGGCGAGATCATCTTGCCGGTCACGCCGCCGCTGGTGTTCGCAGCCACCAGCAAGGTGTCGTTGACGCCGATCTGGTGGGCGGTGGTGGCCTGCAACGAACTGAACAGTGCGTTGGACGAGGTATCGGAGCCGGTCAGGAACACGCCCAGCCAGCCGAGGAACGGCGAGAAGAACGGGAAGGCTGCGCCCGTGCCGGCCAGGACCAGGGCCATGGTCGACGACATGCCCGAGTAGTTGGTGACGAACGCGAAGGCCAGCACCATGCCGATGGACAGGATCGGCCAGCGCAATTCGTAGAAGGTCTCTTTCAAAGTGGTAAGACCAGTTTTGAGGTTGATCTTCAGGACCAGCATCGAGATCAGCGCCGAGAAGAAAATCGCGGTGCCGGTGGCGGAAATCGGGTCAAGCTTGAACACCGCCGGGAGGGCAGTCGGCGCGGCCACGATCGGTGCCACCTTGATCACCAACTGATCCAGGTGCGGGATGGCGAAGTTGAACACGAAGCTGTACATCGAACCGCCAGCGGCAAACATCGCTTTGAACGGCTTGAGCGTCCAGATGGTCACCAGCACGGTCAGGATCAGGAACGGCGACCAGGCTTTGAAAATCTCTCCGAGGCTGTAAGGCGAAGCCACGGTGGTGCGCTTTTGCCCGAAACCACCGACGCTGGCGCTGACCACGGAAGCCGAGACGGCGCCGACGATGTGTTGGCCAGCGGCGCGTTTCGGCTGCCAGACCTTCAGGAACAGGGTCAGGGAAATCAGGCTGGCCAGGGCCGACGTGATGTCCGGCAGTTCCGGGCCGATGAAGTTCGAAGTGAAGTACTGGGTTACGGCAAAGCTCAAGCCGGCGACCAGCGCAGCAGGCCAGGTTTCCCGCACGCCGCGCAGGCCATCCATCATGAACACCAGCCAGAACGGCACGAACAGCGACAGCAGCGGCAGCTGGCGACCGGTCATGGCGCCGATCTTGAAGGCGTCGATGCCGGTCACTTGCCCGGCCACGATGATCGGAATACCCAGGGCACCGAAGGCGACCGGCGCGGTGTTCGCGATCAGGCACAGGCCGGCGGCGTACAGCGGGTTGAAGCCCAGTCCTACCAGCAGCGCGGCGGTAATCGCCACCGGTGCGCCGAAACCGGCCGCGCCTTCGAGGAACGCGCCGAAGCAGAAGCCGATCAGCAACACCTGCAGGCGCTGGTCGTCGGTGATCGACAGCACCGAGCTGCGGATCACTTCGAACTGGCCACTCTTGACCGTCAGTTTGTAGAGGAATACCGCCGCCACGATGATCCAGGCGATCGGCCACAGGCCGTAGGCGAAACCATACCCGGCGGCAGCGAACGCCATGTCGACCGGCATCTTGAAAGCAAGGATTGCCACCAGGATCGACAAGGCCAGGGTGATGCTGCCGGCCACGTGTCCTTTGAGGCGGAACACGGCCAGGGCCAGGAAGAAAAACACAATGGGGATAACGGCTGCGAGTGCGGACAGGCCGAGGCTGCCGAGCGGGCTGTAGAGCTGTTGCCAGGTTTGCATATGGGGTGGCCCCTAATTGTTGTTGGTCAGGCACTGATCAGCGTTCTTGGATAATTGGTAAGACCAATTTACAATCGCTGTTGGCTAGGGTAAAAGCCTTGTAGGTGGTGTGTCAATTTGCCGCCCTAAAACTTTTGTCGTAGGCAGGGTTTTGCACAGGATCTGGCCTGTTCGGGTAATGGTCGCGTGGCAGGTGCCTGCGTCGCATGGATAGGCCAGAATAGAGCCCCGGCGCACCGTCGGGATGGTGGAGAAATTGAGTTATGGGGTTTGATCAGATTCGGCAGCGCCGTTTGTCAGACGATATTGTCGAGCAGCTCGAGAGCATGATCCTCGAGGGCACGCTGAAGGCTGGTGAGCGCTTGCCGGCGGAACGCACGTTGGCCGAACAATTTGGCGTTTCTCGTCCTTCATTGCGCGAAGCCATTCAGAAACTGACCGCCAGGGGGCTGTTGGTCAGTCGCCAGGGGGGCGGCAATTACGTGGTGGAGTCCCTGGGTACGACGTTCAGTGATCCACTGTTGCATCTGCTGGAAAACAATCCCGAAGCGCAACGCGACCTGCTGGAGTTTCGCCACACGCTGGAAGCGTCCTGCGCCTATTACGCCGCATTACGCGCCACCGACGTTGACCGTGAGCGATTGACCGCGGCGTTCAATCAGCTACTGGACTGCTATTCGCGTCACGAGGAAGTCAGCCGGGCGGAAGAGGGCGCAGCGGATGCAAATTTCCATCTGGCGATTGCCGAAGCCAGCCATAACGCGGTGCTGCTGCACACCATTCGTGGGTTGTTCGACCTGCTCAAGCGCAACGTGGTCACGAACATCGGCGGCATGTACAAACAGCGCACCGAGACCCGCGACATGCTGATTACGCAACACCGGGAGTTGTATCAGGCGATTGTCGAAGGCCGTGCTGAACAGGCGCGGGAAGTCTCCAGTCGACACATCCTGTATGTGCAGGAAGTGCTGGAGGAGGTGCGTCAGGAAGTGCAGCGCGTGGCTCGGGCGGAGCGGCGCAAGGGTATGTAGTCAGTTGGTGATCGTTCCCACGCTCTGCGTGGGAATGCATCCCGTGACGCTCCGCGTCACAAAGCGGACGCAGAGCGTGGGAACGATCAGGCCGCGGAATTAATCTTCCTTGCCCTTGTTGCGCACCGCGCGCTGCAATTCGCGGCCGGCGTCGCGTTCGCGCTCGGTGTCACGCTTGTCGTATTCCTTCTTGCCCTTGCCCAGGGCAATTTCGCACTTGACCATGTGCTTGCTCCAGTACCAGGACAGGCACACGCAGGCGTAGCCTTTTTGCTGCACGGCAGCGGCGAGCTTTTCCAGCTCCCGCCGGTTGAGCAGCAGCTTGCGCGTGCGCACCGGATCAGCGATGACGTGGGTGCTGGCGGTCGTCAGGGGCGTGATGTGACTGCCGAGCAGCCAGGCTTCGCCATCCTTGAGCAGTACGTAACTGTCAACCAGTTGCAACTTGCTTGCCCGCAGACTTTTTACTTCCCAGCCGGCCAGGACCAGACCAGCCTCGAACCGATGTTCGATGAAGTAATCGTGTCGCGCCTTTTTATTTTGCGCGATGGTCCCTGTTGGGTGTTTCTTCTGTTTAGCCATAGGGGCGGCATTATAGGGAGTTGCACGCGAGTCGGCTACGGGATTGCTACATGCTTGAGCAGGTTGATTGAATCCCGGACAATGCGGCCTCTTTTTTGAACGCTTGGTCGTAATATCGATGTCGACAGACAAGGTTTCTGTCCACGGCAGTTGGGCTAGCCGCTGGGTCTTCATACTCGCCGCGACCGGTTCGGCCGTGGGCCTGGGTAGTATCTGGAAATTCCCCTACATGGTTGGCGTCTACGGCGGCGGCGCCTTCGTGCTGATGTTCCTGGCTTGTATCGCGTTGATCGGTGTGCCGGTCATGCTCGCGGAAACCCTGATCGGCCGGCGTGCCCGGCAGAGCCCGGCCAACGCCTTGAAGGTGCTGGCGCTGGAAGCGGGGCATTCGGGGAAATGGTCCTGGGGGGCGTTTGCCGGGATGATCACGGCGCTGCTGATCCTGTCTTTCTACAGTGTGGTCGGCGGCTGGTCGCTGGACTACATCATCGACATGGGGCGTGGCGACTTCCAGGGAGCGACGCCCGATCAGGTGGGGGCGTACTTTGGCAATGTGATTGCCGATCCGTGGCGCCTGACACTTTGGCACACGATTTTCATGCTGCTGTCTGCCGTGGTGATCGCCAAAGGCGTGGTCGCGGGGCTTGAGCGCAGCCTGCGCATCATGATGCCGTTGCTGTTCGTGATGGTGCTTGTGCTGCTGGGCTACAGCATGACCACCGGGCATTTCATGGAAGGCGTACATTTCATGTTCGACTTCCATCCGGAAAAAGTCCTCGACGGCTTGCTGCCGGCCATGGGGCACGCTTTCTTTTCGTTGAGCGTCGGGGTCGGTTCGATCATGATCTACGGCGCCTACATGCCCAAGCATTCGTCGATTTCCGGGACCATCGTTGGCGTTGCGCTGCTGGATACCTTTGTGTCCCTGGTGGCGGGCCTGGCATTGTTTCCGATTGTGTTTGCCGGCGGTCTGAACCCGAGCGAAGGTCCTGGCCTGATGTTTGTCAGCCTGCCATTTGCCTTCGGTAACGTAGCGTTTGGCCAGTTGATGGGCGTAGTGTTCTTCGTGCTGGTCGCGATTGCAGCCTGGAGTTCGGCCATTTCCTTGCTCGAACCCATGGTGGCTTACCTGGTCGAGCGCTCGAAAATCAGCCGCGCCTGGGTCACCTTCTGGCTGGCTTTCAGCTGCTGGTTTGTCGGTCTGGGTACGGTGTTTTCCTTCAATATCTGGAAGCAGGCCAAGTTTTTCGTGAACGTAGACGGGCTGTTTCACCTCTATCAATGGGGTGCAGCGGGCGGTCTGGACTTCTTTGGTGTGATCGATTTCTTCACCTCGCGAATCATGTTGCCACTCGGTGGTTTGTGTTTCGTGGTGTTTGCAGGCTGGGTGATGGGCCGGGAGGCGGTGCGCGACGAATTGTCGATCCGCAACCCTGCGTTGTTCACCCTGTCCTTGTTCTTGATGCGCTATGTGGCGCCTATCGGCATTCTCATAGTGTTTGCTGCCCAGCTCTGGAAGTGATGCCGACATGACGACACACATTTCACGTTCGGCCCTGCTGCCGTACCCCGCTCAGGCGCTGTATGACCTGGTCAACGACGTGGCGCGTTATCCGGAGTTCCTGCCTTGGTGCTCATCGGCCGAAGTCCTGGAAAGCTCTGCCGATCATATGCGTGCGAGCGTTGGCGTGGCCAAGGGTGGGCTCAGCCAGCATTTCGTCACGCGCAACACCCTGGTGCCCGGCCAGTCGATCGAGATGAACCTCGAAGAGGGGCCGTTCACTCAGTTGCATGGCGTGTGGGTGTTCAAGCCGTTGGGTGAGAAGGCCTGCAAGATCAGCCTGGACCTGTCGTTCGATTACGCCGGACCGATCATCCGCGCGACCCTGGGGCCGTTGTTCAATCAGGCGGCCAATACGCTGGTGGACGCGTTCTGCCAGCGCGCCAAGCAAATGTATGGTTGAGGCGATGATAGAGATCGAGGTGGTCTATGCCGCCGTTGATCGTCAGGTGCTCCTGCCGGCGAGGGTGCCGGCAGGGACCACCGTTCGCGCCGCGTTACTGAACTCTGGGGTGGGCCAGGCATTTCCGGAGCTGGACCTGCAGCAGTGTCCGGTGGGGATCTTTGGCAAGGTGGTCGTCGATCCTGAAAATCGTCCGGTTCAACCAGGCGATCGCATCGAGATTTACCGGCCATTGCTGGCGGATCCAAAAGAGGTGCGTCGATTGCGTGCGGCAAAGGCTGCCGAGGCCAAAGCGCGAAATCAGTGAGGCCGGCAAATTCCAGGCATTAAAAAACCCGGATATGCCGGGTTTTTTTACGTCGCAAATTATTGCGGCGAGGTTTCCAGAGGTTCTGGCGTCGGGACTGGTACGGTTTCGACACCGTCCACTTCCTTCTGGATCTGATCGAGCAACGAGCCAGGCTTGACCGGTTTTTCCGGTTTCGGCTGCTCGACCTGCTCTGCCGGCGCGGTGACGGTAGTGCCGGTGTCCTTGCCCAGAATGGCTTCGTCGCGGCTCACGCCGGGCATGAAGTCGCCAGAGAGGCTGACAAGCTGGTCATTTGGGTTGAAGATAACGCTAATGCGTTCCTGTTGGCGTTCGCCGCCACCCGGTTGCAGGCTATACAGATAATCCCAGCGATCGGCATGGAACGTATCAGTCAGCAGGGGGTTGCCCATGATAAACCTTACTTGCTTACGGGTCATTCCCGGGCGTAACTGGTCTATCATGTCCTGCGTGACGACATTGCCCTGCTGGATGTCGATTTTGTAAACCCCGGGGAATGAACAACCGGCGAGTGCGAGCAGTCCCACAAAGGTGAAACTGGTTAGCAAGAGCTTGGTGTTTTGCATCGGTGGGCGACTTCCACTATCTTGGCTGGGACAACGTAAACGCCGATCATACCCGCATTAAGAGAAGCTGCGAAGCAGCATCGCGAGAAAGCTGACCATGGTTGAAAATAGCGAACTACGCAAAGCCGGCCTCAAAGTGACCCTGCCACGGGTCAAGATTCTGCAAATGCTCGACTCTGCCGAGCAGCGCCACATGAGTGCCGAGGATGTCTATAAGGCATTGATGGAGGCTGGCGAGGACGTCGGTCTGGCCACGGTTTACCGTGTACTGACCCAGTTCGAGGCAGCTGGACTTGTGGTGCGGCACAACTTCGACGGAGGCCATGCGGTCTTCGAGCTGGACGACGGCAAGCATCACGACCATATGGTCAACGTCGAAACCAGCGAAGTGATCGAATTCTTCGACGAAGAAATCGAACGCCTGCAGAAAGCCATCGTCGACAAGTACGGCTTCGAGATGGTTGATCACAATCTTGTGTTGTACGTGCGCAAGAAAAAGTAAGCATGTCGCGCGAACCCAGGGTTCGCGAAACGAACGAAGGCGACCCCAGGGTCGCCTTCGTGCTTTCTGTCGTGGCTAGATTTTTGCGGTAACGACCATTTTTTTCGCGTGGGCCAGGGATTCCTTGGTGAGATCGATCCCGCCCAGCATCCGCGCCACTTCTTCTACACGATCGTTCTTGCTCAATTTGGAGACGGCCGTGCGAGTGGCGTCTTCGCCGCGTACCTTGTGCACGAACAGGTGCTGATGCCCTTGTGCGGCCACTTGGGGCAGGTGCGTTACCGTCAGGACCTGTCCGCGTTCGCCGAGCCTGCGCAGCAATTGGCCGACGATTTCTGCGGTCGGCCCGCCGATGCCTACGTCCACTTCGTCGAACACCAGGGTCGGGACGCGGGATGTTTGCGCGGTGATCACCTGGATCGCCAGGCTGATACGCGACAGTTCGCCGCCCGATGCCACTTTCGCCAGCGCCTTTAATGGTTGCCCCGGGTTGGCGCTGACCAGCAGTTCTACCTGTTCGAGTCCGTTCGGAAGCAATTCATTGCTGCTATTCGGTCGCAATTCGATGGCAAAGCGCCCGCCGGGCATGCCCAGGCGCTGGATCTCCTGTTCCACCGCACTGGCCAGGCTGCTGGAGGCTTGGTGGCGCAGGTCGCTCAACTCTCGAGCCTTCTCCTGATAATGACGGGCATAAGACGCCAGCTCATCACTCAGTCGCTCGATGGATTCATCGTTGGCGTTCAGGGTTTCGATTTCATCCAGTAACCGCTGCTGCATCTCTGCGACCTCGGTCGGTTGGATGCGGTGCTTGCGCGCCATGGTGTAGATCGCGTCGAGGCGTTCTTCCAGGTATTGAAGGCGCGCCGGGTCTGCGTCGAAGTTATCCAGGAAGCGGTTCAGCTCACCCACGGCTTCTTCAACCTGGATCTGCGCACTGGTCAGCAAGCTGCTGGCTTCACCCAGCGCGCCAATCGAGTTGTTAACGCTCGACAGGCGATTAAGGCTTGCAGTCAGGGCGTTCAGGACATTGCCGGAATCACTCTCGCTGCATTGTTCGACCACTTGGCGACAGATACCCAGCAAGGTTTCCGCGTTTGTCAGGTTCTTGTGTTCCTGTTCCAGTTGTTCCAGCTCGTTGTCACCGAGGCCAAGGTTTTCCAGCTCTTCAAGCTGATAGCTGAGCAACTGATGGCGAGCGCGCTGCTCATCGCCGGAGTTGGACAGTCGCTCAAGCTCCTGGTGAGTCTGGCGCCAGCGCTGGGCGGCAAGCTGTACCTGGCGGGCAAGGTCCGTGGCGCCGGCGTATTCGTCGAGCAGGCGGCGATGGGTATCGGTCTTGAGCAGGGACTGGTGTTCGTGCTGGCTGTGGATGTCGATCAACAGTTCGCCCAGCGCCTTGAGGTCGCCCAGCGGGCAGGGCGTGCCGTTGATGTAGCCGCGCGAGCGCCCTTCGGCGGTGATGACCCGGCGCAGGATGCACGGGCCGTCGTTCTCGAGGTCGCGTTCGGCCAGCCAGGCACCGGCTTCCGGAATGTCGGCCAGGTCGAAGGTTGCCAGGATGTCAGCCTTGTCTGCGCCGGGGCGGACCACGCCGCTGTCGGCTCGGTCACCGAGGGTCAGGCCCAGGGCGTCGAGCATGATCGACTTGCCGGCGCCGGTTTCCCCTGTGATCACGCTCATTCCTCGATCGAGTTCAAGATCGAGATGTTCAACGATGGCGTAGTTATGTACGGACAGGTGCACCAGCATAAAGGCCGCTCCCAGGCTTTAGGTCTGGTTATTTATACAGTGTTTTATTTGCGGCTGACAATGCCCCCCGTTAGCTCGATTTGCTTGATCCGACGAAATCCTTAGTACGGAGGGGCATGACAAAGCAGCTGTTTTTTGTAGGGTTAATGTTTGGTTGCCCCTTGAAGCCGGATTTTGCGGCCCCATATAGCTGGGCAGAAGCGCGAGTCAGGCTCGCGGACGATATTGAAAGGAGAATTCTATGGCTGACGAACAGACAGTGGATACGCAAAATCTAGACGCCGATCAGGCTCCCCAGGCTTCGGGTGATGACCTGGCGGCTCGTGTACAAGTGCTCGAAGAGCAACTGGCAGGTGCGCAGGATCAGGCTTTGCGTGTAGCCGCCGATCTGCAGAACGTCCGCCGTCGCGCCGAGCAGGATGTTGAAAAGGCTCATAAATTCGCCCTGGAAAAATTCGCCAGCGACCTTCTGCCGATCATCGACAGCCTGGAGCGCGGTCTGGAGTTGTCCAGCGCGGATGACGAAAGCATCCGTCCAATGCGCGAAGGCATCGAGCTGACCCTGAAAATGTTCCAGGACACCCTGAAGCGTTATCAGCTGGAAACGATCGATCCGCACGGCGAACCGTTCAATGCGGTCAAGCATCAGGCGATGGCCATGCAGGAAAGCGCTGACGTCGAGCCAAACAGCGTGCTCAAGGTGTTCCAGAAGGGCTATGAGCTCAATGGTCGCCTGCTGCGCCCGGCAATGGTCGTGGTCAGCAAGGCGCCGGCAGCTGTTTCGCCTTCGATTGACGAGCAGGCTTGAAATTAGCCGCAAGGCCCCCATTTAGAAGTCAAGCGTTTAAGTGCTACCGCAGTTAGCCACCACTGCTGCGGCAACCAAATCCAAAGTTTCGGGAGAGTGAACATGGGCAAAATTATCGGTATCGACCTGGGGACTACCAACTCCTGCGTCTCCGTGCTGGAAAACGGCACAGCCAAAGTTATTGAAAACGCCGAAGGCGCGCGCACCACGCCGTCGATCATCGCTTACGCCAACGATGGCGAAATCCTGGTTGGCCAGTCGGCCAAGCGTCAGGCGGTGACCAACCCGCACAACACCCTGTACGCGGTAAAGCGTCTGATCGGTCGTCGCTTCGATGAAGAAGTGGTTCAGAAAGACATCCAGATGGTCCCTTACAAGATCGTCAAGGCTGACAACAGCGACGCCTGGGTTGAAGTGAACGGCCAGAAAATGGCGCCGCCACAAATCTCGGCTGAAATCCTGAAGAAAATGAAGAAGACCGCCGAAGACTACCTCGGCGAGCCTGTGACTGAGGCGGTGATCACCGTTCCGGCCTACTTCAACGACAGCCAGCGTCAAGCCACCAAAGACGCCGGCCGCATCGCGGGCCTGGACGTAAAACGTATCATCAACGAACCAACCGCGGCCGCTCTGGCATACGGCATGGACAAGGCCAAGGGCGACCACACCGTGATCGTTTATGACCTGGGTGGTGGTACTTTCGACGTTTCCGTGATCGAAATCGCCGAAGTCGATGGCGAGCACCAGTTCGAAGTGTTGGCCACCAACGGCGACACCTTCCTGGGTGGTGAGGACTTCGACATTCGTCTGATCGACTACCTCGTCGACGAATTCAAGAAAGAAAGCGGCATGAACCTCAAGGGTGATCCGCTGGCGATGCAGCGCCTGAAAGAAGCCGCTGAAAAAGCCAAGATCGAGCTGTCGTCCGCTCAGTCGACCGACGTGAACCTGCCGTACATCACTGCAGACGCCACCGGTCCTAAGCACCTGAACGTGAAAATCTCCCGCGCCAAGCTGGAAGCGCTGGTTGAAGACCTGGTTCAACGCACCATCGAGCCTTGCCGCATCGCCATGAAAGATGCCGGTATCGATGTCGCCAAGATCAACGACGTGATCCTGGTCGGCGGTCAGACCCGTATGCCGCTGGTTCAGAAGCTGGTGACCGAGTTCTTCGGTAAAGAGCCTCGCAAGGATGTGAACCCGGACGAAGCTGTTGCCGTTGGTGCTGCGATTCAGGGTGCCGTTCTGGCCGGTGACGTGAAAGACGTTCTGCTGCTGGACGTCAGCCCGCTGACCCTGGGTATCGAAACCATGGGTGGCGTGATGACTGCGCTGATCGAGAAAAACACCACGATTCCTACCAAGAAATCGCAAGTTTTCTCGACTGCCGACGACAACCAGGGCGCCGTGACCATTCACGTGCTGCAAGGTGAGCGTAAGCAGGCTGCACAGAACAAGTCCCTGGGCAAGTTCGACCTGGCCGAGATTCCACCAGCACCACGTGGCGTGCCACAAATCGAAGTGACCTTCGACATCGACGCCAACGGCATCCTGCACGTAGGCGCCAAGGACAAGGCCACCGGCAAGACTCAGTCGATCGTGATCAAGGCCAACTCCGGTCTGTCCGACGAAGAGATCGAGCGCATGGTGCGTGATGCCGAGGCCAACGCCGAGGAAGACCGCAAGTTCGAAGAGCTGGCCGCTGCCCGTAACCAGGGCGACGCACTGGTTCACTCGACGCGCAAAATGGTCGCTGACGCTGGCGACAAGGTAAGCGCTGAAGAGAAGACTGCGATCGAAGCTGCCGTGGTTGCCCTTGAAGCCGCTGTAAAAGGCGACGACAAGGCTGCTATCGAAGCCAAGGTTGAAGAGCTGTCGAAAGTCTCCGCTCCAGTGGCGCAGAAGATGTACGCCGAACAGGCCCAGCCTGCTGAAGGCGCGGCACCGCACGACGACAAGGCGGAAAAGGCTGACGACGTTGTCGACGCTGAGTTCGAAGAAGTAAAAGACCACAAGTAAGTTGTTGGTCGGCCGGTTGACTGCCTTGCGGCGGTGACTGGTAGGATGTCGCCGCGCGGGAGCTTGCTCCCGCGTTGGCGTGTCTGGAATACGCGAATTTTTACAGCATGCGACAACGTTCGTTTGCTGGCGGCATGGTCGGGAATGCTCCTGCTTTCCGAGCCGAAAGTGCCACATCGAAACAAAGACCAGGATCGTTGAATTGACGTGAGTTGGGTCCGGGCCTGTATTGGGGCTCAACGAGTTTGACGAGGCTCAGGAGAGGTTTGTCGAACGTCCTCAAGAGTGCAGAGACTTATGGCAAAGCGTGACTATTACGAAGTATTGGGTGTTGAACGAGGCTCAAGCGAGGCGGACCTGAAAAAGGCCTACCGTCGCCTGGCGATGAAGCACCACCCGGACCGTAATCCTGATGACAAGGCATCGGAAGAGATGTTCAAGGAGGCCAACGAGGCCTACGAAGTGCTCTCCGATTCCAGCAAACGTGCAGCATACGACCAGTACGGCCATGCCGGTGTCGACCCGAGCATGGGTGGCGGCGGTGCCGGTTTCGGCGGCCAGAACTTCTCCGACATCTTTGGTGATGTCTTCAGCGACTTCTTCGGTGGCGGTCGCGGTGGTTCCCGTGGCGGCGCCCAGCGTGGCAGCGACTTGCGCTACACCCTGGAACTGAACCTGGAAGAAGCGGTGCGTGGCACCAGCGTGAATATCCGCGTTCCGACATTGGTCAACTGCAAGCCGTGCGACGGCTCGGGTGCCAAGAAAGGCTCTTCGCCGGTGACCTGCCCGACCTGTGGCGGTATCGGCCAGGTACGCATGCAGCAAGGCTTCTTCTCGGTGCAGCAAACATGCCCGCGTTGCCATGGCCAGGGCAAGATCATTTCCGACCCTTGCGACTCCTGCCATGGCGAAGGCCGTGTCGAAGAGTACAAGACGCTGTCGGTCAAAGTGCCGGCCGGTGTCGATACCGGTGACCGCATTCGCCTGTCGGGCGAGGGCGAGGCGGGTGCCCAGGGCGGGCCGACCGGCGATCTGTACGTGGTGATCAACGTGCGCGAGCACGCGATCTTCCAGCGTGACGGCAAGCATCTGTTCTGCGAAGTGCCAATCAGTTTTGTTGATGCGGCGCTGGGTGGCGAGCTGGAGATTCCGACCCTCGATGGTCGGGTCAAGCTGAAGATCCCCGAGGGGACTCAGACCGGCAAGCAGTTCCGCGTGCGTGGCAAGGGCGTTGCGCCTGTGCGTGGCGGCGGTGCGGGTGACTTGATGTGCCGTGTGGCAGTCGAGACGCCGGTCAACCTGAGCCGTCGCCAGCGTGAAATGCTCGAAGAGTTCCGCAACTCCCTGGCGGACGACAACAGTCATTCCCCGAAAACCACGGGCTGGTTCGAAGGCGTGAAGCGCTTCTTCGGCGATTTGTAAGGAGACAGGCATGCGACGTATAGCTGTAATGGGCGCCGCCGGGCGCATGGGCAAGACCCTGATCGAAGCCGTGCAGCAAGCACCGGGTGCCGGCCTGACGGCGGCAGTGGATCGTCCTGACAGTACCCTGGTCGGCGCGGACGCCGGTGAGCTGGCGGCTATCGGTCGCATCGGCGTGCCGCTGTCGGGTGATCTGGATCGCGTGGTCGATGAGTTCGACGTGCTGATCGACTTCACCCATCCGACGGTGACCCTGAAAAACCTCGCCTTCTGCCGCAAGCACAACAAGGCGATGATCATCGGCACTACCGGCTTCAGCGTTGAAGAGAAGCAGTTGCTGGCAGAGGCGGGCAAGGATATCCCGATCGTCTTCGCGGCTAACTTCAGCGTCGGTGTAAACCTGTGCCTGAAGTTGCTCGACACCGCCGCTCGCGTGCTGGGTGACGATGTCGATATCGAGATCACCGAAGCTCACCATCGGCATAAAGTCGATGCGCCGTCCGGTACGGCCGTGCGCATGGGTGAGGTGATTGCCGATGCCCTGGGTCGCGACCTGAAGAAAGTCGCGGTTTACGGTCGTGAGGGCCAGACCGGTGCTCGCGAGCGCGAGACCATCGGTTTTGCCACGGTACGTGCTGGCGACATCGTGGGTGATCACACCGTGCTGTTCGCCGCTGATGGTGAGCGTGTCGAGATCACTCACAAGGCCTCCAGCCGCATGACCTTCGCCAAGGGGGCGGTACGTGCTGCCTTGTGGCTCGATGGGCGTGAAGCGGGTCTTTACGACATGCAAGACGTGCTCGACCTGCGGTAAGATGCACCCGAAATCGGGCTCGCGCACAGCGTTTGAGCCCGGTTTTACCCCGCCAAGCGACGTCCTGTCGCATTCTCCAGCCTTTAAGGCTCATTGGCGGTAGACCAAAAATGCCTTTTTCTGTAAGCTACAGCTTTAGTGTGTCCACTAAAAGCGCGCAGAATAATTCAGTGAAGAAGCGGGGTGACGTGTCCATACGTCACTCCGCTTTTTTACAACCTGCGATCGCCCTTTCAGGCTTTATTTACGGGAGGTCTTCTTGACTAAGCCAGCCATACTCGCCCTTGCTGATGGCAGCATTTTTCGCGGCGAAGCCATTGGAGCCGACGGTCAAACCGTTGGTGAGGTGGTGTTCAACACCGCAATGACCGGCTATCAGGAAATCCTTACCGATCCTTCCTACGCCCAACAAATCGTTACCCTGACTTACCCGCACATTGGCAACACTGGCACCACGCCGGAAGACGCCGAATCCAACCGCGTCTGGTCTGCTGGCCTGGTCATCCGTGACCTGCCACTGGTGGCGAGCAACTGGCGTAACACGATGTCCCTGTCCGACTACCTGAAGGCCAACAACGTTGTGGCCATCGCCGGTATCGACACCCGCCGCCTGACGCGCATCCTGCGTGAAAAAGGCGCGCAGAACGGCTGCATCATGGCCGGTGACAACATTTCCGAAGAAGCCGCCATCGCTGCTGCCCAGGGGTTCCCTGGCCTGAAAGGCATGGACCTGGCAAAAGTCGTCAGCACCACGGAGAAGTACGAGTGGCGCTCGACTGTCTGGGATCTGAAAACCGACAGCCACGCGACCATCGAAGCCTCCGAGCTGCCGTACCACGTGGTCGCCTACGACTACGGCGTCAAGGTGAACATCCTGCGCATGCTGGTCGAGCGCGGTTGCCGCGTAACCGTGGTGCCTGCACAGACACCTGCCGCCGAAGCGCTGGCCCTGAAGCCGGACGGCGTGTTCCTGTCCAACGGCCCTGGCGATCCTGAGCCTTGCGACTACGCGATCCAGGCGATCAAGGACGTGCTGGAAACCGAAATTCCGGTGTTCGGTATTTGCCTCGGTCACCAACTGCTGGCCCTGGCCTCCGGCGCCAAGACCCTGAAAATGGGTCACGGTCACCACGGTGCCAACCACCCGGTCCAGGACCTGGACAGCGGCGTGGTGATGATCACCAGCCAGAACCACGGTTTCGCGGTAGACGAAGCGACCCTGCCGGCCAACGTTCGCGCGATTCACAAATCGCTGTTCGACGGCACCCTGCAAGGTATCGAGCGTACCGACAAGAGCGCCTTCAGCTTCCAGGGTCACCCTGAAGCCAGCCCTGGCCCGAACGACGTAGCACCTCTGTTCGATCGCTTCATCAACGAGATGGCCAAGCGACGCTGATCGCTCGCCCTGATGTTGCAAAGCTTGAGGGCGGTCCCGTGATCGGCGACCCCCTCAAGTCTTCACAGATTGAACAAGACGGCTTGCCGACTGACCTGCGGATTTGAGTGACAAACCCATGCCAAAACGTACAGACATTAAAAGCATCCTGATTCTCGGCGCTGGCCCGATCGTGATCGGCCAGGCCTGCGAATTCGACTACTCCGGCGCCCAGGCCTGCAAAGCCCTGCGCGAAGAGGGCTATCGCGTCATCCTGGTGAACTCCAACCCGGCCACCATCATGACCGACCCGGCCATGGCCGACGCCACCTACATCGAGCCGATCAAGTGGCAGACCGTTGCCAAGATCATCGAGAAAGAGCGTCCGGACGCGCTGCTGCCGACCATGGGTGGCCAGACCGCTCTGAACTGCGCCCTGGACCTGGAACGCGAAGGCGTCCTGGAGAAGTTCGGCGTAGAAATGATCGGTGCCAACGCCGACACCATCGACAAGGCTGAAGACCGTTCGCGTTTCGACAAGGCGATGAAATCCATCGGCCTGGCGTGCCCGCGTTCCGGCATCGCCCACAGCATGGAGGAGGCCAATGCGGTCCTCGAGAAGCTGGGCTTCCCGTGCATCATCCGTCCGTCCTTCACCATGGGCGGCACCGGTGGCGGTATCGCGTACAACCGTGAAGAGTTCGAAGAAATCTGCGCCCGTGGCCTGGACCTGTCGCCGACCAAAGAGCTGCTGATCGACGAATCGCTGATCGGCTGGAAAGAATATGAGATGGAAGTTGTCCGTGACAAAAAGGACAACTGCATCATCGTCTGCTCCATCGAAAACTTTGATCCGATGGGCGTGCACACTGGTGACTCGATCACCGTGGCGCCGGCACAGACCCTGACCGACAAGGAATACCAGATCCTGCGTAACGCCTCCCTGGCGGTACTGCGTGAGATCGGTGTGGAAACCGGCGGTTCCAACGTTCAGTTCGGCATCTGCCCGAACACCGGTCGCATGGTCGTGATCGAGATGAACCCGCGTGTATCCCGTTCCTCGGCACTGGCTTCGAAAGCCACCGGCTTCCCGATCGCCAAGGTCGCGGCCAAACTGGCTGTGGGCTACACCCTGGACGAACTGTCGAACGACATCACCGGCGGCAAGACCCCGGCGTCCTTTGAGCCGTCCATCGACTACGTCGTCACCAAGCTGCCACGTTTCGCCTTCGAGAAATTCGCCAAGGCCGATGCGCGCCTGACCACTCAGATGAAGTCGGTCGGTGAAGTCATGGCCATCGGTCGTACCTTCCAGGAATCCCTGCAGAAAGCCCTGCGCGGCCTGGAAGTGGGCGTTTGCGGTCTGGACGAGAAGGTTGACCTGAGCAATCCGGAAAGCATGAGCGTCCTCAAGCGCGAGCTGACCGTGCCGGGCGCCGAGCGTATCTGGTACGTGGCGGACGCGATGCGCGCCGGCATGAGCGTTGAAGACATCTTCGGCATGACCATGATCGACCCTTGGTTCCTGGTGCAGATGGAAGACCTGATCAAGGACGAAGAGAAGGTCAAGACCCTGGGTCTGACCAGCATCGACCGCGACCTGATGTTCCGCCTCAAGCGCAAGGGCTTCTCCGACATGCGCCTGGCCAAGCTGCTGGGTGTGACCGAGAAGAGCCTGCGCGCTCACCGTCACAAACTGGACATTTTCCCGGTCTACAAGCGCGTCGACACCTGCGCCGCCGAGTTCGCTACCGATACTGCTTACCTGTACTCGACGTACGAGGAAGAGTGCGAAGCCGCACCGTCGGGCCGCGACAAGATCATGATCCTGGGTGGCGGTCCTAACCGTATCGGCCAAGGCATCGAGTTCGACTACTGCTGCGTACACGCGGCACTGGCCCTGCGCGATGACGGTTACGAGACCATCATGGTCAACTGCAACCCGGAAACCGTTTCCACCGACTACGACACCTCCGATCGCCTGTACTTCGAGCCAGTGACGCTGGAAGACGTGCTGGAAATCGTCCGCGTCGAGAAGCCAAAAGGCGTGATCGTGCAGTACGGCGGCCAGACCCCGCTGAAACTGGCTCGCGCCCTGGAAGCTGCTGGCGTGCCGATCATCGGTACCAGCCCTGACGCCATCGACCGTGCCGAAGACCGTGAGCGCTTCCAGCAAATGGTCCAGCGCCTGAACCTGCGTCAGCCGCCAAACGCCACCGTGCGCAGCGAAGACGAAGCGATTCGTGCCGCCGCGAAGATCGGTTACCCGCTGGTGGTGCGTCCGTCCTATGTACTGGGCGGTCGTGCGATGGAAATCGTCTACGAAGAAGAAGAACTCAAGCGCTACCTGCGTGAAGCGGTTCAAGTGTCCAACGACAGCCCGGTGCTGCTGGACCACTTCCTCAACTGCGCCATCGAAATGGATGTGGATGCGGTCTGCGACGGCAAGGACGTGGTGATCGGCGCGATCATGCAGCACATCGAGCAGGCCGGCGTTCACTCCGGTGACTCCGCGTGCTCGCTGCCGCCGTACTCGCTGCCAGCGCACATCCAGGACGAGATGCGCGAACAGGTCAAGAAAATGGCCCTGGAGCTGGGCGTGGTCGGCCTGATGAACGTACAGTTGGCGCTGCAAGGCGAAGACATCTACGTCATCGAAGTCAACCCGCGCGCTTCGCGTACCGTACCGTTCGTGTCCAAGTGCATCGGTGTTTCCCTGGCGATGATCGCAGCGCGCGTGATGGCCGGTAAAACCCTGAAGGAACTGGGTTTCACCAAGGAAATCATCCCGAACTTCTACAGTGTGAAAGAGGCGGTGTTCCCGTTCGCCAAATTCCCTGGCGTTGACCCGATCCTCGGCCCAGAGATGAAGTCCACTGGTGAAGTGATGGGCGTGGGCGACACCTTCGGTGAAGCATTCGCCAAGGCCCAGATGGGCGCCAGTGAAGTGCTGCCGACCGGCGGTACTGCGTTCATCAGCGTGCGTGATGACGACAAGCCATTGGTTGCAGGCGTGGCCCGTGATCTGATCAACTTGGGCTTTGAAGTGGTTGCCACTGCCGGTACTGCCAAGCTGATCGAAGCCGCAGGCCTGAAAGTGCGCCGCGTGAACAAGGTGACCGAAGGGCGTCCGCACGTAGTCGACATGATCAAGAATGACGAAGTCACCCTGATCATCAACACTACCGAAGGCCGTCAGTCGATCGCTGACTCCTATTCCATTCGTCGCAACGCCCTGCAGCACAAGATTTACTGCACCACCACCATTGCTGCTGGCGAAGCGATCTGCGAAGCGTTGAAGTTCGGTCCCGAGAAGACCGTACGCCGCTTGCAGGATCTACACGCAGGATTGAAGGCATGAGCATAACGAAGTACCCGATGACCGTTCAGGGCGCTCGCGCCCTGGAAGAAGAACATGCTCACCTGACCAAGGTCGTTCGTCCGAAGCTCAGCCAGGACATCGGTACGGCCCGCGAGTTGGGTGACTTGAAGGAAAACGCCGAATACCACGCTGCCCGCGAGCAGCAGGGTATGGTCGAGGCGCGGATTCGTGACATCGAAGGCCGGATTCAGAATCAGGTCATCATCGACGTCACGACCATTCCTCACACTGGCAAGGTTATCTTCGGCACCACCGTCGAAATCGCCAACGTCGAGACGGATGAAAGCGTCACTTACCACATCGTGGGTGAGGATGAGGCTGACTTCAAACTCGGCAAGATTTCGGTCGGTTCACCCTTGGCTCGAGCCTTGATCGGCAAGGAAGAGGGTGATGTGGTCGTCGTCAAAACGCCTGGTGGCGTTATCGAGTACGAGATTGTCGAAGTCCGTCACATCTGAAGTAAGGCGCCCGCTGAATGCGGGCGCCATGCTCTGGCAGCTGGCCCAGATGTTGTGGGTCGGCGGTCTGTGGCTGGTGCATCTCGGTTTGCAGCCGGTGTTGGGCCGAATTGGCCTGGCACCGTTGCTGATCGATGAGATCGCCGGCATGTTCGAGACTGTGGTGGTGGGATTTGCCGCCGTGTGCGTGATCTTTCAGGCTTTGGTGCTGGTACAGGCCAATGGCCTTGCCAGTCTATGGCGGGATTTTCGTGGGCAGGTGCTGCTGATTGCGTTGTGCGCCTGTGCGATGTTTGTCGCCGTGGGTATCGGCTGGCCGAATGCGCAGCGCTGGCAGGTGTTCAGCTATCTGGTCCTGGGGTTCTCGGGGCTGGTCCTGGTCATGCAGCCGGTGCCAGGATGGAGTGGCAGGGTGCGCGAAGCACACCCTTGACCCTTGTCATCACTTGAAGCGATGGACGTTCGACAGCTGCTTGTTGACGCTGAAGTTCTTGCGGTAAATCAGTGCCATCTTGCCGATGACCTGAACCAGATCCGCTTTGCCAACCTTGCATAGCTCGGCAATGTTTGCCAGGCGCGATTCGCGATCGAGGATGTTGAGCTTGATCTTGATCAGCTCGTGATCCGCCAAAGCGCGTTCAAGTTCGGCTAACACACCTTCAGTCAAACCGTTGTCAGCCACAATCAATACTGGTTTCAGATGGTGGCCAATGGATTTGTACTGTTTCTTCTGCTCTTGAGTGAGCGGCATAATCTGACCCTTTCGTCTGGATTCTGTAAAATGGCGGCCATTTTACCCGAGGGTTCGTGGATCCGCCCAACTAATCACGACCCTTATCATCGAGGTGCCCAATGGCGCGTTCCAAGACAAGCCTTGGTTGGCTGAAAAGACATGTCAATGATCCCTATGTGAAGCAGGCGCAGAAGGATGGCTACCGCTCGCGTGCGAGTTACAAGCTTCTGGAGGTCCAGGAGAAATACAAGCTGATCCGTCCGGGTATGACGGTTGTCGACCTGGGGGCGGCGCCTGGTGGCTGGTCGCAGGTCACTAGCCGGCTGATCGGTGGGCAGGGGCGCCTGATCGCCTCCGACATCCTGGAAATGGACAGCATTCCGGACGTGACTTTCATCCAGGGAGACTTCACCCAGGACGAAGTGCTCGCTCAGATCCTGGACGCCGTGGGTAATTCGCCGGTGGACCTTGTGATTTCCGATATGGCCCCCAATATGAGTGGTACGCCTGCCGTAGATATGCCCAAAGCCATGTTTCTTTGCGAGCTGGCGCTTGATCTGGCGGCCCGGATACTCAAGCCGGGTGGTAATTTCGTGATCAAGGTTTTTCAGGGTGAAGGGTTTGATGCTTACGTGAAGGACGCTCGTCAGAAATTCGACAAGGTCCAGATGATCAAGCCGGACTCTTCCCGTGGCAGTTCCCGCGAGCAGTACATGCTGGCTTGGGGCTACCGCGGCCGGAGTGAATAAGACGGTTTTTTTGCGGGGCGATAGGAATTTCGTATTTCGCCCTGTGGGAAATTGCGAATATTGTGTAGGAAGTGTTTCACAAAGGGTTACAGACGGCGCCTGCCAGAGTTGTAGGTAATGTAGTAAGTTAGGCCGGTGAATATCATGCGAAGCGCGCGCCAACAGCGGCGCTTGCTTCAGAGGGTAGTTAATTGAACGATATGGCAAAGAATCTGATCCTGTGGTTGATCATCGCGGCTGTCCTGGTGACAGTGATGAACAACTTCTCCAGCCCTAACGAGCCGCAGACCCTCAACTATTCCGACTTCATCCAGCAGGTCAAGGATGGCAAGGTCGAGCGCGTGGCGGTTGATGGCTACGTGATTACCGGCAAGCGCAACGATGGCGACAGCTTCAAGACCATTCGTCCGGCGATCCAGGACAATGGCCTGATCGGTGACCTGGTGGACAACCACGTCGTGGTCGAAGGCAAGCAGCCTGAACAGCAAAGTATCTGGACCCAGCTCCTGGTCGCGAGCTTCCCGATCCTGGTGATCATCGCCGTGTTCATGTTCTTCATGAGGCAGATGCAGGGTGGTGCCGGTGGTAAGGGCGGGCCGATGAGCTTTGGCAAGAGCAAGGCGCGCCTGCTCTCCGAAGATCAGGTGAAAACCACCCTGGCAGACGTTGCCGGTTGCGACGAAGCCAAGGAAGAAGTCGGTGAGCTGGTCGAGTTCCTGCGTGATCCGGGCAAGTTCCAGCGCCTGGGCGGCCGCATTCCTCGCGGCGTGCTGATGGTCGGTCCTCCGGGTACCGGTAAAACCCTGTTGGCCAAGGCGATTGCCGGCGAAGCCAAGGTGCCTTTCTTCACCATTTCCGGTTCCGATTTCGTCGAGATGTTCGTCGGTGTCGGTGCTAGCCGTGTTCGCGATATGTTCGAACAGGCCAAGAAACACGCGCCATGCATCATCTTCATCGATGAAATCGACGCCGTCGGTCGCCACCGTGGTGCCGGCATGGGCGGTGGTCACGACGAGCGCGAGCAGACTCTCAACCAGTTGCTGGTGGAGATGGACGGTTTCGAAATGAACGACGGCATCATCGTGATTGCCGCGACCAACCGTCCTGACGTGCTGGACCCTGCGCTGCTGCGTCCAGGCCGTTTCGACCGTCAGGTCGTGGTCGGTCTGCCGGACATCCGTGGCCGCGAACAGATTCTCAAGGTCCACATGCGCAAAGTGCCAATGGGTGACGACGTCGCTCCGGCGGTGATCGCTCGTGGTACACCTGGTTTCTCCGGTGCCGACCTGGCCAACCTGGTCAACGAGGCGTCGTTGTTCGCTGCCCGTGCCGGCAAGCGCATTGTCGAAATGAAAGAGTTCGAACTGGCCAAGGACAAGATCATGATGGGCGCCGAGCGCAAATCCATGGTCATGTCCGAGAAAGAAAAGCAGAACACCGCTTATCACGAAGCTGGACACGCCATTGTCGGCCGCGTCGTACCTGAGCATGATCCGGTGTACAAGGTCTCGATCATCCCGCGCGGTCGTGCGCTGGGCGTGACCATGTTCCTGCCGGAAGAAGATCGCTACAGCCTGTCCAAGCGCGCGCTGATCAGCCAGATCTGCTCGCTCTATGGTGGCCGTATCGCTGAGGAAATGACCCTGGGCTTCGATGGCGTCACCACCGGTGCGTCCAACGACATCATGCGTGCCAGCCAGATTGCACGGAACATGGTGACCAAGTGGGGCCTTTCCGAAAAACTCGGTCCGCTGATGTACGCCGAAGAGGAAGGTGAAGTGTTCCTTGGTCGCGGCGGCGGTGGCCAGAATGCAAGTTTCTCCGGTGAGACAGCCAAGCTGATCGACTCCGAAGTGCGCAGCATCATCGACCAGTGCTACGGCACCGCCAAGCAGATCCTCACGGACAACCGTGACAAGCTCGACGCCATGGCCGATGCCCTGATGAAGTATGAAACCATCGATGCCGAGCAGATCGACGACATCATGGCTGGACGCACACCTCGGGAGCCTCGCGACTGGTCGGGTGGCACGGGTACGTCCGGTACGCCTCCAGCGGTGCAGGGTGAGCGTCCAGAAACACCTATCGGCGGTCCCGCTGCTGACGTTTAAGGTTTGAAATGACTTTTGTTCAGTCCTCGACCCGGTTGCCTTGCGGCAACCGGGTTCTTGATTTGGCCCAGACGCATGTCATGGGCATTCTCAATGTCACTCCCGACTCTTTCTCTGATGGTGGCAAATTCAGCCAGCTGGATGCGGCGTTGCGCCATGCGCAAGCCATGGTCGAGGCTGGCGCCACATTGATCGATGTTGGCGGCGAGTCCACTCGCCCGGGTGCCAGGGCGGTTTCACCGCTCGAAGAGCTTGAGCGCGTGGCGCCGATCGTCGAGCGGATTCACCGTGAGCTGGATGTGATCATCTCGGTTGATACCTCCACGCCCGCAGTCATGCGCGAAACCGCGCGGCTGGGTGCGGGGTTGATCAACGACGTGCGCTCGTTGCGCCGCGAGGGTGCACTGGATGCGGCGGCGGCTACTGGCTTGCCCGTTTGCCTGATGCATATGCTCGGTGAGCCGGGTGACATGCAGGACAACCCGCACTATCAGGACATCACCCAAGAGGTGGGCGAGTTTCTTGCCGAGCGCATGGCTCAGTGTGCAACGGTGGGGATTACGGCTGACCGGATCATTCTTGATCCGGGTTTTGGCTTCGCAAAAAACCTGCAGCACAATCTAAGCTTGTTCAAGCATATGGAGGCCTTGCATGCCTTGGGGCGCCCGTTGCTGGTTGGGGTGTCGCGAAAGAGCATGATCGGCCAGGCGTTGAGTCGCCCCGTAGGGGAGCGCCTGTATGGCGGCCTTGCCCTCGCGGCGCTGGCATCGCACAAGGGCGCGCGTATATTGCGTGTCCATGACGTAGCTGAGACAGTTGATGTGGTGAAAATGATCGCCGCAGTGGAATCAGCCGAATAAGAATATGGAGTACTTATGACGAAAAAATATTTTGGCACCGACGGCATTCGCGGTCGGGTCGGCGTGTATCCGATCACTCCTGACTTCATGCTCAAGCTGGGCTGGGCCGCCGGCATGGCGTTCCGCAAGATGGGCGCATGCAAGGTGCTGGTCGGCAAGGACACGCGGATTTCCGGCTACATGTTCGAATCGGCACTCGAGGCCGGGCTGACGTCGGCGGGCGCCGATGTGATGCTCTTGGGCCCGATGCCGACGCCGGCCATCGCCTACCTGACGCGTACCTTTCATGCTGAAGCCGGCATCGTGATCAGTGCTTCGCACAATCCCCATGACGACAATGGCATCAAGTTTTTCTCCGGGAAGGGTACCAAGCTTCCCGATGAAATCGAGCACATGATCGAAGAGCTGCTCGACACCCCGATGACTGTGGTTGAGTCGAGCAAGATCGGCAAGGTCTCGCGAATCAACGATGCCTCTGGTCGCTATATCGAATTCTGCAAGAGCAGCGTGCCGACCGGCACCAGCTTTAACGGTCTGAAAATCGTCATCGATTGTGCCCACGGTGCCACGTACAAGGTAGCGCCAAGCGTATTCCGCGAGTTGGGTGCCGAGGTCGTGGTCCTGTCCGCGCATCCCAATGGCCTGAACATCAACGACAACTGCGGTTCGACCCACATGGGCCAGTTGCAGGCTGCCGTGTTGGCCGAGCAGGCGGACTTGGGTATCGCGTTCGACGGTGACGGCGATCGGGTACTGATGGTTGATCACACCGGTGCCATCGTCGATGGCGACGAGCTGCTGTTCATCATCGCTCGCGATCTGCATGAGCAAGGCAAGCTGCAAGGCGGAGTGGTCGGTACATTGATGAGTAACCTGGGGCTGGAGCTCGCCCTGGCGGACCTGGCGATCCCCTTTGTGCGCGCCAACGTCGGTGACCGTTATGTGATCGCTGATCTGCTGGAGCGCAACTGGCTGGTGGGCGGCGAGAACTCGGGGCACATCGTGTGCTTCAATCACACCACCACCGGCGACGCGATCATCGCCGCGCTGCAGGTGCTGATGGCGCTGCAGACTCGCTCGCAGGGCCTGGCAGAGGCGCGTCAGGCGTTGCGCAAGTGTCCTCAGGTATTGATCAATGTGCGTTTCGGTGGCGGTGCAAACCCGCTCGAGCATGCATCAGTCAAGGAGGCCAGCGAGCGTGTCACCCAGGCCATGGCGGGTCGCGGGCGCGTGCTGTTGCGCAAGTCCGGGACGGAGCCGCTGGTGCGTGTAATGGTCGAAGGCGAAGACGAAAAGCAGGTTCGCGCCTACGCCGAAGAGCTGGCAAAACTGGTTACTGAAGTTTCTGCCTGAATTCGGCTTGCCAGCCTCGATTGTGTTGGGTAACATCTGCGCCCACTTTGACCGACGAGGTACAGCATGCGTCGCCCTATGGTAGCTGGTAACTGGAAGATGCACGGTACCCGCGCCAGCGTCGCTGAGCTGATCAACGGCCTACGTGACTTGGCCTTGCCGAGCGGTGTTGAAGTAGCGGTATTCCCGCCTTTGTTGCATATCAGCCAGGTGGTTGATGGCTTGAAAGGAAAGCCGGTTTCGATCGGCGCGCAGAATTCTGCGGTGGAAGCCGGACAAGGCGCACTGACCGGTGAGGTCTCGCCAAGTCAGTTGGTGGATGCAGGTTGTTCCCTGGTGCTTGTCGGGCACTCCGAGCGCCGCCAGTTAATGGGCGAGCAGGACGAAGTGCTGGTTCGCAAGTTTGCAGCGGCTCAGGCAAGTGGCCTGGTTCCGGTGTTGTGCATAGGGGAAACCCTGGAGCAGCGTGAAGCCGGGAAGACCCTTGAGGTCGTTTCGCAGCAGCTGGGTAGCATCATCGAAGAGCTGGGCGTCGATGTGTTTGCAAAGGCAGTAATCGCTTACGAGCCGGTCTGGGCCATTGGCACCGGGCTGACTGCTTCACCGCAACAGGCGCAGGATGTGCACGCAGCCATTCGCGCACAGTTGGCGGCAGAGAATTCTGAAGTCGCACAAGGTGTGCGGCTTCTATACGGCGGCAGCGTGAAGGCGGCCAATGCGGTCGAACTGTTCGGCATGCCGGATATCGATGGGGGCCTCATTGGTGGGGCTTCCCTGAATGCAGATGAGTTCGGTGCGATTTGTCGCGCCGCGGGAAACTGAAAAAATGCTGGAAACAGTCGTAGTCGTTTTTCATCTGCTGGGTGCATTGGGCGTAGTAGCTCTGGTTTTGCTGCAGCAGGGTAAAGGTGCGGACGCTGGCGCGTCTTTCGGAGCAGGTGCTTCAAATACTGTGTTCGGAAGCCAAGGTTCCTCTACCTTTCTTAGTAAGTTTACTGCTATACTTGCCGCAGGTTTCTTCATAACCAGCTTAGGGTTAGGTTACTTTGCTAAAGAGAAAGCTCACCAGCTGACTCAAGTAGGTTTGCCAAACCCGGCAGTGTTGGAAGTTCCAAAGCAACAACCGGCTTCTGATGATGTCCCGGTGCTTCAAGAGCAAAAGTCGGCTACTCCAGCGACTGACGTACCTCCAGCTCAAGAGCAGAAGTAAGAAGGGTTTCAAACGTAGTATTGCCGAGGTGGTGGAATTGGTAGACACGCAACCTTGAGGTGGTTGTGCCCATAGGGTGTAGGGGTTCGAGTCCCCTTCTCGGTACCAATTAGTCAGGAGAGCCCGCTGTTGCGGGCTTTCTTGCAGGTGGAAGGTTACATTGACCCTGTAGGGGATCGGTCGTATACTTCCGCCCCAGCTTTGTCGCGGGGTGGAGCAGTCTGGTAGCTCGTCGGGCTCATAACCCGAAGGTCGTCGGTTCAAATCCGGCCCCCGCAACCAGTTTAAGGAGCCCCTTTTCAGGGGCTTTTTGTTAGCTGGACACTTCCAACGCCGCTGTTCGACGGCGTTTCAAGGATGGGCGCTTCGCCCATTTTTTTATTTTGCACAGCATGCACATACATGCACGAGGGGGTTCAGGTGTCGAGCAAGCTAGAAGAGTTGCAGGCCTTGCTGGCCCCGGTGGTCGTGGCCCTAGGCTATGAATGCTGGGGTATTGAGTTTTCGGCTCAGGGTCGTCACTCGATGTTGCGCGTTTATATTGATAAAGAGGGCGGTGTGCTGGTGGACGATTGTGCCATCGTCAGCCGTCAGATCAGCGGTGTGCTGGATGTTGAAGATCCAATCTCCGTTGAATACACCCTCGAAGTTTCCTCGCCAGGCATGGAACGCCCGCTGTTCACTCTTGAGCAGTTTGCAAAATTTGCCGGTGAACAAGTGAAGATCAAGCTGCGCTCGCCTTTTGAAGGACGACGCAACTTTCAGGGCCTTCTGCGCGGTGTAGAAGAGCAGGACGTCGTGGTGCAGGTAGATGACCATGAGTTCCTGTTGCCGATCGATATGATCGACAAGGCCAACATTATTCCCAGTTTTGACTGAGGCGTGCCAGATACTGCGGATCCCGCGGATCCAATGGCTTGCGAAAGGCGAGGCGTACGATGAGCAAAGAAGTACTGCTGGTTGTTGAGTCGGTATCCAATGAAAAGGGCGTACCGGCTAACGTAATTTTTGAAGCGCTGGAGCTCGCTCTGGCCACGGCTACCAAAAAGCGTTTCGAGGACGAAGTCGATCTGCGTGTGGAAATCAACCGCCACACCGGTGCCTACGAGACTTTCCGTCGCTGGACGGTCGTCGAAGAAGCCGACCTGGACGATCCGGCCATCGAAACCTGGCCGAGCAAGGTTGCTGAAACGCATCCTGGTGCCAAAGTTGGCGATGTCGTCGAAGAGAAGATCGAATCCATCGAATTCGGCCGTATCGCTGCACAGACTGCCAAGCAAGTCATCGTGCAGAAGGTGCGCGAAGCCGAGCGTGCCCAGGTTGTCGACGCATACCGCGAGCGCCTGGGTGAAATCATCTCCGGCACCGTGAAAAAAGTCACCCGCGACAACGTGATCGTTGATCTGGGCAACAACGCCGAGGCGTTGCTGGCCCGTGAAGACATCATTTCTCGCGAAACTTTCCGGGTTGGCGTGCGCTTGCGTGCGCTACTCAAGGAAATCCGCACCGAGAACCGCGGCCCGCAGTTGATCCTGTCGCGTACCGCGCCGGAAATGCTGATCGAGTTGTTCCGCATCGAAGTGCCGGAAATTGCCGAAGGCCTGATCGAAGTGATGGCTGCGTCCCGTGATCCGGGTTCGCGCGCCAAGATCGCCGTACGCTCCAAGGACAAACGCATCGACCCGCAGGGCGCTTGCATCGGTATGCGCGGTTCGCGCGTCCAGGCAGTGTCGGGCGAGTTGGGCGGTGAGCGTGTGGACATCGTCCTGTGGGACGACAACCCGGCTCAGTTCGTGATCAACGCCATGTCCCCGGCCGAGGTTGCGGCAATTATCGTTGACGAAGATGCCCATGCAATGGACATCGCCGTCGGCGCAGACAATCTGGCTCAGGCCATCGGTCGTGGTGGTCAGAACGTGCGTCTGGCCAGCCAGTTGACTGGCTGGACCCTGAACGTGATGACCGAATCGGACATCCAGGCTAAACAGCAAGCAGAAACCGGCGACATCCTGCGCAACTTCATCGACGAGCTGGAAGTCGACGAAGAGCTGGCACAGGTGCTGGTCGATGAAGGCTTCACCAGCCTGGAAGAGATTGCCTACGTACCGTTGGAAGAAATGCTCAACATCGACGGCTTTGACGAAGATATCGTCAACGAGCTTCGCGCTCGTGCCAAGGATCGTTTGTTGACCAAAGCCATCGCTACTGAGGAAAAGCTGGCAGACGCCCATCCGGCCGAAGACCTGCTCTCGCTTGAGGGTATGGACAAGGATTTGGCGATGGAACTGGCGGTGCGCGGCGTAATTACCCGCGAAGACCTGGCCGAGCAGTCTATTGACGACCTGCTCGACATCGACGGCATTGACGATGATCGTGCCGGCAAGTTGATCATGGCCGCCCGAGCCCACTGGTTCGAGTAATTAGGCGCGGCCTGAGGAGAGAAGTGCATGACGCAAGTCACGGTGAAACAACTGGCCGATGAGGTCAAAACACCGGTAGAGCGCCTGTTGCAGCAGATGCGTGAGGCAGGTCTGCCGCACACCGCCGCCGAAGAAAGTGTGACTGACAGTGAGAAGCAATCGTTGCTGACTCACTTGAAAAGCAGCCACAAGGCGAAAGTGGAAGAACCACGCAAGATTACGCTGCAGCGTAAAACCACCAGCACCCTGCGTGTTGCTGGCAGTAAAAGCATCAGCGTTGAAGTACGCAAGAAGAAAGTCTTCGTACAGCGCAGCCCGGAAGAAATCGAAGCCGAGCGCAAGCGTGAACTGGATGAACGTCGCGCAGTAGAAAATGCTGCACGTCAGAAGGCTGAAGAAGAAGCCAAGCGTCGCGCCGAAGAAGAAGCGCGTCGCCAGCCAGCTGCTGCGCCGACCGCCCCAGCCCAACCTGTTGCAGCGCCAGCTGCGGTGGCCGAGCCTGTGCGCGAAAGCGCGCCGGTCGCGGCAGCCGCTCCGGCACCTGCAGCCGATACCCGCAAGCGCGACGAGCAGCGTCGTCCGGACAAGCCACGTGCCGACGACAACAATCGTCGCGGTGGCGGCGATGGCGAGCGCAAAAACGCTCCACATCGCGCTTCGGTCAAGGAAAAGGCGCCAGCGCCACGCGTTGCCCCACGTACTACCGATGAAGAAAGCGATGGCTTCCGTCGTGGTGGTCGCGGCAAGGCCAAGCTGAAGAAGCGCAACGCCCACGGTTTCCAGAGCCCAACCGGCCCTGTCGTGCGCGAAGTGAAGATCGGCGAGACCATCACTGTGGGCGATCTGGCCCAGCAGATGTCGGTCAAGGCTGCTGAAATCATCAAGTTCATGTTCAAACTGGGTACTCCAGCGACCATCAACCAGGTACTGGACCAGGAAACTGCCCAGTTGGTTGCCGAAGAGCTGGGCCACAAAGTGACCCTGGTCAGCGACACCGCCCTGGAAGATTCCCTGGCCGAGTCCCTGAAGTTTGAAGGCGAGGCTGTTTCCCGTGCGCCAGTCGTGACCGTAATGGGCCACGTTGACCACGGTAAGACTTCCCTGCTCGACTACATCCGTCGTGCCAAGGTTGCTGCTGGCGAAGCCGGTGGTATCACCCAGCACATCGGTGCCTACCACGTTGAAACCGACCGTGGCATGGTGACGTTCCTCGACACCCCTGGTCACGCCGCGTTTACCGCAATGCGTGCCCGTGGTGCCAAGGCAACCGACATCGTGATCCTGGTGGTTGCAGCGGACGACGGCGTGATGCCGCAAACCATCGAAGCTGTTCAGCACGCCCAGGCTGCTGGCGTTCCGCTGGTTGTCGCTGTGAACAAGATCGACAAGCCAGGTGCTGACCTCGATCGCATCCGTAGCGAACTGTCGGTACACGGCGTGACGTCGGAAGAGTGGGGTGGTGACACTCCGTTCGTACCGGTTTCGGCGAAGATGGGTACTGGCGTCGACGAATTGCTCGAAGCGGTACTGCTGCAAGCCGAGGTCCTGGAACTGACTGCAACGCCATCGGCTCCTGGCCGTGGTGTGGTGGTTGAATCCCGTCTCGACAAGGGCCGCGGTCCGGTGGCTACCGTTCTGGTTCAAGACGGTACCCTGCGCCAGGGCGACATGGTCCTGGTCGGTTCGAACTATGGCCGCGTTCGTGCCATGCTCGACGAGAACGGCAAGCCAATCAAGGAAGCCGGTCCGGCCATCCCTGTCGAGATCCTCGGCCTGGACGGTACCCCGGACGCTGGCGACGAGATGAGCGTGGTTGCCGACGAGAAGAAAGCCCGTGAAGTGGCTCTGTTCCGTCAAGGCAAGTTCCGCGAAGTCAAACTGGCTCGCGCTCACGCTGGCAAGCTGGAAAACATCTTCGAAAACATGGGTCAGGAAGAGAAGAAGACGCTCAACATCGTCCTCAAATCCGACGTCCGTGGTTCGCTGGAAGCGTTGAACGGTGCCTTGAACGGCCTGGGCAACGACGAAGTGCAAGTGCGCGTGGTCGGTGGCGGTGTCGGTGGTATCACCGAGTCCGACGCCAACCTGGCACTGGCTTCCAACGCTGTACTGTTCGGCTTCAACGTGCGTGCCGATGCCGGCGCTCGCAAGATCGTCGAGCAGGAAGGTCTGGATATGCGTTACTACAACGTGATCTACGACATCATCGAAGACGTCAAGAAAGCCCTGACCGGTATGCTCGGCAGCGATGTTCGCGAGAACATCCTGGGCATCGCCGAAGTGCGTGACGTGTTCCGTTCGCCGAAGTTTGGCGCGATCGCCGGTTGCATGGTGATCGAAGGTGTTGTTCACCGTAACCGTCCAATCCGTGTACTGCGTGAAGACATCGTTATCTTCGAAGGCGAGCTGGAATCCCTGCGCCGCTTCAAGGATGACGCTTCCGAAGTACGTGCCGGCATGGAATGCGGTATCGGCGTGAAGAGCTACAACGACGTCAAGGTCGGTGACAAGATCGAAGTCTTCGAGAAGGTCCAGGTTGCTCGCAGCCTCTAACTCGCGCACTTCAAGAGCCGTGATGGCCAGCCGCATGCAATTGCGCGGCGCATCGCCCGGACTCTAAACGCAACGCCCGGTCTGGCTTTTGTCAGGCCGGGCGTTTGCCGCTTTCAGACCTCACGGGTTTCACCGTGGGGCAGTAACAGGTAACAAGACATGGCAAAAGAATACAGCCGTACCCAACGTATCGGCGATCAGATGCAGCGCGAGCTGGCACAACTGATCCGTCGTGAAGTCAAAGACCCGCGCGTCGGCCTGGTCACCATTACCGCTGTGGAAGTCAGCCGTGACGTCGGTCACGCCAAGATTTTCATCACCGTGATGGGCCAGGACAGCCACGAAGACATCGCGCAAAGCATCAAGGTGCTCAACTCCGCCGCCGGTTTCCTGCGCATGCAGCTGGCTCGCGAGATGAAGCTGCGCAGCGTTCCGCAGTTGCACTTCCACTACGATGAAAGCGTCGTGCGCGGTGCGCATCTGTCGGCCTTGATCGAGCGCGCAGTGGCTGAAGACAACCAGCACTCGGTTGCGGCACAAGCCGAAGACACCAAGGAGTAATCGGTGGCTCAGGTCAAACGTATCCGTCGTAACGTCAGCGGCATCATCCTGCTCGACAAGCCGCTGGGGTTCACCTCCAACGCCGCCTTGCAGAAGGTCCGCTGGTTGCTCAACGCCGAGAAGGCCGGACACACCGGCAGCCTGGATCCGCTGGCCACCGGCGTGTTGCCGCTGTGCTTCGGTGAGGCCACCAAGTTCTCGCAGTACCTGCTCGATTCCGACAAGGGTTACGAAACCCTGGCGCAACTGGGCAAGACCACCACCACGGCGGATGCCGAGGGAGAGGTTTTGCAGGAGCGCCCGGTGACCGTTGGTCGCACCGATATCGAAGCTGTATTGCCGCAATTTCGTGGGCAAATCAGTCAGATACCGCCGATGTACTCGGCTCTCAAGCGTGATGGGCAACCCCTGTACAAGCTGGCCCGTGCAGGTGAAGTAGTGGAGCGCGAACCGCGTTCTGTTACTATTACGCGCTTGGAATTGCTGGCCTTCGAAGGGGATACTGCGCGGCTTGCGGTGGATTGCACCAAAGGCACCTATATTCGCACCCTGGTGGAGGATATCGGTGAGCAACTCGGTTGTGGCGCTTACGTTGCAGAACTGCGACGTACCCAGGCCGGGCCTTTCACCCTGGCGCAGACCGTAACCCTCGAAGAGCTGGAAGCGGTACATGCCGAAGGCGGCAACGAAGCGGTCGACCGCTTCCTGATGCCATCGGACAGCGGCCTGCTGGATTGGCCACTGTTGCAGTTCTCGGAAGCGAGCGCGTTCTACTGGCTCAACGGCCAGCCGGTACGTGCCCCGGATGCCCCGAAGTTCGGCATGGTACGGGTACAGGATCACAATGGTCGCTTCATCGGTATCGGTGAAGTGAGCGAAGACGGGCGCATCGCGCCGCGTCGACTGATTCGGTCAGAATGACCGAACGAGTGTGGCTGTCAGCAGGCACGGTCACTACTCATTTTTAGATACAGGGATTTGTCCCTGGCCTGTTGAAACTGTTTTTGAAACAGTTTCCTGATAAAAGGATTGCCACATGGCTCTCGACGTTCAAGAAAAAGCTCAAATCGTAGCTGACTACCAGCAAGCTGTTGGTGACACTGGTTCGCCAGAAGTGCAAGTTGCACTGCTGACCGCCAACATCAACAAACTGCAAGGTCACTTCAAGGCCAACGGTAAAGACCACCACTCCCGTCGTGGTCTGATCCGCATGGTTAACCAGCGTCGTAAGCTGCTGGACTACCTGAAAGGCAAGGACGTGAGCCGTTACAGCGCTCTGATCGCTCGCCTGGGTCTGCGTCGCTAATAAGCGATTGCGCTAGAGGTTGGTTGTCTGTCGTGCGTCAGCGGGTTTCCGCCGGCGCATGGCAGGCTCCCAGCCTCAAGTTTTATCTGGATACTCGTTTTGCCTGTGTAAGAGCACCCAGGACAACCCGTCGGGCCGATTCCCGGCGTTGCCCAAGAATTTCGCAAGAACCCAGTTTCCCCAAGAGCCACAAAAGAAGGTAGGACACCGTGAACCCGGTAATCAAAAAATTCCAGTTCGGTCAGTCGACCGTTACCCTCGAGACTGGCCGTATCGCCCGTCAGGCCTCCGGCGCAGTATTGGTCACCGTTGACGACGACGTCAGCGTATTGGTGACCGTCGTTGGTGCCAAGCAAGCCGATCCAGGCAAGGGTTTCTTCCCTCTGTCCGTTCACTACCAGGAAAAAACTTACGCTGCCGGTAAGATCCCTGGCGGTTTCTTCAAGCGCGAAGGCCGTCCTTCCGAGAAAGAAACCCTGACTTCCCGACTGATCGACCGTCCGATCCGTCCGCTGTTCCCTGAAGGCTTCATGAACGAAGTGCAGGTTGTCTGCACCGTCGTCTCCACCAGCAAGAAGACCGATCCGGACATCGCTGCGATGATCGGTACCTCGGCTGCCCTGGCCATCTCCGGCATTCCTTTCGATGGCCCGATCGGCGCTGCCCGCGTTGCCTTCCACGAAAGCACCGGCTACCTGCTGAACCCGACTTACGAACAACTGAAAGCTTCGAGCCTGGACATGGTCGTTGCCGGTACTTCGGAAGCCGTTCTGATGGTTGAATCGGAAGCTAAAGAGCTGACCGAAGACCAGATGCTGGGCGCCGTACTGTTCGCCCACGACGAATTCCAGGCTGTTATCAAGGCTGTCACCGAACTGGCTGCCGAAGCTGCCAAGCCGACCTGGACCTGGGCTGCTGCCCCGGAAGCCACCGAACTGCTGGGCGCTATCCGCTCCGAGTTCGGCGCTGCGATCTCCGACGCCTACACCATCACTGTCAAGGCCGACCGTTACGCTCGCCTGGGTGAGCTGAAGGACCAGGTTGTTGCCAAGCTGTCCGGCGAAGAAGGCCAGCCTTCCGCTGCAGAAGTCAAAGCGGCTTTCGGCGAAATCGAATACCGCACCGTTCGCGAAAACATCGTAAACGGCAAGCCACGTATCGACGGTCGCGACACCCGTACCGTACGTCCGCTGAACATCGAAGTCGGCGTTCTGCCGAAGACCCACGGTTCGGCACTGTTCACCCGTGGTGAAACCCAGGCTCTGGTAGTCGCGACTCTGGGTACCGCCCGTGACGCACAGCTGCTGGACACCCTGGAAGGCGAGAAAAAAGACCCGTTCATGCTGCACTACAACTTCCCTCCGTTCTCGGTAGGCGAGTGTGGTCGCATGGGTGGCGCTGGTCGTCGCGAAATCGGTCACGGCCGTCTGGCCCGTCGTTCGGTTCAGGCCATGCTGCCAGCCGCTGACGTGTTCCCGTACACCATCCGTGTTGTATCGGAAATCACCGAATCCAACGGTTCGAGCTCCATGGCTTCCGTTTGCGGTGCTTCCCTGGCCCTGATGGACGCTGGCGTCCCAATGAAGGCTCCGGTTGCCGGTATCGCCATGGGTCTGGTTAAAGAAGGCGAGAAGTTCGCCGTCCTGACCGACATCCTGGGCGACGAAGACCACCTGGGCGACATGGACTTCAAGGTAGCCGGTACCGCCAAGGGTGTGACCGCGCTGCAGATGGACATCAAGATCAAGGGCATCACCGAAGAGATCATGGAAATCGCCCTGGGCCAAGCCCTGGAAGCGCGCCTGAACATCCTCGGCCAGATGAACCAGATCATTGGCCAGTCGCGTACCGAACTGTCGGAAAACGCTCCGACCATGATCGCGATGAAAATCGACACCGACAAAATCCGTGATGTCATCGGTAAAGGCGGCGCGACCATTCGTGCGATCTGTGAAGAGACCAAGGCTTCGATCGACATCGAAGACGACGGCTCGATCAAGATCTTCGGCGAAACCAAGGAAGCTGCAGAAGCTGCGCGTCAGCGCGTTCTGGGCATCACCGCTGAAGCCGAAATCGGCAAGATCTACGTGGGTAAAGTTGAGCGCATCGTCGACTTCGGCGCATTCGTCAACATCCTGCCTGGCAAGGACGGCCTGGTTCACATCTCCATGCTGAGCGATGCTCGCGTCGAGAAAGTGACCGACATCCTGAAAGAAGGTCAGGAAGTGGAAGTGCTGGTACTGGACGTGGACAACCGCGGCCGTATCAAGCTGTCCATCAAGGACGTAGCAGCAGCCAAGACCTCGGGCGTTTAATCACCCCCGCGCCTGATCGATGCCCCGCCGTGAAAACGGCGGGGCATTTTTTTGTGTGCGCAAACGTCAAACGATCGCAGGCCGTAATCTTTTGATTTTAACGGTGTTCGAAGTTGCCTGACCCCATGGTCAGTGCTAGGTTTAGCCCACTGCCCGTGTAGCTCAGTCGGTAGAGCAGCGCACTCGTAACGCGAAGGTCGCAGGTTCGATTCCTGTCTCGGGCACCAGCGACACGTTGTTTTCAGATGATCCCGAATGGTTCTGAAGGCCAGAAAAGCCGGGCTTCACGCGGTTTTTTTGCGTCAGAGAGATCCTTGATGATCCAGATCCATCTTCCATTCCCCAGATCAACGAGAACGCCATGACCGTTAAAGAACTGTCTCAAGAAGCCAGACACGAAGAAGCCCTCAGGAAGTACGTGCTGGACGTGCCCCATTTGCTGGAAGAGATCAAGGACTTGCCACCCGAAGATCAGAAGGACCAGATCCAGTGGGCGTTCGAGGATGAAGCCGAAGCCCAGGGCCTGCAGCCGTGGGAACTGACGCTCAAGTACACCTCGACCCCGGAAGAATACGAGGCCAAGCGCCTGGAGCTGCACAGGGAAGCAGCCGAGGTGCTGGGTGTCGAGTGGGAAGAGTACTGCGAGATGAACAATCTGGTGGTCTGATAAAAACGCTCCTGTAGGAGCCCGGCTTGCCGGCGATTGCGTCCTTCAGATCGCCATCGCCGGCAAGCCGGGCTCCTACAGGCGTGATCAGAGACTCAAACGCATCGACAGATCGACAGCCTTCACATCCTTGGTCATCGCACCAATCGAAATGTAATCCACCCCGGTTTCTGCGATCGGCAGCAACGTGCTTTCGTTGATCCCGCCGCTGGCCTCCAGCTTTGCCTTGCCGTTGTTCAAGCGAACGGCTTCGCGCATGTCATCCAGGCTCAGTTCGTCCAGCATGATGATGTCGGCGCCTGCCTCCAGGGCTTCCTTGAGCTCATCCAGGCTTTCCACTTCGATCTCCACCGGCTTGCCAGGCGCAATCTTGTGTGCGGCGGCGATGGCCTGCGGAATGCCTCCGCTGGCGGCGATATGGTTTTCCTTGATCAGGAAGGCGTCATACAGGCCGATGCGGTGGTTGTGGCAACCGCCGCAGGTTACGGCGTACTTCTGCGCCAGGCGCAGCCCCGGCAGGGTCTTGCGGGTGTCGAGCAGTTTCACCTGGGTTTGTGCAACGAAGTCTGCCAGTTGCTGCGCGCGAGTGGCGACACCGGAGAGCATTTGCAGGAAGTTCAGCGCGCTACGTTCGCCCGTCAGCAGCGAGCGGGCCGGCCCTTCGAGGTGGAACAACACCTGGTTGGGCTTGACCCGTTCGCCATCGGCGACCTGCCAATGCACCGCAACCCGTGGGTCCAGCTGGCGAAACACGTTATCCACCCATGCTGTGCCACAGATGATGGCAGCGTCGCGGGTGATGATGGTGGCTTTGGCCAGGCGTTCGGCCGGGATCAGCTGTGCGGTGATGTCGCCGCTGCCGATGTCTTCGCGCAACGCGCGGCGCACGTTGGCTTCGATTTCGGCGTTCAAGTCGGCGAGACGTAGATTCGGCATAAGGCACTCCACAAACAAAGTGCCCCGATTATAGGGCCATGCTACTGGGCAACCCAAGGCGTCAGCACAGATCCCGCTGTTCTGAAGACTGCATTTGGTCGATTGCGTGTGTGATCGACATCTCGCCGGCGCCTCCTTTTCCTGCGCAGAGCGTGCCGGGGTGGCGCAAGGGGTCTCTTTACCCGATAATCCGCCTTGGATTTGACGTCATGGCTTTGACGGCAGCTAATTTCAGGAGGCTGGATGCACAACGACGGGAATGCAGTGCCTTTGCGCAGGGTCGCCAGCGACCAGGCGACGCAACCGCCACTCGCCCGCTTGCCTGTCATTGTGCTGCAGGTTCGCGACAAGGCTGTTCAACAGCTCAGGCAGGGCTTGCAGGCGCTGTTCGATAATGCCGACGATACCCTCTTCGAAATGGCCGACCGGGCACTCGATGATGCCGAGCAGAACCTTTTCTTTGAAGCGATGCGCGACTTGCGCTTGAAGCGCAAAAGTATCGAGCGGTTGTTTTTCGAGCAGTTGTTCAAGGCGTTCATCAACCTTGGCCAATGCGACCTCGCTTACCGTGTCCTGCCTCGCTCATTGTCGGCCGATGCCAGCGCGGCGCCGCTGGATGACGAGCCTGAACGCAACCTGGCCGTTCAAGCGATGGTCAACAAGGCGCTCTACCGCGACGGCTTCGCCCTCGACCAACTCACCGCCCGCCTCAGTACGTTGTTGGGCAGGACGCTGATCGAGCAGCACAATCCCCTGGGGCCAACGGTGCTTTGCAAGTGCTTCCTGGCGGCCGCGCGCCACCTGGGCGTGGACATCAAGGTCAAGCTGATTATCCTCAAGCTGTTTGATCGCTATGTGCTCAGTGACGCTGGCCAGCTTTACGCCCAGGCCAACCAACTGCTGATTGCCACTGGCGTGCTGCCCGGCCTCGCGCCTGCCCCGACAAGCGGCACGATGGATAACAAGACAGGTGCTGCGCTTGCCATGCCAGAAGGTGCGCAAGCTGATGCGCTCCCCTCTGACGAACGCCGTTGCAGCGAACTGCTGGAGCAGCGGATTCGTGATGCCGAAGAAGGTCGCGCCCAGACTGCTTTGGCCTGCCAGCGAGTCGAGCAGGCGTTGAATCAGGCGCTGCTGGGCAAGACATTGCCGCAAAGTGTACTGGCGTTCGTGCACGATGCCTGGAGCAAGGTGTTGCTACTGACCTGCCTCAAGCACGGCCATCTGTCACTGCAGTGGCAGGCTGAAGTGCGAACCATGGAGCAATTGATCTGGAGCGTACGGCGTCATGACCAGCCCGATGCTCGTGAGCATCTGTTGACGCTGGTTCCGGGGTTGCTCAAGTCATTGCGCGAGGGTCTGGGCAGTTCAGCGTTCGATCCGTTTGCCGCCAGCGCGTTTTTCAGCGAGCTGGAGCGCTTGCATGTTCAATCGTTCGAGCATCCGGGGCATTCGCGAGCCGATGCGACGGTGCTGGTCAAGGTGCTGGAGCCATTCATTCTGCCTGTGGCTGAGGAAGGTCCGGCCGATACTGCCCGCGTCCCCCTGGCGTCTGTGATGGGCAAACTGCAGTACATCAATCGCGTCAAGTGATCGCTCCCGGTGGGCTATCGCGGCATACTGGGCGCTAACACAGTCGTCGTTGAAGGAACCTGTATGCAGCTGGACCCCGCGAGCGGTTGGTGCAATGGCGTGCATTTATGCCCCTCGCCCAACTTCAATGCGCGCCCCGAGGGCGAAATTTCCCTGTTGGTTATCCACAACATCAGCTTGCCGCCAGCGCAGTTCAAGACTGGCAAGGTGCAGGAGTTTTTCCAGAACCGCCTGGATGTCACCGAGCATCCCTACTTTGAAGGGATCGCCGACCTGCGGGTGTCTGCGCATTTTCTGATCGAGCGCGATGGCACCGTGACTCAGTTTGTCTCTTGCCTTGAGCGCGCCTGGCATGCGGGCGTTTCGAGTTTTGAAGGGCGGGAAACCTGTAACGATTTTTCCGTAGGCATCGAACTCGAAGGCACGGATGATCTGCCATTCGACGATGCGCAATATCGAGCGTTGACGACCCTGACCCGGCAGTTGCAATCGGCGTTTCCAGCCATCACTACGCAACGCATCTGCGGGCACAGCGATATCGCCCCTGGGCGCAAGACCGATCCGGGACCCGCGTTCGACTGGGCACGCTATCGCGCAGCCTTGGCACAAGAGGAAGGAAAATGAGTTTTCTGGTGTTGCTGTTGGCGGTGTGGATCGAGAAATTTTCGGCCCTGCGCCACCGGGTTCAACACGATGCTGGCTGGGTTCGGGAGCTGAACAAGCTTGAACTCAGCCCGCGTCTGGTGAAGCGTCCATGGCTGGTCCTGGCTGTGCTGGTGTTGTTTCCGGTGGCAGTGCTGGGCTTGCTGCTGGTGGTGCTCGACCCGGTAGCCTACGGTCTATTGGCGCTGCCGGTGCATTTGCTGGTGGTGATCTACAGCCTGGGGCGCGGTGATCTGCTGGGTGGTCTCGGGCCCTTTCGCGATGCCTGGCGCCGCGAAGATTTGCAAGCGGCGGCTCATGTGGCCAAGCGTGATCTGGACATCTGCGCCGACAATGCCGAGCAACTGCTCGAGCGGGTCGAAGGGCACTTGCTGTGGGAGGCCTACCAGAGCTTTTTCGCGATCATTTTCTGGTACTTCCTGCTGGGACCGGTCGCCGCGCTGAGTTATCGATTGCTGGCCCTGGCCGAAGAACACGGGCAAAACCCGGCCGTGGTCGAGCGCGCCGCGCAACTGCGTCATGCATTCGACTGGGTCCCGGTGCGTTTGTTGGCAGCGAGCTTCGCTCTGGTCGGCAACTTTGTCGCGGTCAGCCGGGTGATGTTGCACGAGCTGTTGAACTGGAACATCAGCGCCGCCCAATTGATCGAAAAGGTCGGGCTGGTGGCCGGTGAAATCCCAGCCCCGGTGGTCGGTCCCGAAGGCATCCATAATCTCGACCGTATATGGGAGTTGCTGCTGCGGGCGGCAGTGCTCTGGTATGCGGGTTTTGCGTTGTGGACGGTTTTGCCGTAGGCGCCAGCTTGCCGCCGAATCGGGTTCTGCGGTGTACCTGTCGCACCGCGTCATCGTTCTTCGCCTGTAGGAGCCAGGCTTGCCGGCGAACCAGACGCTGCGGTGTGTCTGCTGCACCGCGTCATCGTTCTTCGCCTGTAGGAGCCAGGCTTGCCGGCGAACCAGGCGCCGCGGTGTATCTGTCGTACCGCGTAATCGTTCTTCGCGGTCAAGTCGGATCGCCGCCCGCTCGCTCCTACAGACGAACCAGACGCTGCGGTGTGCCAGTCATACCGCCCCCCACAGATTGTGCATTCCGTTAACCTTAAGTTACAAAACCCTCCCCTGATTTACGCTATACAGAGCTAGCGCCGAATACTGGCTATCTGGTGTCTCGCTGCGCTCGCCAATAAAAATAAGAAATCCAAGGGAGACTTCCAGTGAAGAGCTTGCTCTATCCCGCCGTCGCGCTGATGAACCGCCTGAGCTTCGGCATGAAGTTCAGCCTGATCAGCGTACTGTTCCTGGTGCCGATGCTGGTAACCAACTTCTACCTGGTGCGTGATTCCTATCGCGAGTTCCAGGGCACCCGGGTCGAACTGCAGAGCCTGGACCTGTTGGGCAGCAGCCTCGCGTTACGGCGTGATCTGGAAACCCTGAACAATCTTGTGCAGATCAACGTCGCCCTGGGCCAGTCGGGCAAGGCGGGGAATGTCGAGACGCAGATTAGCACCCTTGAGCAAGGTGTCCTGGCACGCTTGCAGGGATTGACGGCGATGACCACCGATCCGGAGCAGATCGTGCTGTTCGATGCCAAGCGCGATGAAATGATCAACGCGTTCAAAGCTCAGCAAACGGAAAAGTCCCTGCAAAGCAAAAGTGCGCTGATCGGCAAACTGCTCGGTCATGCGCAGGTATTCGGCCAGATCATCGCCAGCCAGGCTGGGCTGAGCCACGATAGCCAGAGTGACATGCGCCAGCTGAGCGAACTCGTCACCAACGTCACTGCGCGCGTCACCCAGATGCTCGGCGAAGGCCGCGCATTGGGCGCCTCTTCCCTGGGCCAGGGTTTTCTCAATTCGTCATCGAGCACGCGTTTCGATGAGTTGCTGGCACAGCTCGACAAGCTCCATGCCGAGTACGGCCTGAAGCTGCAAGACGCAACGGGCTCTAGCAACGCCGCGCGCGAAACCCTGGCTGCCCAGGCTGACAGCAGCAAGGCCTCGTTGAAAAAGGCCAGCGAGCTGTTCGAAGAGCAGGTGGTGATGGCCGACACGCTCGATGCACCGTGGCAGGCCTTTTACGATCAGGTCTCGGCGCTGATGGGCCAGACCTACCAACTTAATGAAGCCACCTTGAAATTTCTCGGCACCCAGCTGCAACAGCGCCTGGAACAGAACCGCACGCACATGATTCTGCAGGCCGTGGCGCTGTCGGTGGTGTTTGTGCTGATCTTTTATCTGTACGGCGGCTTCTACGCTTCGACCCGCACCACCCTCAAGCGCCTCGGGGTGGTCATGGATAAAGTGGCGGCCGGCGATATGACCGTCACCTTCAACGCCCACAGTCGTGATGAGCTGGGCGAGTTGGGCGAGGTGTTCAACGGCACCGTGAAAAAGATCCATGACTTGATCGAGCGAGTTGGCCAGACGGTCGGCGAGGTCGAGCGCCAGGCCGGGCAAGTCGAGCGTGTCTCGGCGCAAAGCAACCAGGCCGTGGCCGGGCAGCGCTCGCAGATCGAGCAGGTCGCCACCGCGATGAACCAGATGTCCGCCACCTCCCTTGAGGTGGCGCGCAGCGCTGCCGCCGCTGTCAGCAGCGCCCACAGTGTCAACGACGAAACGGCGAGCGGTCGTGGGCTGGTGGAGTCGCAGCAAGGCAGCATCGCCGCCCTGGCCAGCGAAATCGATCAATCGGTGCAGGTGATCAATCAACTGGCCAGCGACAGCCAGTCCATCAGCCGTGTACTGGAAGTGATCAAGAGCATCGCCGAACAGACCAACTTGCTGGCACTCAATGCCGCCATTGAGGCCGCCAGGGCGGGTGAGCAGGGGCGCGGGTTTGCGGTGGTGGCGGATGAAGTCCGCACCCTGGCCAAGCGCACCCAGCAATCGACCGAAGAGATCGAACAGATGATCGCCAAGCTGCACGGCGGTGTCGGGGCTGCGGTCAAGGCGATGGGCGTCAGCCATGAGATGGCCAGCGGTACGGTGGGGCAATCGGAAAAGGTCCAGCAGGCCCTGGATAATATCCTGGGGGCTGTCGGTATGATCGTCGACCAGAACCAGCAGATTGCCGCGGCTGTGGAACAGCAGACCGCCGTGGCCCACGACATTGACCAGAACATTGTCGAGATCAATCGTGCCGGAGAGCGCACGGCCGAAGGTGCGCACCAGACGGAGGATGCCAGCCGCGCGCTGTCGGCGCAGGTGGTGGAACTCAAGCAGCTGATCAGCGCGTTCCGGGTCTGAAAAGCACCTCGGTCACCTGTGGGAGCAAGCTCGCTCCTACAGGTGGTGAATGTCTGAAGTTTTTGTAATACCTTTCCCTATTGCCTGTAGGAAAACTCCTGTTTTCTTCCGTGCTCTGTTTTTTCGTCTTCAATGAAGGATTATCCACGTCACTGACCGCATGGAGGAGGCACGGTTATGGCTGTCGCAACACTTGGTATCCAGGGGCGCTGTGCGCATTGCCAGCGCACGCTATTGCTCAAACCCTGGCAACTCAATGCCATTGCAATCAACGAAACATTCACCTGTACCCACTGCCAGAAAGCCCTGCAACTGTGCGACCCGAAACAGATCAGGCGCTTCAAGTCCCTGGACTCGCTGGCCATGTTGAAGGCCAGCCTGCTGATCATGATTTGCAGCACATTGCTGGTGGCGTTGGTATTGGAATGGATCGGAATGCTCAGCGTCGTGGAGCAACTGAATGTTTCGCTGGTGGCGATTTTCGTCTACTTCGTTGCCCTTCGATTCGCTCGCCAGCGTCAGCACATGACGCTGATTCTCGAGGCCGCCAAGGCCCATGTCGACTGATTACCAGTCGAACAATTCACGGGCATTGGCGCTGCTGGCGGTGGCCAGTTGTTCGGGGGCAAGCGACATGATTTTCGCCAGTGCCGTGCAGATCGCCGGCAGGTGCGCCGGGCTGTTGCGCTGACCGGGGAACATCGCCGGCGCCATGTCCGGCGAGTCGGTTTCCAGCACTACCGACTCCAGCGGCAAGCCGGCGAGCACGCGGTGCATGCGCAGTGCCTGGGGCCAGGTCGCAGCGCCACCGAGGCCGAGCTTGAAACCGAGTTTGATGTATTCGCGCGCTTCTTCCTGGCTGCCCGCGAAGGCATGGATGATCCCGGCGCGTTTCAGTTTGAAACGCTTGAGCGTGGCAATCACGGCCGCATGACTGCGGCGCACATGGATCAGGGTGGGCAGGTTGAAATCCACAGCCAGTTGCAGCTGCGCGTCGAACAACGCTTGCTGGCGTTCACGGTCCAGGGTTTCGATGAAGTAGTCCAGGCCGATCTCGCCTACCGCACACAGCTGGCGATGGCCGGCCAATCGCGTCAGCCAGTCGCCCAGTTCGGTGAGATGTTCGGGGCGATGATCTTCCAGGTACACCGGGTGCAAACCGAACGCCGCATGCAGGTCGGGATCGCTTTGCACCAGTTCCCAGACACGCTGCCAGTTGCCCTGGTAAACCCCCAGCACCACCATCTGACGCACCCCGAGAGCCCGGCTTTGGGCCATCAGCGCCTGGCGATCCGCGTCGAAGTCGGGGAAGTCCAGGTGGGTGTGGGTGTCGATCAGGTCCATGGCTCAGTCCTGGCGAATACGTTGTTTGAACGTCCGCGCAATGGCCAGCACACCGGGTTGGTAATCGGATTGTTCGATGGCCGCCAGGGCGAGTGCCAGTGCCTTGTCGGCAATCAATTGGTGCTGCTGTGCCATGGCGTTCACCGGCAGTGGCAGGAAATCCAGCAACTGGGTGTCACCAAATGTGCCGAGGCGCAGCGGGCGGGTTTTCAGGGGGAAATCGTGCAACGCATCGAACACACCCTGCAGCAGTACATAGGACGTGGTCACCAGTGCCTCGGGCAAATGTCCTACGCGCTGGATCAGTTCTTCCATCAACTGCTTGCCACACTCACGGCTGAACGAATCAGCGTGTTCGATGAGGACCTCGCCGTCGTAGCCGACCAGGGCTTCCTTGAAGCCGGCGGCCCGTTCCTGGCTGATGCTCAATTCGGGACGGGCGCCGATCAAGGCGATCTGTTTGGGCAACGGATCAAGCAGGCTTTGGGTCAGGTGCAGGCTGGCCTCGCGGTCGTCGCTGATCACCGAGCAGAAATACTCAGGCTCCATGACCCGGTCGATGGCGATGATCGGAATGCCCTTGGCTTGCAGCTGGCGGTAGCTGTCGTCACCGGGCGGCAGGCAACTGGCGACGATCAGGGCGTCACAGCGCCGGGCGCGGAACAGTTGCAGCAGTTGCCGTTCACTGTCCGGTGCATCGTCGGAGCTGGCAATCAACAGCTGGTAGCCCCGCGCCCGGGCGCCTTGTTCCAGGAGCTTGGCGATCCGCGCGTAACTGGGGTTTTCCAGGTCCGGCAGAATGAAGCCCAGGGTCCGGGTGTGGCGACTGCGCAAGCCGGCCGCCTGGGGATTAGGTGTGAAACCATGTTCTTCGACGACCGCGCGCACGCGCTCAACGGTGGCGCTGCTGATGCGTTGCTGTTCGGCCTTGCCATTGATGACGTAACTGGCGGTGGTGACGGACACACCGGCCAGCTGGGCTATATCACTGAGTTTCAACCCGCTATTCCTTGTTTTTTCGAGCTTGCCTCGACATTTTCACCAATCCTACCCGATTCAGGCAGGCGACCTGGGTCACAACGCATCCGACAAGTTGGGCTTCAACGATGCACCATTATCGAGTAACGTGCCAATCACTCTAGATTAAACGATTCAGCAAGCGTATTTTCTACGTTAAAGGCTGCTTTGGCCGGTTCTGCCGAGAAACCGCCGAAGATTGTTTTAAGACAAAGGCCTAAGCTGAATCATTCAAAAACAATACCTGGCGCCCCAAGGGTGCCAACAGGAGACAGCATGCTCGAGCTCACCATAGAGCAGATATCCATGGGCCAGTCGGCTGTGGATAAATCCGCCGCGCTGCAACTGCTGGCCAGACACCTGGTTGCCGATGGCCTGGTTGACGAGGGCTACCTCGCCGGCTTGCAGGCACGCGAGGCCCAGGGCTCGACTTTTCTTGGTCAAGGTATTGCCATCCCCCACGGTACGCCTGAAACCCGTGACCAGGTGTTTTCCACGGGGGTGCGCCTGATGCAATTCCCCGACGGCGTGGATTGGGGCGACGGACAGATCGTTTATCTGGCGATCGGCATTGCCGCCAAATCCGACGAACACCTGCGCCTGCTGCAACTGCTGACCCGCGCCCTCGGCGAGACCGACCTGGGCCAGGCCTTGCGTCGCGCCAGCAGCGCCGAGGCCTTGCTGAAACTGCTGCAAGGCGCGCCACAAGAGCTGGCGCTGGATGCGCAGATGATCGGCCTGGGCGTTGCCGCCGAAGATTTCGAAGAACTGGTCTGGCGCGGCGCGCGTTTGCTGCGTCAGGCCGACTGTGTCAGTAACGGTTTTTCCGCCGTGTTGCAGCAAGTCGAAGCGCTGCCGCTGGGCGATGGCCTGTGGTGGCTGCACAGTGAACAGACGGTTAAGCGTCCGGGGCTGGCGTTCGTCACGCCGGACAAGCCGCTGCGCTACCTCGGTCAACCCCTGAGTGGCCTGTTTTGCCTGGCCAGTCTTGGCGAGGCCCATCAAGCGTTGCTCGAACGCCTGTGTGCTCTGCTGATCGAAGGTCGCGGCCATGAATTGGGCCGTGCCACCAGTTGCCGTGCGGTGCTTGAAGTGCTCGGCGGTGAGCTGCCGGCGGACTGGCCGAGCGCCCGCATTGCGCTGGCCAATGCCCACGGTCTGCACGCCCGCCCGGCGAAGATCCTCGCGCAACTGGCGAAAAGTTTTGAAGGTGAGATCCGCATCCGCATCGTCGATGGGCAGGACAGCGCGGTGTCGGTGAAAAGCTTGAGCAAGCTGCTCAGCCTCGGCGCCCGTCGCGGTCAGGTACTGGAGATCATCGCCGAGCCAAGCATCGCTGCCGACGCGTTGCCCGCCCTGTTGGCCGCCATCGAAGAAGGCCTCGGTGAAGAGGTCGAGCCGTTGCCAGCGGTGAGCCAGCCGCGTGAAGAAGTGATCGAAGAGGCCCAGGTGCTGCTCGCCCCAGCGTCCGGCAGTCTGGTGCAGGCCATCGCCGCCGCCCCGGGAATCGCCATTGGCCCGGCGCACATCCAGGTGCTGCAAACCATCGATTACCCGCTGCGCGGAGAGTCCGCCGCCATTGAACGGGAGCGTCTCAAGCAAGCATTGGCACACGTGCGCCAGGACATCGGCGGCTTGATCGAGCGCAGCAAGGCCAAGGCTATCCGCGAGATTTTCATCACCCATCAGGAAATGCTCGACGACCCGGAATTGACCGATGAGGTCGATACCCGTCTCAAGCAGGGCGAAAGCGCGGAAGCGGCGTGGATGTCCGTGATCGAAGCCGCCGCCAGGCAACAGGAGTCCCTGCAGGACGCCTTGCTTGCCGAGCGCGCCGCCGATTTGCGCGACATCGGCCGTCGAGTGCTGGCGCAACTCAGCGGTGTCGAAACCCCGAATGAACCTGAGCAGCCGTACATTCTGGTGATGGACGAAGTCGGTCCGTCCGATGTCGCGCGTCTTGATCCGACCCGTGTCGCCGGCATTCTCACCGCCCGCGGTGGCGCCACCGCCCACAGTGCGATTGTCGCGCGGGCCTTGGGGATTCCAGCGCTGGTGGGTGCCGGGGCCGCGGTGTTGCTGCTGGCACCGGGTACGCCGCTGTTGATCGATGGCCAACGCGGTCGTTTGCATGTGGACGCCGACGCGGCGACCTTGCAGCGTGCCACCCAGGAGCGCGACACCCGCGAGCAACGCCTGAAGGCCGCCGCCGAACAACGTCATCAACCGGCGTTGACCACTGACGGTCATGCCGTCGAAGTGTTCGCCAACATCGGTGAAAGCGCCGGCGTCAGCAGCGCGGTGGAGCAGGGCGCCGAAGGCATCGGCCTGCTGCGCACCGAGCTGATTTTCATGGCCCACCCGCAAGCGCCGGACGAGGCGACCCAGGAAGCCGAATATCGCCGCGTACTCGATGGGCTGGCCGGTCGACCGCTGGTGGTGCGCACCCTCGATGTCGGTGGCGACAAACCGCTGCCGTATTGGCCGATCGCCAAGGAAGAAAACCCGTTCCTCGGCGTGCGCGGTATTCGCTTGACCCTGCAACGGCCGCAGATCATGGAAGCCCAGTTGCGCGCCTTGCTGCGTGCCGCCGACAGCCGTCCGCTGCGGATCATGTTCCCGATGGTCGGCAGCGTCGACGAGTGGCGCCAGGCACGGGACATGACCGAGCGCCTGCGCCTGGAAATTCCGGTGGCGGACCTGCAATTGGGGATCATGATCGAAGTGCCCTCGGCGGCCCTGCTGGCGCCGGTGCTGGCCAAAGAAGTCGACTTTTTCAGCGTCGGCACCAATGATCTGACGCAATACACCCTGGCCATCGACCGTGGGCATCCAACCTTGTCGGCCCAGGCCGATGGCTTGCATCCGGCGGTGCTGCAACTGATCGACATCACCGTGCGCGCGGCCCATGCCCATGGCAAGTGGGTCGGCGTGTGCGGCGAGCTGGCGGCTGATCCGCTGGCGGTGCCAGTGCTGGTCGGCCTGGGTGTGGATGAACTCAGTGTCGGCGGGCGCAGTATTGCCGAGGTCAAGGCGCGGGTTCGCGAACTCAGCCTGGCCCGGGCTCAAACCCTTGCCCAGCAGGCACTTGCCGTGGGCAGCGCGAATGAAGTGCGCGCACTAGTGGAGGCTTTGTAATGGCCAGGATTTTAACCCTGACCCTCAACCCGGCGCTGGACCTTACCGTCCAGCTTGCGCGCCTGGAACCCGGTCAGGTCAACCGCAGCGACACCATGCACACCCACGCCGCCGGCAAAGGGGTGAACGTGGCGCAAGTGTTGGCGGACCTCGGGCATCAATTGACCGTCAGCGGTTTTCTCGGTGAAGACAATCTGCAGGCATTCGAAACCCTGTTTGCCAAACGCGGTTTTGTCGATGCGTTTATTCGAGTGCCCGGCGAGACGCGCAGCAACATCAAGTTGGCGGAAAGCGACGGGCGCATCACCGACCTCAATGGCCCGGGACCGCTGGTCAGCGCGGCGGCGCAGCAGGCATTGCTCGAGCGTCTCGATCGGATTGCGCCGGGGCATGACGCGGTCGTGGTTGCCGGCAGCCTGCCGCAAGGCATCAGTGCACATTGGTTGCAGGCATTGATCCTGCGCTTGAAAAGCCTCGGCCTCAGGGTCGCTCTCGATACCAGTGGCGAGGCATTGGCGGCGGCGCTCAAGGCCGGTCCGTGGCTGATCAAGCCCAACACCGAAGAGCTGGCCGATGTGCTCGATAGCGAGGTGATTTCCATCACGGCCCAGGCCGAAGCGGCGCGCCGCCTGCACGCGCAAGGCATCGAGCATGTGGTGATTTCCCACGGTGCCGAGGGTGTGAATTGGTTCAGCGTCGGCTCGGCGTTGCATGCCACGCCGCCGAAGGTCAGCGTCGCCAGTACGGTAGGCGCGGGCGACTCATTGTTGGCCGGCATGCTCCACGGGTTGCTCAGCGCCGATACGCCTGAACAAACCTTGCGCACCGCCACGGCGATTGCCGCGATGGCGGTCACCCAGATCGGTTTCGGTATCAGCGATGCGGCGCAACTGGCGCAGCTCGAACAGGGTGTGCGCGTGCGCCCCCTGACAGAACAATAAGAGGGTTGGTCATGAAGTTAGCCATTGTTACTGCCTGCCCCAACGGCATGGTCACCAGTGTGCTGTGTGCCCGGTTGCTCGATGCAGCGGCCCAGCGTCAGGGCTGGAGCACCAGCGTCGAGATCAGCGATGCGGCGCATCCCGAACGGCAATTGTCGACGGCCACGATCGAGGCCGCCGAGTGGGTGTTGCTGGTGACCAGCGCGCCTGTGGATATGTCGCGTTTCGTTGGCAAGCGCTTGTTCCAGAGCACCCCGGCCCAGGCGCTGCAGGATGTGGAAGCGGTATTGCGCCGTGGTGCTGAAGAGGCCCGGGTGTATGTCGCACCTGAAGCTGTGGTCGAGCCGGTTGCCGTCGTAAAAAACGCGCCACGACTGGTTGCCGTGACGGCCTGTCCGACCGGTGTCGCCCACACCTTCATGGCCGCCGAAGCGTTGCAGCAGGCGGCCAAGCGCCTGGGCTATGACTTGCAGGTGGAAACCCAGGGTTCGGTCGGCGCACGTAATCCGCTGAGCAGCGATGCGATTGCCAATGCCGATGTGGTGCTGCTGGCGGCGGACATCGAAGTCGCCACCGAGCGTTTTGCCGGCAAGAAAATCTACCGTTGCGGCACCGGTATTGCTCTCAAGCAGGCGGAAGCGACGCTGAACAAAGCGCTGGCGGAGGGCAAGCAGGAAAGCGCCTCGACCGGTGCCAAGGGGCCGGCCAAACAAGAGAAGACCGGGGTCTATAAACACCTGTTGACCGGCGTGTCGTTCATGTTGCCGATGGTGGTGGCCGGCGGCCTGATGATCGCCTTGTCGTTCGTGTTCGGCATCACCGCTTTCAAGGAAGAGGGAACGCTGGCGGCGGCACTGATGCAGATCGGCGGCGACACCGCGTTCAAACTCATGGTGCCGCTGCTGGCAGGCTACATCGCCTATTCGATTGCCGACCGTCCGGGCCTGGCGCCGGGGATGATCGGCGGCCTGCTGGCCAGCACCCTGGGCGCCGGTTTTATCGGCGGGATCATTGCCGGTTTCCTCGCCGGTTATGCGGCGCAGGCGATCAATCGTTACGCGCGGTTGCCGCAGAGTCTTGAGGCGCTGAAACCGATCCTGATCATCCCGTTGCTGGCGAGCCTGTTCACCGGCCTGGTGATGATCTACGTGGTCGGCAAGCCGGTGGCGGGCATGCTCTCCGGACTCACGCATTTCCTCGACAGCATGGGCACCACCAACGCGATTCTGCTCGGCGTGCTGCTGGGCGGCATGATGTGCGTCGACCTTGGCGGGCCGATCAACAAGGCCGCGTATGCGTTTTCGGTCGGGTTGCTGGCGTCCCAGAGTTATGCACCGATGGCGGCGACCATGGCCGCGGGCATGGTGCCGCCGATCGGCCTGGGCATCGCCACGTTCATCGCCCGGCGCAAGTTCGCCCAGACCGAACGCGAGGCGGGTAAAGCGGCCTTGGTGCTGGGGCTGTGCTTCATCTCCGAAGGTGCGATTCCGTTTGCTGCGAAAGACCCGCTGCGGGTGATCCCGGCGAGCATTGCCGGCGGTGCGCTGACCGGTGCGTTGTCGATGTACTTCGGCTGCAAGTTGATGGCACCCCATGGTGGGTTGTTCGTGTTGGCGATTCCGAATGCGATCAACCATGCGCTGCTGTATTTGCTGGCGATCGTTGCGGGGAGCGTGTTGACGGCGGTGGTGTATGCGCTGGTCAAGCGGCCGGAGGTGGTGGAGCTGGCGGTGGAGCCCGTCAACGCCTGACACCCCCACATCCTGTAGGAGCGGGCTTGCCCGCGAAGGCGGCGCATCAGCCAACATTGATGTGGCTGAAACTCCGCCTTCGCGGGCAAGTTCGCTCCCACAGGAATCTGCGGTGTTGGCAGATTTGTGTCATGCCATGAATCATGAAGCCATGATTTAGTTTTCCGGTTTCAAGGAGAACACCATGAGCGAATTCGACCTCGGTCGTCGTCGGATCATGCAAGCCGTAGGTGCCGGTTTGTTACTGCCAGGCCTGGCACCAGCGGTGATCGCATCGGTCAAGGATCGACCGCAACTCACCGATGGCGTGCAGTCCGGCGACCTGCTGGGCGATACAGCGATCATCTGGAGCCGCTGCGACCGCCCCGCAATCATGGTGGTGGAATGGGACACCCGCAGCCTCTTTTCCAATCCCCGGCGATTCGTCTCGGCCCTGGCCGACGCCCGCACCGACTTTACGGCGCGGGTCGAGCTCACCGGGCTGCCCGCCGACCAGGCGATTTTCTACCGTGTGCACTTTGAAGACGCCCAGAGCGGCGTTGCCAGCGAACCGTGGTTCGGTCACTTGCGCAGCGTACCCCAGACCCGGCGCGATATTCGTTTCGTCTGGAGCGGCGACACGGCCGGTCAAGGCTTCGGGATCAACCCGGACATCGGTGGCATGCGCATTTACGAAGCCATGCGCCTGCGCCTGCCGGACTTTTTTATCCACAGCGGCGACACCATCTACGCCGACGGCCCGATACCTGCGCAACTCGCCACCGAGAGCGGCCGGGTGTGGCGCAACATCACCAGCGAGGCGAAGAGCAAGGTCGCCGAAACCCTCGACGATTACCGTGGCAATTACCGCTACAACCTGATGGACGAAAACGTGCGCCGCTTCAACGCCGAGGTCCCGCAGATCTGGCAATGGGATGACCACGAAGTCGTCAACAACTGGTCGCCGGGCACAGTGCTGGATAAGCGCTACAGCCACGAAGATATCCACAGCCTGGTGAGTCGCGGGCGCCAGGCATGGCTTGAATATGCGCCGATGCGCTGGCAGGCCGACGGGGGGGGAAAACGGATTTATCGTCAACTCGATTACGGGCCGTTGCTCACGGTGTTCGTGCTCGACATGCGCAGTTATCGCGGGGCCAACGACGCCAATCTGGGTGACGCCAAGGCGTTTCTCGGACGTGAACAACTGGACTGGCTGAAGGCTGCGTTGAAAGCGTCCAAAGCCCAATGGAAAGTCATCGCCGCCGACATGTCGATTGGCCTTGGCGCACCGGATGGCGAGGTCAGCCCTGGCGTGACGCGCTGGGAAGCGGTGGCCAACGGTGACCCCGGGCCGGCCCAGGGGCGGGAGCTGGAGATTGCCGAGCTACTGGGTTTTCTGCGGGTGCAGCAGGTGCGCAATTTTGTCTGGCTGACGGCGGATGTGCACTATTGCGCGGCACATCACTATCACCCGGACCGAGCGGCGTTCCAGGACTTTGAGCCGTTCTGGGAGTTTGTCGCCGGGCCGCTGAATGCGGGGAGCTTCGGCCCGGACACGCTGGACAAGACCTTTGGCCCTGAAGTGGTGTTCGAGAAAGCGCCACCTGCGCAAAACCTCTCGCCGTTTGCCGGGTTTCAGTTTTTTGGCGAGGTGAATATCGATGGGCAGAGCGGGGCGTTGAGTGTGGTGTTGCGGGATCTGGATGGGGTGGCGGTGTTTGAGCAGACGTTGCAACCGGTCTAGTTGCGCACGTTGATCGTTCCCACGCTCTGCGTGGGAATGCAGCCCGGGACGCTCCGCGTCCCTTCCGGAGCCGAACGCGGAGCGTCCGTTGAGGCATTCCCACGCAGAGCGTGGGAACGATCAGGCCGTAGTGTCAGTAGACGTCGCGGCGGTAGCGGCCTTGTTCGATCAGGCGCTCGACTTCAGCGGCGCCCAATACATCGTTCAGCACTTGATCAACGCCCGCGGCCATCCCCTGAAGGCTGCCACAGATGTAGATCACCGCACCGTCCGCCAGCCATTTCTTCAGCTCTCCGGCCGATTCGCGCAAGCGATCCTGCACGTAGATCTTCTCGGCTTGATCGCGCGAGAATGCCAGGTCCAGGCGCTCCAGATCGCCAGCAATCAACCACTCTTGCAGCTCATCGCGGCACAGGAAGTCGTGTTCGCGATTACGCTCGCCGAACAATAACCACTGACGTTGCTGACCATCCGCGATCCGCGCCTTGAGCAGGCTACGCAAGCCGGCGAGTCCCGTGCCGTTGCCCAGCAGGATCATCGGCACCGGTTCATTGGGCAGATGGAAACCGCTGTTGCGCCGCACGCGCAGGCTGATGCTGCCGCCCACGGGGGCGTGTTCGGTCAGCCAGCCGGAACCGACGCCAAGGGTGCCATCGGGATGCAGTTCCTGGCGCACGATCAGTTCGAGGATGCCGTCGGCAGCAATCGAGGCGATGGAATATTCGCGCATCGCCAGAGGCACCAGCGCCGCCACCAGCGCCTGGGCATGCAAGCCGACCAGGTGCGTACGGTTCTCAGGCAACTGGCGACCGGCCAGGGCCTGCTCCAGCGTTTGCGACAAGCCGTCGAGTTCGATCGTGGCCCGGCCATCGATCCCCAGGCCGTCGAGGAAGTGCTCGATGGCCCAAGGGCAATTGCGCGGCAGCACCTCCACCAGGTCACCGGCCAGCCAGCTACTGGTGGTGGGGGCAGCGAGGCCAAGCAGGTAGACCGGGGAACCGCTGCTGTCCGGGTTGAGCAGCTCCCGGCGCGTCAGGGTCCAGTTGTCGTAACGCGGCGCCTGCCAGGTGTCGATCGGCGCCTGGCCGGTCAACAGGCCCAGTTGCTGCTGCCAGTGACGCAAGGCATAGGGGTCGCCGCTGTCGACTTCCACCGGCGCGAACAGGGTCTTGCCACCATGCTCGCCGAGCCACTTGTGCAGGCGCTGGGCGAATCCGCAGAAGTGTTGATACTGCCGGTCGCCGAGTCCCAGCACGGCGTAGTTCAGGCTATCGAGGCTCAACGCCCGGCCCAGCACCTTGCGCTCGAAACCCCGGGCGCTGTCCGGCGCTTCGCCGTCACCGAAGGTGCTGACCACAAACAGCGCGTTGTTCGACGCATGCAGGTCCTGCTCGCTCACATTTGCCAGCGGCTGCACCTTCACCGGCAGGCCCGCCGCCTGCAACTGGCCGGCGGTCTGCCAGGCCAGTTGCTCGGCAAAGCCACTCTGGCTGGCGAAACCGATGAGCCAGGCCGGGATGTCGCTGCCGGGTTGCGCCAGGCCTTTGCGGGCGTCCTTGATCTGGCGTTTCTTGCGCCGACGATCAAGGTACAGCAGCCAGCCGGTGACGAAGAACAGCGGCATGCTCAGGGCCGTGAGCGTCAGGATGATGCGCCCGACGATGCCGAAGTAGCTGCCTACGTGCAGCGCATAGATGCTGGTCAACAGCTGCGCCTTGAGGCTCTTGTCGCTGTAGCGGTCATGTCGTTTGATCGCGCCGGTCACCGGGTCGAGGGTGATCTGGTTCAGCGCACGGTCATGGGGCGAGTTTTTCAACAGGTAGAAAACGGTTGCCGGTTGCCCGGCCACGGGCGGCATGCGGGTGTTGTAGAAGCTCAGGTCGGGGCCGGCAGCGCTGTAGATGCTGCTCCACATCGCCGAGTAATCGGCCACCGGAGCTGGGCCACTTGGCGCAGGGCCGCGCCCGCCGCGTACACGTTCATTCTGTGGCGAATCGGAGAGCAGGCGAGTCAGGCCCTTGTTGTACCACTCGTAGGACCAGGACAAGCCGGTCAGCGCGGCCAGGAGGTAAAACACCAGGCACCAGGTGCCGGCAATCGAGTGCAGGTCCCAATTGAAGCTGCGACCTTTTTTCTTCCAGTCGAGGGTCAGCCAGGCGCGCCAGCTTTTCCACTGGCGAGGCCAGCGCAGGTATAGGCCGGAGAGACAGAAGAACACCAGGATCAGGGTGCAGGCGCCCGTGATCTGCCGGCCGGTATCGCCCATGGCGAGGAAGCGGTGCAGTTGCAGCATCAGGCCGAAGAAGCCTTGGCCGCTGGCGTCGCCCAGGAGTTCACCGGTGTACGGGTCGACGTAACGCATGGGGCCGCGACGCTCGCCCGCTGGCGGGGTGAAGAAGACTTTGGCGGCAACGTCGCTGTCGATGCCGACCGAGAGCATCGCGACTTTCATCTGCGTCGCCGTTTCGATCTTCTCCACCAGATCGGCGGGTGGCAGCACGCCGGCGACCTGTTTCTGGACCTGCAGCACGGAAGGATTCAGCGCGTACAGGATTTCATCCTGAAACGAGACCGCCGCACCGGTGATGCCCATCAGGGCCAGGACCAGTCCGGCGCTGATGCCAAAAAACCAGTGCAACTGGAACAGGGTTTTCTTCAACACGTCGCTCGCCTTGTTCGTTCAAAAGTAATCATCACGGCGCGCATTATGCCGTGGGTTGTCGAGAAACATTCCCTTTACACACAAAAGCCCCGTTCACCTGGATGAACGGGGCTTGGCCTGACTGCCGGCTACTCCCTGTAGGAGCGAGCCTGCTCGCGAAGGCAATATCAGCCGCGACAAATGCGTTGCGACGGATGCCGTATTCGCGAGCAGGCTCGCTCCCACATTGGTCAGAAGTGGAAGTTGGTGCTCAGCAAGGCAGTCCGACCCGCCGCCTGGTTGGCGAAGTGGGTGGAGAACGCCTTGTCGTAGTAGGTGACGTCGGTCAGGTTCTGCACGTTCAGCTGCAAGTCGATGTTCTTGGTCAGCTTGTAGGCGGCCATGGCGTCGTAGCGCACATAGTCATTGACCATGGTGGTGTTGGCCACGCTGCCGAACACGTCATCGACATAGAACGCACCGCCACCGATGGTCAGCTTCGGCGTGACCTGGTAGGTCGTCCACAGGCTGGCGCTGTTTTTCGGCGTGTTAGGCAGTTCGTTGCCGTCGTTGGCCTTGTTGGCTGGCAGCGGACCACCGTCGACCTGCTCGCTGTCCATGTAGGCGTAGCCGGCGAAGACTTGCCATTTGTCGGTGATCTTGCCAGTGGCCGACAGCTCGATGCCTTGAACACGGGTCTTGCCGGCGTTTTCGTACGAGGTGGTATCGACCTGGACGCGGGCGTTTTCCTTCTCGGTGCGGAAGATATCGGCAGTCAGCGACAGGCGATCGTTGAGCAGGTCCCACTTGGTACCGATTTCGTAGTTCTTGGTGGTTTCCGGCTCCATGTCGCTGTTTATCTGGTTGCCGTTGCGATCCGGGGTATTACCCAGCGCGTTGCCTTCCATGCCTTCACCCAGCGTGTTGCCTGGAGGGGTGGCAGAGGTGGCGTACGAAGCATAAATGCTGCCGTTATCAGCAGGTTTGTAAACGACGCCGAACTGACCGGTGACGAACTCACTGGTGTCCTTGGCCTTGGCCGGCACGCCTTTGTTCACGACCGTTGCCCCGGAGGCATCATAGGTGCGGTACTGGGTGTCGAAATGGTCGTAGCGCAGGCCCATGTTCACCAGCCACTGCTCGGACAACTCCAGGGTGTCGAACACGTACATTGCGTAGGTGTTGGCCTTGGTGTCGGTGCCGGCGTAGTTGCGGCTGATCGAACCGTTCCATGGATCGTTCGGGTTCGGGTTCGACAGCGAGGTGCAGTTGTAGCCACTTGGTGCGCCGACCAAAGCTGGCGAGCAAACGGTGGGCCCCAGAAGCGGATTCGTTGGCGTGGTGTCGGTGTTGACGGTGTACGAGGACTTCTTGCTTTCCTCGCGGCTCAACTCGATACCGGTCGAGAAGCTGTTCTTGAAGCCGGCGATGTAGACATCACCAAACAGGTCGGTCTGGTTGGTCGTCGTATCGGTGTTGCTGACACGGGTGTTGGCGCGACGCCACACGGTACCGTTGTTGACGTTGCCCTTGCTGTCGTCCGGCTGGGTCAGGATGTAGTCCTGCATGCTGCTGCCGTGGCGCAGGGTGTTCTTGACGGTCAGCGCGTCGTTCAGGTCGTGCTCGATGGCGATGGTCGCGGTGTCGGTACGGCCCTTGCGGAAGTCACGATCGGTCAGGCCATAGAAGTTGCTGCTGTCGCCGCCAGCGTAAGGCTTGTCCGGGTTGGACTTGGTGCGGGCAGCCGAGCCACCGGCCGGGATGGTGTAGGGAATACCCGAATCCGGCGTGTCGTTGCTTTCCAGATGGTAGTAATCAAGGTTGACGCGGGTATCGGTGCCCAAGCCGAAGGCCAGCGATGGCGCGACGCCCCAGCGATCGTAATCGACGCTTTCGCGGCCGGCGACATTGCTTTCGTGGCTCATCAGGTTCAGACGACCGGCAACGGTGTCGGAGAACTGGTAGTTGCCGTCCATGGTGTAGCGCTGGGTCTGGTCCGAACCCCAGGTAAAACCACCGTCGAACGAGTCGCCCAGGTGGGCTTTCTTGCTCACCAGGTTGATGCTGCCGCCGGCAGCGCCGCGACCGCCAATGGCCGAGTTGGGGCCCTTGCTGACTTCGATCGATTCAACGGCGAAGATTTCGCGGCTCTGCGAACCGGTATCGCGCACGCCGTCCAGGTAGGTATCGCCCTGGGCATCGAAACCGCGGATGAACGGACGGTCGCCCTGGGGGTTGCCGCCTTCACCGGCACCGAAGGTGATGCCCGGGACGGTACGCAGTGCGTCCTGCATGTTCAGGGCGCCGGTGTCCTTGAGGACTTGTTGCGGGATGACGGTGATCGAGCGCGGCGTATCTACCAGCGGCGCGGTGTACTTGGGCGAGGAGGCTTTTTCGACGTTGTAGGAGGTCGCGTCCTGGGCTTCGCCGGTAATCGCCGTAGCGCCCAGGGAAATCGTGTTGCTCGGCGCTTTCTCGTCGGCTTTTTCAGCGGCGAAGACCATGTGGCCCGCAGAGCCGGCAGTGATTGCCACGCCAATTGCGGAAGCGAGCAGGCGCGGTGAACTGACCGGTAGTTGTGGGTGTTGACGTGACATTTTTTATTCCCCTCCCCAAGGATTTGAGGCGGCGGAATATAGGGTAAACACGTATTTGTATCAATTGCGAAAAATTACTATTCGCACTGAATTTACAATCTTTACAATTTAACCTTACGGTTTTTACTGTTTCGTTCGTCTAGCGGGTTTTACACGGGCAATAAGAATCAATACCATTGGCACCCCTTTGCTTTCTGGTGCTTGCCCCATGCTGCTGCACATTCCCGGCTTGTTCGAAAAAGAAGAAGTGCAGCGCATTCGCGAGGCTCTGCAACAGGCCGATTGGACCGATGGCAAGATCACGGCCGGTTACCAGTCGGCCAAGGCCAAGCACAATCTGCAGTTGCCTGAAGGTCACCCGCTGGCCAAGGAGATCGGTGCGGCCATGCTGGAGCGGCTGTGGAAAAATCCGCAGTTCATGTCGGCGGCGTTACCGCACAAGGTGTTTCCTCCGTTGCTGAACTGTTACACGGCCGGCGGCAGTTTTGACTTCCACATCGACAACGCCGTGCGTCAGCCCAAGGGCAGTATCGAACGGGTGCGCACCGACCTCTCGGCCACGCTGTTCTTCAGCGAACCGGAGGATTACGACGGCGGCGAACTGGAAATCCAGGACACCTACGGCACCCAACGCGTGAAGCTGCCGGCTGGCGATATGGTGCTGTACCCCGGCACCAGCCTGCACAAGGTCAACGCCGTCACCCGTGGTACGCGCTACGCCTCGTTTTTCTGGACCCAGAGCCTGGTGCGCGAAGACAGCCAGCGTGCGCTGTTGTTCGAGATGGACGGGGCGATCCGGCAGTTGACCCAGGATGTGCCCGATCACCCTTCGCTGATTCGACTGACCGGTACCTATCACAACCTGTTGCGTCGCTGGGTCGAAGTATGAGTTTTCAATTGCGCCGCGAGGAAGTGCTCGACGGTGAACGCCTCAAGGCCATGCTCGATGAAAGCCCGGCGCGTGCTGCCCAGGCGATTCTGATGGCGGCCCGCGAAGGGGTTGTCGATGCCCAGGCGTTGCTCGGGCAGATCCTGCTGGACGGGCGCGGGATCGCCCAGGATCAGCCGCTGGCGGTGCGCTGGTTCGGGATTGCCGCCCAAAGTGGACATCTGATGGCGCGTAACATGCTCGGCCGTTGTCATGAGCATGGTTGGGGCTGTGCTGCGGATGCTTCAGTCGCCGCCAGGCATTACAAAGTTGCAGCTGATGCTGGATTGGATTGGGCGATGTACAACTACGCCAATCTGTTGGCGACCGGGCGCGGAGTGGCCGAGGATCAGGTCCAGGCACTGAATCTATATCAGCGTGCTGCCGAGCTTGGCCATGCGAAATCGATGAACCTGCTGGGGCGCTATCTGGAAGAGGGGCGCGCTTGCCCGGCAGATCCCCAAGCGGCTCGGGACTGGTATCGGCGCTCGGCAGAGGGAGGGGATTTTCGTGGGCAGTTCAGTTTTGCGGCGGTGTTGGCCGCAGAGGGGAGTATCGACACGGCATTGGGCTGGCTACGCAAGGCATTGGCCAATGGCAATCTGAACTTTCTTCGGGTGGCGAGCCAGGCGCTCATGGGCGCAACCGAGCCCCGGATTCGCGCAATGGCCGACGACTACGCCAAACGTTGCGCCGAATTGTAGGCACACCTGAAGACAGATCGTTCCCACGCTCTGCGTGGGAATGCCTCTTCGGACGCTCCGCGTTCGGCTTCTGATGGGACGCGGAGCGTCCCGGGCTGCATTCCCACGCAGAGCGTGGGAACGATCAGGCACAAAAAAGCCCATGACATGTCATGGGCTTTTTGATTTCTGCGTACAGCTTTTACACGTAGAAAGATTTCAACGGCGGGAAGCCATTGAACTCAACCGCGCTGTAGCTGGTGGTGTACGCGCCGGTCGACAGCCAGTACAGGCGATCACCGATGGCCAGGTTCAGTGGCAGGCCGTACTTGTAGTTTTCGTACATGATGTCGGCGCTGTCGCAGGTTGGGCCGGCGATGACGACTTCTTCCATCTCGCCTTTCTTTTCGGTCCAGATCGGGAACTTGATGGCTTCGTCCATGGTTTCGATCAGGCCGGAGAACTTGCCCACGTCCGTGTACACCCAACGCTCGACGGCGGTACGGGATTTACGGGCGACCAGTACGACTTCACTGACCAGGATGCCGGCGTTGGCGATCAGCGAACGGCCCGGCTCCAGGATGATTTCCGGCAGGTCGTCACCGAAGTCTTCCTTGAGGAAGCGGATGATTTCCTCGGCGTAGGTTTCCAGGCTGTTGGTGCGGGTGATGTAGTTGGCCGGGAAGCCACCGCCCATGTTGATCAGCTTCAACACGATGCCGTCTTCTTCCTTCAGGCGTTCGAAGATCACCTTGACCTTGGCGATCGCGGCGTCCCAGACGCTGATGTCGCGCTGCTGCGAACCTACGTGGAAGGAGATGCCGTACGGCACCAGGCCCAGGTCACGGGCAAGGATCAGCAAGTCCATGGCCATGTCGGTCTGGCAGCCGAATTTGCGCGACAGCGGCCAGTCGGCGGTGGTCGAGCCTTCGGTCAGGATACGTACGTAGACTTTCGCGCCCGGTGCGGCCTTGGCGATGTTGCGCAGGTCGGCTTCGGAGTCGGTGGCATACAGGCGCACGCCCTTCTCGTAGAAGTAGCGGATGTCCTTGGATTTCTTGATGGTGTTGCCGTAGCTGATCCGGTCGGCGCTGACGCCGCGGCTCAGTACTTTGTCCAGCTCGTAGATCGAGGCGATGTCGAAGCTCGAGCCTTTCTCCTTGAGCAGGTCGATGATTTCCACGGCCGGGTTGGCCTTGACCGCGTAGTAGACCTTGGCGAATTCGAAACCGGCGCGCAGGTCGTCGTAGGCCTGGCTGATCATCGCGGTGTCGATCACCACGAACGGGGTTTCTTGCTTGTCGGCGAACGCCTTCATTTTCTGAAAGGTATCGCGCGCGAAATAGTCTTCGACCTGGATCGACATGCTGGGAACTCCTACTGGCAAACTGAAATTATCAATGGGTGCAAATGAACGTCCTCCGTATCCCCACTTTGGTTCGCCTACTTCCCAAGGCATGTCGCCGAAAGCAAAAAGGCCATGGGAAGCGCTGCTTTCCCTTGGCCTTGCTGTCTCGTCGTCAGTACTTGAGCCGGATGGATCGTTTCCAGCATGGACGTTCGGCGCGAACTTTAGGGCGTGAGGGGCTTGAGATCAACAAAAAATGTCGCGTTTTTGCACGCATCCGTCGTGCGGTCCCTTACAACTACTGATGTAACGGACCTGTGTGACGGTGTGATGTTCCCCTTGGAGGGATATTTGAGGTGCGTCAGCGGGAATTGAGGTGCCCCATTCGCGGGCAAGCCTCGCTCCTACAGATTGGGGGTGTGCGTTATTGTTTGCACGACACCGAATCCGTAGGAGCGAGGCTTGCCCGCGAAGGCGTCAGTCAGGCCAACGCAACCTCTGCAGGCGAAACGATGCTGGTCTTGCCCCCACGCGACTTGCCGGAACTCAGATACTCGGCAATCGATTCCTGCGTCACTTCCCCAAGGAACACCCGCTCGGCATCCATCACCGGCAGCCACGAGCGGTTGAACTCGTACATCCGCGACAACAGGATGCGCAAATGCTCGTCATACGCTGCCGTGGCGTTGAACTCGTGCAGGTACTGTCCGCAAGTGCCGGCCTGACGGTGCAGGTCTCGACGGCGTACATAACCCAGGGCCTTGTTCTCGGCGCAGGTGACCACCACGTATCGCCGGTCATGCTCATCCATCAACTCCAGCGCATCGGCCACCGGCGTTTGCGGGCTGACCGATGGCGCGTTGTCCGCCGCGTCTTCGGCCTTGACCAGCAGCAGGCGCTTGAGGGTGCTGTCCTGGCCGACGAAGTTGCTGACGAAGTCGTCCGCCGGGTGCGCCAGCAGGGTATCCGGGTGGTCGATCTGCAGTAGTTTACCGGCGCGGAAAATCGCGATCTTGTCGCCGAGCTTGATGGCTTCGTCGATGTCATGGCTGACCATGATCACGGTCTTGTTCAGCGCCCGCTGCATCTCGAAGAACTCGTTCTGGATCATCTCGCGGTTGATCGGGTCGACCGCGCCGAACGGTTCGTCCATCAACAGCAGCGGTGCATCGGCGGCCAGCGCGCGAATCACGCCGATCCGCTGTTGCTGGCCACCGGACAATTCCCGAGGGTAGCGATGCAGGTATTGCTTGGGTTCGAGCTTGATCATACTCATCAGCTCGCGAGCGCGGTCGTGGCATTTCTGCTTGTCCCAGCCCAGCAGTTTGGGCACCACCACGATGTTTTCTTCGATGGTCATGTTGGGGAACAGGCCGATCTGCTGGATCACATAACCGATGTTGCGGCGCAGGGTCACGGCGTCGAGACCTGTGGTGTCTTCGCCATTGATCAGGATCTTGCCCGAGGTCGGTTTGATCAGGCGGTTGATCATCTTCAGCGTGGTGCTTTTGCCGCAGCCCGAAGGCCCGAGGAACACGCAAATTTCGCCTTCATTGACGGTCAGGCTTACCGAGTCCACGGCTTTCACGTCTTTGCCGTTGCTTTGGAAGGTCTTGCTGAGGTTTTGAAGTTCGATCATTTGAGCAGTCCTTTTGGAGTCAGCGAGCGTTGCAGCCATTGCAAAAGCAGGTCGGCGAAGATGGCCAGCAGGCTGACCAGCACGGCGCCGACGATCAGCATCGACATGTCGCTGCGGCTGATGGAAGCGAGGATGAGTACACCGAGGCCACCGGCGCCGATGGTGGCGGCAATGGTCATGACACCGATGTTCATGACCACGGCGGTGCGCACGCCGGCGAGGATCACCGGTACGGCGATGGGCAATTCGACCATGCGCAGGCGCTGGCCGAAGGTCATGCCGATGCCGCGCGCGGCTTCGCGGATGCCCGGTTCGACGTTGGTCAGGGCCAGGTAGGTGTTACGCATGATCGGCAACAACGAGTAGAGAAATACCGCGGTGATCGCCGGCATCGGCCCCAGGCCCTGGCCGAATTTCGAGTAGAACGGCAGCAGCAGGCCAAACAGCGCAATCGACGGCACGGTCAGCAGCACCGTGGCGCTGGCTTGCAGGGGGCCGGCGAGACTTGGGAAGCGCGTCATCAGCACGCCCAGCGGCACGCCAACCACAATCGCCAGGGTCACGGCGATGCCGACCAGGGTGATGTGTTGCCCGGTCAGCTGCAGCACCTGCTGCCAGTCGAGGTGGGAAAAGGCGTTGAACAATTCCATGAGTCTTGCTCCTTCAGTTCAATGGGTGTTGGCGCAGGAAATCCGCGGCAACGGCTGAAGGGCTCTGGTGATCGACATCGACCCGCGCGTTGAGCTCGCGCATGGTGTTGTCGTCGAACAGTTCAGCCAGTGGCTTGAGCTGGTCGGCCAGTTGCGGATGCGCATCGAGGTAGGCCTGGCGAACCACGGGCGCTGCGGTGTAGTCGGGGAAGTAATGCCTGTCGTCTTCCAGCAACTTGAGCTTGAAGGCGTTCAAGCGACCGTCAGTGGTGTAGACCAGGCCGGCAAATACCTGGCCGTTGCGCAGGGCGGTGTAGACCAGGCCTGCGTCCATCTGCCGGATGTTCTTGCGGGTCAGGTTCATGTCGTACAGCTGCACCATGCCGCCGAGCCCGTCCGAACGATTGGCGAACTCGGTGTCGAGCGCTACCAGATTGTTGGTCCCGGCCTCCTGGCGCAGCACCTTGTTCAGCTCGCTGATGGTGTTGATTTGGGGGTACCGGTCGGCGACGTTTTTGGGCAGGGCCAGGGCATAGGTGTTGCTGAATTTCGACGGCGTCAGCCAGACCAAGCCCTTTTTCCCGTCGAGTTCTTTCACCCGGGCGTAGGACTGTTGGCTGTCGAGTTTTTCGCTGACATGGTTGTAGGCCACCAACGACACGCCGGTGTATTCCCAGAGCATGTCCAGTTGCCCGCTTTCGTGGGCGCTGCGGGCCAGATTGCTGCCCAGGCCGCCGGTCACTTGTACGTCATAACCCTTGGTGCGCAGGTACTGGGAGGTGATTTCCGCCAGCAGCGTCTGTTCGGTGAACACCCGGGCGCCAATGCGGATCAGCGGTTTTTCCGCGGCGTGGGCAAATCCTGCGCACAGCAGGACGCAGCCTAGTAAAAAGCTTGAAGTCTTCATGTTGATTCCTTTGCCGAGGCTTAAGACGGGCGCAAACCGCGTTCGAGCCAGAGACGGCTGGCGAGTGTCACCAGAGCGTCGAGCAACAAGGCCAGCAGGGCGGTGCAGGCCGCGCCCAGCAGCAGTTGCGGCTGGTTGTTCAGGGCGATGCCGGGGAAGATCAGGCTGCCCAGGCTGTTGGCGCCGATCAGGAACGCCAGGGGCGCCGTCCCGACGTTGATCGCCAATGCCACGCGCACGCCGCCGATGATGATCGGCATGGCGTTTGGCAGTTCGACCTGCCATAGCACTTGAGGCGGGGTCATGCCGATGCCGACGGCTGCTTCCTTGAGCGAACCCTGGACGTTTTTCAGGCCTTCGTAGGTGTTGCGCACGATCGGCAACAATGAGGCGAGGAACAGGGCGAAGATCGCGGGACCGCTGCCGATGCCGAGGACGCCCAGGGCGATGGCCAGCACGGCCAGTGGCGGCACGGTGTTGCCGATGTTGAAGATCTGCATGAAGCGTTCGGCGCGTCCAACCATGGTCGGGCGGCTGAGGAAGATGCCGGCAGGAATGCCCACGACAAGGGCGGCCAGCATGGAAGCGAGGACGAGAATCAGATGAGCTTGCAGGTAAAACAACAAATCGTCGCGGTAGTGTTCGATCGTGTTGATGCCGATCCAGTGGACCAGCAGGGCCAGAAGGGCGATTACCAGCGCGCCTCCTATCAGCCCTTTGCCATAGCGAATAGCCACAGGCGGACTCCTTTTTTTCAGTCGGCGAACACTTTTTCGTGTGGCAACGCCATTCCTGGCTGCCGAAAAAATGATCGCGAGAAGCAGCTCATGCCGAGTGCGTTCCCCTGTAGGAGCGAGCCTGCTCGCGAAGAAAATCCAGACAACGCGTACATTCAGGTACCCCGCGTTATCGTTGACGTCCATCGCGAGCAGGCTCGCTCCTACAGGGGCTAGGCGCACGGCAAACGAGCCATGAGCACAGCCTCGTCAGGCCGAATCGCGGGTGTTTCAGGCCCCCGACGAGTGGTCGTTACGGGGGAGTGGACGTCTCCGTGCTTTAAAAGGTTCCCATCTGAGGCAGCATTTGGCCACCCCTAATGTGCTCAACGGTTCGGTTATTGAATCAACTTGGGCTATAATCTGCGCCCTTTTTTGAATCACCTGCCAGGCGATTTCCCATGACCAAACAGGCCGCCGAAGTCGCGAAACGCCGCACTTTCGCCATTATTTCCCACCCCGATGCCGGTAAGACCACCATCACCGAGAAGCTCTTGCTGATGGGCAAGGCGATTGCGGTGGCCGGTACGGTGAAATCCCGTAAATCCGATCGCCATGCCACCTCCGACTGGATGGAAATGGAAAAGCAACGGGGTATTTCCATTACCACGTCGGTCATGCAGTTCCCGTATCGCGAACACATGATCAACCTGCTCGACACCCCGGGCCACGAAGACTTCTCCGAAGACACCTACCGCACCCTGACTGCGGTGGACTCGGCCTTGATGGTTCTCGACGGCGGTAAAGGCGTCGAGCCTCGTACCATCGCCCTGATGGACGTCTGCCGTCTGCGTGACACGCCGATCGTCAGCTTCATCAACAAACTCGACCGTGACATTCGCGACCCGATCGAACTGCTCGACGAGATCGAAGCGGTCCTCAAGATCAAGGCGGCGCCGATCACCTGGCCGATTGGCTGCTACCGTGACTTCAAGGGCGTTTACCACCTCGCCGACGACTACATCATCGTCTACACCGCCGGTCACGGCCACGAGCGCACCGAAACCAAGATCATCGAGAAGCTCGATTCCGATGAAGCTCGCGCCCACCTGGGTGACGAGTACGAGCGTTTCATCGAGCAGCTGGAGTTGGTGCAGGGCGCCTGCCATGAGTTCAACCAGCAGGAATTCCTCGACGGCCAACTGACCCCGGTGTTCTTCGGTACCGCACTGGGCAACTTCGGTGTCGATCACGTACTCGACGCGGTGGTCGACTGGGCACCGCGCCCGCTGGCACGCGTAGCCAACGAGCGCACCGTGGAGCCGGTGGAAGAGAAGTTCTCGGGCTTCATCTTCAAGATCCAGGCGAACATGGACCCGAAACACCGCGACCGTATCGCCTTCATGCGGATCTGCTCCGGCAAGTACGAAAAAGGCATGAAGATGCGCCACGTGCGCACCGGCAAGGACGTGCGGATCGGCGATGCCCTGACCTTCTTCTCCTCCGAACGTGAGCAACTGGAAGAAGCGTTTGCCGGCGACATCATCGGCCTGCACAACCACGGCACCATCCAGATCGGCGACACCTTCACCGAAGGCGAAGTCCTGGGCTTCACCGGCATCCCGCACTTCGCCCCGGAACTGTTCCGCCGCGTACGCCTGCGCGATCCGTTGAAATCCAAGCAACTGCGCCAGGGCTTGCAACAGCTGGCCGAAGAGGGCGCGACCCAGGTGTTCTTCCCCGAGCGCAGCAACGACATCATCCTGGGTGCCGTCGGTGTGCTGCAGTTCGACGTGGTCGCCAGTCGCCTGAAAGAGGAATACAAGGTCGAGTGCTCCTACGAGCCGATCACCGTGTACTCCGCGCGCTGGATCGAATGCAGCGACAAGAAGAAGCTTGAGGAATTCACCAACAAGGCCGTGGAAAACCTGGCACTGGACGGCGGCGGTCACCTGACCTACCTCGCGCCGACCCGGGTCAACCTGGCACTGATGGAAGAACGCTGGCCGGACGTGAAATTCCGTGCAACGCGTGAGCATCACTAAGCGCTGAGTTGAAACACCAAAAACCCCGTTGCGAAAGCTGCGGGGTTTTTTGTTGGCGAACCTGATCGTTCCCACTCTCTGCGTGGGAATGCAGCCCGGGACGCTCTGCGTCCCAATAGCCGGCTCAGATTGATAACCTGAAGATCAAAAGATCGCAGCCTTCGGCAGCTCCTACAAGGATCGGTGTAGGAGCTGCCGAAGGCTGCGATCTTTTGATTTTTTTGGCATAACCCTTATTCAAAACCAGTCTCTACTTCCACGGCATTTCCGCCCAGTCGTTAGCGTCCTATCTGGAGAACCCGGCTGATCGGAACTAGATTTCAGAGAGCGCCAGCCAGGCACAAATGTTTCACCTGCAAAAGGAAGGATTCGACATGAACAAGTTGCTACGCGTTGTGTTGCTGTTGAAGGTTTTGCTGATGCTGGCCCTCGGCAGTTCGGCGGTCTGGGCCGAGTGTGAGGATCACGAGACCCAGGCGTCTAGCGGGCAGGGAACCCACGGTGATTTGATGATCGCCAAGTCTGAGTCGGAACCGGGCGACAAGGGGCAGGGTGGTGCCGACAACGATGATGACTCGACCACCGATGAGCCGGACTCCGATGACTCCGACGAAGGCGACAGCCAGACGTAAATCGCAGACAAAAGAAAACCCCTTCCACCGAACTGATGCGCAGTCCTGAGGAAGGGGGTTTGCGTCAATGGTGGGAGCAGTTTCGCTCCCACATTTCGTTACGCCGCGCCGTCGAGAAACTGCTCGGCGTAGTGGCAAGCCACCTGCCGATTATCGAGTGGACGCAAGGCCGGCTCTTCAGTTTTGCAACGCTCGGTCGCATACGGGCAGCGCTTGTGGAACGCGCAGCCGGGTGGCGGGTTCAGCGGGTTGGGCAACTCGCCGACGATCTTGATTTTCGGCTTGTTGGGGTCCGGGTGAATGGTCGGGGTGGCCGACAGGAGCGCCTGGGTGTACGGGTGCAGCGGGCGCTCGTAGATGTCGTTTTTCGGACCGATTTCCACCGGGCGGCCGAGGTACATCACCATCACGTCATCGGCGACGTGTTGCACCACCGCCAGGTTGTGCGAGATGAACACGTAGGCGGTGTTGAACTCTTGCTGCAAATCCATGAACAGGTTCAGCACCTGCGCCTGGATCGACACGTCCAGCGCCGAGGTCGGTTCGTCGGCCACCAGCACTTTCGGTTGCAGCATCATCGCGCGAGCCAGGGCGATCCGCTGGCGCTGACCGCCGGAGAACATGTGCGGATAACGCTGGTAGTGCTCAGGGCGCAAGCCCACCTGCTTCATCATCGCCTGAACTTTTTCGCGACGTTCGGTGGCCGACAGGTTGGTGTTGATCAACAGCGGCTCGGCCAGCTGGTCACCGATTTTCTGCCGGGGATTCAACGAGGCGTACGGGCTCTGGAACACCATCTGCACGTCTTTGCGCAGTTGCTTGCGCTGGGCCTTGTCGGCGCCGGCGACTTCCTGGCCGGCGATTTTCAGGGAGCCGGAGGACGGTTCCTCGATCAGGGTCAGGGCGCGGGCCAGGGTGGATTTGCCGCAGCCCGACTCACCCACGACGGCGAGGGTCTTGCCGGCTTCCAGTTCGAACGACACGCCGTTGAGGGCGCGTACGGTGGCGTGACCCTTGAACAGGCCACGGGACACTTCGTAGTGACGGGTCAGGTCGCGGGCGGTAAGTACGACGGCCATTACGCCACCTCCTGGTTCAGCGGGTAGAAGCAGCGGGCGAGGCTGTGGCTTTTCGGATCAAGGGCTGGACGCTGCACGCGGCAGTTGTCCTGCACGTAGGGGCAGCGCGGCGACAGCAGGCAGCCCTGCGGACGGTCGTAGCGACCCGGGACGATGCCCGGCAGGGTGGACAGGCGCGAGGCACCCAGGCTGTGTTCCGGAATCGCCTTGAGCAGCGCTTCGCTGTACGGGTGCGCCGGGATGTCGAACAGTTGCGGCACCTGGCCGACTTCGACCGCTTGCCCGGCGTACATCACGCACACGCGCTGGGCCGTTTCGGCCACCACCGCGAGGTCGTGGGTGATCAGCACCAGGCCCATGTTCTGTTCTTTCTGCAACGCCAGCAGCAGGTCCATGATCTGCGCCTGGATCGTCACGTCGAGGGCTGTGGTCGGTTCGTCGGCGATCAGCAGTTTCGGCTCGCCGGCAATCGCCATGGCGATCGCGACACGCTGGCTCATGCCACCGGACAGTTGATGCGGGTAGGCGTCCATGCGGCTGGCGGCGCCCGGGATTTCCACTTTTTCCAGCAGTTCGATGGCGCGTTTACGTGCTTGCTTGCCGGACATTTTCAGGTGCAGGCGCAGCACTTCCTCGATCTGGAAACCGACGGTGTAGCTCGGGTTCAGCGCGGTCATCGGGTCCTGGAAGACCATCGACAGGTCTTTCCCGACGATCTGCCGACGCTGGCGATTGTTGAGCTTGAGCATGTCCTTGCCGTCAAAGCTGAGCGAGTCGGCGGTGACGATGCCAGGATGTTCGATCAGGCCCATCAGCGCCATCATGGTCACGGATTTACCCGAACCCGACTCGCCAACGATGGCCAGCACTTCGCCCTTGTCGACTTTCAGGTCGAGGCCATCGACCACGGGCGTCGCGTTCTTGTCGCCGAAGCGAACGTTGAGATTCTTGATTTCTAGCAGTGACATGGGAATCTCCTCAGGCGGCGTTCTTGAGTTTCGGGTCCAGCGCATCGCGCAGGCCGTCACCCATCAAGTTGATTGCCAGCACGCTGAGCAAAATAGTCAAACCAGGCAGGCTCACCACCCACCAGGCGCGTTCGATGTAGTCGCGGGCCGAGGCCAGCATGGTGCCCCACTCAGGGGTTGGCGGTTGTACGCCAAGGCCGAGGAAGCCCAGGGCGGCGGCATCGAGAATCGCCGAGGAGAAGCTCAGGGTGGCCTGAACGATCAGCGGTGCCATGCAGTTAGGCAGCACGGTGACGAACATCAGGCGCGGCAGGCCGGCACCGGCCAGGCGCGCGGCAGTCACGTAGTCGCGGTTCAGCTCGCCCATGACCGCGGCGCGGGTCAGGCGCACATAGGA